>CAYJPA010000098.1:0-19857 GCA_964371945.1 uncultured Sphaerobacteraceae bacterium | reverse complement strand
CGACAGTCGTGAGTGTTCACCGCCCACGGTTCCCACCGAGCTCGTACGGTGGCGCTCAATCTCAACTCCGGGGATGGGGAGAGCGGAGTCGCTCGCGATGTGATTGTCGAATTCTGGTGGTCCCAATCGATTAACGTATGGAAGCGGTGGCAACCGGCCGGTTGAGCCGCGTCCCGGGAGGCGTCGAACTGGTCGGCGTCAACCCGTGAATGAAGCCGGATTGCATTCCAGGAGGCAGACGTGGCGCGCACCAGCACCTATCTCCACTTCAGCGGCACGGCCGAGGAGGCGTTCAATTTCTATAAGGCGGCGTTCGGTACCGAGTTCGCCGGCCCGATCGTGCGGATGCGCGACCTGCCGGCCCAGCCCGGAATGCCCGAGATGAGCCCGGAAGAGAAGAACCTGATCATGAACGTGCAGCTCCCGATCACCGGCGGGCACCTGTTGATGGGCAACGACGCGCCGTCATTTATGGGCACGGTCGTCCATGGCAATTCGGTCGACATCTGCATCGACCCGGACACTCGCGCCGAGGCCGACCGCATCTTCGCGGCGCTGTCTGAGGGCGCGAACGTCGAGTTTCCGCTCCAGGGGATGCCCCCGGACCCCTATTTCGGCACGCTGGTCGACAAGTTCGGCACGCAGTGGATGGTGATGTGCACCGCGACCTCGTAGCCGTGATCGGATCGCAACGAGCGTGGTTCGCGGAAACCATGCGATGGCGGTAGGCGGAGCTCCGGCGGACGCCCCCGATATCAGGGCTTGACTTCCCACTTACTGAGAAGATCTTGGAGTCCCCAGTTTTCTGCGATCGCGTCATGTGGAACGAGCACGTACCGCCATGGCTTCTTCCCGTGACCTGCGTTGTATTCGGTGGCTAACCGGCAATAGACAACCCCCGCATCTTGTTTCGCCAGCACCTCGGGGTCGTTCATCTGATTCGCGGCCTTCACTTCGATCATCGCGATGTAGTCGGCGAGCTCAGCCACAAAGTCCGGTTGATAGAGCGGCCGCTCGTGGCCCAGTTTGTAGGTGATGTTGAACTGTCCTTTGGCTGGCCGGAACCACTTTTCAGAGTCGCGATCGAGAATCACGGCCAGCAGCCGCTCCTTGTCGGACTGAAATTTCGCCAGCCGGTAGAGACAACGCTGGAAGCCGCCGAACATCAATTGGTCGATGTTGCGCCTGTCCACGGGCGGCGATCGGAAGTCGAGGTCAGCCGACGCCTGTGTGTATGCACTTGGCCGGAGCTCGGAAAATCCGGCATTGACCTTGGTTTCGTAAGGAACGTCGTCTTCCCAGAGGTGCGCTTGCATTTGACTGTGGACGAGCACCGCGATCGACCGCTGGTTCTCCTGCAGCACCCGCGCAACGTCCTCTTCCGCGAGGTATGTCCGGTAATGGTCGACGACCTGCCCCGCCAGGTCGTAAAGCTGACCCGCGCTGTTGTCGTACGAGATGTCGTCGAAATCAATCAACGGCGTGACGACGTAATCCTCGAGTCGGACTTCTCGTGCCCCAACGCGGGTGAGTCCGACGAGATGACCGTCTCCCGTCCGCAGGCTCTGCGTCCAGAGATCGGTTGTGCCCGGTTGTTGGGTCAATGAAGTCAGATCGAGCGTGAAGGAGTGAAAGCCGGATCTGACCTCTCCGACCGGCAGGACCGTGATCTTCGGCATCGAGATGTTTTGACCGACCACGCGGGATGTCGTGCGCGCAACCACATCGGCAAAATCGACGGCCTCTGTGATCGCGGCGATCCCGAGTTGCCCGGCATTGTATTGAGCCCGGACTTCCGCGACAAGCCGCTCCTGAACATCGGGCCGCTGCAGATCGGAGATATCCTGAACCAGATCCGGCTGGCGCTGCAGTTTCTTGATGGCGTCGTACGTGAATCGCGCTGCCTCCACATCTTGGGGCCGGGTGAACTCGAGGATTGAGCAAGCGGTTTCGCCGCCACCGCCGCCCTCAACGCCGATGCCCAGAATCGATTCGATCAACGGCCGCACAACCACCGTTCGCGTCTTCGTCGCGAGCGTTTCGGGATCGAGGATGATCGTTCGCATCTGAATCGAGGAGTCCGGCCGGCGCGCCTCCTCGACGATCTCTTGAAACCGATCGTGCGCGACAATGCTCAACGTATCGATCGCCTCTACTCCGGTGCGCTTTCCATACGGCAGCCGCAAACCTCGGCCGATCGTTTGCTCAATGAGCACCCGCGCCTTCGCCGCACGGAGCGGTACGATCGTGTACAGGTTCTTAACGTCCCAGCCTTCTTTGAGCATGTTGACGTGAACCACGATCTCGGTCGGCTCGTCGCGTTGCTCGACCTTCAGCAACCGCTCGACGATTTCATCTTTCTCCGTTCCACCGGTGCTCGAATCGACCTGGATCACCTTCTCTTTGTACGCGCCGCCGAAGAACTCGTCGCTCTTGATAAGGTCGACCAGTTCGGCCGCGTGAGTAGTGTCGCGGGCGATCACGAGCACAAAGGGCTTATAGATCTCGCACTCGTTCTCGCGAGCATAAGTTTCAAGCTGAACTTTGGTCTGCTCGTGCAGCCGGATGCCGTCCTCGAGCTTGAGCCGCTCGAGCTCTCCGGGTGACATTGAGGCTGGATCGAAGTCCTTTCGAGTCGCGACTGCCGGCTCCTTGACAAAGCCGTCGTCCATCGCTCGACGTAGGGAGTAATCGAAAATGACGTTTTTGAGCGGGATCGGCCTCGTCGTGGTTTGGACATATGGAGTCGCGGTGAGCTCGAGACCCAGGATCGGCTTGAGCTCACTGATCGCACGCACGCCAGCGTCAGCCCGGTAGCGATGTGACTCGTCCATGAGCAAAACAAGATTGGGCCGGTTCGCCAGGTAGTCGAAATAGCTTTCTCCAAGGTACTCCGAGAGTCGCTTGATACGTGGAGACGCTCCTTTTCGAAATTCTGTATTAATCTTCGAAATGTTGAAGATATTGATTTTGCAACGAACGAGGATATCGAACAGAGTGCCCGCGCTCGACTGGTAGTTGTCGCCTGTAATGATCGCTGGCGGATTCGTCGCGAACTCCGCGATCCCGGGGAAAACGTACTTGGGCGTTCCCGGCGTGAAATCCGCGATCAACTTGTTGTAGATCGTGAGATTCGGTGCCAGCACGAAAAAATCGTCGATGCCGTGCACGCGATGGAGATAGGCGATGAATGCGCCCATCAGCCGTGTTTTGCCAACGCCGGTCGCGAGCGCAAAACAGAGCGACGGGAAGTCGCGTTCGAAGTTCGTGACGCTCGGGTATTCCTGCTGGATGATCGACAGCGCCGTCTCGACGTCGGGTTTCTCTTTGAACGGCACGATCTCCGTCAAGCGATCGAGGATTTCCAGACTCTCGCGCTGTGGTGCGCGCAGACTGAGCCGGCCGGAGATGGCGTTCACTTCCCGGTGCATCACGCATCCTCCGGGAAGAGCGACTGCTGGCCCTCGCGCGGCGGCGCGTCCGGCAATTCCGCGACCTTCAGGCTGTAGTCGTCTTTGCCCCACTCGCATCGACTGAGCACCGTCGACGGAATCTTCTTGATCGTCAAATTGAGATAGCCCTGCTTGCTTCCGCGAAACGATCCGCAAGCGACGAGCAGCGAGCGCTCGGGTCCGACATCGTCGCTCAGTTGCTGGAGTTGCGCGTGATTGAGCGATGCCGTGGTCACATAAATGAAATCGCGCTCGGTGGAGTGACCGTGCTGCCAGTAGAGCGTTTCGCCCGGCGCGTAGGTGAACCCTTCGAGCTTGCAGACCGCCTCGGCCAGCATGGTGGCATTGAACTCGGGATTAATGACGAGTCGATCCCAGCGATCCTTTTCGAGCAACGACGGCGCCAGCCGGAAATAGCGATATCCACCGCCGCCCTTCCAGCCAACTGCTTCGGTGATCCCGCCGGGGTCCTGCCCATCGATCACCTTTTTCAGCCTCGGAATAATGTGCGTATGGCAATGCTCCCCGAGCTCGACCATGATCCAACGGCGACCCATTTTGTGAGCAACCGCACCTGTCGTGCCTGATCCGGCGAACGAGTCAAGCACGAGATCGCCCGCATTAGTCGCCAAAAGAATTACTCGCTGAAGCATCCGTTCTGGCTTCGGCGTCTCGAAAGAGGAATCGTCCGGAAACAACGCTCGCATTTCGTTTTTCGACGTGCGATTGCTTCCCACATCGTCCTTTGACCAAAGTGTACGAGGGACAAGATCTCCCACTTCTGTCAAGTACCGCTTGATGCTAGGCCGGGCTTCGCCTTTGGGACCCCACCATACTCGTCCATCCTCGTCTAGTTCCCACAAGCGTTCCTCTGAAATCCGCCAGAAGCGGCCTGGTGGTGGTGAGAATTCACGCCCGGACGGACCCTTTACTGTGTATCTTCCTTTGGAATAGGGCTTGTTCGCGTATGGGTCTCCTGGCAGCCATGGTCCCCTGGGATCATCATCGGGATTTGAGTAAATTGAGTTTGCCTTTTCCGTTCGTTCTAGCCGGAGAGGCACCCAATCGGCGTTTCTCGAATACACAAGTATGTGATCATGGTCTGTCGAGAATTGACGTGCTGAGTTTCTCGGAGAGTCAGCTTTTTCCCAAACCACGTTTGCAACAAAGCCTGTTCGCCCGAATATCTCATCACAAAGCACTTTCAAGTAGTGCGCTTCGTTATCGTCGATAGTGATCCAAACAGATCCGTCTGCTGAGAGTAATCGCCGGATAATCTCCAGACGGTCGCGCATCATCGATAGCCAGATTGAGTGTTCGAGTCCGTCATCGTAGTGCTCAAACGCTGATCCGGTGTTGTAGGGCGGGTCGATGAAGACGCATTTGACCTTGCCGGCAAACTCCTGCTCCAGCGCCTTCAGCGCGAGCAGGTTGTCGCCAAAGATAAGGCGGTTGTCGAAGATATCGTGATCCGTCACCCGGTGAGCGGCATGGTGGGAAAGCTCTGGGTCTTCAAGCAGAATCCGCGGCTCCAACCGCGGCCGCTTCTCCTTCCCAATCCACGTTAGTTCAAGTCGCTGTTTGTTGGTCATCCGCCTAATTCCGAAAGCTGATCGATCCGCCAAATCGCGGTCGCCTGGCGAGCCATCCACTGCTGACGGGCTTCGAGGCGCTCGGCGTTCCATTCGGCGTACTCCGTTGCCAGGAGGCGCGTCATTGCGAAGGCGCTCTGCTCGTAGACCGCTCGCTTTGCCGGGTAATCCACATTGCCGAGCTCACGGTTTCGCCCGGTTTCCAGGAGCGTCATATTGCCAAGCCGGAACGCAATCGAGTCACCCCTCAGATCGGAGAACGCTCCCCAGTTCTGATCGGGGTTGAGTGGAAAGATGTGCTCGATCGTGAACGCATCGCTTTCAAAGTCGAGGTCGGCCCCCCCGAGATGTCGCTCAATCTGGCACAGCAGATAACGCACGATTCGCCTTTCCGGGGCATGCGTCGTCCGCATGAGCTTGCTGGCGAACGCCGTCCGAAAGAGCGGATCCCCGGGATAGATGCGGTTGAGGCGTCCAATGATTCCTGCCGCCTCCGTGAGCTCACCAGCGACGACATCGCGTACGACCGAGTGATACACGGCTTCCTGTTCTCCCGGCGGTTGACCGCCGATCACGTTGTATCGAACCGCGATCACGACGCACGCGCGAAGCACGCGATCGAACGTTGCTTGATCCGCGTGACGGCGCACGGCGAGCAGCAGCGAGAATGACTGGCGTGCGCCAAGCACAAGGAGCAACCGGGCATGCGCCTTCGATTCTCGCGGCCAATCGGAGCGTTCTGGCGACGTGAGCGCCAAATACGTATCCAGATCGGTCTCGAGATCGCGCATCAGCTCGATCACGCCCGCGCCGGTCGTGATCCGCCGGCGGATGGTTTTAAAGAGATCGGCCTGGCGCACGGACGGCAGGAGACTATTCCACTGTACGCGCAGGTATTCCGGAAAGCGCTCCTCGCCGAGCCGCCCGGCAAGAGCCTCCCATCGCTCTTCCAAAAGCTCGAGCTCACGCGGGTGTGGATTCACCCGGTTCATCACGGAGAACAGGTAGTTCTTCAGGAGATCGGTCGATGAAAGGCGGACACCGCGGGCATTGAGCGTTTCGAACACCTTGTAGGCATTGAGCTCATCGGTGACCGTAATCACGGTGAAAAAAAGCCGGTCGCTCATCTCCTCGACGAATGAGATCAGATGAACACCGGCATCTCCGCCGCGTTGCCTGATGTGCTCCTCCACCTGGCGATCGAACCACTCGAACGCCTCGCGGAGTGCCTGCTCAGATGCCCGGAAGCCAAACCGCGGTAGTGCGACCAGTGGAACAATGTAGCTTCGGTAATAGAGATCGTTGTTTCGATTGAGCGTCAGCTTCGGGCGAGGCTCCAATGTCACCAATTCGATGGACGCTATATAACTTTGCATGATCTGGTCGAGTCGACTCTGGTTCTTTTCCGGGTCCATACCGCTCTCGACGAGCCGCTGCAAATTCTTGAGCACAGCCAGCACGATCAAACTCATCGTCGTCAGGCGTTGCTGCCCATCGATGACCACGTATGACCTGTCGTCACCGGCCTGCAGGACGATATAGCCCATATAGTGGGCCGGCTCGCCGGACCCGCCAATGGTTTCAATGATGTCGAGCCAGAGATCCTCCCATTCGTTGACGGTCCAGCTGTAATCGCGCTGAAACGGCGGCACTCGATAGCTCAACCCATTTCCCATGAGCCTTCGAAACGTTTCATTGCGTGTGTCGAATGTGGTTGTGGTTGCCAAATTGATTGTCCTTGATCGCCGTTTCAGCCTAATCCGGTTTACTCACGAATGCACGTCTTGCGCGACGCCCGTTCGTCGGAGGGGCGTATGGCATGCGCCCGCGATCCCGTTGCACCCGATTCAATTTGGTCAGCCGCTTCGGTCCGCTGCTACTGCACAAATTGACCCGGCGCACTGGTTGAGCGATCGTCCCCTGACAGAGCACTTCGGATGATGCTTGAACAATCCAGGCTCAGCATGAACCGTCACTCCAGTAGCCAGCGAACAGTGAATAGCGGCATCAAGCGTATATTCTGCGACAATTTCCCTTCGATTGCCGAAATGAGCGCTTCGCGCTGCTCATCAACCTGATCCTGCGCGTCGAACAATGATCGACGCCTATGGTTGCGCTCTGTCTCCAGTGATTTGACCACCTTTTGGGCCGAACGCTTGTCCTCTAGTGTAATGACACCTTTGGAATGTTTTCGGGCCTCACGGATTTGACGATCGAGCTCCTTGATCTCCCGCTCCAACCCTGCCTTGAGATCGTCCGCCCATGAATCGAGCTTGTCTGTCTCCAATTGAAAGAACGCGAGGTTCCGCTGGCCGACGCGTTCGACGATCTCGGCCTGGTTTTGCGCGGAGATCGCCGCAAGTGATCCCGGCACATCGTCCAGCACCAGTCGATCCGAGCGGGCCGGCAACCGCAGCAGATCGCCCACCATGCCATCGTCATATCGCCGGCCGCTGTCGCTCTCGGCGGCAAACACGAAGTGCTCTTCCACCTGATCGAGCGATTCGACCGAAAGCAGCGCCACCGAGAGCCAACCGCTCTTGCCGAGGTCCGGTTCGAGCGCCCCGATCTTGCCTTTGTAGCCGGTCAGGCTGAATCGGACTTCCGCCGTAGGGAGCACCCTTTTCTTCGCTCGTTCGATCACTGCCTCGGCCAGCGGATGGCCGAGCCGGTAGATGTGCGCGTTGTCGCTCCGGCGCGGCAGCTCATATAGCCCAAGCGGGACGTCCGCGCGTTCCGGCGCTCGCCTCAGCGTGAACGACGAGCCATCGTGAAACTCGGCGTCGCCGTCGAGCTCATGCCGTGTCAACTGCATCAACCGTTGCTCGAAGCGATTGAGCGCGGTCTCGGAGTCCATCTTCCGGACTTTCAGACGGTCGCGCACGTCGTCGTCGAAATTCTCGAGCAGCTTTTGGCGAGTCTTTTCCAACTGCGCGTTGATTTCGGGCGCGAGCTCCATCTGCAGCTGCTGAAATGCCGCTTCGATGTCCGCGGTGCTCCGGCAGCTCTGGTAGATTTCGTTGATCCGTTTTTCAAAATCCACGCCGGACTCGATCGCGCCCAACACCTCATCGCTCGCGCCGAACACACCGTCGAAGAGCTTGAATTTCTCGGACAGAAGTTGATAGACCCGCTGATCGGCCGCGTTCGCCTGGTTCAGGAAATTGACCACAACCACATCGTGCCGCTGCCCATATCTGTGGCAGCGCCCAATCCGTTGCTCGATTCGTTGCGGATTCCACGGCAGGTCGTAATTGACCACGAGCGAGCAGAACTGGAGGTTGATCCCCTCCGCCGCCGCTTCGGTCGCGATCATGATCTGGCCCTGCTCACGGAAATAGTCGACCAGCGCCGACCGCATGTCCGCCGTCCGTGAGCCGGTTATCCGGTCCGAGCCCTTGTGCCGCTCGATCCATTCGGCATAGATCGCGCGGGAAGATGGATCGGTGTTCGAACCATTGAACAGGACGATGCCGGCGCGCCATTCCGTTTCCGCAAGCAACCTGAGGAGATAATCCTGTGTTCGCCGCGACTCCGTAAAGACGATCGCCTTCCGCTGTGCTCCCAGCGCAACCGTCTTTTGCATTGCGATCCCAAGCGCTTTAAGGAGCGCTGCCCCCTTCGCGTTTTGCTCGATCGAGGCGGCCAGCTCGGCGAACGAGTCGAGCTCTTGAATCTCCGCCTCAAGCGCGGCTCGCTCACCCTTGGTCAAAGCTCCCAGGGCTGGCTCGTCTGGCCACTCATCGCTCGTCTCCTCGAGCGACTCATAGTCCTCGGCTAACTCCTCTTCGATCGGCCGCGCGGAACCGGCTTCCTTGAGCGTCTTTTTCAGGCGATTTGACATCGTCGTCAGCGCGCCGGCGATTGCAAAGGTGGATGACGCCAGCAATTTGCGGAGCACGAGCGTCATCAGCGAGCGCTGACCGCTCGGCAGCGCCTGGAGGTTGGGCCGTTGCAGATACTCCGTCACGAGATCGTACAGGGCCTGCTCCGCCTCGCCCGGCGTGAACTCTTCGACCATCGCCATGCGATTCGTAAACGACACGTACCCCTTCACTTGCCGGCGTAACGTTCGCTTGCACATCGGCTCGAGCCTGGTTTTCAACATGTCGAACGAGTTGCCGCGTGCGGCGCTCATAAACTGTTCACGGAAACTCTCGACATCGCCGAACGCGTGGTCGTCGATGATGCTGATCAGCCCATAAAGCTCGAGCAACGAGTTCTGAAGCGGTGTCGCGGTGAGCAGGATCTTGCGCCGGTCTCGCAAGGAATCCTTGATCGAATTGGCGACAACCTTGTTCGGAAGGTACGCGTTCCGCAGTCGATGAGCCTCGTCGATCACAACGAGATCCCACTGCGTGGACCTGACATCAAGTTCTTTGCTTTTGGCAAATTGATAGGAACAGATCACGACCGAGTCCGTCATCTGAAACGGATGAGCCTGTCCTTCCTTCTTCAACTGGTTATAGGACCTGTATTCGAGAATTGTGCAGGGCAGGAAGAACTTTTCAGTGAGCTCTAGTAGCCACTGTTTGCGCAGATTCGCCGGTGTGATGACAAGCAGCCTGCGTTTCCGCTCGGCCCAATGCTGCGCCAGCACGAGGCCGGCCTCGATCGTCTTTCCCAGGCCGACTTCATCCGCCAGCAAGGCGCCCTTCGACAGCGGCGAGCCAAAGGCAAAGAGGGCGGCGTCCACCTGATGCGGATTGAGGTCGACTTGAGCCCCCGCAACAGCGGACGCGAGTTTGTCGATACTGTCGGACGGCGCGCGCCGGGTGAGCTCATAGGCGAAGTATTTTGCCTGATAATCCGTAAAATAATCCGCCAACGCTCGCTCGCTTTCCAGGCTTTGCCACGGTAATCATAACCTGGATTGATCGCATGAGAACGTGTTTCCGTCAGAACATCGCTCGAACACATACAAATTCTGTCGCCTGGACCATCAGAACACGTAGGCGTATGATGATTTACTTGAGCATATTTTTTATACCACTGAGCGCACTTGCCCGTTGAACGCTCTTAGTGCTGGAAGCACTTCGTTGGCGTAGCGCGGTCAATTTATTGCCGTGCGCTGCAGCCTTACAACAATCGCAACCTGTGACATTCTGTGACATTGATCCGCTCGTCGTTCTCAGTCCCGGAGGGACTTCAGGGAATTAGCACGGTCACTTCAGTGCCGTGATCTCTTTCCACAATTCATTGCCGTGATCTCAACGCGCCTTTCATTACCGTGCGCTACCACGCCCACCACCAACCAAAAATCGACCGGTAACAATCCCAGCCCAATAGCCTGCTCACCACCCAAATCTGTTGCCAATTGTTGCCATTTGTTGCCTTGGAATCGCGGTCTGCCCTCTTGGGGAGATCCTTCGACAAGCTCAGGATGACGGCTGGGCGTGGTGATCCTGCGACTCGCTCAGCGGTCTGTCCAAACGCAATTGTCGGGCCGTGAGCGAACCCTGCTCCGCCGTCGTCCTGAGGCGACACCGAAGGATCCCTCGTTCGGACGCCGCGGAGTGTAACTGTTCAGGCTTGTGGGGTGGCGAGTAGGAGACGGCATTCGTCGAAGGGGTTGAGGCCCTGCGCCCGCCAGGTTCCGAAGAGCGAGCCCAGCCGCATTTTGGCGGTGCTGCCGGCTGCTGAGCGGGTGCCGCCGCTGATTTTGCGGCCGACCACGAGGTGGCGCAGGCTGCGCTCGGCGGCGTTGTTCGTGGGCGGCACTGCCGGGTCCTCGACAAAGACGAACAAGTCGGCCAGGTGCTTGTCGATCCGCTGGCAGAGGGTCCGTTGCGGCGGAACCACGACCACCGCATCCGTGGCCACCTCCGGCGCCGAAACCGGCTGGCATGATACAGGTCAAGCATGGCGCTATCGTAGCCACTACCGCACGCTGTGACAACATGGCACCCTCAAGTCTGAACAGATACTACGCGAAGACTTTGATTTCACCGAGGTAACCGAGCACCTTGTCTCGATTCGGATTGTTGAAGTAGAAGCGGACGTAGCGGGTTGACTTGGCGAGCTTGAGGTTGGACCAGCTTCCCGCCCTGCCATTGGTGCGATTCGCGATCGTGGTCCATGTCTGTTTGTCCGTCGAGATCTGGATCATGTATGAATCCGCGGAACCGCTCTTGGCAAAGAACCACTTGATCTCATGGATTGACTTGACGGCGCCCAGGTCGACGTAGACATACGCGGCCCGCGGCGGGGAGGTCGCGGTCGTATACCACGAGGTACTGGTACTGCCATCGTATATCCGGGTCGATGGCGTCGATGACGAGGTGCGACCTCCTCCGGTGATTCGCAGCTCTGTGCCCCGTGGCTCACCGCCGCCGGTAGACTGCCCTGAGCAGATGTACGATGTGTCGACCCGGCTACCGAAGGTGTTTGTCCAATAGTAGGAGTACCGGGACCCGCTGAGGTAATAACGGCCGATGCCGATCGCGTTGTACTTCGAGCTCAGCATGTTCGCATTGTGACCGGAGGAGCTCTTCCACCGCGTGAAGACTTGCGATGCGGTGGACCGGCCGGCCGCGATGTTCTCGGCGCGAGACGTATTGGATGGATACCCGTGATCGGCCATATTCTTCGCCCAGGAGGTTCCGTCGGAGAGTGTGTGGCTGAAAATGTTGTTCTTCGCCATGTCGATCGAGTGGTGCTCGGCCGCGGCGCCCAGCGTGAGCGACAACGTCAACGATCCGAGTCCATTGGACTTCCGGTAGTTGTTGATTAGGCCGAGGAATTCGCACTCGACTGACTCTGGCCTCCAGGTCGACGCTGATGTGAACGATGCATCGAGCGAGTCTGCGCCGCCTGAAGGCGCGGCCAAGACAGGCGCAAACGTGGCACCAAGAAGGCCGAGCGCGACCAATAAGCTCACAATTGATGACTTCAAACGCATGGTGAAAATCCCCCTATTTCGGACGAAGCCGGTAGGTGTGCGGAATACCTAGTATGAGCATTGCGCACAATTGGCCCAGACATAGTATCTATTCAGATGTGTTCGAGGTCTATCAACCGATGGCCACACGGCGGACGGGATATCTGGCTACGCGAGGGGCAGGACTATCGGTCCAGGTCGTATCGGGAGGCCGTCAACCTCGAAACCGGACTGGCTGTGAATCGTGGGAATGGGCATTCGAACGACCGGCTCGACGCTCGGAACCGAAAGCGCCAGACTTTGCGCAACCTGTCGTGGTAACGGCGAGAGAGGATAGCGAATGGACCGGCGGCCGACCCCGACCTGGTATGACGATGCGAAACTCGGGATCTTCGTTCATTGGGGGCTTTATTCGGTACCGGGTTGGGCCGTCGCCAGCGGCACGCTCGACGAAATGCCGGAGAAGCTGGGCTGGCGGGCGTGGTTCCGGGATACCGCCTACGCCGAGTGGTATGCCAATTCGCTCAAAATCGCGGGTAGTCTGACCGGCGCGCATCACCGTGCCGCCGGCCGCGATCTCGGCGGCGAGCTTGCGTAAGGGTTCAACTCGTCCGCGATCGCACCAACACAATCTGCCCGACCCGCAAGCTGGGTGGTATGGTTCAGTTCTGGGCTGGTTGTGACGTCGCTTGTGCGCCTGAAAGGAGATAACTAATTGTGCAGACAATTCACACTGATGCGGATATTGTTGTCCAGGGCGCTGATGGAAACGTGCTCGCCCTGGTGGAGGTAAAGAACCGGCAAGGCCTTGCTCCGGATATCGCAGCGTCACTTCGACGTAATTTGATCATTCATAGCGGTGTGAACTTGAGATCAAGGTTTTTTCTGATCGTGTCACAGGACTTTGGCTACCTGTGGGACCAAGATTCCCCGTCATTGACCGAAGAACCCTTGCCGGCTGTCGGCTTTCCGATGAATTCCGTTGTGGAGCACTATTTGCCGTCGTTTGTAGGCGGCACACGGCTAAGCAGCTCTCAGTTGGAGTTAGCGGTGGCTCAATGGCTCTGGGATCTGGCGCATGAAGCCGAGGATCGCCCACGAGAGCCGGACATCGCACTTGCGAAAACCGACTTCCTGCGCTTGATTAAAGGTGGTCGCGTGGGCACGGAAGTCGAGCGTTGACCCTTTATGTCGAATCAAACTTCCTGCTCGAAATCGTCATGGGGCAGGAGGAATCGGCGCCTGCCGAGCGATTGTTAGCGGCGGCGGAAACGGGCGCGATTGATCTCGCGCTGCCATCGTTCTCGCTGAGTGAGCCGCTTGTCAGGTTGAGGAGAGGCGTCAGGGATAGAAATAGGCTGATGGAGCAACTCAACAGTCAGGTCGGTCAGCTTGCGCGATCGTCTCCCCACCAGGCTGAGGTCAGTGCACTCCGAGTTATTCCCGATCTGTTCGCGAACATTGAAAAACGGGAAATGGACCGCCTGACTGGAACTGTGGAGCGACTTTTGGCGTCCGCGAGATTGATCGAGCTTGACTTACCAACTTTCAGGGACGCAACGAATTACACCACTCGTTATGCTCTTGAAATCGAAGATGCGATCATTTTCTCCCTCGTCATTGCAGACCTCAAATCGCGGCCCGCCAGGGAGCATCACTTATTTGCAAATCGGAATCGAAAAGACTTTAGTGATCCAGGGATTGTCAACGAGTTGAAGAATCTTGATTGTGAAGCGATGTGGAGCTTCGCAGAGGCTGCAATCCAGCTGGGTGTACGATAATTAGGCCTTGGACTGCAGATCGGATCAAAAGCTAGGGTCCGCGACGACGCATTGCCGCGGTGAAGTAATCGGTCCTACTCACAAATCATCGACAATGAGCGAGTTGGAGCGATTTCCAGGTTGCTGATTGGTTGTTGTCTGAACTGGCGGCCCAGATGGTCATATGACTTGAGCCACATCTGCCGAAACTCCGAGCGGTTGTGGATCGTGTGAACGGCTATTGGATTTGCCAGATCAGCGCTATTGGACGATTACATCATACTCTCCACAATCCGTCGTAGCAGCGTCCAGAGAGGAAAGCGAATGGAGCGGCGGGCGACACCGACCTGGTATGACGATGCGAAGCTCGGGATCTTCGTTCACTGGGGGCTGTATTCGGTACCCGGGTGGGCGGTGGCTAGCGGCACGCTCGACGAAATGCCGGAGAAGCTGGGCTGGCGGGCGTGGTTTCGGGACACCGCATACGCCGAGTGGTATGCCAATTCGCTCAAAATCGCAGGTAGTCTGACCGGCGTGCATCACCGTGCCAATTACCGCAGCGCCGGGTACTACGACTTCATTCCAGCCTTCAATGAGGCGATCAAAACCTGGGATCCGGCTGAGTTCTCCGACGTGATCAAGAGCTCAGGCGCTGGTTATGTCGTGCTCACCACCAAGCATCATGACGGGTTCCGGCTCTGGCCGAGTCGCGTGCCTCATCCTACGCTTGGCGATTTTCACGCGAGCCGCGATCTCGTCGGCGAGCTTGCGCAATCGGTAAGGGCCGCCGGCATGCGCTTCGGCACCTATTACTCAGGTGGGCTCGATTGGAGTGTCAACCCTGCCGCGATCGAGGATCTCCCCGATCTGGGCAAAACCGTGATTCAAGATCCAGCCTACATTGCCTATGCCGACGCGCACTGGCGGGAACTGATCGAGCGCTATGGCACCGCAGTGCTCTGGAACGACATTGCCTATCCACGTGTCTCTAATCTCACGACGATCGTCTCCGACTTTTACCGGCACACACCGGACGGGCTCGTCAACGATCGCTTTCAGGACATCGCCGCGGACGGCACGCACACTCCGCTGGTGCCGCCCGATATATTGACGCCGGAGTACACCAGCTTTGCCGAAATCCGCACGGATAAGTGGGAAACGACTCGCGGGATCGGTTTCTCGTTTGGATACAACCAGGCCGAGGACGAGGCCACCTTCATCGCCATTGATAAGCTCATCCATCTCTTCATAGATATCGTCAGCAAGAATGGCAATTTGCTGCTCAACGTCGGCCCGCGCGCGAATGGGAGTATCCAGGAGGGACAAATTGCGCGTTTGCAGGCGTTGGGAGCATGGCTTGCGGTCAACGGCGAGGCGATTTACGGCACACGTCCCTGGCTGAAGGCCGAAGGCGTGACCGATGGTGGCATTCCGATCCGGTTCACCACCAAAGGCGACGCGCTGTACGCGATCATGCTCGGACAGCCCGCTCCCGGACCGCTCGTCTTGGCGGGACTGCTGGCAGAATCAGGCACGACGGTCTCGCTGGTCGGCGAAGACAGGGCGTTGCCGGCCAAGCAACTCGGCGATGGAATCCGGGTGGTGGTGCCGGAGGATTTGCCAGAATCGCTGGCGCACGCGCTCCGCATCTCGCCGCCGCCGAGCCAAGCGTAACGGGGCGACGTCTCGCCTCCCTCGACTCGCGATCGACCTCTCTACTGGCGTGAGGAGAGGCACTGATGGCCGTCCGACGAGGTCTGGTGATTCGGTAGCCCATATGCCGTCGTGACGCAGGTGATTTCCCCGCGCAGGCTCACACGTCTGCTTAAGGTGCCGCAATCAGGAGCTCACCTGCTCAACGTGCGGCGAAGGGCAATACGTGAAACGACCACGGGCAGATGGTGCCAATGGACGATGTTCGGTCGATGGCATCGCCCTAGCAAGATGCAAAGTACACTGCCCAGACGCGAGGATCCCTCATCGCTTGCGTACGCATCGTTGAAGGAGTGACTCGTGGCCCATTTCGCACGTCGCCACCGGCTCGTTCTCGTCGCCGCGCTCACAATCGTGCTCGGAAGTTGGGCTCCCAGTGTTGCCTTCGGTCAGGATTCGACCCCGATTCCACCGGCTGCCAGCTGCCATGAAGAACCCAGAACGCTGGTCGACTTCCAATCATTGGCCCAGACCTCTGGACCGATCCAGCGCGAACCCACCAGCATGCCAGACGGGTCGACACCCGATGCCGCAACCGTTGCCGCCATTACCGCGACCATTGCCGACTTCGCCGCCTGTAGCGTGTCCGGGGAGTATTATGTCCAACTTGGATTCTTCACCGATCAGTATCTCCAAGGATTCATTACCACGTATGGGCTGACGCCAGACCAGATCAATGACGACCTGACAACCGCCTTCATGCAATCCATTCCCGATTTCTCCGCGCTCCGCCACCTCCGGCTAGTCGGTGACGAGCGCGTCGCGCTGGTGGCGACTACCGTAACGTACGAATTGTTGTATCTGGAGCTCGTCTCCACGGATGACCGGTGGCTCGTCGACGTTGCTGTGTTTCTGCCGCTGGACGAGGACAACACCGGGCAAAATGGATTCCTTGGCCGAACGTACACGGACCGCTTCACCGGGATAGCGGTCGAATGGGACGAGTCATGGACGCCGGTGTCGCCGGACGCCGCTCCGATGATTACCGACCTCGCGCTCGATAATGGGGTCGGTCTGCTCATGTTCCGCTGGTCATGGCTCGGGATCGAATCGCTGAAAGGCAACCTGGCGCTCGACCAGTGTATTCAGCCCCCGAGTGTGATGGCATTCACAGCCGGGACAGTCGATATGATGGATCCCGAGTTCATCACCGTCGTGGTCGACGGCGAGAATCGGCCGTTACGAGGCATTAAGGAGAGCAGTGGATTCGGCGTTTACAATCTCCACTACTTTCCGCTCGCCGACTTCGACTTAGAGGCCGGCGAGACGAATCCGGCCCCTAGGGACTACCGGCTGTACGTCGAATGCCGTGTACTCCCGGACGATTCACTGATTCAGATCACTCACCTCGTCCCCAAGGCCGACTACCAGGATCAAATTCCCGCGCGCAAAGCGGTCTTTGCGCTACTGGAGCTCTAGCCCGGAACCTTCACGAACAAATCCGCTGCGCGTTCGGCGAGTACCGAAGGCGTCTTTCCAGGAGATGCCTCGTGGAGCGAGCGTGCGAAGTTGCGCACGGAGCGCACGGCGTGCAGGAACGGCCGGTAGACGAACGTCTTGCGCGTGCCTCAGCACCACGGGCGGATGTCATCCGCCTCTATCAAGATGAGCGCATCGCGTCCGATCCTCGTGCATGAGTCATCCAGGCTAATCGCCCGGCGCCGGTCACCCAGTCAACGCCGGCCAAAGCTTCGGCACCGCGGGAAAACAGGGGATGCCGGGATCGAAGCAGCACCCGCCACCGCAGTAGTAGTTGCCCGGCGGGCAGCAAAAGCTGTTGCAGTCGAGCCAATCGGGCGGACAAGAAAATGCCATCTCCGTGTCGTCTCCACTACCCGGCACACAGGAGTCGTTGACGCACGTCTGGCCGGGATCGCAGGAGACCGCGAAGCACTCGCCCTCCAGTTCGATTTCGCAGACTGCGCAGACGCGCGGGATGCACGTGTCATCCGTACACGTGTCCGTCGGCGCGCAACAGGCGCCGCCGCATGGCAGGCGACTATCCGGGCAGACACAGATCGGCGCATCGACCGCGAATGCCCGAAGGCCGCTCCCCGTCATCGCGACCGGGGCGCTCGAACAGGCGAGCCCGGTCAAGCAGCAGGCATCGCCGCACGCGAGCTCGTGCTCGCCACACTCGTCGCATTTCGATCCGGCCACACAGCGACCGTGGCATTCTGTCATGCCAGCGGGGCAGAGACATGTTCCTGACTGACAGGTTCTGCCGCCCGGACAGGCATGGCCGCACCATCCGCAGTTATTGCCGTCGAAGTGCTTGTTGGTGCAAATGCCGGTCTTGATCGTCGGGCCGGGACAGCAATCGGGCAGGCCCGGCGTGCAGACATTGATGCGCTGGCACCCGCCGCAGGTCGCGGGGTTGTAATTGAAGCTGGTGCAGACACCGTTGCATAGATCGGGTTTGGTGGCAGGACACAGACATGTGCCGTTTTGGCAAGTATGCCCCTTATCGCAGAGACCGCCGCACGTCCCGCAGTTGGTTGCGTCGGTCAGGAGATCGACGCACGTACTATCACATTCAGTTTGTCCGTCCGGACATGCACAGGCGCAGGTTTGCTCGTCCTGTTCGAGACCCTTTAGACAGGTCGGGTCACAAACGCATCTGCAGGTTTTCCGGTCCTGATGCATGCCGGTGTCGCAGGTGATCGGTGCACACCCACAGCGACATACCTCCGGGTCGAACAGCTGCGCTACCGGGCAAATGGTGGAGACGCACACCCCGCCGCAACGCGCGACATCTGCCGTGCAGGTCCCATTGCAGCACAGTTGAGTGCCCTGGCACGACTTGCCACACTTGCCGCAGTTCGCAGAAGATGTCTGCAAATCGACGCAGAAGATCGCTCCGCCCGAATTGCATTCCACTTCATTCGGCGCACAGAGTTGGCATTTCCCATTGATACAGTGACCTGCTCCCGAGGCCGAGCGTGGGCAGATGTTGCCGCATGATCCGCAGTTGGCAATGTCGTTGACACGGCAGACACCAGCACAACACGGTTGGCCTGCACCGCACCGCACGTCACAGCTTCCGCAGTGCTCTGGGTCCGAGCGGACATCAAGGCAGCGACTGCTGCAACAGCGTTCGAAATCGTCAAAGCACCCGCCTGTTGTTTCACACGTCTTGAGTGCGAGGTAAAACTCGACCTCGCATTGCGCAACACAGAGAGCGGGACCGACGCCTTGGAGATCATCGTCCTTGCACCCGTCGGCACAGGCGCTATGCACAGCCGTGACCGCGGCCCGGCACGCCGGCACGCTGCAGACAAATGGCGCAGCGTCGACGATACGCGGAACGGTGCCGCGCAGGATACCGGCGACACCGGCGATTGTACGAAAGAGGTTGCGCCGGGAGGTCGCGCGGCCTACGGCGCGGGTAAGGGCATCGAACCGGTCGGCATCCATGAGCGGGGTCCTCCGGACGCGCTGGCGCGTCCCGCCGCCGGAACCCACGCCCGGTTCCCGCATCCTAACACGCGCAGTGAACGGGTTTTCCTGAGTGGGTGTCACGTCGACGCCCTGACATTGGTCTGGAGCATGATGAAGCCCCGCCGTCGACTCCACCTCATCGCGCCGAGCGTTGCCTCACCTGCACTTCGCCGGTTGGTAGGTCCGCGGGTGAATCCCCGGCCAGTGCGGTCCTACATTCAGCGAATCTCTCGTCTGGGACGCCGATCTCCAGATCCTCGTGCTCTCGATTCGGCCCTCTCAGAAAGAGCGCGAGCGCCTATCCCACGTCGACAGACAAGGGGTTTGCGCGTCGACGAGGCGACTCGCAACCTCTGACGGGAGCCACGTATGCCAGGCAGAGCGATCCGGCATGAATGCGCCCGATTCACTCGTTTCGGCGTCGTTATCCGAATTCAAAACCCAGGCCCGTTCGATCGACCCCGATCCTGACCGCGGCCATGCCGTCTGTTAGGCGCATCGTGTCGTGCCTCGTCAAGACCCCATTCCACTAGCAGCAGCGCGTTTCAATCGAAGAGGCGATTCCGGCGAGCGCTGGACCGCTCGCCTCCTGCGCGTGATGGTTGAGCCGGCGGCAGCCCAGCGACGAACGATCTCGACCCGTCGTTCATGAACAAGACGCGCACCGGGGGCGACGCACCGAGGTTGACTATGATCAGGCGCCAAGTCGCCTGTCGATCTCGAGGTCGATCGCTCGACAACATGGTGAGCGGGCGCTTGCGGTCCGTTGCCGGTCATGCTTGTAGCGAGCATGAATTTGTCCTGCACGATCGCGCGAAACGAGGTGAGTCGGAATGAGTGACTTCTTGAAGAATTTGGGCGCGATCACGATGTTCGTTGTCGATGTGTCGCGCTCCAAGGCTTTCTATGGGGACGCATTGGGATTCAAGGCGGTCTACGAGGACGACAACTCGGTGGTCTTCGATCTAGCAGGCTGCTGAAGAATCGCTTTCGCGCGCTCTTGAACGGATGGCGTTGGC
>CAYJPA010000097.1:0-20429 GCA_964371945.1 uncultured Sphaerobacteraceae bacterium | reverse complement strand
TAAACGTGTCACCCATGTCTCAGAACACCTGTTACCCATGTCTCCCGTCCATACAGCCGGTAGGCCGTTGGACCCTCCAAACACGGTGGCTGTTGACGTAAACGCCCTTCGGGGGGCCCCTTCGTACCTCAGGGTGACGGGTCAGCAGGATGCCACCTACTCGCCTATTACCGATCGCTCTAGCCGTCGTGAGCTAATTGGGCCAGACACTAGTTACCTCTCCGCGCCGCCCTTCGCTTTGAATCTTCGATGGATTCCGTCAGACAACATCCCACCGTGCGAATGGGCCGAATGGGTCCCTGGGTGACCAATGTCCTGATTCATCATCGGGCGCCATTGGTCATGCCCCAAACGGTCAAACTCGCGATAGGATGATTGGAGACCTTAGGTCGCCGAGTGGGTGGTCCCGCCCCGAGATTCGATCGGCGACATATGAATGACACTCTACGCCCGCGAAAGGGGCAAACGATGTTTCACCCGGCAATTGTTTCTGATGACGTGTCGCCACTCGAGGCGAACATCGATCGAATGTATTGGTCGAGCCTGCTCAGCGGCAGGATGATGCCCGGGCTTGGCCTGGCGGCCTCTCGCCTGTCAAACGCGGCCGACCATCTGTCCCCTGATTCGGCCAATGGCAATACGCCCACCGCGCCTGAGATTGAATCATCAAAAAGGCATTGGCTGCGCCGCGGCGTTTAGTCGCTGCCAGTCAGACCGCCTGACGGCGGATGGCGAGAATCGCGGTCAAATGCAGATCGACATGACCGAACGAGCTTCCTGCGATCCACCCCACGAGGGGATTTGGGTAATACGGCGGCGAATCCGGCTGGAAATGAGAGTACGGTCGCGCGAGATCTTCGTCGCTCATTCCCCCGATCAGATCAGGCGGCCGGGATTGCGCGGTTCGGAGCGTGGCAAGCACATCCACCGGCGATCGTCTGCCCCAGCGCTTCGATCGACGCATTGATCTCATCCTCGTCGCCCCGATCCCATATCCTTAATTCGAGGCCCATAGCCTCGGGACGGCTCTCGCCGGCCAAGATGGCCGCGGCCATCTTGATCCAAACCGCGAGATGCGCCAGATGATCGTTGATCGACCAGCCACCTCCCGCACGGGCGCTATAGACAACTGATGTTGATCCAAATCGGCAATCGCGCCACTCAACTCCGCCCACGCGGTCTCGATACGTTCCATCAATTCAGCTCGAGTCGGAAACAGGTGCGGATCGGTCACGTGACTGGTCCTTCAGGTGGCAGCGGAATCGAGACGTTTCGTTTTCAAGATCAGTGAGCCCTCGTTTATCGTCACACTTACCGGTTGCAACCCTGAACGACGCAATAGCTCCTGCAGCTCCGATTCGAAAATAGCGCTGATCTCATCGATATCCACCACCCGGCCGGCAGCCCCACTCAGTGATGAATCGACCACCACGACCTGTCCACCTGTAACCGCGAGGCCACTGCGATACGTGCTCGTAATTCCATACACCTTGAACCGAACCCGGATCGCGCCATCCTCCAGGGTAACCTGGACATCCTCGATGGGACTGTACCAATCCGCGGCGCGATCGAGATCGGCGTTGATCTCCTCTTCGGTCAAGAGGATCTGACCTGAGGTCGGAACAGGCGCCTTGTCGATCATTCGCAATTCGTTCGAGATGCCAACACTGATCTCATCGCTGACGCGATCCGAGAGGCTCTCTCGAATTGCGCCCCAAACCACGATTGCGGCAAGCACCGCAATCAACAACACGGCAAAGCAACCGAGTAGAAAACCCGGCGGGCCGTTGCGTTTCACATGAATGCCATGCGCGGGCGAGGCTATTGGTATCGCCAGACCCGCCGAAGTGCTCTGCAAGGGCTCGCTTCGAGAGAGCTTGCTCGCCGAGGATGACCAGGGATCAGCGGCCCTCACACGACCCGCGGTGGGGGGTGATTTCGGCCGTACATCTGCAGGATCGAACGGGCGAGTTTGGGTAAACGGAGTCGTTGCTTGCGACGACACATCAAACTTGGGGTAGAGGTCAATGACTTCCGGTTCGTCGTTCGGACGGTTCTCGTCCGCTGTGCCCCAAAGTCGAGCGAGATCCTCGTGTTTCGTCAGGGGCTGTCCGCAGACCCCGCAATTCGCCGCCGTCGTGAGGTTATGCGCGCCACAATTGGGGCAAAACCGGGGCGTCCGCGGCGTTTCGTGCCGCGTCATCGAATCGAAACCGGGTTTGGATGTCGACGGCACCGTGGCATCTCAGAACAACTCAGTTGAGCTCGGCAAGGAATGCCGGATCGACCGCGAACGCATCCGCCACGCCCAGTCGCTCCATCACGACCATGCTGAGCGCATCGGTCAACGAAACCGGTGATGAAGGATCACGTTTTGAGATCATTGCGATCGCGGCCGCGAGATCGGACTCATCAACGTGGTAGATCGTCAACCGTTGATCCGTCAGCCACTGTTGAGCGGCGGCCATGCCGATTCCCGTGCTCAGCAGCTCGAATGCCTCATCGAGCACATGATTGGTCGTGAAGAGCCGATAACCCGCGGTGACCAGCGACTGATACGCGTCGACCGCGGCCACATGGGACGCATCGTCACGGTCGACAAGGGTCACGATCGCGGATGAGTCGACAAACGCAACTGGGTGGTCCATTACCTTCTCCATCGGAATGCGCGGCGATAGGCCTCTTTGCCCTCGGCGATGTTGCTGCCGCCGCCACGGCCAATTCCAATGACGCCCGCGAGCGGGTCCAGTTGGTTAGCCGGTCGAATCTTATCCAGAAAGCCGGTTTGCTCGCGGAGCCCTTCGTGAAAACCGTCGAGTGCTGCTTGTTCAATGAACCACTGACCACCGATCCGGCGGCCGCGCAGGCGTCCTTCACGGAGATAGCGGCGGACCTGCTCTGTCGAGCGCTCCAACCGTTTGGCCGCGTCCGCGACGGTCACCAAGCCCTGGTCGTCCACGGGTTCCCCCATTCTGATCGAAATTCGCGAGAGCCAAGGCCCCAAGCAGTCAACATCGAGTCAAGTGTAGCACGCAACAACATACAATGGCCGGGGAGTTTGCGCACTCGTGCGGCGCCATTATAAAGTCTGGATTGCCCGATTGCTTGGGAGAGGTGTCCGGTCACTCACTTGCGGTATCCTCACGCCTGGTTTGAAGAGGGGGAATAATGACCGCGAATGATACGGGAACCTACGATCCGAGGCGTGCGGCGCTTCAGCTTGAAAGCGAAACCTGGCTGATCGACCTAGGATTTCAAGGGCGGGCGAATGTCGTCGCGGCCTACCTGCTGGTCGATCGTTCGGAGCTCGCGCTGATCGAAACCGGCCCGAGCTCGACACTACCGAACCTGAAGATGGCCGTCCGCCAGGCGGGCTTCGACCCAGCGAAGATCAAAAAAGTGCTCGTCACGCATATCCATCTCGATCACGCCGGTGCGGCCGGGGTGCTTGCTCGTGAGGATCCCGAGGTCGTGGTATACGTACATCCGTTCGGTGTGCCCCACATGATCGATCCGTCCAAGCTCGTTTCCAGCGCAACCAGAATCTACGGCGACCGGATGGAACCGCTCTGGGGCGAGATCGTTCCAATCCCCGAATCGCGGGTCAGGGCGCTGGTGGATTTCGCGACGATCCACGTGGCGGGCCGCGATCTCCAGGTGCATTTCACACCCGGGCACGCCTGGCACCACGTTGCCTTCTGGGACGCCGGGAGTGGTGTTGCATACACGGGCGATGCCGGCGGTGTGCGGATGCCTGGAACCGGATTCAACTGCCCTCCCACGCCACCGCCGGATCTGGATCCAGCCCGGTGGGCGGAAAGCATCGTGCGGCTGCGGTCCTTGGGTGCTCGGCGCTGGTGCCTGACGCATTTCGGTCCGGTCGATGATGTGGACGCCCACATCGATCAGTTGCTTGCGAACTTGGACGAGTTTCTCGACATCGGTTTGGCCGCGCTCGACCGCGGCGTGACCCACGATGAACTGACCGCGCTCTTCCATCAGCATATGGCTGAACGTCTCGGACCGGTTCCGGAGGGCATCCTCACGAATCTCGAATGGGCAACCCCTTCCTATATGGCTGCTCTCGGCCTGATCCGCCTGCACAAACAGCGAGCAAAGTCCGGCTGACGAATTGGCGGGGCGCTTGCGCCCCGCCTCATCGTTGTCATGAGGCGATCGCCTCGTCTTCAACCTCTTGTTCCGCGGCTTTGCCTCGTCGCGGCGCGACCGGCTGCAACCGCAACAGCGCGATCGGGTTGTCGTCCGCCGCAATTCGATTGTGACGCTCGGCGCCGCACCCACCGCACCGGTGCACGACCATCTGCTCGCCATTCGATCGGGCAAACGTTCCGATCGGCTCCATCAGCGACCGGCAATCGCTCAACCGGTCGCCCGGATGGGAGCGATCGACGTGCCGCGAGTAGAGGCAGAGCGGACAGTGGTTCCGGTGCCGCCCGCCGGACCTGGTTGGTCCAATAAAGGCCCGGCAATGCCCGCATTTGAACTCTTCGCTGCCGTCTGGTTTTCGTTGCGGTCGCCGCCCAGCTCGTTGATCCTCGTACGCCCGCTCTTGTCGCCGGATTTTGTCATGCCGGCTGAAATCGTCCTCGTTCCATTGATTGTGGTGCATTCGTGGCAAGTGGAGGTCCTTCTGACCGTGCAAAGGCACGTCGATAGCGCTGAGGGACTGGGTTCCACGAACCAACGACAAGAGCCATTGATTGCTCCTTTCCGAGCTGGGGCTGCATTCGATTGTGAGAAGGAATCGCGGGCGCG
Source organism: uncultured Sphaerobacteraceae bacterium (assembly GCA_964371945.1). Classification (GTDB taxonomy): domain Bacteria; phylum Chloroflexota; class Chloroflexia; order Thermomicrobiales; family UBA6265; genus CAYJPA01. The sequence goes on along the minus strand of CAYJPA010000097.1, from coordinate 15,653 downwards.
GGCACGGCAAAAAACCGTGCGAACGCGCCGAACGGGGTCGACACCGCGGAGTTGCGGCGCGCATCAGAGGAGAGAATCAGACGAAAGAAGAAACCGAATCAGCCCGCGGAACACGGACGTCCACTACATCAATTCGATTCCCTGGTTTCAGGAAAGACCGCCCCTAAACCGCTCCGCTCTCCGCGGTGGCGACAATGATCAGGAATGCATTGGGGTGACGCATTAAGTCCTCCTCCATATGAACGAAATCCAACTGAACAAGACGCCGCTCAGGCGGCAACGGTTCGCATTTTATTGGAGTCATTCCCGGTGGTCAATACTTCGGCGAAGCCACCCGTTGATTAGACATGAGTACTATGATGAAGTATGCTGTGTGTCACAAACTACACACCTGTGGCTTGCAATGCCAAATAGCTAGTTCAATATCTACGCCAAGAGTCGTAGTTTGAGGTTTGGCATTCCGTGTCTCGCGCCAATTTCGCGTAATAGTACTCATCGTCCTGCCGTACCCCCATCGTTGACAGAGGAGACATCGATACATCACGTCCGCTCACTGCGCTCGTCTCGCGGATTACTCTTCCTGCTGATCATCGCTGTACTGAGCACCGCGCTGAGTCTCCAAAGCGGCGGTTTCTTTCACGGCGGACGGGCCATCGCGGCCACCCCGCGGCAAGGCGGCCCGCACAGAATCAGCAGCGGCAGCGAGCCGTGTAGGCGCTTTCAGCAACCTTGCCGGCCCCGACCTGACTAAACTTCGGAAGTCCAGCTCAGGTCGGCGCCCGGAATCGGATCGCGCATTAACCCGGTCCAGAGCGCGAAATTGACATGCCTTCCCCGTCGCCCTCTATAGATTGGCTTAGCGTAAGATATCTTAGACCAACGATTACTCGAGCTCGTCTCCCGCTCTGACGCTCGCTCAAAGCCCAAAAAACTGTGATTAAGTATGACACTGTGTGACTTTGTGCCCGAGTTCGCCGGTGTCGGAGCACACGATGGCAACAATCCCGACCCGCCACGCTGAAAAACGCCCAAAACTGTTGCCAAGCGTTGCCATTTGTTGCCGAGCGTCCAGCACCCCTGGTGACCCAGTGAACGCATTCACGGGGCCAGTTTGCTGGCGGAATCCTGGCTGCCGTGCAGCATTCAGCCGATGAGTATCTCGTCGTCGGTAATGGAATAAAAGACGAGATGTTGTTGCACTAGCAGATTCTGGCAGCCGGGAAAGAGGTCGTCTCGTGCAGTACCGAGCTCCGGGTGATCGAGCAACGAGCGCATCGCTCTCGTGAGTTAGGTACCGTAACGACGGCGCTGCTCAATGCCCCAGCGTTGCTGAGTGTAGAGCCGTATGCCGTTGATGTCCGCCCGTGCATCGGGCGTGATGATCAACCGGCGCTTAGGGGCAGACATGAGGCGGCGGCTCGTCTCCACGCTGATAGGCTTCGTCGACCTCCCTCTCCATCTCTTCCCAGAGTTCGTCGGTCAATTCAACAGCGTCCCCGCTCTCGAATCCCGCGCGCACCAGCTCTCTCAGCTTGAGGAACTTCGCTTCCTCTTGGTCCATCAGGGCCTGCAGCGCTCGCTCGATCACGGAGGCGGCATTTGGGTACTGGCCCCGGTCGATCCAGTCCTGGATCTGCTGTTCGGCCTCAGGAGTCAAGGTCACGCTCATAGGATCGTCCTCCTCCATCTCAGCCTAGCAAACCCGCCCGGTTTTGGGTAGCAGAAACGATCAACCGCGGACCCTACGGACTCGGGTAAGCGTCCAAGTCGCTGCTGTATTGTGTTTCCTTGACGCCATCCGGGCAGCGGTCCCCAGGGGTTCAGATCGCGTTGTCGAGCTCGACATCCTTGGTCTCGACTGCCTCTGCCTTCCGCCCCGGCGCCGTCTGATAGCTCCAGTACTGGTTCGTATGCGCGATCACCTGATCCGGCGGCGGCGCGCCCTATTCCGTCAGATCCTCGAGTGTGCTCATAGCTTCTCCTATGATTGATTTCTCGGCAACTGTGCCGGAGCTAACCTGGACCGCCTCCCTTTGATCGTTTGAACAGGAATTCGGTGTGAACGTTCCCGGTTCGTCACACGAGCAGTGACGTTGACTCGTCCGGAATCACTCCTCAACGGGCGTCAAAACGTAGCCGCGCGTCCGTTCTCCGTCGCTCGCAACCCCAGCGATCTGTCCAGCGTCGTCGATGCTGACGGCGCTGATCAGCGTCCAGCCACCGTCGTCTCGAATCCGGTCGTTCAGATTGATAATCTCGCCATTCGCCCACAACACCGCAATCCGACCGCGGCTCTCGTCTCTGTTTGGATCCGGATTCTGTGACTGGCCAACGATCAGACTGTCATTGTTGATATCAAGCGCGAGACTGAAAGCTCCGCCGGGGAACGTACCGAGATCAGTCATCACGCCCGCTTCCCACAGAAACGCATGCGATCCTTCGTTGCCGAGTGCCACGTCGCCAGAGAGCAATGACACGCCGACGATCTGACCCCGATCGTTGATTGAGAGTGCAGCACTATTGGCGCCACCCAGCGTGCCCAAAAAGATCAGCTCCTCGCCAATCCAAAGCGTTGCGACCTGCAGATCCACACGATCGACCGTCTCTGCGCTGCCCACGATCTCGCCCTTCTTGTTGATCGCGCTGGCAGAACTTCTTACACCTGGGGTCGCCAGCGGGACGATCTCGCCGTCCATCCACTTGCAAGCAAAAAACTCGCCAACTTCGGTCGCCTTCGAGGCGCCGACCACGACTCCATCGTCATTGATGCCGTTTGCGATCGAGTCTGGACTGCCGAGCGACGGGAGGTCGATCATCTCCGAACCGTCCCAGACCGCGGCGGTGCGTTCAGGGTAAACAAAGTGGTAGCCCGCGAGTTGTGCCGACTTGTTGACCGCAGTGCCGTAGCTCAGTTCTAGACCGTTGCTCCGGTCGCGGACAACGCCATCTCGATACAGGATCGCCCGAGCTCCGTTTCCTTCGGCATTAGAAGACGTGCCCGCCACCCACCCTCCATTGGCGATCTCGGACGCGGACGTCGATGCATCGCCCTCGAGCGGTTCGATGATCTCGAGCGTGTAAAGGGCGGGCGCGGTCTGCGCCGTCGTGTGAGCCGAAGTCACGAACAACGCCGATGCGGCGACGAAAACGACGAAAAGCATGTTCGCAACTTTGACCATGGCGATGGGTCTCCTACAAAGCCCCGGCTCAGGCCGGGCTCCTCGCCATCCGCCTGGCCTCTGGAGGGGATTCACATTCGGTAAACGATAAGAAGATCATACTATGAACTTAATTCGAAACAAGCAGGTTCGGGTTGCACACAAAGGTCGAAACCGATTGCCCGGTGGTTCGACATCTGGCCGTTTTGCTGTCGATCAACTTAGGAGCCCGCGGGCGGGCTTTGTGAACTGAGCCTCGGGTTTTGAACCCGGGTAAACTCAACGCAAAACCATCCCGCGGCCTCCTGCGTTACCATTGCATGATGGTGCCAGCCTTGGGGTTGCAGCCCCCGCCTATGGAAATTGCCAGTTTGCATGGCCCGCTGGCGCACCCCGCCCACTGACTGCCATGCCGGAGGATGTACCGTTTTGGACGATCGATCCCACCCTGACCGCTCAGCCGCCGGCATCTCCCATTGGCTCACGAACCGGCGCACGCTCCTCAAGGCCGCCACCCTCTTCTCCGCGCTTGCCGCCACCTTGGGCACACCCATTGATGGGCGATCCAAAGCAGTCGCTCAGCAATCGGGATCGATACGAGGTCAGCGTTGGACGGAATTGGAGCATCCCGCCGCGGTTTCGGCCGCGGATGTCGATGGCGCCAAAGTCGCTGAGAGCGAATTCACCTTCTACGCCGTCGGAGCGAGCTGGGACGGTTCACTCGGTGCGGGACCCTCCGTTGAGTTGAGTTTCAAGGTGGGCGATTCGTTTGGCAGCCCGATCGTCACCCACGCGGCCGTCGAAGATGGTGGTCAGCCGAACCGCGAGGGCCGCATCTTCACGCATTTGGTCTTTGTCGACGGCGCGACAGCCGTTCGTTATCGGACGCTCAATTCGAATGGCGATCCCGTCACGCTTCCCGGTTTCCAACTGAGCTTCATCGATGCCAGTAGCGGACCGAGCAGCGGCGGAGCGGTCACCGAGGCGAGCCTGCCAACGCTCAACAAACCAGCGGTGGTTTCGCGCGCTGGTTGGGGTGCTGACGAATCGCTGCGGTTCGATTCCTACGGTGAGTTCTGGCCGCGCGAATACCGGCTCGTGGAAAAGGTGATCGTTCACCACACGGTCACGCCGAACTTCGCGAGCACCTACGCCACGGTACGCTCGATTTACTACTACCACACGGTCGAACAGGGTTGGGGCGATATCGGCTACAACTATCTGGTCGGTCACGACGGGAATATCTTCGAAGGACGCGCCGGTGGCGACAACGTGGTTGGGGGCCACTCCTTTCAGTACTCTTTCGGCTCATCCGGAATCGCCACCCTGGGCGATTTCAGCGCAACCGACGTCACCTCGAGCTGTTGGTCCTCCTTGATCGCGATCGTTGCCTGGGTCGGTCGCAATCTCGATCCCACCGGTCGCGGCACCTTCCACGAAGCGTTGAATCTCTACAACATCTGCGGTCACCGCGACACCAACATCACCGAATGCCCAGGCAATTTTTTATGGAGCGATCTGCCGAGCCTGCGTTCCGCGGTTGATTCGGTACTGGACTCCTCCGAAATTCCCCCGGACGGTGGCGTGCCGCCCCAGGACGGTGAGTTCGGAACCGGCAGCAATGTGGTGACGAACAAATCCACCACTCTAAAATCAGAGCCGACCAATAACTCGTCGACCGTCGGAAGCGTGTCAACGGGATTGAACGGTGCGGTTGACGGCGGCGTCCGCACCGTTGCAAGCACCGATTGGTACTACGTTCATTTCGAGAACGACGCCGAAGGATATGTGGCCGGGAGCGCGCTTGACCCGGCGCCCGTCGGCAATCCACCGGCCGCGAAGTTCGAGGTCGGCGACAAAATGCGGGTCGTGACAAACGGCCTGGGGCTGCGACGCCGTCCCGGCATTGCGCAGCCGATTCCCTATGCCTTGTCCAGTGGAACCAGGCTGGATTTGAGCGTTGGCGCATTAGGCGCGACCAACAAACTCTGGTACGGCGTCGCGACATCGGACAACGCGACCGGCTGGGTCGTCCAGGAAGGCATCGCGCTGGTCTCGAGCAGGCGGCTGACACTGTCGTCGACATCGGGGCCGGTTGGTCGCTTGCTCACGGCTACTATCAGTGGTATGCCCGTGAATCAAGCGCACGAGGTTCAATGGGACGGTGTGCTGGTCGCCACGTTCAATACCAACAGCACCGGCGGGGCAACGATTCAATTCAAGGCGCCTCCGAGTATCAAGGGCAAGCGCACGGTCGTTGCGGTTAGGGGCGTTGCGAAGGCAAACGCGAGCTATACCGTGCAACCTCGTATCTGGGTTAGCCCAAATTCGGGAAAAACCGGCGAATCCGCAAGAGTCTCCGTTTCAGGTTATCTTGCGGCTGAGCTGGTCGACATCCTGCTTCAACGGGGTGGCGGATACGAAACGGTCGGATCACTCACGACCGGCGACGATGGCGGCGGATCGGTCGAAGTCCTCGTTCCCGATTGGGCAACGGGCCAGCCAAAAATCCAGGGCAAGAGCTCATCGTCGACCGCGAGCGTCTCATTCACGGTCATTGAAGAGCCGACTCCAACGCCCTCCCCGACCCCTGAGCCGCCAGGAGCGTTGAAGATCGTGAATAGTGATCACTCGCCGAACGGCGTCGCCCACCGGTATGTGCGCGATGGCAGTCTCAGCACCTTCTGGGTAACGAGAAAAACCGGAACGGCTCCAGCCAACGCGTGGGTGTCGGTGCGGCTGCAGAATGCCGAACCGGTCGGGTCGATCCGGTGGGTCTTCGGAAAATATGGAATGGCGGACCGCTACTTCATTGAGACGTCGGTGGATCAGGTCACCTGGAAGAAGGTGACCACGAAATCGAACAAGCCGGTGGGCCAGTGGCAACAGATTGCAACGCGGCCCGGCACCATCGCGAAGTACGTGAGGTTCTGGTTCGAGAATCCAAACCAGGAATTGCAGCTCGGTGGAATCGCGGAGATTCAGCTCTATCCGCCGGATTCGCAAGCCACGCAATCCAACGTTCAGGAGCCAGAAAAGTACCCCATTTCAGCGACCTTCCAATCGGACAACTCGGAAGGCCGAGGCAATATCGTCGACGGCGATGCGCGAACCTCCTGGCGCTCAAAATCGAGTGATACCGCTCCGACCACCGCTTCGGTTCTGGTGTCGCTTGGCAGGGTAAAACCAATTGGCGTGGTCCGGTGGTTTGTTGGGCGCGACGCGGTTGCGGACAGTGTGACGATCGAGGTCTCGTCGGACAATTCAACCTGGACCGCGATCGCCACGATCCCGTCGCCGCCGCTCTATGAATGGCAAGAAACCCCGGTGAACCTCAATGCGCTGTATGTCCGCTGGACCGTGACCAACCCGAACAATGTCAACCCGATTGGAGGCATAGTGGAGGTCGAAGTCTGGTCGGCAGCCGGCGGACCATTGACCAAGATCACCGTCCCGAGCACACCAACGCCGGCTTCGACACCCACGGGAACACCCGCGGGCGGCGGTTCGACGGCAACTCCAATTCCAACGGAGACACCGACCGCGACCCCGACGCCGGAGCCGACGGAAACACGCGTGCCAACCGAAACACCTGTGCCAACCGAAACACTCACGCCGCCGGAAACACCTGTGCCAACCGAAACACCGAGCCCAACGGCGACAGAAGTCCCAACAGAGGAGCCGGCAACGACACCGGTTCCGACCGAAGCGCCAAAAGAGTAAAGTTCGGTGCGCGCGAACAACTTTGCTCGTGCGCACGCCCGGACTCGAGTCTGGAGTTTGGTGAGGGAGAAATGAGGAATGGCCGGTTCACGGTGTTGGTCACGGATCGCGCCTGGCCAGATTTGACGGTCGAACGCTCGGTGCTCGGACCACTGGGTGTTGAGCTGATCGAGCCGGAATCAGACGATCCCGCCGCGATGATCGAGCTGGGGCCGCTGCTGGACGCCGTGCTCACGTGCTGGCGAGCTGTTCCGCCCGAGCTGCTGGACAACGCCCCGAACTGTCGCACGGTCTCGCGCTACGGCATTGGGTTGGACAACATTCCGGTTTCGCGGGCCACCGAGCTCGGCATGGTCGTCACCAATGTTCCCGATTTCTGCCTGGACGAAGTCTCCGACCACGCGATGGCGTTGCTGCTGGCGGCAGCCCGCCGGATCGTGCCCTTCGCACGCGAAACCGCCGAAGGAAATTGGATTCCGTCAGGCGGTCGGTCGCTTCCCCGGTTGCGCGGCAAAACGCTCGGAATCGTCGGCTACGGCAACATCGGCCGGACCCTGGCGCCGAAAGCAGCCGCGTTCGGAATGCATGTGCTCGTCCATTCCCCAAGGCTGCTGGCCGGCGATCTCGGCGACGACGTTCAAGCGGTTGGAAGCCTCGAGGAGCTGTTGAGCCAGTCCGATTTCGTATCGCTGCACGTGCCGTCGACGGCCGCGACCCGAAACTTGATCGACCGGCACGCATTGCGCTCGATGAAACCGTCTTCCTGGTTGATCAACACCAGTCGCGGTGCAATCGTGGACGAATCGGCTCTGGTGTTAGCGCTTGACGAAGGCTGGATCGCCGGCGCGGCGCTCGATGTGCTCATAATCGAACCGCCGCCGGCCGATCACCCCCTACTCGGCCGCCCAAATGTGATCGTCACGCCGCACGTCGCATTTGCGTCCGTCGAAGCGGTGACCGAGCTCCGCCGCCGCGCCGCCGAGCACGTCGCATTCGTACTGCGCGGCGAACGCCCGCCCCACATCGTCAACCCCGGCGTACTGAACACTCCTGGCCGGCACGGATTGGCGGTAACGCAGTCACGTCTGAACGGGCAGAAGAACTAACCAGTGATGTCTCCACGAACCCGACTCACCATGTTGATAACCGCGTCGACCGCTTCCTCCGGGCACTCAAGCGGAATCGTATGGGTGCAATGCTCGGCGGTTTTTGCCTCCGCACCCAAATCAGCCCGTTGACCTGCCTGCAAGTGCGTTAAGACCCGGGTAAGCTGATCCCCATACGCTCCCGGATTGAGTGAAACGATTCCGGCCGTCAACATGAATACCGGTGCTGGAACTGGGAGCGCGAGCATCGCCTGAAGACCGACCTCCAGCGTGTCAATCAACTCAGGCTCCCGACTGTCGACGCCTGTCAGTTGTCTCAGTCGTAACTCCGCATAGGGAGCAGCGACCCCAGCGAGGCTCATGCTTGGCCATTCAGGTGGGGTCGGATCAATCAGCACGAGCCCCCCGATCTGTTGCGGAAACGTCGCGGCGTAGTAACGGGCAAACAGCCCACCGATGCTGAATCCGACGAGAATGACTTGCTCACCTGGGCCGATTACGCGGAGCAAGGCTGAGAGATCGTTGGCAACATCGGCGGCGGTGCGAGGGGTGAGCGGAGGAGGGTCGCTTCCGCCGATCCCCGCTCGGTCGTACACACAGGCCCGGGTGGTCGCGCTGACACCAGGCAGGACCTCGTCCCAGGTCTCCGCACCACCGCCATAGCCTGCCTCGAACAAGACGAGAGGGCTGCCCGTTCCAGCACAATAGACCTGAAGCGCACGATCGCCGATCGCGATCCTGATCGACAAGATCGGTGCCGGCGGTAAGTCTTGCCCGGTGTCGGCCGCCCGCGCCGATGCCGCGAAGAGAAGGATGGCAAGGCCAACGCGCGCAAGGGCAGTAGTCATTGCTAACCTCCTTTCACCGTCTCAGCTTCGAGTGGAGGTGACAGGGCCGGAGCCCACGCCGTGCCTCGTCGATCGAAACCCCCGGCGTCCGGGCCCCATCGGGCACGCTGCGCCGGTTCCGCACGGCCGTGTGCGCTCGCGCAAACAGTCGAATGGCCCGGGGTCAATTCAGTTGGCTTGCGTCCATAACTGGCGACTGGTCGGTGAGGCGCGGCAAGGATGGATATCCCGCTACGCCCCCATTGCGAGCTCCCAGCGCGGTGGTCCGCGGCCGGTCGTTCGGCACGCAGTTATCCTGGGATGGGCGGCCCCCATTGGCATCCCTGAAACGCGGTAATTCTGGAAATCACTGGGAGGGCGCTATACCTGAAACCGGGTAGATCACGGTCTCACGTCAGGCGTGGGAACGTCAAAAGGTCGCGGGACTCAGTCCTCGACGAGATGTGTCCGAAAAGCGACGGCAACCGCCGCGGCGCGAGAGGAGACGTCGAGCTTGGTCAAAATGTGCTTGACGTGCGTGGTGACGGTCCGCGGGCTGATGAAAAGTAACTCCGCAATCTCCTGGTCGGCATGTCCCATAGCAAGTAGTTCAAGGACCTCAAGTTCTCGTGGGGTCAGTGCATTTTGATGTGCAGCGCCGATGGAATGTCTCTGACGTGATGACTCGGTCTGACCGGAAACCCTGAGGACTGGTTCTCTCCGCCCTGGTTGCACCGCGGAATTGGATGGAGGGGAGGGCTGCTCCAGGAAGGAACTAGCGAGCGCGATAGCCTCAGCGATCGCCGCCTCAGGGGTCAGGCTCCGGCCGGCCAGGTGATGTTCCGCGATCTCGGCGGGGGTGAGCGACGCGCTGATGACTCGATCGGTCCGTTCACCGTTGAATTGCGAGGATGGCGACAGTCGGAGACCGTGGTCCTCGACAAGGTGATCCACAGCGCCGCGCAGGCGCGCCGCCTCCTTACCGAGCCCGAGCGAACCGGCGACCCGAGCGAATGCGTTAACGACGCCAGCGATCATTCTTGGATCGGATCGGTCGCCAGCGGCGCGTAGTAGATCAAGAGACTCCCGGAACGACCGTATTGCAGTTGTGGTATCTCCAAGGTCGAATGCCACTCCGCTCAACTGGCAGAGCGTGCCCGCCATAAACCATTCACTGCCAGTCATCCTCGCGCTGGCGCACGCTTCATCGAACAGTCGTGCAGCTCGCCGGAAATCTCCTTGTCGAACGGCGATCGTGCCAAGAGGTTCCAAAATCGACGCGACGGCAGGTGCGCTGCTCGACGTCCGTGCCAGGGGAAGTGCCTCGCGAAGACTGGCGGCGGCCGCGTCGTCCTTGCCGCGATAGAATGCCGCTCGGCCGTGGTAGAGAAGTGCCCAGTGAAGGAATCCATCATTGAGGTCCCTGGCGAGCGGAAGTGCCTCGTCGAGAAGGGCCTCTGCCTGATCGTCGTTGCCCGACAATGTCAACAAGTCTCCACAAGCCACCAGCAGCCGCAGCCTTGTCGCACTCGACAACTCGAAGCGAAGAGGCAGAAGGTGGGATGCAAAGCTCCTCGCATCCACGATAGAACCGTTCTCGCGCCAGAGGTGCCAGAGTCCAATCAAGAGGCGCGCGCTCGAGTCAATATCTTTCTCGGTCATCGACCAATCAAGTGCGGCCCGCAAATTCGATTGCTCTCTGGCGATTCGATCGTGAGCGACGCTGTCTCCACGTTCCCGTACTGCTGCCGCGGCTGATTCGACGAATTCGAGAAAGAAGCGAGCGTGTCGTGCTCGAATCTCCAGCTCTTCTCCGTTGCGGCTGAGAAGTTCGACGCCGTACTCGCGGATCGTTTCGAGCACGAGATATCTGGGCTCATCGTCGGAGAACTGCAGCTCGACAAGGCTCTTGTCGACCAGCGAAGAAACCAGACGAAACGCGTCGCTCGCGTCATCGCGGGGGTCGCCTTCGATTGCGGCCAGCGCGTCAAGCGAGAATCCGCCAACGAAGACGGAAAGCCGCTGAAAGCAGCAACGCTCGTCATCGGTAAGCGCGTCCACGCTCCAGGCAATTGCGTTGTTCATTGTCTGCAGGCGATCCGGTGCATCGCGAGGGCCACCCGCCAGGATAGGTAGTCGAGGATTCAATCTGGCGAGCAATGCCTGAAGCGGGAGATGAGCGGCATGCGCGGAAGCGAGCTCAATCGCCAGAGGAATGCCATCCAGGCGCCTGCAGATCTCTGCCATCGTGTGGATCGCGTCCGTCGTCAGGTCCAAATCCGGACGGACCGCGCGGGCCCGATCGGCGAAGAGGCGCACCGAGGCGAACTCCAAGAGTCTGTCCGCCGGCCGCGGCTCGTAGCTGGAAGGCAACGCAAGCGGCGAGACAGGCAGCTGATGCTCCCCAGAGATATGCAGAGCTTCCCTGCTTGTCACGAGCACCTTCAGGCGAGGACAGGCGATGAGCAACGCTTCAATGCCGGGTCCGGCCGCGATCAGGTGCTCAAAATTGTCGAGCACCAGCAAGAGCTCTCGCGTCCGAAAGAGATCCTGAAGGGTCTTCTCGAACCCGCGTGCGCCGGGACGTCTCAGGTGAAGGATGTCAGCGATTCTCGGGAGCACCTGGGAAGGAGAGCGGAGTTCGGCAAGCATCACGAAAAGTACGCCGTCCGCAAACTCGAGGGCCGCGTCCTCTGCCGTCCGAAGTGCAAGCCGCGTCTTGCCGATGCCTCCGGGGCCTCGGAGGGTTACGAGCGGGACGTCGCTTCGCCGTAGTAACTCTCGCGTGGCGGCTAGTTCGCGCTCCCGGCCTATGAACGAGGAACGCGGCTGGGGAAGGGCCGGCCATTCCATCATCTTCTGGCGTGTTGATGGGAATGGGCGCATGAATCCCGGCAGAGGTTCGGAGCTCGTCTCGCGGTCCATGCAGCTGCCTCCTCGCCGCTGCTTCAGCCGACATGCTCAAAGAGCTTGCCCGCCCTCCGAGCACATTGCCGACAGCGCGTCCTGCTGTTGTGCGCTGTCGGCGCCATGTTGTGAGCGGCCCGCATTGCCTTGTCCAGGGCGCAACTGGATCGCAAGGTCCTCGCGGCTGACCACGGCATTCAGAATCTTTCGTGCATGTTAGCTGCACCGCATTTCAGACTCGTCACATTCAGCGCATCTTCGCAACAATAGATCGGCAATGATGGGATGCGCCATTCGCAACCACTTGATCTGGTGGTTCCGGCAACGGGCCGTCGATTTCGATGCAATCTAATTCTAGTCTAGAGCCGACGGCGAATGGATGCGTTTGCCTTCGCTGCCGCTTGCGCCAGCGACCAGATCGAACGGTGTCCGCGTGGTTTGATAATCACGAGATGGCACGAGGGGAAGGAGCCACATCTGCTTGGTGAAGCATCCGGTCATGGATGCCAGTTGATGCGTCTCCACGGCAAACACGGATGCGGACGGCGACCATATCTGCACGGGGCCGTTGGGATCGTCCTTACGCCAACCCCAATGGTCGCTCTGGGGTGAATGAGGAGTCACTTCATTCCCGCGAGTCAGCTATTGATCGCGTCCGAATCCGGTCAACTCTTTGTCAGCGCGCCTATCGTTACTAGAGACGGGCGATCCATGGATCGCCCGTTCCCGTGCGGGTAAGCCGGCAGGAATCGGATCGCATCTACTCGGTTCGAATTAGGCCTCGTTCCCTTGTCGCCGACGATTCACGCGCCGCGGCAATTACCGCCGCCGCGATGCGCCATTCGATTGGCGGCTCCGCGATAATCTCCCTGGCGCGCTCAGCGAATCCGAACAAGGCCACCGCGATTGGAGTCACTTCCGCGCTTTCGCGACGTTGGCCATGTACATTCGCGACGGTCACCGCGACCGCCGTCGGTTCGACCAGAATCGCCCGCTCCGCCCCGGTCCACTCGATTCGCAAGTCAAGTTCGCCGGGTTGGGCATGGCCGAGTCCAGCCCCAACGTCGATTGTCGCGCGCAATTTAGACGGAAATGACAGTATTAAAGACCAGTGTTCGAGCCTCGCGGGCCCACCCGTCGAAACAGCGGTGACGGAATCTGGGGCCTCGCCGAGGGACGTGACGATCTCATCAATCAGCGGCAGACCGAGAACAATGAGTGGATCGTCGAGGTGGTGCCTGGCCCGGGCGGCCGCGTACACCGCCAGTCGCTGGCCAAGCTCCCCGGCGACGACTCGCTCCCGGGCTACGGTAATCGAAAGATCGGATCGAAGCGGATTTGCCATCGTGCTCATCGACCCGCCTCACCAGCGACCTGAGCAATATCCACCCAGCGGCCCTCTTTGCTCGACTTGACAGCGGCCACGGACATCGCGAGCGCTTGTCGCGCTTCCCAGGGGTTCATCGGCACCGGCGAATCGTCGCGGATGGCTTCGACGAACCCTCTCAGTTCATGCTCGTACGCTTCGTCGACATGCAATAGCGACCGCCAACTTCCTGGGAAGATGGCTCCATTGGCTGAGCCCACTGAAACCGGGGCCATCTCGGTGTCGAACGCGCGAACCGACCCTGCGTCTCCGATCACTTCCGCCATGTGATAGATTGGGTGGTCAGGCGGCAGGCGATTGACGATCTCGGACCCACCGACCGACCCATTGGCGAACCGGATCATGCAGGTCAGGAAATCCGGCACCTCTCCTTCGGGATCGGTGATCCGGCTTTCCGCGTAAACCGAGACCGCTTCCGACCCGGCAAACCAGCGCATCAAGTCCATTTCGTGGACGGCGTTGGTCATCGCCGCGCCGTGCGTGAAGGCGGCGAGCTTGGTCCAGGGTTTGGACCCCCCTGAGCCCGCGGCCGGCGCCCACAGCCGCACCGCATCGGGTGGAGCCGATGGGAAGGCGGCTGGCCGGCGCTCGTTCTCACGCACAAACGTGACATTGCCGATTTCGCCGGCATCGATCGCGGCTTTGATCCGGGCGTAACGCGGCGTAAAACGCCGGCTGTGGCCGATCATCAGTTTGACGCCGGCACGTTTGCAGGCCGCGATCATCGCGTCAGCTTCTTCGACCGACGATGCCATCGGCTTTTCGCAGTGAACGTGCTTTCCAGCTTCGGCGGCCGCGATGGTCTGTTCCGCGTGCAGGAGCTCTGGTGTACAGATGTCAACGAGGTCGATATCGTCGCGCGCGAGCAGCTCGCGGTAGTCGTCGTACGCGTCGACGTGATACCGCGCTCCGGCCGACCGCGCGACATCGCCGCGCAAATCCGCCACCGCGACCAGCTCGAGCAATCCGCTCAACCTCGCGATCGCGGGTAAATGTGCCCCGGTCGCAATCGATCCCGTCCCGATAACACCAATGCGCATTCGCATAAGCTCCAAGCCTCAAGCTTCAATCAACAAGCTCGATTCAGTCGACCGGCACCTTATCAGGAAACGTAATTCCTTGGAGCTTGGAGCTCACCGTTGCCTCAGCCGCAGGCTCTCCCACGAGCCGTCGGAAGCCCAACCGCCGTCGACACTGAGCGAATGGCCGTTGACGAACCCCGAAAGCTTGGGATCGGCCAGAAACGCGACCGTCTGCGCGATATCGTCCGGCATCGCAAAGCGGCCCATCGGAATGCGGCCGTTGATGTCCGCGTCGGTGTAGCCGGCCGGTCCCTGATCGGCGTCGTCCATCGGCGTCTTTACCCAGCCTGGACAGACCGCGTTCACCCGCACTCCGTGGCCGCCCCATTCGGCGGCGAGCGTCCGTGTCAGCCCGATCAAACCGTGCTTGCTCGTGTTGTAAGCGGATCGATCTGACACAGCGAGTAATCCGGCCACTGACGCGATGTTGATGATCGAGCCTTCACCCCGCGTGAGCATGTGGGTGCCAACCTCACGGCAAAGCAGGAACGGACCGGTCAGATTGATCCGCATGACGCGCTCCCACTCCTCGAGCGTCGTCGATTCCGCCGGGCGCTGCATGCTGATACCGGCATTGTTCACAAGCACATCGATTCGTCCGAAACGCTCGAGTGCTTCCCGAACCATCCCCATCACCGCGGGTTCGTCACCGACATCGGCGATCGCGTTGACGGCCGTGCCGCGGTGGCTGGTGATGGCCGCAAGCGTCTCTTCCGCCGGACGGAGGTCGTTGAGAACGACGGCGTGGCCACGTTCGGCCAGCACAATCGCGGTTCGCTGCCCGATTCCCTGGGCCGCGCCGGTCACCAATGCCACTCGTTGTTCCGTCACCATCGAACCCAAACTCCTCGTCATGCTCAAACCGATCAAGCTTTCCGATTTTACTCGCCAGTGGACACCGCGGGTGAGCGCTCGAACTCCAGTCCTTCAAGATCAGACATAATCCGATAGCATTAGCCCGGTAGGTTCGATTTCTGGTCGCGTCGAGGCCTTGCCGGTTTCCGCGATTGCGTCACAAGGAGACCACGGTGCAAAAAGTTGGCGCTCAATTCGTCGTCAAGAAGATCAGCGATTATGTGATGGCGCCGCCTCCGCGGGCCGAAGAAGCGGAGGAGGAGGAGCAGCAACAGCAACCGGCGACCCAAGTCGGACCCAATCTCGACGGACAGGTTATCACCGATGAGAATGGCGAACGCCTTGGCGTTGCCAGGCGGCTAATGGCCGTCAATGTCTACCTCATCACCGATTCGAGATCCGGGCTCGAAAACCAGCTCAAAGCGGCGATCGACGATCCCGAGCACCGTGTCTTCTTTCATCATCAGGAAGATGGCCGGCTGACCGGCTTGATTTACGTGCCCGATCCGAGTAGCCGCCCGGCGCCGGTTGCGGCCAGTCGTCCTGACGATATCTAAGGGAGTGTCCATAAGTTGTGTGTCAAATAGACGCTCCTGTTTCAGCGATCA
>CAYJPA010000096.1:0-20861 GCA_964371945.1 uncultured Sphaerobacteraceae bacterium | reverse complement strand
AAATGCGGTACATTCGTGTCCGTACATAGTCTACACGCTTTCCAAACACCCTCTAGTGTGGGGAAACCGCATGCCCGGTTTTGGATGACGGGACCGGAAACGGAGTGGGGTCTCCGGAACTCCGAGCCTGCATCGAACCTGCGTGGACAGCGCCGGACGAGCACCACCACCGCGCCTGTCCTCTACTCTGCACGACAGTGTATATAGCGTAACGGCCCGGTGATCTTGGGGAGTAACGCTGCAGTGAGGTTTATGTGTCGTCGAAGCCGCCCGTAAGGTTCAAATTCTCCAGGTGGCTGATTCCATCGAGACCCTCCGAGACCCGCCAGACCTCGTTGAAAATTGGGGATGATCTGACATCGTCGACATGGCTGATGATGAAAAGCTGATGGAATGCGTCGGCCGTTCCCGCCAACGCCCCCATCATTTCCAAAACCTGAGTTCGGCGTTCCCGGTCGAGCGAGCCGAAGACCTCGTCCAACACCATGAAACCGGGCGGGTTGTTCGCCTGGCTCCCAATCAACCGTGAGAGCGCCAGGCGCGCGCTCAACGCGATGACATCGCGCTCGCCGCCCGAGAACTCCTCGACCGGGAACTTCTCGTCGTCGCCGTCGAAGACCTCGATCCCGTAATTGCTGTTGAGCTCGACCCGATCGTATTTGCCCTCGGTGATTGCGCTCAGCAGCTCGCTCGTGTAGTCCGAGAGCTGCGGCGTCAACCGGTCGGCGACGAATTGCTCGAACGCATTGAACTCGCGATACATGAGATCGAGTCGATCGGCGCTCCTCGCTCGTGCTTCCGCTCGTTCGATAAGCTTTGAAATGACATTGTGCTCCTTGAGCAGATCTTCGTGGGCCTTGGTGATCGCCGCCAGTTCACGTTCCGCCCGGGCGCGGTTGTCGCGCGCGGCTCGCTCAGCGGCCAGCGCCGTCACTTCTGTGTTTCGCGCCGCGTCCAACGCGGCGGGAACAAAGCTCAGTTGTGCACGCCTGGCGTTTGCCTCTTCGAGCTCGACCTGCAATCCTGCGAGTCTCAATTCCGCCGCCGAGACCGCCTGCTCGTGCTGAGCCCGGCTTGCGATAATGCCAAGAACCCGCGTTAACTGAGCGTGCGCTTGTTCGGCGATCGAGAGAGCGGCTCGCGCCTGCTCTTGCTCTTCCTCGCTGTACGTCGCATCGCCCAGAGCCGCGAGTGCTTGTGACGCGGCGGCATCGTCCGCGTGTGATTGCTCGAGGGTCGCCGCCAACCGACGAAGCAGGGCGAGGGAGCCATGCACTCTTTGGACGGTGCTGAGCTCGCGGGAGGCAGCCTCCAGGTCGGTCGCGAGCGGCGCGCTCGTCAGCCTCAATTCGGAGAGGGCCGACGCAAGATGGCGCTGAAGCTCGTCACGCGCTGTCGCCGCTTCCTCGATGACCTTCTCGCCGTTCTTGATCCGGTCGTTGAGGGTCACGATGTGCGATGCGCTCGACTGCGCGATCTCGATCTCCTTGTCGATTTCCGCGAGCCGTGCCTTGGCCTCACGGCCGGCTTGACCGAGACGAGCTCGTTCCGCGGCAAGATCGCTGATCCGTTGCCTCATGGTTCGGAGCGCAAGATCGAGATCTTCCCCGGAGACCGGTTGACCGCAGGTCGGACAGGTCTTGAGCTCGGTGGGAGCCGACAAACGCTCCATCGCGGGTTCGAGCTCCACCAGATCGGCTGCGATGGACTTCGAACGCGATTCCGACTGAACCATTACCTCTTGGGCAGAGTCTCGATCCGACCGTAGCCTAGCAAGGGCAGCCTCTGGACCGGTTCGTTGAAGCTCATCGCGCTCCAGGACGAACTTTGAGAGCGCCTCCCGGTAACGTTCGATATCAGCGCTCTTCTTGAAGAGATCGCTGCCAAGTGTCGCGGCGGCGTTGAGCTGTCGCACTCGAATAGACATCGCCTCTGGGTCGAGTGCGGCGGCCGCGGCGACTAACCGCTGCGCCGACGCGATCGGCCGCTCCTCGTCCCCGGCTCGCCATTCCCAGTTCGGAATCGTCGCTCCACTCGCAATCGAGACCGCACGTTGCAGTTCCTGAACCGCTCCTTTGCTTTCCTTTTGAGCTCGCGAGATCTCCTCGCGAAGGCGTGAGGCCTGGCGATGCTGTTCTCGTCGCGACTCCTGGGCTAGAACCGCCTCGCGGGCAAGAGGCAGTTTTTGAGATTCGAGCTCGAGTTTGGGTCGCTCGCGTTCGCTCTCCGCGATGCGCTCGATCTGCGCCAACGCGGCGGTGCGATTCGCCTCCGCTTCCTTAATTTGACCGCCGATCGTTTCGAGTCTGGTTCGAATCTCAGCGTCGGATCGCTCTACGCCCGAAACCCGTTCAAACTCAGCTCGCGCCGACGCATGCGTCGCTTCGGCCGTCGCGAGCAATTGGGTGGCCGAGGCCAGCGCCGAGGTGCGCATCTCGATCTCGGCCTCGGACGAGGTTGTCTCCGCGGCGAAATCGCGGTCCTGACTCTGTTCGCGATACTGGAGCTCCAACGCCTTGGCCTGCGCCTGAAAGCTTGTTCGCTCATCGCCGATCAACTTCTGCGCGTCTCGAATCGTCTCCATTCCCAACAGCCGGCCGACCTCCCGCCTACGCTCGGTCTCCTTCAGGTCGCCGAAAAAGGTGAGCTCCTTCTGCCGGGTGAAGAAGGTCGAAACGAACGCGCGGTGACCAAGTCCGATCAACGTCCTGGAGACATACTCGGTCGTCTGCCTTGAGCCCTTGACGATTCGGGTTTCGGCCTCGTCCTCGCGGTAAATCTCCGCATCCGCGACTTTGCTTTTGGAGAGCGAACGCGAAACCACGTACCGGACTTCCGTCGTCGGGTCCATCAGCGTGAGTTTCACCCGCGGCCTGGCGACCTGACCTCGGGGAGGAACCTCGTCGGCCGCGATCTCGCGCGGCTGATAGAGACACCATTCGATCGCTTCGAACAATGTCGTCTTGCCCGCGCCGTTGTGGCCGATGATCGCGATCACGCCTTCCGACGACGGGGTGAAGCGGTGATTGCCGGCGAACTGCTTATAGTCCTCGATCTCGAGCTCGACCAGGATCACGCGGCACCGTCCTCAGGCGCGGACGCATCCTGGGCACGAAACGCATCATCGAGCGCTCGCCGCCCGCGCTCGGTAAAGTGAGCTGCAAACGCGGGTTCGTATCCGCGTCCAGCCACGAACTCGTCGAACAGCGTGCGGATGTCGGTCGCGCCCGTGCCGACTTGGCGCTCTCCCGGGGTTGCCAGCACATCGCTGCGCGAGAAAACCTGCAAATTCCAGCACAGGGATATCGATTCCCGCCGTAGAATCGATTCGACCTCGCGTCGAACCGGTCGTGACGCCTCTTTCAATTCGACTCTGACCATCGACTCAGGCTCGGCAAATCGCGATACCCGGTCCAGCACGATCTCCGCGATCTCGCGTGCCGACCGCCCCTCGCAATCGACCGCGGCGATCGTCTTCATCGGCCGCGCTTCGAGTGGAATGTGCGTGACTTCTGGTCCGAGCGCGGGATCGCTCAACTCGACGATTGCATAGCCGGGCGTGACATCCTCGTCGCCAAAGCCCATTCGTTCGGTCGAGCCGCTATACCAGGCGTTATGGGCGACCTTCTGATAAACGTGATAGTGACCGAGCGCGATGTAGTCGAACGTCTCGTCGAGTAGGAAGTCGGCAATCTCTTCCTCGCCTGGCTCGCGGTGTTGTCCGTGAAGCTTCAAGGTGCTGACCAGACCGTGGGTGACCAGCACATTTCGTTTCCCCGGCACCGCGAACGCGCTTGGGCCGATCGGATCGGCAAGTTTGCCGTGGGGAATCGCATGCACGGCCAGATTCAACTCGTCGAGGAAAATCGTCTCCTGATCGTATTCGCAGACGAATCGAATGCCCGGCAGCGCCAACTCCATTACCGAGAAGACCGAACCGCTGGTCCGCAGCCGTGGTGTGTCGTGGTTTCCGCCGATCACGATCACCAGGATACCCGCGTCGGTCAGTCTCCGCGTTTGGCGCACGAAACACCGCAATGCCGCCCACGTTGGCCGGGTGTGGTGAAAGACATCTCCGCCATGGATGACGACCTGAACATCGCGGGTCAGGATGTCGTCGATCGCGGTTTCGTAGGCCCGCTCGATATCAACCGCACGCTGATTGCGACCGCTCTCAGGGTCGGCCCTGAAGAGCGTGCGATAGCCAAGATGCGTATCGGAGATGTGCGCGAACCGAAGCGGTGCCATCGGACTAGGTTCTCAAGTGCCGGTTGTTGGCGAGCATTCCTTTGGCGATCGTCCAGGGCGAAATCCGCGCTGCCGAGGTGTCGCGTTTTCGGTCTACTTCTTGCTGGACTTGCGTGCACAGCCGTTCCAGAAATTCACGTGGATAACCTTGAGTCGCGGTTCTGACCTCGCTCTTCGAAGGAGCATCATCCCTCATCAATCGCCGGAGCAAAAAGAACACGCCATCGCCGTCGTGGGTATCGCCGCGACCAGCCGCGGCGCCGTCATTGAAAACCTTCTGCCCGCCCATGCCGGTGATCGTCGGCGGCTTTGGAAACGAGCCGAAAAGCGGTGTGCGAAAATGCGCGTGCCGGACCAGCAACCGTCCTTTTCGCAATCCGAGCAGCTCGGCCTTCGCGGTTTCGCTCAAAGATCGATACGACGAGTTGATAATCTCTTCGTCGCCGACGCGCCCATAGAAGCTCGTGCCGCAGTTACCGAGAATCTCGTCGTCAACCTTCGATCGAAACTGTTGAGCGCCGAAGAGCACGACATTGAGGTGCCGTCCCCGCGCCGCGATATCGACCAGCGTGTCCCGCAGACCACCCTGACCGCCACCCGGCGCGTACTTGTTGAGCTCATCGACAAAAATGATCACTTTGTTGACCCCGAGATCCTCGCGCTCAGCCCGGCGCCAAACCTCGTCGATCATTCTAGTGACCAGCACTTCTTGCACGTTGGTGTTGCAGCTCGCGATATCGATCACGCGGACTTCTTGATCGACGAACGGACCGTCATATGCCGGCAGATTCCCGTACGCCACCGATCCCTCTGCCAGCAGGCCGCCGTATTTCGAGGTCAGGTTCTTGAACCTGTTTCTGGCCTTGCGAATCGTGAACTTGTGGTGACCTCGCCAGGAATCGGGCTGTTTCCCGGAGTCATCGAGCGATTCGAAGTGACTCTCAATATCCCGGAAGAGCTTTTCGAGCTGGAAAAGGGTCGAGATCCCTGAGTCCTTCACCTCGGAGACAAAGGCGAAGAGCTTATCGTCAAGATCGCCATGCTCGAAAATCCGGTGTGTCAGACCGAGCAGCGGCTCCAGCTCCCAAAGCACAGGATGTACACAGTGCGTTTCGGACTTGGCATTCCGCAGGGTGTTCAAGCGGGTGTGATACTGCATCGATGGCAGATTGACGTGCTCTTCACGAGGCTGTTGAGTCGGTTTGAACGGTGCAAAAACCCGGAAATGCTCGAACGGTTCGGCTCTGACTCCGAGCGAGTCATAGGCCTCGAGATCTTCGCGGCTGAGCTGAGGGCATTTTGCGGTTTCGTAGGCCTCCGCCATTCCCTCGCTTGGCAATGCCGGCTTGTCCAGCCAAAGCAGATCCGGACCCTTGACATTGAACATCAATGCCGCGACCGTCGTTCCCTTGGCACGCATACGTTGAAACGTTGCGCTCGTCAGGAAGATCGCGTGACTGGTCTTTGTCGCCAGACCCGATTGCCCGGTCCAGTTCGCGTGCCCTGCCTCGGGACCGAGCAGGTAATCCTCGTCGAGCAGAATCGGCGCCCGCTGGTAGATCTCATTGCCCTGCTCATCAAGCAAGGGATTGCCGGCCTCATCACGCTCGGGATTGCCGTTGATGTGCAGCAGCGCTGGAATGGTCGTTCCGGAAAAGTTCGGCTCATCCAGCGCGAACTCGATCGCCGCCTTGGTCGCGAAGTACACGGGACCGCTGATCGGCGGCCGGTGCGAATCGACATCGTCACGAAGATGCCGGGTTGCCAGCACATTGACCTTGAAAACCAGGATTTCAGGACGTCTCGTGGGCGGTTCGTCGATCAATCCGCGTTCGAGCGAGCGGTCGAAAAAATCGTCCAAGAACGAGCCGAGATCGGAAAAACGGCGCGGCTCATCGACCACGCCGATCACCACCGCATCCTCGGAGCTTGCCACCACGATGTGACCGACATCGAGTGACTTCGCCTCTTCGCTTGCCCAGATGAAAAACGCGTGGGAACCGGCTGGCTCTTTTTCGCTCCCGACAACCCGGCCGATCGGCCCTGTGCGGAGATCGAAAAAGCCGGCGAACTTCTCAAAATGCGCGAGCGACGCCGGCAATTGGCGCTCTACCGATTGCTTGACAATCACGTCATCGAAAGTGAGCATCCTCTCTCGCAGTTCCGTCATGGTTTCACTCGCTTATCACACACGTGCGGTCCAGCCTCGAGTTAACGTATCCATTTGATTTTTCAGTATCTCTTCCAACTGATGTACAGGATAAAGGAGCGTCGCCCATCGCGCGTCCGCTTTCGCCGTAGGAACCCGCTCTCGAATGATCCACGCGGCGATCTCTTCGAACGACGGGTGGTCTGCCCATCCGTCGAAGAGCTCCAGCCGGATCAATGCATGTCGCGGATCGCGGCCCGATGCATCCCATTGTCGTTGATACCAGGCTTTGATCGGCGTCGAGCTTCGCCAGGCGTCGGTTACCCGGAAAGCGGCGGTGCGCTGGGTCTGCCGGAGCCGGAAGAGCGTCATCGCTTCGGCCCCGCTAACGTATTGACGGGTGAACGACTTCACGAGTCCAATCGCTCCTGAAACAGGTTCCCGAAGTGGACCGTCGACCAACATCAAGCCGTCGTGAGCGCCGATCTCGTCGTTCCATCTGAGCAGCAATGCCGTTTCAAGCTCCGCTCGCTCGGCACCCACACGTTTGAACGCATACTCGATCATTCCGCCGAAATCGCGTAGTTCGGCGGCGTAGCGTTCCGGCGGGAAATCCTGAATCGGATCGACGACATCCTCACCCTGCTCCTCGAGAATGGCAATGACCCTGTTCAGGTCATGCGATTTCGTTCGCCGCGGGATGACCCAGACCTGCTTAAACCCGACCATGCCCCGCTCGACATGGAGCCGCCCCTCGCCATCTCGTCGCAGAACGGCCGCGCCGACGATCCCAGCGACCACCGGGAGGTTGTCGCAATAGAACGCGCGCAGCGTGCGCTGGCTGCCATCCAGGAAGTAACGAATTTGGTTTGGCCAGGCTGTCTCCAGGATCGAGCGCGGCAGCTCCGAATTCTCCTCCAGCCACTCGATCCGGCCGGTCTCACGTGGAGACTGGGCATTGATCTCCGCGCCGGTGCCGCCGGCGAAGACGTGCTCCAGATGGCCCTCGTCGCGCATATCGAACGCTTCGATGCCCCGGCGCTCAATCTCGGCATGGATTTGTCTAAAGCGTGCGATAAATGACACAACAGCCCCGCAATGAAAATGTGGTACAACGTGGAACAGACGTTCTAGTTGCTAGTATAACCGCATGTGCGTTGCGTGACCGCATTAGCTCGTTGCGATCGAGAGACTCGGAGGATGCATCCATGTCTGGTTCGGCATCGCGCTCATACTCACTCGCGAATTCGCCCGAGCTCGCGGTCACCCTGGTCTCCGCGCTTGCCACCACAATGATGCTCGAAGCGACGCGCGTTTTCCTCTCTTATATGGTCTTCATGATCGATCAATCGGAACGGGTCAAACTTGGTGGAACCGCGATCGCCGTATTTGCGTCGTTCGTGCTCGGCGGCCTGATCGCCAAAGCGATCGGTCCTAAAGCCGCTGTGGCGGCCACCGCGATCGCACTCCTGACTTCCCGTTTGGTGCTCCAGTTTGTTGAAAACCCCGACGCCCGGCTTTACCTGGGGATCGCGGCCGTGATCGCCTGGGGCTGGATGCTGCCATCGCTCCGCTCGTTACGGCCGGATGACGCCGCACGGGGAGTGGTCTATGGGCTGCTGCTCGATCTCGCGATCAGATGCCTCTTCGGTAGTGTCGACCTACCCTGGATTCCGAATTTCAGCCGCCATGCTGTAACGATTCTGCTTGCGTCGGCGCTGGTTCTTGCGCTTTCGATGATGTTGCGTGCAACAACTACGAGCCCGATCGGAAGCGCGGGCGCGGCTTTGATCGGCGTGGGCCCGGGGCTGGTCGTCTACCACCTCGCGATCGGCAACATCGGTGTAGCGGAGATCAAGAGTGATTTGCCTGTGCAATTGGCGCTCCTGATGACCGCGATCGGGATCGCGGCCGGTTTCGCGACGCAGATTCGCCAACCGGATCCGGCGAGCGGCCGCCCCTCCCCGAATGGCCGGATCGTCGCGGGCACATTGACCGTTTTCGGAGTCCTCGGGCTGCTCCTATTCTGGCGATGGGATGGCATCGCTGATCTCCTTGCGATCGTTGTGTCCGGCGTCAGCGCCCAGCTCCTGGTCGTCGCGGTGCGTGGACGAGGCGAACCCGGTGCAAACACCTCGCCGCTGCGCGATGCCTCATGGCTCACCGCCGGCATGCTGCTGCAGGTCGCTCTGGTCTTCATCTACTACACGGATACGGGACAGCCGCTACTGATCGGAGTCGCATTGGTGCTTCTAGGCGTGGGCGCCGCGCTCGCGTCTCCCAAGGGAGGTTCGATTCCGGGGCTTTCGACAGATCGCCATTTGCCGGCCATGGCGCTCGCCGCCGCGTTGCTGTTGTTCATCGGGTTGGGTTTGAACCGGTCAGCCTGGAGTACCGTCGAGGCAAATGGTGCGTTGCCGCCCGAGATCACCGTCATGACCTACAACATTCAGGGCGGTTTTTCTCGCGACAATGTTTGGGATCTTGAAGAGACTGCACGCGTGATCGAAGCGGAATCGCCGGACATCGTGATCCTGCAGGAGGTTTCGCGTGGTTGGCTCGTTGAAACCGGCGTCGACGAAGCGCGCTGGTTGAGCCATCGGCTCGAGATGAATCTCGCCTGGGGTCCGACCGCGAAAGACGACCTGTGGGGTGTCGCGATCCTCTCACGCGGTGAGATCCTGAGCACCGACATGCGCCTGTACGACGCCATTGGGAATCTGCAGCGCGGCGTGCTCGGCGTCGCGATCAAAACCGAAGGTGCGCCGCTCCATGTTTATGCGACTCATCTCGACAATCCGACCAGCGCCGGCGCGACTCGATTCAAACAGGTGACACAGCTCGTTTCCGCGATGGCCGCCGCGACTCCCGCGATCCTCGGCGGCGACTTCAACGCCACGCCCGAATCGGATGTGATCGCGGCGATTCTCGCGGCCGGATTCGTCGATTCCGGCACACTGCTGCCCGCGGGCGAAACGACATCTGAAAACGGACGGCGGATCGATTACATCCTTGCCCGGGGGACGGTAACGGTCATCGAAACGAGGGTCATCGACACCTGGGCGTCGGATCACCGGCCGGTCGTGACCCGCTTGATCATTGCCTGATGCCCTCTCCGGCCGCACGCCGGAAAATGACCCGCGGCACAGGCGGATTGCAGTCAACAAACAAGTCGTGCACTTGAATGCGGCAGATTTCAGAATCGTTGCACTCAAAGGCACGTTCGAAAATCCAATCGATCTGCTTTCGCTCCCAAAAGGGGTTTTGTTCATGAGCGCAACCTCGGCAGAACAGATGCAGGCGATCGTGAACGATGTCTACCGTGAGGAATCGCGGCGCGTCTTCGCCACTTTGATCCGCCTTCTGGGAGATATCGATCTCGCTGAAGATGCCTTGCATGACGCCTTCGCGGCCGCGCTGGATCAATGGTCGAGAGACGGCGTTCCGGCAAATCCGAGGGCCTGGCTCGTTTCAGCGGGGCGATTCAAAGCGATCGACGGTATGCGGCGGCGTGCGCGGTTCGATGCCTCGCTGCCGGTGCTTGCCGAGCAGCTCAACAACGATTCCGACGATCCCGCCACGGTCGTCGACGATGAAGAGCTTGAGGACGACCGCCTACGGCTCATCTTCACCTGCTGTCACCCCGCCCTACAGCCCGATGCGCGGGTCGCGCTCACGTTGCGGGAGGTCTGCGGGCTGACGACTGAAGAGATCGCCCGCGCGTTCCTTGCCACGCCGCTAACGCTCGCCCAGCGGATCGTGCGGGCGAAAGCCAAGATTCGCGATGCCGGCATTCCATACCAGGTGCCGGAGCCCGCTGAGCTTCCGGATCGTCTGGACGCGGTGCTCCATGTCATCTATCTGGTCTTCAACGAGGGCTACTCGGCGTCGTCGGGCGAGTCGCTGACGCGCCCCGATCTTTCAGGCGAGGCGATCCGCCTTGCCCGCCTCCTCATCGAATTGTTGCCGGAACCGGAAGCGGTCGGCTTGCTTGCGCTGATGCTCTTGCAGGAATCGAGGCGCAAGGCACGGACAGCAGCCAACGGGGATCTGATCCTCCTGGACGATCAGGACCGCTCTCTCTGGAACCGCAACCAGATCGATGAAGGCATATCCCTGGTTGAGCAGGCACTGGTTTCGCGGCGATTCGGACCATACTCGATACAGGCCGCCATCGCCGCTGTCCACGCTCAGGCGGCCACGCCTGCCGATACGGATTGGGCGGAGATCGTTGCGCTGTACGACTTGCTGCTGCAGTCTTCGCCTTCCCCTGTGGTCGAGTTGAATCGCGCCGTCGCGGTCGCCATGCGCGATGGACCCGAAGCGGGCCTTGCGCTGATCGATGCGATCTTGGCCGGCGGCGATCTCGCCGGCTATTATCTGGCGCACTCCGCGCGGGCAGATCTCTGCCGCCGTCTCGGCCGGTCGGATGATGCGAGGGCTTCTTACATTCGAGCGCTCGAGCTCACTCGCCTGGAGCCGGAGCGCCGATTTCTCGAGCGCCGGCTGCGCGAGATCGCAAGTTGAGCCATTTTCATCGCTATTGCGGCCCTGTCGAATTGCGGCCGAACCGAACGACAAGTTCGTGAACGCAGGGTCGGGAACTACGCGCCGGACGAGTGCCCCGGGGTCCGGCCCCTCGAGAAAAATGGAGAAACGAAATGAAGTTCATGGTGCTGGTAAAGGCAAATGCTGACTCAGAAGCGGGCATCATGCCCTCCGAGCAGCTCCTTACCGAGATGATGCAGTTCAATGAGGAGCTGGTGAGCGCGGGCGTGATGCGAGCTGGCGAGGGCCTTCATCCTTCCTCGCGCGGAGCGCGGGTCAAGTTCTCGGGCGATAAGCGCACGGTCGTCGACGGGCCATTCACCGAGACCAAAGAGCTCATCGCCGGCTATTGGATCTGGGAAGTCGGGTCATTGAATGCGGCAATCGATTGGGCGAAGAAGGTTCCGAATCCGACCGGAGAGGAAGGCGAGCTCGAGATCCGGCAGGTCTTTGAGGCAGCCGACTTCGGTGAGGCATTCACGCCGGAACTGCAGGCGTTGGAGCAGAATCTCCGCGCGCGAACCGAGTCGCAGTCGTAGATCGGTCGCCCCGGGTCGACACTCTCGCTGAAGGGGACGATGGGAGGTCAAACGTGGCGATGGGAACCGTGGTCGATCAGCTTCTGATCAAATCGGATTCATCGCCCCGGCTGTCCGATGACACCCCACTTGAACGGATCTGGCCGCAACCCGATTCGTTCAAGCGGGTCGACAGCTTGGAGTCGGTGGCGATTGCGGCTCAATCGAGTGCGGTCTGCACGTTCCGAGAGCGGAACCAATAGCGAACACCGCCTATCAGAAGAGGTGATCCGTGAGGTTTTCAGCAGAGATCGAGCTTGGCGGGAAAACCGCGACCGGTGTCCAGGTGCCTGGAGAGGTAGTCCTCGCGCTCGGTTCTTCCAAGAAACCTGCCGTCAAGGTCACCATCAACGGGTACACCTACCGCTGCACCGTGGCGAGCATGGGCGGCGTCTTTATGCTTCCGGTCAGCGCCGAAGTTCGTGAAGGCGCGGGTATTGCGGCAGGCGATGTGGTTGAGGTTGCTCTCGAACTGGACACCGGGCCAAGGGAAGTCCAGGCGCCGCCGGATACGGCCGGGGCCCTTGCACTCGATGAGAAAGCGCGGAGCTTTTTCGACGGTCTGTCCTACGGCAATAAACGTCGAATCGTCCTGGCCATCGACGGCGCCAAAACCGAGGAGACGCGCCGGCGGCGGATTGACAAGTCAGTCGAGAACCCGCGCGAAGGCCGGATCTAGCGCCAGAATCTGAAGAAACTCGCTCAGCGTCTCCCCGTTTCGCTTTGAACAAATGAAGTGTGAAGACAAGCGGACGAGACAACGTGTCCGCTCGTTGCTGTGGTTCTGGCCGATCTTGTCGATTTGCGGCCGCGCCAAGCGGCCAGAAGTTGTGGGTTCTTGTCGACCATGTCCGGAGCGAGCACACATGAAATACCTCTGCCTTTTCTATCATGAGGAAGCGAAGATTTCAGCGATACCTGACGTTGACTTCGATGCCCACATTGCGGCTGTGCTGGCTCATCGTGCGGAACTGGAGACGAGCGGCCACTACATCGCATGTGATGCGTTGCAGTTCGTCGAATCCGCGACGACGCTGCGGGTGCGAAACGGCAAGATGGCAATCACCGACGGACCGTTTGTGGAAACGAAGGAACAGCTCGGAGGCTTCTACCTCATCGAAGCGAAAGACTTGAACGAGGCAATCCGGATCGCGTCGAAGATGCCGCCTGCCCGGCCCGGAAGTATCGAAGTACGACCGATCCGCGAGCTGTCGGCAACGGCATCGGCCGTGGAAGCTGTTCAGACTTCGCCCAGAGCTCGAATCACTACTAAGTCGCTTCACGGGAGCTGGCGCGGATCCCAAATCGCTCGACTCGGGGCTCCCGCGACCCACAAACAAAGGGGGTAAATTCGATACCACAGCACATAATTTGCGTAACCGCCCATCGTTGCCTTGGGTCGAATTGAAAGGTCATGAGACATGACGTCACAAAACGCGAAGCGACTGATCGTGACGACGCCGTCAGACCGGGAGATCGTCATAACGTGCGCGTTTGACGCTCCTCCTGATCTCGTGCTCAAAGCATATGATTCCGAAGTGGTGGGGACGGCGAGCATCCAATACGACCGTCGACAAGATGGATGTTAGGCAGGGCGGGCAATGGAGGTTCGTGCAGGCCTCGCCCGATGGCGATGAATGGGGTTTCCGAGGGGAGTTTCGGGAGATCACACCACCCTCGCGGCTTGCCTATACCTTCGAATTCGAAGGCATGCCGGGGCATGTGCTGGTTGAAACGGTCGAGCTCGAGCAGCATAACGGCACAAGGACACTGACCTCGAGGTCAGTGTTCGATTCGACTGAGGATCGCGACGGTATGCTCAGCTCGGGGATGGAAGCGGAGCCGCTGAATCAATGGACCAGCTCGCCGGGTTGCTAACCAAACTCTCGTGATGTTGGGGAGAAGTCGTCATGTGTAGGAACATCAAACCACTCTTCAACTTCGACCCACCGGCCACTGAGGACGAAATCCGGGCAGCATCGCTCCAGTTCGTGCGAAAGATCAGCGGATTCGGCAAACCATCGAAATCGAATGAAGACTCGTTCAACATGGCCGTCGAAGAAATCGCCCAGGTTGCTGGCCGTCTTTTGCAGTCACTTGAGGCAATCGGAACGCCGAAGGATCGAGAAGTCGAAGCTGCCCAAGCCAAAGCTCGTTCCGCTCTCCGATTCAGTCAATGATCGGAAGCGTCGTCCGGACTTGAAAAACGACACCTTCTGCTTATTCCAGTTTTGACGAAGTGATGCGATAATCAGGTCGCCCCGTTATCTTCGGCCACGCCGCCGGGACTTAAAGACCGGTTCGGCAAAAATGTCGATTTCGGTCGATCTCGTTCGACTACATTGTGGTGGGCGCAGCTCACTGCCGGGATCTTCCGAAAGCTCGAAAAGGAGAGAGGGGTATGAGCGGAGTTCGAGTACTGGTAGGGACGCGCAAAGGCGCCTTTATCCTCACCGCTGATGGCAAACGCGACAACTGGGAGGTCAGCGGACCCCACTTTGCAGGGTGGGAGATGTATCACCTCAAGGGCTCCCCAGTGGATCCGAACCGGATTTATGCCTCGCAATCCAGCGGATGGTTCGGGCAAATGATCCAGCGCTCCGACGACGGTGGCAAAACCTGGGAACCGGTTGGCAACCATTTCGCCTATGACGGTGAAACCGGCACGCACCTCTGGTACGACGGCACGCAGCACCCTTGGGAGTTCAAGCGCGTCTGGCATCTCGAGCCTTCGCTGACCGACCCTGACACCGTCTTTGCCGGGGTCGAAGATGCGGCGATGTTCAAAACGACCGATGGCGGACAAACCTGGCATGAATTGACCGGACTGCGCAAGCACGGTAAAGGCCATCTCTGGCAGCCCGGTGCCGGCGGAATGTGCCTTCACACGATCATCCAGGATCCGACCAATCACGATCGCATATACATCGCGATCTCGGCAGCCGGGGCATTCAGAACTGACGACGGCGGCGAAACCTGGCGCCCCATCAACAAAGGCCTCCGTTCGGATTACGAATTGCCCGACGGCGATGCCGAGGTCGGACACTGCGTGCACAATCTGGCAATGCATGGCTCTCGGCCGGAGACGCTCTTCATGCAAAAGCACTGGGACGTCATGCGCACCGACAATGCGGGCGATTCGTGGTACGAAGTCAGTGGCAATTTGCCAAGCGACTTCGGCTTCCCAATCGGCGTGCACGCGCATGAGCCGGAGACCGTATACGTCGTTCCGATCAAAAGCGACTCCGAGCACTTTCCTCCCGGCGGCAAGCTCCGGGTCTATCGCAGCCGCACCGGTGGGAATGAATGGGAAGCGCTGACAAGCGGATTGCCCCAAAGCGACTGCTACGTGAACGTGCTTCGTGATGCGATGGCCGTGGACTCGCTCGATTCATGCGGAATCTACTTCGGCACAACCGGCGGCCAGGTGTACGCATCGGCCACTGCTGGGGATACATGGGCGCCGATTGTCCGCGATCTACCCGCGGTCGTCTCGGTCGAAGTGCAAACCCTCCGGTGATTCGTGTCATGCTCCCCGCCCACCTGAGAACCATCGCAAAGGTGGGGCGCGAGGTCGAGATCCAGGTTGATGGTCCGGTCACGCAGCGCTCCATTATTGATGCACTTGAAGCAGCCTATCCGGCGCTCCGTGGAACGATCCGGGATCGCGATACAAAAATGCGTCGATCGCTGGTTCGCTTCATTGCCTGCGAGCAGGATCTGTCGAACGAATCGCCGGACGCCCCCGTGCCTGACCCCGTCGCTCGCGGAGTCGAGCCGTTTATGGTTGTCGGAGCGATGGCCGGTGGCTAACGATCTTCGAGCTACTGGAGGAAAGACGTGAAATACATGATGCTGGTTTACGCCGCGGACGGGGTTTACACCGACGAGACCCGTGAGGCGTGTTATGCCGACTCGGTGAAGCTCACTCATGACCTCAAAGCAAGTGGTCAGTTCCTGGGAGCATCTCCGTTGCAGCCGGTCGCGACCGCGACCAGCGTGCGGGTGCGAGACGGCAAGCGACTCATCACAGACGGGCCGTTCGCCGAAACCAGGGAGCAGCTAGGCGGCTATTATCTCGTCGAAGCTGAGAACCTCGACGAAGCGATCGACATTGCCGGGCGCATTCCTGGCGCAACCGTCGGCACCATCGAGGTCCGGCCGATTGTACCGCTGGACGGCTTGCCGGACGTTTGATCCTCTAGTTCAGTCACGGACCAGTGAAGCACCGCTGCCCAACTGGGCGCGGTGCTTTCTTGGTGATGAATGTCGAATTGCTTCTTACTGGATCGACCATAGAATGCCGGCCCGTTCTGTGCAGCCCAGGAGGCGCTCGTGAAATACCTCTGCTTGATCTATCAAGATCCGGGGAAGATGGCGCAGCTCAACGAGCTCGAAATCAACTCCATCGTTCAGGCTTCGTTAGCGTACGACGCGGAGTTGCGATACAACGGCCGGCTGCTCGCGTCCGCGGCGCTTGAGCCCGCGACCTTCGCGGTCGCGCTCACCGTGCGGAACGGGAAGGTCGCGATCACCGATGGGCCATTTGCCGAATCGAAAGAGCATATGGGCGGGTTTTGGCTCTTTGAGGCACGAGACTTCAATGAGGCTATCAGGCTGGCATCAAAGCTGCCGCCCGCACGATTGGGAACGCTCGAGATCCGGCCGGTTCATGAGTACCCCTAATCGCGTTGCTCCCGTTCGATTCCGCTCATCCAGGAGCCGTTGGTCCACCCGTGCGCGGCAAGCTCCCGTAAAAATGGACCGACCTCGGCCGCAATCGCGCTGACGATCGCGGCGCCTTCAATGGCGCTTCCAAGTGACGGTTGCCCACTGTATCCGTGCGGAACGACGTTCGAAAACGAACCGAACACCCGAACCGCGTGGTCCATCTGCTGATTTGGCAGATCAACCGCCCGCTCGGGATGGGCGAGCTCCGGCGCGGTGTGGAGCACGACCGACATCTCGGAACGCCCGCCGTGATCGAGATCGATCTCAAACCGTCCGCTCAACAAGCGACGCGAAAGACTCTGCCAACCGCCGAACTGGGCAACGACCATGCCATGCCGGTTATTGAGCTCACGCGCGGCGGTTTCCACGGGTCCGGGATTGCCGTCATGCGCGGTGACAACGAGCAGCCGCGTGATGCCGTGCGCCAGCACCGACTCCGCGATATCGACCAGGATCGAGGTCAATGTGTCCGGCCGCAATGAAAGCGTCCAGGGCCAGGCCATCAAATGCAACGACATCCCGTAAGCGATTGGCGGCAAGACCAGCGCGGTTCCGATCTCGGCCGCAAATCGTTCCGCGAGCGCCGTCGCCATCAGCGTGTCGGTGCAATACGGCAGATGATCGCCGTGGAACTCAGTCGCTCCAATCGCCAGCACCGCGGTGTCAAAGTTGCCCTCGCGGATCTCCTTCGGGGTCAGGCGTTCGAGATGCAAATACTTCAGGTCGTTCATTGCTTCTCCTATTCGGGACCGTGCTCGGCGATCCAATCGAGGTAGATTCGCATGCCATCGTCGAACGTGGTCGGGGGAGACCAGCCGAAATCGGCCCTGATCCGGGCGTTGCTCGGGACTGGACCCGCTGGAGCGCCCGATACAAGGTAGTTTGCTTCTTCGGCCGGGACTTCGCGGTACTCCAAATCCGGGAAGCGTCGCTTGAACGCCGCCAGCAGATCGCCGATCGAGTAGAGCCGGCCGCACGTGATCGAATAGACATCGTGCGCGGGTTTGTCCGCCGCCCAGCCGAATTCGACTCCTTCGGCGATATCCTCGACGAAGGTCCAATCGAGATACGGACCTTCAAACGAATTGACCAGGATCGGTTTGCCCTCAAAGTGCATCCTGAGCATCTCTCTGGGCTCGGTCGCGCCAACGTATCCAGGCGTGATCCGTTCCATCGGTCCGTAAACGTTGGCGGGACGCATGGAGATGATGTCGAGCCCGAAGAGCGCGGCGTATCGCTGGCAGAGCCGTTCGCTGGTGTGCTTGGTGATACCGTAGAGGGAGGTTGCACGCGACGGCGTCTCTTCATTCAGTTCCGTTTCCCCTGGATGCTCTCCCCAAACCGCCCCGGATGAGACGTAGATCAGTCTTCGAAAATCCGGCAGCGATCTCGCGACCTCGAGCACGTTCAGCGTTCCGCCAAGATTCACATCGACGATCCGTGCCGGTTCCCGGCGCTCGCGATCGATTCGCGGCGTGATCACCGCGGCATGAACGATGTTCGTCACCCCTCCGCGGCCGGCAACTTCGCCCAACCGGGCTAGATCGGAAACGTCGCCCGATTCGAAGGTGACCTTCTCCACGGCCGATCCCAAAAACTCCTTCAGCAGGGAGTCCGGCTCCATCACGTCGTACGAGATCACCGGTTCGCCCCGCCGCGCGAGTCGCCGCACGATGTGACTTGGAACCCAACCATTTCCACCGGTGACAAGCGTCGTCATCTGAATGCTCCCTCATTGCAGCAAGTCCTGTGATTCTATCCCGAGCACGAAAACGGGGCGCCGCCGGCGCCCCGTTCCCTCGTTGAGACTGAATTCGACGAAATCTACCCGTTTGTTCCGTTGGCGCCGGTTACTTTCGGGCCCTTAGTCGTCTTCGACGTGCTCGTTCCAGTCGACGACGTTCCCGTGGCCGGCGTGCCGGTCTTCGCCGCGCCAGTGGTGCTGCCACTCGCGTTCGTTCCGCTGTTGCTCGTGCCGGTTCCGGTGCTGCCGGCGCCGCTCTTTGAACCTTTTTTGCTTGATGCGGTCGAAGTCGTGCCGCTCTTCTTGCTGCTTGAGGAATTCGAGCCGCTTGTGTTGCCGCTTGCGTTCGAGCCGGAGGAGCCACTCTGGGAACCTCCTGCGCCGGCGCTGCCGGAACCGCCGTTCCCGGAATTCGAGCCGCTGCTGCCGGAATCTGAGCCGCCGCTGCTGCCTCCGTCGCCTGCTTCAACGACTTTGCCCGGCTTCACCGGGGCCGCTTTAGCTTTCTTGGCAGTTTTCCTGGCCGCGCTCGCGGAATCTACCTTGATCAGACCGAGCGCCGCCGCGATCAGGCCGGCGATGCCGATCATCCCGCGGCTGATCAGTGAGCGACGATTAATCGAGTTTACCAATCTTGAACTGTCTGGGCCGTTCATTATGCACTCCCCGTCCCATCGACAGATGCTTACACGGAGGACTGTTGTTGAACCGAAATGCAAAGCCGACTGTTCGCCACTCAACGACCAATCAAACGTCCTGAATCTGTTGACCTGGCAACCCCCGCCTTCCTCTGCCAAGGCTGGTAGTACACTCCTGCACGAGTATGCGGGTTGGCGTTGATGATGAGGGCGGCGATGACAACAGTTCCGGCGAAGGGCAGCGAAAAGGCATGGGGCGGACGCTTTGCGGTCGCGCCGGACGAGCGCAGTGAAGCCTTCACCGCTTCGGTCAGGTTCGATGTGCGCATGGTCTGGCAAGATATCCGGGCCTCCGTCGCGCACGTGCGCATGCTTGGCCGTCAGGGCATCATCCCCGCTGAAGACGCCGCCGCCATCGAAACCGGACTCTGGCGGGTCTGGGACGAAGCCAGCGACGGCAGCCTCTCGTTCACGATCAAGGACGAGGATGTTCACACCGGGGTCGAACGCCGGCTTCGTGAGTTGATCGGACCGGTTCAGGGCAAGCTCCACACCGCCCGCAGCCGCAACGATCAGGTCTCAACCGACACCCGCCTCTGGACCAAGGGCGCATTGCTCGCAATCGCGGGCGGCGTGCTGAATCTGGTCGAAACACTATTGGAGGTCGCCGCCAACCACTTCGAAACCGTCATGCCCGGCTACACGCACACTCAGCGCGCTCAACCGATTGTGCTCGCGCATCACCTGTTGGCATACGTGTCGATGTTCCAGCGCGATATCGACCGCCTGGTCGACGCCTATCGCCGCACCGATCGGATGACGCTCGGCTCGGGTGCGCTGGCAGGCGTGACCTATCCGATCGACCGGGAATCGGTTGCGTCCGATCTCGGGTTTGGCGGGATCACCGCCAACAGCCTCGACGCTGTCTCCGATCGCGACTTCGTGCTCGATGCGATGTTTGCCTGTTCGACGATCGCGGTTCACATTTCGCGCTTGAGCGAAGAGCTCGTGATGTGGTCGTCCGGCGAGTTCAAATTCGTCGAGTTTTCGGATGCCTTCGCGACCGGTAGCTCGATCATGCCGCAGAAGAAAAACCCGGATGTCGCCGAGCTTTCGCGCGGCAAGACCGGGCGCGTGCTCGGACACCTGGCCGGCACGCTCACCATGCTCAAGGGCCTCCCCCTCACCTACAACAGCGACATGCAGGAGGACAAAGAGGCGCTGTTCGATACGGTCGACACCGTGCTCGCGGTGCTCGGCGTCTATCCCGCCGCGGTTCGCACCTTGACCTTCAAGAAGGATCGCCTCGCCGGGGCCGCCGTTGCCGATTTCAGTCTCGCCACCGACGCCGCCGATTTGCTGGCGCGCAAAGGCATTGCGTTCCGCGAGGCGCACGAGGTGGTCGGTCATCTGGTCCGGCAGTGTATCGAGCAGGGCAAAACCTTCGCCGATTTGACCGACGAGGAGTGGGCGGCAGTCCACCCCGTTTTCGGCGAGCAGCGACCACCGCTCACTGCGCTCGAAAGCGTCAATGCCCGCGATGTTCCCGGCGGGACCGCGGTCAAGCAGGTCAAAGCGGCGCATGTTGCCGCCGTGGAAGCGGTTGCCTCGCTCCGCACGTGGCAGACCGGGAAGCAAGCCACCCTCGACGCGGTGATGCGGCGCGATAGCCGCGGACCGGACGCATGACGGCGACGGCTCCCGTTTCTCGCGCTGCCCCTCATTCGCTCGAGGTCCAAATCGCTCGCACTCGCGAAGAGTTCGACGAGATCTTGGCCGTTCGCGCGGCTGTCTTTCGCGATGAGCAGTCGATTGTCGATTCGGTGCTGACCGACAACGACGACTGGTCGAGCGTTCACGCGTATGCCGTTCTTGATGGCAAAGTAATCGCGATCGGCCGGCTGACGCCGGCAACGTCCCACCGTCCCGAGGCACAGATCGCGTGGGTAGCGACGCTGCCGGCATACCGGCGACAGGGAGCCGGTGAGTCGATCATGCATGCCCTGCTCGACATCGCGATGCAGTACCGCTTTTCGAGCATCCTGATCAGCGCCCAAGCCCACGCGATCCCGTTCTACCGCCGCTTCGGCTTCGTCCCGTACGGCAACCGCTTCGAGGTCAGCGGCATCCAACACCAATACATGGAGCGGCGGCCGATGAAACGCTGAAGGGGGTAAGGGGGTAAGGGAGTGAGGCGGCGAGAGGGTAAGGGGATAAGGCGGCGA
>CAYJPA010000095.1:0-21614 GCA_964371945.1 uncultured Sphaerobacteraceae bacterium | reverse complement strand
ATGGCATCGCCGCCGTTCAGTCGTATCGTTTCGAGATCACTCGAAATGGTGTCACCACCGCGGCGCAAAACCTGACCGGCGTGCAGTCCGGTGACAAGGTGCGTGTCTACTTCGATCTCGTCTCGGGGTGTGCGAACCTGCAACTTTCGATCGCGTCGTACGAAGCAGCCGAGCCCTACTGGAACATCAATACCGCCAGCCAGCAGGTCTACAAGAACTACATCCCATCGCCTCGCGACTCTGGCCGCTTCAGCGCCTCCCAGTCAGCATCGACGCGCGTGCTCGAAACGCAGGTTCCGAACTGCTACTTCCAAGTCGACTTCGTCCGCGGCCCCGTGATCGAGACTCTGACCCCCACTAACCTCTACGGCAATCTCAAGATCGATTGGAAGAATGGCGGCGCCCCGGCCTGCGCCACGTATTCGACGCCGACGGCGACTCCCACGTCAAGCGTGACCGCGACACCGACCACCACGCCTACTGCTACTAATACCCCCGTTCCGCCGACGGCAACCAAGACGGCCACTCCTGTGCCTCCAACCAGCACACCGGTGCCGCCAACCAATACGCCGACGACGGTTCCGTCGACCAGCACCCCAGTGCCACCGACGAGCACCCCTGATGGGACAACCGCAACGGCAACACCGGTGTCGGCGACTAGCACCCCTGGTGGGCCAACCAGCACACCGACTAACACGCCGGAACTACCCACCAATACCCCGGTGCCGCCAACCAGCACACCGACCAACACGCCGGAACCGCCAACCCGCACGCCGGAACCGCCAACCAGCACGCCGCCCAATACGCCGGAACAACCCACCGCCACCCCAACCGAGATCCCGCCAACCGAGGTTCCCCTCGGCAGCCTCACCATCTTCAAAGTCGACGGCAGCGGCTCCCCGCTCACTCACGCCTGCTTCGAGGTCTGGTTCACCGACGACTTCAATGTCTTCGATGAAATGCACTGCGACAGCGACGATTCCGATCTCGGCGACGGCTCCCCCAACGGCCGCATCGAGCTCACCGATCTCGAGCCTGGCAACTACTCCATCTTGGAGATCACCGCTCCCTCCGGCTACGCCAAGGACCCCAATGTCTATGGTCAAGCCATCGTCGCCGGTCAGACCGCCGAGATCACCTTCATCAACGAGCTCGAGGCGAACCCCCAGGGCAGCACCGTCTTCCTCATCAAGCTCAACTGCAACTACATGCCTGAGTTCGTCAACGTCGCCGAAGTCCACGCCGGTCAAATGCCGCACGACGAATGCTGGACCGCTCCCGCCGGCGTCACCTTCGATGTCAAGGACCCACAGGGCGTCACCATGTACACCGGCATCGCCACCGACGGCGACGGCTCCATCGAAATCTTCGTCCCCTACGGCACCGACACCATCTACCTCTACGAATACAACGGCTCCAACGACGGCGTCACCATCCCCGACGGCGCCGATCCCTTCGTGATCAGCGACGTCCACTCCTGTCCCTGCAAGCACACCAACCGCGTGATCGTCAACGTCTACGACTCATAACCACTCGCGTTGCCTGCCAGCCCGCGGGCTCCGGCCCGCGGAAAAGAAGAAGGAACCACGAACACCGGCTGAGAGTCTCAGCCGGTTTTCGCTTGTTCCAGATCACCATGAGGGCACCGATCAACGCATCCCCGGTCGCGATCCGAGGCTCAACGACGTGCCTGCCCTATACGATGAACCGCGCTTGCCCGCCCCATACCGCGCGTGTACCCTGATTGCTGCGCGATACATGCGTTCACCGACTGGCATGTCGATCCATCCTGGTTCGCGTTCCCCGCGTAGATCGTGGCAACGAGAAACAAATCTGATCTATTCGAATGCCCAGCTATCACGGGCAAAGGAAGGGCGTTGAATGCAACGGAAGCGTTGGATTGCAGTTGTATGTAGCGCGGGGATCCTTGTGGCAGTTGCCGGCATGGTGTTTCCCGTCCTCTCTATCTCTACGTCGCGTGCAGTCGCGCAAGATGAGGCGACCGCGGTTGGATCGCCGGCTGTCTCGCCGGTCGCGTCGCCGGGGGCGTCCCCTGTGCCTTCCAGCTCCGTCGAGCCCAGCTTCCCGGTCTTCATGTCCGGAATTTGGCGAATTAGCATCGTCTTTGCATCCAGGGCGCCCTCTGTGCCCGAGCTCGACCAAGCCGAAGCATCCGGCAGAGATTGGATCGTTGTCGTCGCCGACGTTACGAACTGGAGCGGCAAGAAAGCAAAGCTGTCTTCGAACAAATTCAACATGTTGGTTACGGGAGAGACGGAGCCAGCCGGCTTCAATAGATTGGCAACCGAGGCCGCGGCCAAGTCGTTGAATCTCGAGCCGAAATCCGCCAATGCAGGAGTCGAGATCAACAGCGACAAAAGCAAGCGGCTTGTTCTCTTGTTCCGGGTCGACAAAACGGCCGCGGAGATTTCCCTCGTCCATTCTGGCGCACCGATTCCACTGAGTGCCGCGTTCGAGATCGGTGGGAGCCTCGACAATCTGCCGAAAGCCGCCACGCCGCCTGAACTTGTCGAGACGGAGGTAACGGATACGACGGACGGCGCAACACTTCAGCTAAATGAAGGTCCACTCCGGCTGGCCGGCGTCGATTCCCCGGTCGGCGAGGAGTGCTTCGCCGACCAATCGACTCGCCGCCTCGAACGACTTGCCGGCAGCGGCGTGCTCCTCGAATCCGGAACCGATCTCACGGCGGCGAATGTCTGGATCGAAGACGACAACGGGCTCCGCAAACTGCTCAATCGCGAGGTGATTGCTTCCGGCTCCGCCGCCTTTGCAACTGGCACGACCGGGCCGTACGCCGGCTGGCTACAGGATGCGGATCGTGACGCGCGCACCCGCGTGGTCGGACTCTGGGCCTCATGCACCAATCAACACGGCGTGGCACGACAACAAAAGCCGGAGACGACCGGAATCAAGTTGGAATCGGACGGATCAACTCGCAGCTATGCAGTTTGGGTTGCCTGGGCGCCGACGATCATCACCAAACCGGATGGTTCGGCATATGTCTTTTTCTCCGCCGAAGCGGCCTCCGGGAGCGACAAAGGAAACAAGCGGCTCTACTACTCGCGCTACGACGCGGCCACTGGCGCCTGGTCGCAATCTATCGCGCTGCCCGGCGGCGAAGTTCAGATGGGCCCGTCGGCGGTCGTCGATGGTGACGGAATCGTGCATCTCGTCTATTGTGACCGCGCGGAAGACAAGACCGGCGTTTTCAGCGAAGTCATGTATACCCACGAAGATGGCAAAGGCGGCTGGGTTGAGCCGGCTCCCATTTCTAGGGAGGCGACATCCGGATTTCAGCTCTCACCGTCGCTTTCGATCGACAATCTTGGTGTCCTTCATGTCGCCTGGCAGGATCAACGCGCGTTCGCGCCTGAGGCACGAGACGAGTCCGCGGCCAATGCTGACATTTTTGTCAGCGATCTAGTTCCAGGAGCCTCCTGGTCGATCCCCGTTCTCGTGAACACTCATTTCACGGACGCGGCAGGTAGCCGTCCGCACATCGTGGCGGACGGAGAACGACTCGTCATGGTGTGGTCCGTCTACGCGGCGTCACTTGGGCTCAATGCCGCGGCGAGGGTCGAATGGGCGACCCGGCCGCTTGATGACCCGCTCGCGTGGACGGCGCCGAAGACGCTGATCGTCGGACGAGGCGAAGGATTTGGCGGTCGTCTGTTGGATCTCGCGGCTGACCCGACAGGTGGAGTGGTCATGGCTTACGGTCGTCAAGCGACCGATACGTTTCTCTTTTTGCGAAGGCTTGGTCCTGGGGCGGCCGAATGGGGAGGCGACACGCTGCTGACATACGGTGATCGAGGCACTTTCCCGTCAATCACGATTAGCGATCAAGGCGTGGTTTACGTCGTTTATAACGTTGGAGCCGGGGCATCGGTCGATGTCGGCGCCGTGGCGATACCGTACCGGTCAATCGAGCCCGGCCCGGAAGTCATCTTGACCGAGGATCAAGAGGACACGCAAGGGCGTCCAATCGTCTCGACCGATATCACTGGCCGTCCCTGGATCGTCTATTTCAATGAACCGCCGGGTGGAATCTCCAACGAAGTCCGTGTGCTCCGGAACGCGGAAATCCCGGCAACAGTAGAGTAGTCAACAAGACGACCAGTCGACTGGTCGTCTCGGCCTCACTTCACCGGTGAGAGCAGGAATCCTCGGTATTGACCGCTGGACACTCCGAGTCCGGCGATCTGACCTTTGTCGTTGATCGAGATCGCGGTGGACAGGAACCAGTCGCTTCCGAGTGGAATGGCCTCGTTCAAATTCACGAGTGTCCCATCCGTTTCCCACAACGTGGCCGTCATTGAGGAGTTGGGATCCTCGGCATACGGATTGCCGGCAAAACCGACAATCTCCCCGTTCTTGTTGATCCCATTCGCGCTGCTGAAATCGGCGCCGTCGAACGCCCCGAGATCGAGCAGCTTGCTATCTTTCCAGATAAATGCATGAGTTCCCGTGCCTCCAAACTCGGCGCCAGGCTCGGTTGTGGCGCCGCCAACGACCCAACCTTTGTCGTTGATGCCAGAGGCCGCGGCGACATCTCCGCCAAGCGCGCCGAGGTCGATCATCCCGTCATCGCCCCAAAGCACCGCCTTCGTACCGGGGCCGTATGGCTGCTGGCCGGGTTCAGTCGTCGAAAGACCCGCGATCAGTCCCTTGTTGTTGATTGCCTTTGCGATGCTGTAATCGCCTCCCATGGTGCCTAGATCTGCAATCGCGCCGTCGTGCCAAAGAAATGCATGCGACACGGCCTCACCCTGAGTCGACGCTTCACCAACAACGTCGCCGTTGTCATTGATTCCGTAAGCGATGCTGAACGGTCCGCCGAGCGTCCCGAGATCGACCGCTCCATCTTCTTCCCATAGGGTCGCCCGTTGACCCGAGGTGGCGGCTGACGAGACAAACCCAACCACTTGGCCTTGTTTGTTGATGTCGTTCGCGCTGGATGATTCATCAGTTTTTGCCAGTTGCTCGAGTCGCAGATCCACGAGCCTAACCGCCTGGGTTCCCGCGCCGGTAGTGGCCATTCCTGCTACCACGCCGTTGTTATTGATGGCGTTTCCGATGCTGTAATCGCCTCCCTCGAGTACCCCGAGATCGATGACAACGTATTGCCGCTTCTTCGGCTTCGCGGCAACTGGCGACACCCGTGCAGGGGCAACGAGAACCGCAATCGCGGATGCGGCAAACACCCTTCGAGAAAAGGGCCGGGTCATAATGTGGCCTCCTGAACAAACTCGCGGCGCCCGTTGGCGCAGGTTTCTTGGGCATCAGCGTGACGCGAAAACGAATGGACTTGTATCGCCAGTAGGTACTTTTGTGCGCGATTACCCAACCCCGGCCAGGTCCAGAATTCGTCAAGATCGCGCTCTCGCCCAAGACGCGTGTTACCCTCGGAAACGAGGTATTTGGAATTGAGCTCGCGGTTCGAAGCATGACAATCGACATGAAGATCACCGCAATCGCCTGCGGCGGAATCGGTTTCAAAGCCGCGTTCGCGCACGGTGTTCTGAGCGCTCTTGAAACGCATGAATACCGTGCAAAAGCCTATGCGGGTGCATCGTTGGCGGTGATGCCCGCAATGCGCGCCGCGGCGGGCATCGCCGCCAGTACCGGGGTCAATATCTGGCTCGAGGGTTTGGCGACACTTCGGCTGCCCGGCAACAGCATGAGCGATTTTGTATTCTCGGATATCGCTTCATTTAGACCACTGATCGCCAAGAAGCGTCTCTTCAGCAAAGATGCGCCTCGCCTCTGCATCGCCACCTCCGCGGTTCATACAATCGCGGGAGCGATCGAAGCACAGGGACCGAGAGCGGGCGCGCTCGGACGGCGCCTCCAGGTCCATGCCGGGCGCAACGATCGCTCGTGGGCGAGTGAGAACTTGACCGCACACGTTTGGGACACCGAAGCGCCCGATCGTGCTCATCGACTAACGCCAGACAATTTCGAAGAGGCACTCTACGCGTCGACCCGGTTACTGACCGGCTGGAGCACTCCGGCCGAGGTCGACGGCATTCCATTCGTCGATGCTGCTTACACCTGCGCCTGCCCAGCGCTCGAGCTCGCTGCCATGGAGTATCGCGAGGTGATCGCGATCGGGTCGGAAACCGGGCCGATCTATCGCGACATCTTTCATTCATCCGTCATTCCCGAGATGGCTTGGCGCTCCCGCGTTCGAGTCATCAGGCCGGCAATCAGTCCCAAATCGATGGGCGTCGAGGAGACGGCCGCCACCGAGCATGGGCTCATCTCACTGTACGACCACGGACTCGATCAGGGCCTGCGCTTCATCACCGAACATCTCGAAGCCGTTCCGGACCCTTCTCCCGCCTGGGATTGGCCGAAACGCGCAGAGTAAGCTGATTCGGACTACGCCGCCGGCGTCGGTCGATTCGATAATGCTCGGCTTCTTAGGATTTCATCATTCCGGGCGGGAGGTCGAATCGGCAATACGTGCAAGGGGAGTTCTTCGGCGACGTGTAGGTCGACCAGTCGGTCGATAAAGACATCGACCACCCCGTCACGATCCTCGACATCGATCATCACGGTGAGATAAACGTCAAAAGGATCCTCACCGTTCTCAACCGAGAAGATCGCCTCTGGGTAGTGCTCGCGGATGAGGTTCTCCATCTCTTCAATGGCAGCGTTCATTTTGGGGTCGAACCGGAGTTCGCTAGAACCATTCATGGCAAATCTCTTCATTCCAGCCGAACAGCATCGAAAAATGTCCGTGCCCGGCGAACGGCCCGGCTAGCTTCGGTTTCGGTGACTGGATCGGGCCGATAGTCCGCGGTTTGTCGCAAAGAGAATAAACGGTCCAGGGTTGTGCGAAGCTCCGTCGGAAAGCGATGCCGCCGTCCAACAAGCTCGCCAGCGAATTGAGCCTGAACAAAGTCGTGTCCCCACTGCCCGCGTGGATCCCTTGGTCGAATTCCGGACGCAATCAATGCATATACGGCCGCCTGAAAGCAGGCATAGTACGCTCGATTTGCGCAACTATTGTAACGTCCGTTGACCAGTTCACTCTCGGCTGAGGCAAGACTTTCTTCAGCTTTAGCCAGATAGCCTGATACATCTGTTTCCATGAGCACAGTATGTCAGATTCAACCGCCGGTCCATGCCAGCTCCACATGGAAACCAAACCATTGCACTCCTAGCAGTATTTGCAACTTTGCCTAAGAACATAGCTATCCGACAGTCACCGGTTTGCAGGTGTCGGCAACATCTGCGAACTATGCTCCTGGAGAACGGAGTGCGTCGGAGTCACAACCGTAAACGGTACGTTTCTCCCGCTTTTGCGCCAAAAGGACTATAGCAGACCCCCCGATATTCCTATGACCGGTATAGACACAACGGGTGATGCGAGCGTACTATCGAAGCGATGAAACACGACATGCCACGCCCGCGGAAGTCCGGAAAGAGCTACGATCCGAAGCCCGCGCTTACCCCGGCGCAACGGGCGCTGCTTTTTGCGGCAGGTCCAACTTATATCGAAACCGCCGGCTTTGGTCCCCCGGAGTCCGTATTAGCCGCGACCGTC
Source organism: uncultured Sphaerobacteraceae bacterium (assembly GCA_964371945.1). Taxonomy (GTDB): domain Bacteria; phylum Chloroflexota; class Chloroflexia; order Thermomicrobiales; family UBA6265; genus CAYJPA01. The sequence continues at coordinate 14,035 of CAYJPA010000095.1, read as the reverse complement.
GAGCCGGACGACTGGCGCTTCTATTACCTCATGCGCGAGCTCTCGCCAGACGACCGGTCTCGCATCCTGACCTTCACCGAATTGCTCTTTAACCTGCGTCACGCTCAGTCCTGGGCGACCGGCGAAAAGCCACAAACCGAGAATCTCCAGCACTAGACGCACGCAAAGGCGCGACGATGATACAGTCCGTTAACGCACGGATTTGATCACGCTGCTTGTCACGCACGGCAAGCGGCCCTTCGGAGTGACCACATGCCACGGACGACGATCATCGAGGGCGGGACGATTGTCACGCCCGAATCGCAGTTTCGCGCCGATCTCATCATCACTGGGGAGCGCATTACGGGGATCATTTCAGACGCGCGCGGTATGCTGGCGGACGAGCGAATCGACGCCTCGGGCAAACTCGTGCTTCCCGGCGGGATCGATGTTCATACGCACTTCCGCGAACCAGAAGAGTTCACCAAAGAAGGCTTCACGACTGGAAGCCACGGCGCTGCCGCGGGTGGAATCACCACCGTGGTTGAAATGCCGCAGGCGGACCCCACCACAATCAACGGCGACCATTTCCAGGCAAAGCGCCTTCGCGTCGGCAAAACCGCAATCGTCGACATGGCGCTCTGGGGCGGCGTGATCGGCGAGGGACGTCAAAAAGCGGAAGACCTGAAGGAGATGGCCGCGATGGGCGCGGCCGGCTTCAAATCGTTCATGGCGTCATCCAGTCCATCGTTTCCCGCGGTCGATGTCGACAAGCTCTATTGGGCAATGAAGATCGTGGCGGAAACCGGTCTTCCGTATGGGCTGCACGCCGAGGATGACATCATGCTCGCGGCCGGATTGAAACGCACCGAAGGCGCTGGACGAACGGATGCGCTCGCCCACGCTGAATCCCGCCCCCCAATCGTCGAAGCCGTTGCAGTCGCGAACGCACTCCATCTCGCGGAGATCACCGGCTGCTGGGTGCATATCTGTCACTGCGCGTCAGCCGATGCTCTTCGCCAGATCTCCGAAGCGCGGGCCAAAGGCGTACGCGTAACGACTGAAACATGTCCGCAGTATCTGGCGCTGAACACTGACGACCTGGTGAAGCTCGGCGGATTTGGCCGCTGTGCCCCGGCGATCCGACCACAATCGGAAGTCGAAGCAATCTGGCCGTACGTGCTTGACGAGACGATCGACCTCATCTGCTCCGATCACTGCGGATTCACCGCCGACAGCAAAGCCGCGGCGGCGGAGGATATTTTCAAAGCGCCCCTCGGACTCAGTGGGGTGCAAACGCTGCTCCCGGGCTTCTTCGACAACGCGGTCAACAAGCGCGGGATGACCCTTTCGCAATTCGTTCGCCAAATATCGACCAACCCCGCGCAAATCTTTGGGCTCTATCCACGCAAAGGCACACTCGCGATCGGTTCCGACGCCGATGTGATCGTGTTCGACCAGAACAACGAGTGGGTTGCCAAGGGCACGGGGATGTTTCACAAACAGAAATGGACTCCATTTGAAGGCAAGACCATCAAGGGCCGGGTGCTTCGCACCTTGCGCCGCGGGGAACTGATCTACAACGACGCGCTCGAGGGCCAGGCTCGCGTCGCCGGGACACCCGGATCAGGTCGTTTTCTGCCGCGTGGGTATGGCACAAAAGACTAGCTCGGCCGATCGTAGCGACTTATCGGGCTAAAGCACCGATCCCAGCTCTGTGAGGTGGCCCTCGGGGAGCTCCGAGCTAGCGGATACTTCCTCGTGCTGGAGTCGGGCTTCGCCGTCCTCACGCACCAGGAGATCCCAGATCGCGCGGTCGACATCGTTCTCGGCGACATAGCCGTTGCCGCTGCCGGCAATCTGTCCAGCAAGTGCTCGAAAAGGGCCGCTCCCCCTGAGCACGGTATCGATGTAGACCTCATGCTCGATCAATTGCCGACCGGCTAGAACGATTGGCAAGCTATCGTGGTCGATGTGCATCAGTCCATTCGAGTCGACTGAAAGAACGATTTCGGATTCGCTCGGCGACGTTTGATGCTGCGACATTGGTAAACTAACCTCCACGTGATCCTTAGCGTTCATGACGTGGCGCCGTGCCTCGCCACCCAGCTTATGAACGCCAATCTCAATCACGGTTCACGGCTATGCCCGGACTCCGCCGCCTGCTTCAGGGCGTGAACAACAAAGTATGACCCTGGAAAGGGCCGTTGGACAACTCACGTAGAGACGCAAGAATCATTCCACCGAGAAGAGTCCTGCACGATCAAGTCGAAATGTCGAAGTACTAATTGTCATTCGCTACTCCCCTGCTTTTTGGGTCTCGTTCACTTGATGGTTCGTCGTTGCACTGACAAATGCGGGTTTCTTGGTCCAGGAGCGAAGCTGACGCAACAACGAACGCTTCTTGCTTTGGTGTGACTGCATGCGCTCGAGAATCCCGTCGAGGAGTCGAATCGCGTCGATGACATACGGTCCTTTATTGAGCATGATGCATTCCGCCCGCTGTCCCATCGCCGCGTCAGTAATTTCGGATCGTGAGGGCGTCCCTGTGCGGGCAAGCGTCTCGAGCACCTGGGTGGCCCAGATCACGGGCAAATGTGCCGCTTCCGAGATCCAGAGGATCTCTTCCTGGACCTCGGCGAGACGTTCATAGCCGCATTCGATCGCGAGATCACCCCGCGCTATCATGATTCCCGCATTCGGGCTTCGCATCACCGCGAGCAGCATTTCCGGTAGATTTTCGAACCCTCGTTTGGTCTCGATCTTGAGGACGATGCCGATTTCGGGCTTGCCGTGCCCTGTTAGGCATTGCTGAAGCTCGACGACATCTTCTCCGTCAGTGACAAACGATAACGCGACCATGTCGGCATTCTTTGCGATGAACTCGAGGTCTTCCCGATCCTTGCTGGTTAGCGCGGGCACACGAAGACGGCTTTCCGGGAGGTTGATCCCCTTTTCAGCTCGAAGCTTGGAGCCCTTTGTCCCCGCCTGGCTGATTTTGACCCGAATGTTCTGCTTCGTCGCATCGACGATGACTCCGCCGATCTTGCCATCATCGAACCATATCGGCTCTCCTGGCTTTGCCGCTTCGAAGACTTCCGGCAGTGTGCATCCGATGCAAGCAGGAGCGACAAGCCTGCCGAGCTCGTCGAACCGCGTGCCCCGGCCGGGCGCCAGTGAACGAGTCAGATCTAGGAGATCGCTGGACTTGAGCGTAATGAACCCCTGCTTTTCAGGCAGGTCCCCAACTCTGGCGCGCGTGCCCGGGTCATCGCCTCGCCGGTGGAGCGTGATACCCGGGGTAAGAAACGTCGTATCGCTAATTTCTGCCCAACAACCCAGCCCGGCCCGGTCGGTGACGGCGAGACTCCGGCGAGCGCCACGTGCGTCCGCAAAGGTGACCACATCACCCGATTCGATTCGACTCAGCCATTCACTGGGCAAAGGGATCGCGACTGCTCCTGGGATCGCTGGCGAGCCATGGTCATCGTCCGGCCTGAGCCAAACCCGAGCGGGCTTCGTGACCCTGCCGAAATCATCTCGTTCGGGACGAATTTTCATCACCCGCGGCCCCGGTTCAATGGGTCCAGTTCTGAGCTTTGGTCCGCCGAGATCCATCATCACCATGCATTTGCAATCTAGCTCTGCCTCTGCGCGGCGCAGATTCGCAATCATTCGGCTCCACACCTGTTGATCGTCATGAGCGCAATTGATTCGCATACAGTTCATGCCGCTCGCGACCATATCGTGCACTAGTCGTGGATCTGTCCCGGCTTCGGCCGGCATCGTCACCATGATTCGCACGTCTCGCTTCGCGGGCGGACGCCCCAGCAGGTGCTCGGCATTTGACCGTAGGCGCTTACGTCCCGTCGATGGAATCGGTGTTTTCGAAGGTGTTCGATCTAGATCGTCGGAACCTGCAAGCGTAGCAACGACAGCTCGAATGGACTCGACGCTGTGCAGCACGTTGGACTCTGAGCGCCCGAGCGAGGAGAGTCCAAGATCGGAGAGCTCATACTGGAGCGGCCGGACATCCCTTCGCCGAAGTGTGAGGTAATGCAGGAGATTGACCGCGCTTTCTCGGTTGTCTGGGGAAATCTGACTCAGTTCATGCAGATACAAGGCTTCCTGAGCGATCAGCTCGCTGTGAAGGTCGTCAAGCGACTGTAAAAGGTTCTCAAGTCGAGCAGCTAGCGAGCTCACGTTTTGCACACCAGACAACAACAGCTTCGCAAAAAGCGTGCCTCTTCTCACAATAGCCACCGGTACGCGGCAAAAGCGTCAACAAAAGGTGAACGAATTGTTGAATCGACGCATTAGCCACGATGGCATAATGGAGTACGAAGGAGTCTTCCGTGGGGAAATCGCTCAGACCGCATATGACACGGGTCAAGAAGAGATGGGATCCAGGCCTCTGGGCGAGTTGGAAACCATTCGGAATCGGCGAGCAGCATCCGAATAATTTCAAGGAGATCGGCCGGGCCATTTGGGAGAACCGGAGCGAGCTCGGCTTCACCAGACGCATCCTCGATGAAGGCGTCTGCGATGGCTGCGCTCTTGGCGTCGCCGGCATGCACGATTGGACCATGGATGGTCCGCATCTCTGCAACATCCGCCTCCGCCTTCTTCGGCTGAACACGATGCCGGCACTGGACCCAGCCGTCTTGGGCGATGTTGCCGCGCTTCGAACCAAAACGAGCGCGGAGCTCCGCGCTCTCGGCCGGCTGCCTTATCCGATGATCCGTCGCCGCGGCGATGTCGGGTTTCGGCGGATCACCTGGGATGAAGCGCTCGATACGATCGCCGGCAAAATCAAAGACGCCGGGCCGGATCGAATCGGTTTCTACCTGACGAGCCGTGGCACCGCCAACGAAACTTACTACGCCGCTCAAAAAGCCGTGCGAGCAATGGGCACAAACTCGATCGACAACGCCGCCCGCATCTGCCACTCACCGAGCTCGATCGCGCTGAGGTCAATGATCGGCGCCGCCGCCACAACGTGCTCCTACGGCGACATGATCGGTACCGATCTGCTCGTCTTCATCGGCGCCAATCCGGCCAACAATCAACCGGTTGCCACCAAATATCTCTATTACGCCAAGAAAGCCGGCACCAAGATCGTCTTGATCAACACCTACCGCGAACCGGGAATGGAGCGCTATTGGATCCCATCGGTGGTCGAGAGCGCGTTGTTCGGCACGAAACTCGCGGATCGGACCTTTCTGATCAATAACGCCGGCGATGTCGCGTTTCTGAACGGCGCGCTCAAGCACATCCTCGAACGGGATCTCATCGATCCCGAGTTCGTGGCCGCACATACCGATGGCCTCGACGATCTGCGATCGGCTGTCGCGCAACAAAGTTGGGACGAGCTTTCCTCGGCCGCGGGCGTCCCTGAATCGCAAATGCGCGAGTTAGGGCAAATGGTCGGCGAGGCCAAAACCGCCGTCTTCGTCTGGAGCATGGGCGTCACCCAGCACGAGAAAGGCGAGGATGGAGTCCGCGCGATCATCAATCTCGGATTGACCCGTGGCTTCGTCGGACGTGAACGGTGCGGTCTGATGCCAATCCGCGGTCACTCCGGCGTTCAGGGCGGGGCTGAAATGGGCGCCTACGCAACAGCTTTCCCCGGCGGTCTGCCGATCAACCAGGAGAATGCTCATCAGTTGAACGAACTCTGGGGGTTTCCGGTTCCAGATCGGCCCGGAAAGATCACCCCGGAAATGCTCGATAGTGCTCATCGCGGTGAGCTCGACGTGCTCTTTTCCGCCGGCGGCAACTTCCTCGAAGCGATGCCCGATCCCGGCCATGTCGACGAAGCACTGGCGAAGATTCCGTTGCGTGTGCATCAAGACATCGTGATCTCGAGCCAAATGCTGGTCGATCCCGGGGAAACGATCGTGTTGTTGCCCGCAGCAACACGATACGAGACACCGGGCGGCGTCACCCAGACCTCAACCGAGCGAAGGATCATGTTCAGCCCAGAGATTGAGGGCCGCCGAATTGGGGAGGCGCGAGCGGAGTGGAAGGTCTACCTGGACATCGCTCGCCTGGTGAAACCAGATCTCGCGGACAAGCTCACCTTCGCGAACACGCGGGAGATCCGTGAAGAGATCGCCAGTGTGGTGCCCTTCTATGAAGGCATCCAGCATTTACACAAAACCGGCGATCAAGTGCAGTACGGCGGTCCGCATCTCTGCGCGGGCTGGAACTTCGCGACCGATAACGGAAAAGCCCACTTCCTTCCCGTTCCACTCCCGCACAACGAGGTTCCCGACGGACTCTTCGCGGTCGCGACCCGGCGCGGGAAGCAGTTCAACAGCATGGTCCATGCGGAAAAAGACGCGATCACCGGCGCCGCTCGCGACGCCGTTTTCATGAATCCCTTGGATGCGAACGAGCTTGGCCTGCTTGAGGGCGATGCGATCATTCTCCGAAACGAAACTGGCGCCTACCATGGTCGAGTGCGCCTGGCGCCAATCAAACCCAGAAACCTGCAAATCCACTGGCCGGAAGGCAATGTTGTGATCGATCGATCGCGGCGCTCGGCCACCTCCGGAGTTCCCGACTACAACGCACTTGTTCGGATTGAACGCGAGAACGTTCGGAGCGCGGCGGACTAGAGAACATGGATGGTCGACGAGGTGGCCAAACCCGTGCGCGTATCTTGACCGTCGAAGCAGGGCAGTCGAGCGTACGCTCAGACATCCTCGCCACTGAAGAACCCCTCGAGATCCGGCTGGCAGCGAACGGTCTCACCCGGCCGGTATCCGTGACCATGCGCACGCCGGGCGCCGATTTCGAACTAGCCGTGGGATTTCTCTTTGCCGAGGGGATCATCTCGTCCCGTGACAAGATCGAGCGGGTCGCTTATTGCGTGGATCGGGTCGCGGGCGTGGAACAGCAGTACAACGTCGTCACGGTCAATCTCCGCGGCTCTGCAGATTTGAACCTAAGTGCCCTCGATCGCAATTTCGGCATGACGAGCGCCTGCGGTGTGTGCGGGAAAGAGAGCCTCGACCAGATCGAGCGTCGGGGACTCAAACCTCTGTCCGATGGCCCGACGGTCGATCACTCCGTGCTCTATTCCTTGCCGGAGAAACTCCGATCGTCGCAGGGCCTCTTCGCGAAAACCGGCGGAATTCATGCAGCCGCGATCTTCAATGGCGAAGGCAAATTACTCGGTCTGCAAGAGGATGTTGGCCGGCACAACGCGGTCGACAAGCTTGTCGGCTGGGCGCTGTTGGAAGGAAAGCTCCCACTGAACGATTCGATCCTGATGGTCTCAGGCCGTTGCAGCTTCGAGATCGCCCAAAAGTGCGTCGCCGCCGGAATTCCAGTGCTCTCCTCGGTCTCCGCGCCCAGTAGTCTGGCGGTCGATTTGGCGAAGCGCTTCAATCTGACGCTCGTCGGATTCCTCCGTGACGACCACTTCAACATCTACCACGGCGCCAATCGCATTGTGTTAGCGAATGCACCTGTGTAGCCGCGCAATTTATTGCGCACGCAGCGACGGGCGCAATAAATTGCGCAACTACGGGAATGCGGATTGACCTAAACTCGCACGACATCTTTCGGGAAAAGAACGTAGGCGGTGGCATCGCAGCCGTTGATCCGGGCGCACTGGCCGACCCGCACATCGCCGCGGGCACTCACAAGCAAGAATGCCTCCGTCTTGTCGAGACCGAATTTCTCCATCAACAGCGCCGTCATGCCTTCGACCGCCTGCTTGACCGCATCGTCGAGTGAGATCGCTTGACCGGTCGTTGCCCAATCGGTCGGCGTTTCAATCCAAACGCGCTCGGGGGCTTGGCCCTTGAGCACATTCACCCGAACCGTGACCTCGCCGTTGATCTCGACGCCGGTGCCGCAGACCTCGCCATCGCCCATTGACGCGTGCACATCGCCGATCGCAAGCAGCGCCCCTAGATGATGAACCGGGAGATAGACGGTCGCGCCTGGCTTGATGATTGTGAGGTCGATATTGCTACCCTGCGGCCCGGGATGTGCTGTATAGATGGTGCCCTCAGGCGGCGCGGTTCCGACCACGCCGACCATCGTCCGTGCCGGAAAGCGGAGCTTCTCGCCGAAAACTAAGTCGTCGTCTTCGACTCGCACCATGACCACACCGTGCTCGCGAATCCCGTCCTGAATCACGCCGGCGCCCTTCAGCGCGCGCGCAAACCCGAGCGGAGCCAGCCTGATCTCGAGGATCTCGACCGCCAGGGCATCTCCCGGCTCGGCGCCCTCGACGTAAATCGGACCGCAGGCCGGATTGACCTTCTTCGGATCGCGTACCGCAACGAAGGCCGGCACATCCTCGGCCCTGTGAATGCGGCCAGTTGAGGTGTCATACGTCTCGACCGTCACGATATCGCCTGCCTTGATCGTCGCCACGGGCGGGGTGCGTGCATCGAAACCGTAGACCAACTTGTCACGCGTGATCAGTGTCATCGTCGCTCCTCAGTCTCGTTGATTCCATGTGTCCGTTTGAGCTCCGTCATTTCCGTCTTGAATTCTGATTCCATTTGTGCTCGACGCTCATCCGGCAGAAAGCTCCACCGAACCGCGTCGAGCAGGATCTCGTCGATCGTCTCGACGTCAAATCCGAACGCCGAGTCGAGCAGTGCGACCTCGTCGTTGAACGTCGTGTTGAAGAGTGGTGGGTCGTCCGAGTTGATCGTTACGACGACGCCCGCTTGGTGCAGTGCTCGAAACGGGTGATCGGTCATCTCCGCGAACGCGCCGAGGCGGATATTGCTCGTGGGCGAGATCTCCAGTGGGATTCTCCGTTCTGTCAGCAGTTCCACCAGTTCGGGATCGACGGCGGCGTTGACGCCGTGACCGATGCGCTCGGCTCCTAGTCGCTCCACGGCGCCGCGCACGCTGCCCGGGCCGCCAAACTCGCCGGCGTGAGGGGCGCTCCGCAGCCCCGCTGCCCGCGCCCGATCGAACCACGGCTCAAATGGCTCGGGTGGATGTCCTGCCTCGACCCCGCCCAATCCAAGGGCAACAACGCCTTGATCCTGGCAGGCGATCGCGAGCTCGGTGGTGTAGTCGGCCTTGCTGAAGGTGTCCGCTTCACTCGATGTCCAGCGCACGATGTCGAACACCCAGTTGATCTCAGCGCCGAGCTCCTCCTTAATGCGCGTTCGTCCGCGCGCAAGCCCATCCAGCATATCGTTGTCCGACACGCCAAGCGCGCGGTGTGTGCTCGGCGAAAAGGTGACTTCCGCGTAGCGCACGTTCTGGCGCGCCATTTCCGCGCCGAATTCATGCACGATCAACTCGTAGTCGGCCGCGGTTTTGAGGCATCGTGAGATCGTGACGTAGATCTCCGCAAAGTGGGGGAAGTCGCGAAAGATGAACCAGTCGCGCAGTCCAGCTTCGGACGTCGTTGGCAGCCGGATGCCGTTTCGCTCCGCGAGCGTCAACAATGTGACCGGTTGAATCGCCCCTTCAAGATGAACGTGCAACTCCACCTTAGGTACGGCCTTCAAATACGAGGTTTTCGACACGGTTTTTTCCCTCTTCCGCCTCAAGACTCCAGCCGTAATGATACCGGGGCTCGAGCATTTGCTCGCGGGCGTCAACCTGCCGAGATATGGATAGAATTCGATTCGGAGGGTAGCCGCGGTGGAGATGTCCGAATTCACCGAAGCGCTTGAGCGCCATTTGTTGACCGTGCTTCAGGCGATCGACTTCGATATCGTCGAGGGAGAAGCCGGCGGGGAGATCGACATTGCGGCCGACAATTGGACAATCCACTTCGAGAACGGCAGTGGCTTTCTCGCGATCGACAGCGAGCCCGATGAAGAGGCAGCCTACGGTAAAGCGCGACGTGAGGTCATGCCCGAGGCAGTTGAGCGCGCCTTCGCGGCCGCCGACCAGGAATTGGAGGGCCGGTTGACCAAAGCCCTCGAAATGTCAGGCGACCCTTTCACCATCGATTTCGTGAAGTCATTGCGGACAATTTGAGAGGGCTGAAATTGACGCCGGTTCGTCCTAATCGTTGAACAACGCGATGATCGCGCTCAACATACCCGGCCAGATAACCGACTCCGGGTCGATCGGAGCGAAATGGTCGGTACTTGGCAATGCCATGAGCGTCGCGTCATCGCCGGCTGCCACCGCCGACTCGACATAACCTTCGCTGATCGAGATCGGGACGATGTCGTCGTCCGTTCCGTGAATCAAAAGTTGACGTACCCCGTTTGGCAGCAATTCGATCGGGGACGCCGCCGCATATCGCTCGGGCAATTCGCCGGGCGACCCGCCCAAGAGGTCGGCCGTGACATTGGAACTGAGCTTGAGTCGCCACGACTCACGCAAATCGACCACACCAGCGAGCGAGACCGCTCCTCGTAGCGGCAGCGCTTCGGCGGCAAGAGGGCTGTCGGTAGCCACCCGCGCGAGACCTGCCGCCCAGAGCGCAAGGTGACCGCCGGCCGAGTGCCCCGCCACGACGATCCTTGTCGGGTCGATATTGTGCTCGGGCGCGATCGATACGAAGTGGCGGAGCCCGGCAGCCACATCCAGAAACGTGCCAGGCCAGCCGCCACCATCATTTCCCAGCCGTCGGTACTCGAGATTCCAGCTCGCGATCCCGAAATCGACAAACGCCTTGCAGAGATGACCGGCGTGCAGCAGATCGTACTGCGCTCGCCAAAAGCCGCCGTGAATGAATGCAATAGCCGGAAATGGACCAGACCCGGCTTTGGGCAATCGCAGATCGCCGAACTGCTCCGGTGCGTCGCCGTAAGTCATACGGAGGTCCGCCGGCGGCGGTTTGCGACCCAACACGGACCCGCTCATTGCATCTCTCCTTTTGATGCGCTAGCCGCGGTCAATGTACTCCAGCGCTTGCGCGGCCCATTTCATCCCGGCCATGGTGTTCGGATCGAGCATGAGTTGTACGTGGCTAATGCCCGCTTCCGCGTACTTTAGCAAATGTTCAGCGATCTCTTCAGGCGATCTCGCTTTGAAGCCGACTTTGGTCTCCTCGCTTGGGCGACCGGTCGCGGTCGGCAGATCGAGCAATAGCGCGACGGTTCGCTCAACACTTACTGGATCGCGGTCGGCTGTGAGCATCGCGGCATCGACAATATCCCGATGCTCAATGATCTCGTCCACCGTTTGCAGCGCCCAGGCGTTCCAGATATCGCCGTACTTCGCCAATAAGCCGAGCATTCGAGGTGCGGAAGAGCCGATCAGAATCGGTGGACCGCTGGCTCGCGGACCTCGCGGCCGCAACTCGCAATCGCGCGCGGAGTAATAGGTCCCGTCGAAGTCGATCGTGCTGTTGCGGAGCAGGCCATGAATGATGATCAGCGCTTCTTCGAAGCGGCTAACCCGGTGATCGAACGGAAAGCCGAACTCGGCGTAGTCGGGTGGATTCCAGCCGGCGCCCAATCCAAGCACGAGCCTGCCGCCCGAGATCTCCTCGACCGTGCCGGCGATCTTCGCCAACAACGCGGGATTGCGAAACGATGTGCAGCAGACGACCGGACCGATCTCGACGCGAGACGTGATCGCGGCCAGCGCCGCCAGGTTCGACCAGCATTCCCACGGGCCCTGCGGTTCGAGTCCCGCCGGCCGGTAGATAAGATGATCGAACACCCACAGCGAATCGAATCCTGCCTCCTCGCCAAATCGCGCCATCGCCGCGATGTCGGCCCAACGGGGCGTTTCACCGCCCATTTCGCGTTCGGTGTCCGGCAGGATCAACCCGACCTTGATCGGCCGCTTCTTCTTGAGCTCTGTGGTCTGCATATCGCTCATGGTGATTTGTTATCCTCCGCAATGGTTCAGCGTCACGGAGACGCGGACGATCAGCTCGTTGGCGATGAGGAATCCTGATTGACGAGTTCGCTTCAATCATCGCAGACGAGCGCTCGGCGCGGAATCGGAAAAAGCTTCTGATCTGCTAACGGATCGAGGGAGGAAGATGGGGGAAGAATTGGCGGCACAGATCGCGGGAACCTGGGAGATCCACAACCGAATCAACCTGTACATGCTGGCCGCGATCTCTAATGAAGCACTCTCCGGCAAGCAAACCGGCGGCAAAGGCCGATCGGTCGGCGAGATGTTCGCCCACATCCATAATGTCCGGCTGATGTGGCTGAAGTCGGCTGCTCCAGAGCTCCTCGACGGACACGAGAAAATCGAAAAAGAGCAAGCGATCGACAAATCCACGCTGACCACCGCATTGGCAGCATCTGGCGCCGCGATCGGTTCCTTACTGGGGCAAGGCGTTGAAGCAGGCAGAATCAAGGGATTCAAACCGCACGCCGTCGCGTTCCTCGGCTATCTCATCAGCCACGAATCGCATCATCGCGGCGAGATCGAACTGACCCTCACCCAGGCGGGCCACAAACTCGACCAGAAAACCAGTTACGGTCTCTGGGAGTGGGCCGTGCGCTAGGCAACCGATATAATCGCCGCGTTGCGAGCGTTGCCCCGGCGTGACCAACGGCAGGCCTCGGCTTGTCCGGATATCACGAGAGGGGAACGCCATGCCATTCAATCAGTTCACCGCGGTCTTCTTAATGCTTCGCCCGGATGCTCCGCAACTCGACGACGAAGCAAGCGCCTCGCTCCAAGGCGCGCACCCTACACCACCTGGAAACGATCCACGAAGCGGGTCATCTTCTGGCCGCCAGTTCGTTCATCGGCGACGACGATGAGACCTTCCGCGGACTCTGCATCTTCAACATCGACGCCGAAAGAGCTAAAGAGCTCTGTGCCCAAGACCCAGCGGTGATCGCGGGCCGCTTTTCGCTCAAAATCCTGCCCTGGATGCTTCCCGGCGGCGCGATTTCATTCTCGCCAACCCATTTTCCACATTCGATCGCCGAAGCATCGACGGGATGAAGACCGGGATCAATACTCCTCGTTACGAATCCACGAACCAGTATATTGCTACCATATATGGCATATGGTAAGATCAGTCTATGGACAAAACGACGATCTACATTCCAAAGGAACAGCACGAGGCGCTCGAGGAGCTCTCCCGGCGATCAGGTAGGCCGCAGGCTCAGATCATCCGTGAAGCCCTCGCGGTTTACCTCGCCGATCAAGAGCGGCCGCGGCCAAAATCGTGGGGTATCGTCTCCGACGGCAGGATTTCATCGTCGGATATAGAAGACTGGTTACAAAGAAACTGGAAGCGTGATTGGTGACCTGCGATACATCGGCGATCGTTGCGGCAATTGACCATCGGGATCCAAACCATGCCGCCGCAATCGCTCATTTGGGTTCTGAACGGGGCCTCCTGGTTGTCCCAACTCCGATCCTCACCGAAATCACCTACTACGTAGAGCAAAGATTCGGACTCTTCGCCCTCAATTCGTTTCTGACTGATGTCTCAGACGGCGCATACACAATGGACTGTTGCGAGGCTGATATGACGCGGGTGCGCGAATTGATCGTGCGCTACGCCGATCTCCCGTTGGGTTTCGCTGATGCTTCAGTAATCGCATGCGCTGAGAGAAGAGGTGGGCGGACCCTGACATTCGACTTTCGTCACTTCGGAGTGGTCGCGCGCGAAGGACGAATTCAACTTCTGCATTAGGGAACGCAACTTGCTGTGCAGCGAGTCGATTCGATCCCGACGCGGATCATGCCGCTTCGGCGACCAGGGACTTCTCCGCCGTAGCCGCTGGAGCGTCTCGGAACAAAGGCACCTGTTCGGGCGTTTCGGTCAGGATCGAAAGCATCGCGTCAACGACGGTCGAATCCCACTGCATGCCTGAGCCCTCTCGCAAGATCGCGATCGCCCGATCCACGCTCATGCCGCTTCGATACGGCCGGTCGCTGGTAAGTGCGTCGAAGGTATCTGCTACCGCGAGCACTCGCGCGCCAAGCTGAATCGATTCGCCCGCCAGCCCATCAGGGTAACCCCTGCCGTCCCAGCGTTCGTGATGATGCCGGACGAGGCGAACGCCGTCGCCATAAGCACTGAATTTTCTGGCCACATCCGCGCCGTAGACAGGATGCAATTGATGAAACGTGCGTCATTGATCGGACTATTGTCTGTTGTGCATCGCCCGGCAAT
>CAYJPA010000094.1:0-21744 GCA_964371945.1 uncultured Sphaerobacteraceae bacterium | reverse complement strand
CCCGTGCAAGGCAGCGTCATCGGTCCGAGCAGCAGCCCATATGAGTACGCGGAGAGGAACGGGTTGCCCCGGATCGGATTGGACGACGTGCTCAGTCCCGAGAATGGATTTCGTCCGAGCAGCATTGCGATCCCAAGCAGGATCACAACACCATAAATCAGAGGAAGAAACCAATCGAGGATGGAGCTGAACGAGCGATTGAGGAGATAAAGGACGAGTCCGAGCCCGATCATCACGGTGAGAATCCCGGTCAGGACAATGGCGCCCAACATACCCTGTCCGCGGCGGGGCTTTGTACCAGCTGTTCCGGCCAGGAACGCGATGAGGCCGGGATAGAGCGGCAATACGCAGACGTTGGTGAGAATCGCGCCGTTACCGAGTGCGAACGCCTCAAGATATTGGCTCCAATCGGTCACTGCTGAGGCGCCGTTTCAATCCACTCGATGACTTCTTCCGCCGACAATTTGCCGGTTTCGAGATCGGTGAACGTCCCGTCGGGGAGGAGCAGGAAGTGAGGAGTTGAGGGAGGGGCCGCTAAGGCCCGGCCGAATTCTTTGACTAAAGCGCGCAGCATATCCGGCGATGAGACCGCGAATCTCCAATCGAAACCCTCGGACTTCGCGTAATCGGCGAGATCTTGATCGTCGAGGGAGGTTTCGATGCTGATTGCAATGACGACGATCTTTCCCCCATCCTCGGACTCGATCGCTTCACGAATATTCTGCAGTTGTTGACGACAGTCGGTGCACCAGGTTGCCATTGGCTGGATAAGAACGGTCTGTCCAAAGTAATCGGCAAAGGAAAATTTCTCGCCGCTCAGTACATCTGTCAGCTCGATCGTCTGCCAGTCTTGCCAACCGCCGACCGGCGTTCCGGCTGGGCCTGGAGTGCCCGGCGCCGGGCTTGCCGGTGGAGCGTCATTTTGTGCCAACGCGAGTGCTCCGATCCAGATCGAAGCGACGAGCGCGACCAGGACCCCAGCCGTGGTGATGTTGTTCCAACGCACCTTGTTCCTCCAGTGAGATACCCGCGAGGGTTTGACGATGCATAGACCGAAACCTACAGAACGAACGAATTGACCGCTGAGTTTGTATAGCGCTTGGATTCAAATCGAGTAACCGCCAATTTGTCTCGACTTCCAGTATCCGAGCTAGCCGGGGGGTGCGACCGAGACCGCGCGCCCCGGCGTGCTCGAGTCGAGTCTTTCGCGATCGCTACGGAACGGGCGTTGCAACCGGAACGTGGGTTGCGGGATCGAAGGTGTTTGCCGCGAGAATTGGCGCCGGGCAATTGACCACGAAACTCACCGGATCGGTTTCCGGCACGCCGGCGTAAATCGTCACCGCGCCCACGGCCGCCTGTTCCTTGACCTCGGCTTCCGACATGAGTAGGACCGCGGCCGCCGGGTCGTTCCAAACGACCGTGAAGTGCTCCCAGAATGGGCTCCAGATGCCATCGCCCGCCTTGCTGTTGAAGATGGAGGGCTGGAAACCCATCGCGGCAGGTCCCGCAATCCCGTTGCCGAAGACGTAGATCGGCGCGGTCGCCTTTGCTTCGATGAGGAGTTGGGTTGGCGCCGAGCCGGCGACGCCCATCATGCCTGCCATCGGGACAGCAGAGGTATCGGTCGCGATGTACCGGCTGCCCGGGTAGCACTGATGAAGCTTAAAGGTAACAGTTCCGGCAGCGGTGTCCGGGGGTGAAATTAGGATGCCTGGACCAAGTGGATTCGCCAGATCTGGGTCAACCGGCAATCCACCGTCAGGCCAGAGGACCAGTGGATAGTTGACTATGATGTCGGTTGCTTCGATCGCGATCGTGCCCGCTTGTTCGGCGGCGGCGATCGCCTCGACCGAATCCAGCAGCTCCGGCGTGCCGGTGAAGGTGACGTTGTGAACCCGGAATGCCGGGGTGAAATCGTCTCTCGCCGGCACCGTGCTCAGCACCGTATGCTGGCCGTCGACACCCGCCGCAACTTGATAGAGATTTGCGTAGCTTCCCTCTACGTTCAGGGCATTCTTGAGCAGCGGCACATGGACGAGACCGCTTTCTTCCGCGAACGCTATGTCGGAGGCGTCGGTTCGGATGTACCACGCATCCGCTCCGTCGACATGCGCGGGGTGCAGCTTCAGCGTCACCGAGCCAAAGTGACCCGGCCAGCGACCATTCGCATCCAGCTCGAAGTCGACGACGTCACCGACGATGACCGCCGGTTCGTCGGACGAGGGCGTCGCATCCTGGGCTCTGGCGGAGGTGCCGAAGAATGGCACATGTCCAATACCGACTGCTGCAGCAGTCGCGGCAATGCCGGTCAACAGGGTTCGACGATCCAACTGACGCGATTCGTTGCTTTCGTCACGGTGCATGCGTTTCATGCGGTATCCCTCCATGGATAACGATTGATCGACGATCGGTACATCTGCATCGATGCGAGCTCCGATCCTCACAACCCTACAGAGCAATCTTCTGGTGGGGCTGTAACATTCCTTACAGCCTGGGACGCCTTTACCCTCTTTCGTTCGTCCGCGGGAATCGATGGCAATCGAGATCGCATCATCACATCAAGGATGGGTGTCCGCCCGCGGAGAGCGATTCGCAAGAGAATTGAAGGAGCCATCTGAAGCCTGGGATTCCTGACGTTTCGCATGCTTCTGAATCTCCTCCCGAATCAGTACCTTCATTTGGTGCTCACAGGACGGCGAGCTCGCTCAATCCATACGCACGCGTGTAAGCGATCTCACATCGAATCTGGATACTCGAACCTAACGTGGAACGAACGGCAACGACCTGCCGATTCTGTCGTGCGTGGGTTTCTGGGCTGACAAGGGATTTGATTGTGGACGAATCAATCAAGCTTGGCGTATCGCAAAACGCGGAGATTAGGCAAGACGGGAAGCGCGCTCGCGACAACCGGCACGTCCGGCTTGCTGCCCGGCTTGGGCGACGGGCATTTCTTGGCGGAGCGGTATTTTCACTCGCGTCGTCGATTGCGGTGTGGAGGACTCGCCAAGTTTATTCAGGACGGATTTACCCTAGCGTTTCAATCGCCGAAGTTAACGTGGGCGGTCTGAGCGCCCATGACGCCGGCGCTCGATTACAGAATTGGATCGGCTCACTCGAGCACGGGATGGCAACCTTGACGTACGACGATCGGATCTGGTCTCCGACGTTGCGGCAGCTCGGCATCCGAATTGACCTGGAGACATCGATTCAACGGGCAATGCATATTGGACGAGAAGAAGCTGCCGCGGAGCGGCTTCGATCGTTGAGCGGTTTAGTTCAGAAGTCGAAATCGCTTCCCGTGACGGTGTCATTTGATCCAGGAACGCTTCAACAGTGGATCGACAGTGTCGATCAGGAACTGGGACTGCCGCCGGTAAACGCCGCGGTCTCGTTCGCGGCGGACGTGGCTTCACTGACTCCCGAAGTTGACGGGGTCATCGTGGAACGGAAGCGGCTCAAAGAGATCGTGTTGACCATAGCCCGCACGCTCGAGCCCGTGGAGTCCCCACTGCCTGTCGAGCGTTCGCCGGCGTTGGTGACCCAACTAGACCTTGCAGATGCTTACGATCAAGCAACCGAGGCGCTTTCGAAATCGGTCAAGGTCCTGCATGGCAAGCGGAAGTGGACGTTGGAACCGGGGGACTTGGGGCAATTCCTCACCATCCGAAACGTGGCCCGAGCCGCTGGGTCATCCGAGATCCGAGCGACGGTCGACGAAGAGGAGCTTGCGGGCTGGCTTCGCGAGCTGGTGGAAAGCGACGTCAATGCCGATCCGGTCGATGCAACGGTTGCCTGGAATCAAGAAAAAGGAAAGCTGGTGGCCCTCACCTCAAGCAAAGAGGGTGCTCGACTCAAGAGGCAAACGCTGGCCGCGGAAGTCGCTGCCAGTTTCTTAGGCGATCATCACGATGTTGCCGTGCCTGTCAAAGTATTGAAGCCCGCGGTGGATAGCGATGATCTTCAGGCGCTCTGCATTTCCCAGAGAGTCGCAGTTGGTGACTCGAGCTATCAGGGGTCGAACATCGATCGGGCGACGAACATCGAAGTGGGGGCCGGACTTCTCAACGGGACGCTCGTCCCGCCGGGGGAATGGTATTCCTTCAATCAGTCGATTGGGGTGATCGATTACGACAAAGGGTATGTCGACGCTGCCGTGATCGCGGGTGAGCGCATCGGACGCGATGCCGGCGGCGGAATTTGCCAGGTCTCGACCACTGTCTTCCGGGCCGCGATCCGGGCCGGATTGCCAATCCCCGAGTGGTGGCCGCATACGTATCGACTCGGCTTTTACGAATTGGATGGATGGGCGCCGGGTTTCGACGCCTCGATTCTTCAACCCGAAGGCGATCCATTCGGGGGTGGAGATCTGCGATTTGTCAATCCGTATGATTCGTGGCTCTTTATCGAGTCCTACACGCGGGATCAGCGCGTCACCGTGGTCATGTACGGTCCAAGCAACGCGCACACGGCCGCACTGTCGGACCCGTGGCCGAGCGACCCGATTCCGCCTCCGGCCGAGGACATCGAGATCGTTGACGAAGAACTTCCCCCGGGAACTGTCCAACAGAGTGAAATGGCGCAATCGGGCTTGGCTGTATCGATTAATCGATTCGTTTACGAGCAATCCGGCAACATGGCAACGCAAGACACCTGGTATACCTTGTTCGCTGCCCGGCCGAATGTTTGGAAAGTCAGCCCCGACATGCAGGGCCAGTCGCCGGCCTAACATACGAAAATCAGAAAAGTGTGGGTCAATCATCCCCGGTGTGATGCCAATAACCGTAATGGACAAGGTTGAACGCACATGTCAGATTTTCTTTCGCATGAATCGTCAACACCGATCGAACCTGCCTGGCGGATCTGGGGTCCCTACTTGAGCGCTCGCCAGTGGGGAACCGTACGCGAGGACTATTCCGCGTCCGGCGAAGCTTGGGAAGCGTTGCCGCACGATCATGCGCGCTCGCGCGTCTATCGTTGGGGTGAAGACGGGATCTTCGGCGTCTCGGACGAGCAACAACGCCTCTGTTTCAGCATCGCCCTCTGGAATGAAGCAGATCCGATCCTCAAAGAGCGGCTGTTTGGTCTCACCGGCAACGAGGGGAATCATGGTGAAGACGTCAAAGAGCACTACTATTTCCTGGACAACACGCCAACGCATTCCTATATGAAGGCGCTTTACCAGTATCCACAGCGTGCGTTTCCGTATGCGGACTTGGTTCACGAAAATCGACGGCGAGACCGATCCCAACCGGAGTATGAACTGGCCGATACGGGAGTCTTCGACGAGAACCGCTATTTTGATGTCGCCGTCGAATACGCGAAAGCCGCGCCAGAGGACATCGTGATTCGTTTCACTGTCACGAATCATGGCCCTGACTCCGCGCCGCTTCATATACTGCCGCATCTGTGGTTTCGCAACACTTGGTCCTGGAAGGGCAGTGGCCGCGTACCCGAACTGCGAGCGACGCCTGACTCCGGAGAGCGGTCGCGCGGAGGCAGATTGGTTCGAGCGCATCATTCGTCGCTCGGCGATTACTGGCTCTGCGCCCAGGGCGAGCCTCGCCTCCTCTTTACAAACAATGAAACCAATAGCGAACGACTTTGGGGGGTTCCCAGCCAATCTCCTTTCGTAAAGGATGCAATCAATGATGCCGTGGTCCACCGCAAGGATGGAGGCATTAATCCGGACCAAACCGGCACAAGAATGGCGGCTCACTATCAATTGCTGCTCTCGGCCGGCGAAACCAAGTCCATCATCCTTCGCCTCTCCAGTGAGCGGCACGAACGTCCACTCGCCGATGCGGGGCAGATCCTGTCACAGCGACGGGAAGAGGCGGATCAGTTTTACGCGAATCTCGCCGGAAGCCTGCTTTCGGATGAAGAAAAACTGGTCCAGCGCCGAGCTCTCGCCGGGTTACTTTGGAGTAAACAGTTCTACTCCTTCGATGTAATGCAATGGTTGGACGGCGATCCCGCGGGGTCGCCACCTCCCGCCTCGCGGCAGTTTGGGCGCAACAGTGAATGGCGCCACCTGAACAACAGCGACGTGATCTTGATGCCGGACACCTGGGAGTATCCCTGGTACGCCGCCTGGGATCTTGCGTTTCACACGATCTCACTCGCGATCGTTGATCCGGCCATTGCAAAAGAGCAGCTTATTTTGCTGCTTCGCGAATGGTATATGCATCCCAACGGTCAACTGCCGGCCTATGAATGGGCATTCGGCGACGTGAATCCTCCCGTGCATGCCATGGCCGCATGGCGTGTTTACAAGATCGAAAAGCGGATGACAGGAGTCGGTGACCGCCAATTCCTGCAGCGGGTGTTTCACAAGCTCCTGATCAACTTCACCTGGTGGGTCAATCGCAAGGATCGAGACGGCCGAAACGTGTTCGAGGGCGGATTCCTGGGTCTAGACAATATCGGCGTTTTCGATCGGAGTCAGGAACTGCCGACCGGCGGCCACCTTGAGCAATCGGATGCGACCGCGTGGATGGGCATGTACTGCCTCAATATGATGACGATCGCGCTCGAGCTTGCGAGAACAGACATCGCCTACGAAGACGTGGCGACCAAGTTTTTCGAGCATTTCTTGTACATCAACGGAGCGATGAATGGCGTCGGATTGACCAGAGGCGAATCCATAAGCCTCTGGGACAGCGAAGATGGATTCTTTTATGACGTGCTCCATCTTCCAGATGGCCAAGCCTTCCCACTCCGTGTCCGTTCCCTTGTCGGTCTCATGCCACTGCTTGCCGTTGAAACTATCGAGTCTGATTTGACTGAGATCCTGCCCGACTTCTCGCGCCGTCTGCGCTGGTTTCTTCGAAACCGAAAAGATCTCGCAGGACTCGTACCGTCATGGGCCGAGCCGGGCGCCGGCAAGCGCCGCTTGCTAGCGCTAGCTCACGGAGATCGACTGCGCGCACTGCTTCGCCGGATGCTGGATCCAAAAGAATTTCTCAGCGACTTCGGCATCCGCTCCCTGAGCAAATTCCATGCGGATCACCCGTATGTGTTTAGCGTCAACGGCGTGTCCCATGAGGTCCGATACGAGCCTGCTGAATCTAAGACGGGACTCTTTGGTGGAAACTCGAACTGGCGCGGACCGATCTGGTTCCCGATCAACTTCCTGCTCATTGAGTCGCTCGAGCGATTTCATCACTTTCTTGGCGACGGTTTTCTCGTGGAATACCCGACTGGCTCCGGTCAACTGCACGATCTTCACTACATCAAAAACGAGCTGACCGATCGTCTGATCCGGCTCTTCTTGCCTGATTCCAATGGGATTCGACCATCGATGATCGTTCCGGGGCGCGCGAATGACAACGCGCATGCGGGCGACCATCTGCTTTTTCATGAGTATTTTCACGGTGATACCGGCGCAGGACTTGGAGCAAGTCATCAAACTGGATGGACCGCTCTCGCCGCCAAGCTCCTTGACTCGCGAGGTCGCGACTCCGCTGATGTTCTCCGATAGTCGACGGAAATTCGACACCGATCCTTGCTTCACGAGCGATAGACCAATCTGGCGACGATCCCGCATCTCCGCTTCGTTCGCTGAATCCGCGAGCTGCGAAGATCAAAACCAGTGCCTCGTCGACAAGCGACAATCACTGGTCTCGTCCGCGTTTGGGGCTAAGGAGCTGACTCTTGTCCGGCCATGAAGGAGCCGGGAGGATCGCCGTCGTTCGCTTCTCCCATCACGAGTGAAATGGATCTGCTGTCGATACTGGCGTGCGATGCGTCCCACACCGCGACCCCGCCGTTTATTACGATCGCCCGCGGGGATTCGTGCCGAATGCCGGTTCGTCTCTCGATCTCACGCGACAAATCACGTTGCCGGCTGACGTCGACCGCCATGATGGATCGATCGAGTTGGGCCATTTGCCGCGTTGCCAGCGCACTGACTGGGCACCACGGATCGTGCAGGAACAAAACGTTCGACTGCCGGTTGGTGGATTCGAAGACATCGTCGAGCTCCGCGAGATTTGTGAGTTCGACGAATCGCTTGGCTCCCACGAGATACTCCATCGGCCGATACCGGCTTATCCAACGAACGAGAACGGCGCCACCAATCACGATGGCCATATTTCATTCCCAACACGTACTGTCGCTGATCTTCAGGGTTAGGTGTCGTAGGGAAACGCGGGCCTGCGTGTCATTTTGGACGAAAAGAGGCGGGGGCTTTCGAGCGCCATTTGGCGGGGGATGCTCCCGCGGGATGGAGGGATCCTTGCAGCCCGGTCCCGGGGCCCGCTTCCGCGTTGCCCTCGAATGTCTGGCGAGGTCCGAGCACCCAGCTCGCTCAGCCGGATGTGATCCGCTCCGCCGCGATTCGCTCGAAGGCGGCCTGCTGCGCTGGCGAGACCGGCAGTGCCGCCTCGTAGACTGGCCGCTCGACCGGCGATCCCGGCCGCCGCGGGAAGAGGTTGTCGAGCGGCGGCCAGTAGAAGACCACCTCGTCGATGCCGATCTCGCGGTAGCGGCCGGCGTACTCATCAAAAGCGTCGAGCGAGGCGAGCGGGTCGGCGAGCGGCCGGTAGGCCAGCACCGACCGCCGCAGCGTCGCCGGGTCGCGCCCGACCTCCCGGCAAAACCCGTCAAGGCGTTCGCTCAGGCGCTTTGTGTTGGCCACCGCGTCGGCCAAGGGTATTCGCTTGCTCGGGTCCTGGGCGATCCGGTACGGCTGACCGCCGAGGCTGTTCCAGCCGTCGGCGTGCCGCGCCGCCACCCGCAGCCCGCGGTCGCCGTGGGCCGCGACGATGAAGGGAGGGCGCGGCCGCTGCACCGGGAGCGACAACTGGGCGCCCTGGACCGTGTAATGTCGCCCCTCGAAAGCGACCGGTTCGCCGCGTAAGAGCGAGGCGAGGATCGCGGCCTGCTCCTCCAGTCGCTCGGCACGCTCCTGCGGCGACCAGTCGGCCTGACCGAACGCGGCGTAGTTGTTCGGCGGCCCGCCGGCTCCGAAGCCGAGTTCGGCACGACCGCCGGTGAGGTGGTCGAGGGTGACGACCTGGGCGGCGAGGAAGGTGGGATGACGGAAGGGGAGCACGGTCACGAGGGTGCCGAGCCGGAGGCGGGAGGTTTCGCGCGCCAGGGCGGCGAGAAGCGTCCACGACTCGAAGTCGACGTACCCCGGCGTGAGGATGTCGTCGTCGACCCAGGCGCTGGCGAAACCCAACTCCTCGGCGGCACGGAAGCGCCGGACAAGCTCCTCGTAGGGAGCCTGGCAGAAGCTCATGATCCCGAAGCGCATCGGAGCCATCGGCGACCTCCCGGCGGTCACGGCAACATCGGCGGCAGCGGGCGGCCCCGGTTCTGCAGGACGCCTCCCCATCATCTTAGCCTACCTCGACCCGTGCGCGGACCTTGCGTTGCCGACGGCCTCGGCCGAGCGTCACCGCCCGAACGGCGGAGACGGGCATTGACGCCGCCGCCACAAAGCTCCCAAGAAGCACCGCCAGATGGCTCTGCAATTGACAAGTAGCCAGAACCTCGGATCGCCGAAACACTCCATATAATGGATATTCTCTCTGCACATTATCAAGATGTTGCGGTCAACGTTCAGCGGCGCGTTTCGACGGGTGTCCGCGAGTTTTTCGGGATTTGGTCTGAACGATGGTGACCCAGTGGTCGCCGGTGCCCAGTGATCACTTCGCCAGCGTCAACAACGATGTCCAATGAGCGATCCGGTCGAACTGTTGTGTGTCTGTTCCCTACCTCTTGGAGCGAAACACCGATGGTAGGGTGGCTTCCGACATGACGGACGAAAACGACGTAGCGAATGGATTCTGCCGAAAATCTCGCGGACACCCGCTTCGCCGCCACGCCGCGGAACCGTCGGACACCGTACGTTCTCAACCGCGTCAATCACCGCTGAAGAACAACGACAGATAACGCTGAAAGCGACAGCCATAACTGCATATGTATCCAAGGAATCGACCCTTCGAGCACTGAGAGCGGTGGGTTCTCTGCCTCACTAGCGCTCCCGGTCAGCCGCATCGGATTTGGCGTCTTGTCGCCGGTTCAAACCGCCGAGATGCTCGCCCCTTGCCCAACGCGCCTGTGCCTCGCGGAACTCGGAGACAGACCTCGGACCATTTCGAGCTAGCCCGGCGTCGAACGCGGCCTGGTCAACCCATCGCCCGCCCTCGATCTCCGCATAGAACGGAGCAAGCCGTGTGCCTTCGCGACGTTGCTGCCGTACGGCGAGCAAGTAATCGAGGGCGGTCTGAACCGTCGAGGGATCCGTCCAATCTGAACGAAAGACGACGCGATTCCCTGGGGCAAGGATGTATGTCATGTTTGGCAATCGGCCGAATGCGTTGTGCGCCGTGCCGGCCAGATCATCGATAAGGATTGGCCGGCGAATGGCAAACAACCGTTGAAACGCGGTGGCGTTCTCGATCTTGCGTTCAAACGTGTCATGCTGCGAATAGATTTCACCGGGATGAGCTTCACGCACATAGACGAACACCGATTGAACCGCTTGAGCCGCGTACCTATCGGCCAGGTCGTCAAGGGCTGGGCACGCCAGTCCACAGTATGGTCAGGTGAGCGAACCGAACTCAACGACGGTCAATCCCTGGCGTGAATAGTCGCTCAGTCGAACGGATTCTCTGGAATCAAGATCCTGGAGAGCAGGATCCGGAGCTGTTTCAACGATCTTTAGGCGGCTCGCGAAGCCGGTAAACGCCTCAACATCATCGTCCGGCGGGAAAATCGCATAGTTGTAGTCCGATGCCCTCATGATTCGTATGTTCCTCTCGTGGTAAGTGGCCGCGGCAATCGTCAAACGGATGCCGTACCTTAGGATGGGCTATAGATTCCGCCAACGATCGTCCCGAATATGACGTGCAGAACGATAAGGCCAACCGGCGCCATCATACCGAGTTTTACGCCGAATGGGCCCGGGACTGGCAGACCCTCCCCTTCTCCCATCCGGGGGTGCATCATCGGCATCATCCCCATCCCCATTCCAGCCACTATGCCGTGGCCAGCGCCGAATAGCGCGCCCCATGCCAGGGATGCATCGACATCCAGGGCGTCGAAGAGCGCCGCGTAGATGATCGCGAACGCGACGCCCATCATGATGTGGACGGCTAAGCCGATTTTTGAAACCATGGAGCTACCGGGATCGACGAACATCGCTCCCAGCATCTTCGGCATGTCCATGTGTATGCCCATGCTCGTTCCCATCGCCATAAGTACGGTCATAACGCCAGTCGCGACGATACCCGCGATGATTGCACTTGCCCAATCCATGTCAAATCCTCTCGTCCTGTTTGAATTAACCACCGCAAAGTCGTCGGTTGTCGATTCGATCATGACCGTGGTGTTTGATTCAGGCGGTAATGATGCTTACATAGCGAAATCGATGCGGCTGGGAGTGAATGTGTTTGGCATTCCGGCTCCGGCTCCGCCGTGGGAGTTGTTGTGGAAGCGGTGTGGAGCACCACGTCATTAGCGTCGATTGATCACCCATTTCCAGCTCTCGTGATCACGTCCCGGACCAACCAGCTCGCGTTGGAGCCTCCTGGACCGTCGAAATTCGTTTTCAAAGACCGGTAGTGACGCTTACATGTGAAAAGAGGACGCCTCGATTTCGTCGTCACCAGGTGAACCGTATGGGTTTGCCTGAGCTCGAAAAAACGGTGGTTTCCAAATGAAACGAATCAAGTTGTTTGGCGTACTGCTGGCACTCATGGCGCTTGGCCTGGCTCTTCCCGGAACCGTTCGGGCCCAAGATTCGGCTCCCGCGAACTTCGACGGCTACCTCGTGTACATGGCAAACGGCCAATACGACCCCAGCGTGCCGAATGCAGCTAGCGGCGCCAAGTTCCAATCCGAGATCATGGGTCGCTCTGAAGCGGACGTCGCGGCTGAGCTCCAGCGGGCGGAAGCATTCTTCCGCGACACGTACGGTATCGACTTCACGAGTGTTGATGCGGTCGAAGGTGTCAAGACGGCCGACAACGCCACGTTCGATACCGCCGGCTTCATGGTCGATCCGCGGATCGAATATCGCGCCTACACGATCGCTGGACGCGACGTTCCGGCGGAAGGCTGGGTCGTTCGTGACGGCGGCTGGTCAGTCGTCATTGGAGACGGGGGCGCTGTGCTCAACGGCGCCTGGGGTGGCGACGAAGGCGTCGAAGTTCCGGCCGGCTCAATCATCGTCTTCGGCGACTACAACATTGACACGGGTGAAGAACCGATCTTGATCCATTAACGTTCGGCTCCCCGATCCTTCCCATGGGACCTGACGGAATCATGGCATTCTCATGCGTTCTGTCCAGTCCCGAGTGGGGCGAAGGACGAGCCAATGGCGCCGTCCTGATGCCGGCTGAACAGGAGGACGGTACGGTCAAGATGAGCTACCGGAATGTGCTGAGCTTCCGGCCGCGTTAGTATCGCGCAGGCAGATAGTGAATCGCACGAATGGGAGACCCAGCCTGGGTCTCCCATTCAGTTGTATCGGGCAGTCGTGATTCACCGCGGGTGATCGTGATGCGACATAACAAGGGCTGATCAGTCCGATGCGTGATCCCTTTTCGGGTCACTTGTCCAGTGCAGCCCGATCGCCTGCCGGCCGCCAAGGGAATAAGTCGGGTAAGCCTGAACAGTCTTGGCCAGCAGGCCCGCCGGCAATCGCCAGGCGATCTGAAACGCGAACTGCTGGATCATCTCTCCGGCGTTTGCACCAACGATGTGTGCGCCGACGATCTCGCCACCGATGTGTCCACGCGCCCAGCCGGGAGCCAACAAGACCTTGATCAGGCCGGTCGCAACCCCTTCCGTCATCGCGCGGTCGACATACTCGAACGGCAACCGCAAAACCTCCAGTTTGTTTCCATATCGTTCCTTCGCTGCCGCCTCTGTCATCCCAACACCCGCCACCTCGGGGTCGGTGAAGGTGACCCAGGGGACCCCACGTCCATTCCAGTTCGATCTGTGACCAAGGACGCCGGCCGCCACTGTTCGCGCCTGGTCCTCGGCGACGTGCGTGAAAAACGGAGGACCCACGACATCGCCGCAGGCAAAAATGTGTTTGGCACTCGTTCGCATTCGGCGATCGACGCGAATTCCTGTTGGTCCCGTCTCGATTCCGGCAGCGGCGAGATCGAGATCCTCAATGTTCGGAGTCCGCCCGGTCGCGACCAGGATTTCGTCGACCTCGACCATTTGGGTGACGTTTTCGATGCTGGCGATGTGCAACCGCTTGCTGGCGCCCGCGCGCTCGACACCGGTCACGGCGCGTCCGACGATCAGCTCCAGACCCTCTTCGGCGAGGGTTCGGCCGAGCACCGACGCTACCTCGTGGTCATCGCGTGAAAGGACGCGATTCGCCTGCTCGATCACCGTCACCTGGCTGCCAAATCGCAGAAAGACTTGTCCCAGCTCCAAACCGATCGGTCCCGCGCCGATCACGGCCAGCCGTGACGGCAGGCGACTGAGCGAGAGGATCTCCTCATTGGTGAGATACCCGGCGCTCTTGAGCCCGGGGATTGGCGGAATCGCCGGACGCGAGCCGGTCGCAATAACGATCCGCCGCGACTGCATTTTCCGGCCGCCAACGGCGACGGTGTTTGAATCGAGGAATCGCGCATTACCCGTCACGACGTTTACGCCTGCCGCTTCGAGCGCCTCTGGTGAGTCGACTTTGCCAATCTGGCCGATGATCCTTGTTTTCCGGGCCATCACCCGGCCGAAATCGAGCACCGGATCCTGGACAATCACACCATACTCCGCGGCTCTTCGGATTCCGGCGACCAACCGGGCCGTCGCGATCAGGCTCTTGCTCGGCACGCAACCGGTGTAAAGGCAGTCCCCGCCGGTTCGATCTGCCTCGATCAGCACCACCCGACGGCGCCGGCGTGCAATTTCCCTCGCCGCGGTTATCCCGGCTGTCCCGCCTCCGATCACGATTGCGTCGAAAACGTGACTCGACTCAGTGCTCATTCGGTTTCCTCTCTTTTTTATGGGTTACCGGAAGCCAGGGGAGGAGCAGAGGTCCCAATGCAAGCATGACCATGCCTGCAACAAGTGCTCCGGAGAAGACCAAGTTATCCGTAAGCGTGGCGCCGACCGCCACGATCGCGATCACGGCGGGGATCATGCCAACGAAGGTGGCAACGGTAAACACGGGCAGTGAGACGGCGGTCAACCCCGCCGCATAACTCACCCAGTCGAAATTGAAGACCGGCATTAGCCGCATGACCAACAGCGCTCGGACGCCCAGCCGCTGGGCAAGCTCGTCGATTTTCGCCATTGTCGATTGAGGTAAGCGGCCCATGAGCCACGGTCACCCAAGACGCCGGGCAATCAAAAACGCGACGATTGCGCCAATCTCGGCTCCGATCAAGGTGTGGACCGTTCCCCAGAACCAGCCAAACGCAAGTCCGGCGGCGATGTCCAGGGGAACGGAGGGAATCGGCGAGATCACAACCGCGCACGCCATGGCAGCAACAAACACGAGCGGCGCCCACGGACCCGGGCCGTTGAGCCAGTCACCGATCTGTTCAGGGTGGAGCGAAACAATCTGTCCAAAGAGCAAATTCCATAGGAATCCGACCAGCATGCTCGCGCCCGTGAACAGAAGCAGGAATGCCGCCGATTTCTTTCTCATCGCCGGTTCAGTCGTAAACACTGTCACACAATGATCGAATCCATTCTGTTCCACCGCACAAAGAACATGCATGGTGCTCGGATCACGTTTTGCCAGTCACATCTGAAACGCTGGCTGGGCATGTGAACTTCCTCTTCTCTCGTTCTACCTTTATGAATTCGCGTGCCTTGTAAGCTTGATTACGCCGATCTGGGCATCGAGGTGATACCTTCGTGATATAGCAATCCTTGGCATCTGCCGGGGAGCGAGCATCGAAAGTGAGACTCTCAGTGGGCAACGGACGCCGAATTCTCGAGATCTTTGTGTTGCCCTTTTGCTTTGGTTGTGAAACGGCAATCCGGATGGCGGAGCGCGTGCGAGCGTTGCATCTGACCGGCGTCGACGTCCGGCTGATCGATTTGAGCGACCCGGCTGTTATTCGACCGGATTCGATATTCGCCGTACCAACGTACCGCATTGACGGGCGGGTGGTTAGCCTCGGAAACCCGGAGGAGCCCTGGTTGCTCGAGCTGCTGGCGAACGCTCCGAGGTAAGTACTCAACCTTTCGGAGGATTCGGAACATGGAACGGACACCCACGTTTTCCCAGAAATTGGCTGGACTGACCCGCCGGGGAACTGGCATCAGAAGGTCAGGACGAGGCGCCGCTTCGACAGCCGCTTCGCCCGAGGATATTGCCGCGAAGCTCAGCTACCTTCGGGAAACCGACGTGTTCGCGACCCTTACCAACGCTGAGCAAGACTGGCTTTCGCAGAATACGACGATGATCTCGTGCGAGGCGGGGCGCGTGTTCTATACGCCCGACGAAGCCGGTGAAGTGATCTACATTCTCAAGCGCGGCGCTGTCAATCTGTACCGGCTCGCGCCTGACGGTCGCAAACTCGTGGTCGCCCGGCTCGAAGCACACACCATTTTTGGGGAAATGGGATTGGTCGGCCAGGCGATGTATGGCTGCTTTGCTGAGGCCGCGGAGGGCTGTCTGTTGTGCGTCTTGAGCAGATCCGACCTCAAGACGTTGATACGCGGGAATCCAGAAGTGGCGCTGAGTTTCATGTCCGAGATGGGGAAGCGTCTTCAGCAGCGGGAAGAAGAGCTCGAATCCTTGGCGTTCCATAGTGTGCCCGCACGCCTTGCGGCGTTCCTCATCAAACATGTTGATGCCTACGGCGTTGTTTCCGGATTCAGTCATGAAGAGATCGCCCAGCGGATCGGAACGTACCGGGAGACTGTCAGCCAGGCGCTTGGCCGATTCCGGACTGATGGTTTGGTCGCGGTGGAGCCACGGCGGATTCGCCTGCTTGAGCCGGATAAGCTGCAAGCGTTGATAGAAAAATAGGCCAGTCCAAGGGACCATTTTCGAAGGCATGCGCGACAGAACGACAAAGTTTCGACTGGCTGTCGAGGTCGTCGAGTACATTGACGTTCCCCCGGAGACCGACATGGACACAACGGTCCAACGTAACCGACGACTCAACCAAACACAGATCCTCGCCCTCGCGTCCGCGTGCCTTCTCGTTGCGGCGGCCCTCTTGTTTGTCAAACCATGGCAGCATGATGCCAGTCCCTATGGCATCGTCGATCAAGTTGCAATTGACAGCTCGAGCGAGGTCGACCTCGTGACCGGCCTGAAAATTGGACAGGCAGCGCCGAATTTTCTGTTGCAGACACTCGACGGAGATATGGTTCGGCTCTCTGATCTGCGTGGTCGTCCAGTCTTCCTCAACTTTTGGGCGACCTGGTGCATTTTCTGCGTGTCCGAAATGCCGGCGATGCAGCAACTGTCGAATCGATATGGCGATCAATTAGTTGTCGCTGGGATCAATGTCGGTGAATCGCGGGACCAGGCCGCAACCTTCGCGAAGCAGACTGATATCCGCTACCTGCTCCTTCTCGATTCCGATCGAGATGTCACCGAGGCGTACACCATCTTCTCGATGCCGACCACGTACCTCATCGACGAGGATGGGATGATCGCGTTCGTTCGTTACGGTGTTCTGACGCCACCCGAGATGGACGACATTGTTCGTCCCTTGATCGCTCCGGCTGATGCCGGTCGCACCAACGTGGCGTCTGGACAAGGAGGAATATGACCATGTCACCGATCTCCAGCACCTTTTCAGGAATCAATCGCCGCCGCGTGCTTGCGGGCGGTTCGGCGCTGATCACACTCGCGGGAATTGGCATGATAGCCAGGAGTGGAGGTTCGTCCAGTATTGGCCTTGCCGCTGGTACGCCCAGCGATGGGAACGACACACTCCGAGTGTCAACAAGCGGATGGCTCACTGATTTTTCGAAACATAGCGTTTCGCTGGGTGAGTTCAGTCCTGGAGGCCCGCCTCGCGACGGGATTCCTCCGATCGACGCTCCCGTTTACACCTCGATCGCGGATGCCGACACCTGGCTTGGAGCGGAGGAGCCGGTAATCGCTGTTACCGGGGATGGCACAGCCAGAGCCTATCCATTGCAGATCCTGATCTGGCACGAGATCGTCAATGACGAGATCGCCGGCAAGCCGGTGCTTGTCACGTTCTGCCCGCTTTGCAATACCGCGATCGCATTCGATCGCCAAATTGATCCGGGCGGGCCGGTATATGACTTTGGCACGACCGGGAATCTCCGGCTCAGCGATCTCGTGATGTGGGATCGGCAGACCGAGTCGTGGTGGCAGCAACTGACCGGAGAAGCGATCGTTGGGGAGTTGACTGGAAAAGTGTTGACGCCATACCCCGCGCAGATCATTGGTTGGTCAGCGTTCAAACTCGCTTACCCGGCCGGCGACGTGTTGTCTCGTGAGACAGGATTTTCGCGGCCATACGGCCGCAACCCGTATGTGGGGTATGACAATGTCGGATCGTCACCCTTTCTTTACGACGGCCCAGTGGATGGCCGCCTAAGACCGATGGACCGAGTCATTGGTCTTACGATCAACGGCGACTCTGCCGCCTATCTCTTGTCGGAACCATTGGAGGCTCGGACGCTGGCTGACTCGATTGGCGGCAGCGATTTCGTCATCCTCGTTTCTCCCGGCTCGCGGTCGGCTCTGGATCAGTCCGAGATCGCGGAATCTCGAGATGTCGGTCAGGTCGGGGTCTTCGTACCGCGGATTGAAGATAGACCGCTCACATTCACCGTGAGTGGCGAAGACCAGTTTGTGGACAACGAGACCGGCTCGATCTGGGATGTCACCGGCCAGGCCGTCGAAGGCCAGCTCATAGGACAGCAACTGGTGCCGATCTCTCACGTCGTCGTCTTCTGGTTCGCCTGGGCCGCGTCCTATCCCGATTCGAAACTCGGTGAGCTCTGACGGGCGGGCCCGCCTTTCACATTGCGCTTCCGCCTACCTCATAGTGACATATGGGGGATCGATCAGACCGTTGCAGGTCCGCAAGATCGAGGGAACGCTTAATGACCAGTAAGGTAAGTGGTCCTCGGAGCAGGAATGGTCTATCTCTCTCGCTGGCGGTCGAATCGGAGCTTCGTTCCGATCACTCTGTCTCGCGCCACGCAAGCCCAAAATCTCTTGGATGGGCTGATCCGCTCGGTCAACCTAATCGTCGGCTACTCGACGATTCTCGGCGCCATTGTCTTCGCGGCGCGGGCGAATTACGACATTGAACTTGCCGGCGAGATCGTCGTGCTATTGTTCGCGGTCATCGGGGTCGAGGCAATCGCGTTTCGTGCCCACGACGGCACATCCTTTGCGGTGACGTACGGGCTTCTCCTTGCCGCGCATATCCAGTTTGGACTCAGCATCGCCGTTCTTCTCGGCGCAATCAGTGTCGGGGTCGATCACGCATTTCGCCGTCGTCAGCCGATTTCTGCCATAGAACGCGTCGCGCTCATCGCAACGCTTTTGCTCTGTGGAGAACTGCTTGCGACGAGCGGACCTGTTGTTCCCCGGCTCATCATGATCGGATGGATGGCGGCCTTCGTTGCTCTGCTGCTCAGTCGTAACAAGCAGCGTGATCTCTGGGAGTCAATTGGCTTTTTGGTCGCTATCGGTTGGTTCGGGACAGTGCTTTCGGCTGAATACTGGCCCATAAATGCCCCAGCCAATGCGCTGGCCAACATGGGGCCGGCGCTTCTTCGGTCGGCTGGGTTCATGACGGCAGATACGGCAATTGTCGTCATCCTGGCAACAAGCGTCGCGGGGATGGGGGCGATCGGATCGTTGCGCGGTCTCATTCTATCCGCGTTCTTTCGCTACATGGCCTTGACGATCTCTGCCTTCGCATTGACTGAATCGTGGCAGCGATTTGGGTTCACGGGGCTCGTGGCGGGACTCAGCGCGCTGGTAACGGCTTCGCTCGCGGTGCGCATGCAAAAACAGAGTGAGGAGTCATTAGCCGGCACAGCCTGTGCGCTGTCTTCAGCACTCGACGCGCGAGACGCCTACACGAAGGGGCACTCGGATCGAGTCGCGGCGTATTGCATGGCGATTGCCCAGCATCTGGGCTGGAGTAGGCGAAGGCGCCGGATTCTCGAACTGGCGGCGCATCTTCACGACGTGGGCAAAATCGGCATTCCTGATGCGGTCTTGCTCAAGCCGGGCCGCTTCACCGATGAAGAGCGAGCCATTATGGAGACCCATGCGATGCGATCCTGGGAGATCGCCTATAGCGTTCCGGAACTGCGGCGTGCGGCGAATCTCCTGCGCCATCATCACGAGCGCCTTGACGGATCCGGTTATCCCGACGCTCTCCATGGTCCAGATCTCAGCGCGGGCGCTCGGATCATGGCGGTCGCCGACGTCTACGACGCCCTGACCTCTGATCGTCCGTATCGTGCAGGCATGACGCCGGACGCGGCCCTTCACGAAATAACCCGAGACGCGGGAACGAAGTTCGACGGCGAGGTGGTTGCAGCGCTCAAGGACTTGATCGAGTCAGACTCCATCGAAGGAAGGCTGCAATTCGCATACTGTCTTTCGCATTGATTGACGGGCCATCACAGATTCGGTTCCAATGGACGCCACGGGGCAGCACGCGCGATTTCTGCAAAGATCGGTTCGTAGATCCCGAGCAGAAGCACTGCGCCGGCCGCAATGATGACGACCTCGCCAACGGTGTGCAAGAGCTCGACCCTCTGGTTGATCCTCCGAATAAGCGCCGGAGCGGACCCGAACGCCGCGGCCGCCATGAGAAACGGAATGCCCATCCCGGCCGCGTACACGGCGAGGAGGGTCGCGGCCTGGGTGCCGTCTGATTGACCCGCCGCCATCGTCAAGATCGTTCCGAGGATCGGACCGACGCATGGCGTCCACCCCGCGCCAAATGCGGCTCCGACGACAAATGAAGATGCCACCTTGCCACCAGCACCGCCTGCAACGTCGAATCGATACTCCCGCTGCAACACGCCGAATTTGAGCACGCCGATCAGGTGAAGTCCCATGATAAGCATAAAGACCCCACCAATACGGGTGATCCATTCCCGATTGGTCCCAACCAACCCTCCGGCCGCACCGATTGACGCCCCAAGTGCCACGAAAATGGCTGAAAACCCGAGTACGAACGCAAACGCGTTGACAAGTACCCGGGTTCGATTGGCACGACCTTCATTCGGATCTGAAACCCCGGCCAGATGCGCGAGATAGACCGGAATCAACGGGAAGACACAGGGTGACGTGATGGACAGCAAGCCCGCCGCGAACGCGGCAATCAGCGAAATTTGAGGCAACATGGTCATACTCCACCGATCGGGACCGCGGACCGTTCGATTCTTACCCGATTCGCAGTAAGTCTTCTTTCGCGAAGATCGGACCAGGTTCAATTCCAAGTAGCGTGTACACCGCGTCAGGGATACCGATATCAGTCAAAAAGAGTTCGCCGGTCACCTCGTGAGCGCCACGTTTCCAGAGTCCAACTTTCGGTAGCGCCAACGTGAGCGTCGCCGTCGCTCGAATGCAGGGGTTCGAGATTCGGCCGGTGGTAGCGTCCAAACCGGACGGTAGGTCCAGACTCAGAATCGGAGCGACGGTCGCGTTCGCGGCGCCAATGAGCGCCGAGGCCGCACCACTTGGATCCCCGTTGAGACGGTATCCAATGAGCGCATCGACAATCAGATCGGCGGGACCAAGAGCAGTCACCTCGCTCGGATCATGGATGCCGGCCCCCAGCTTCTCCAAGGCATGAAGGTGGTGCCCCGGCAATCCGGTATGTTCATCCGGCTGCTTCGATAGCCACACCTCGACGTTCGCACACCACGCGTGAAGTCGACGAGCGGCGACCAGACCGCCTCCCCCATTCCCTCCTGCGCCAGCGAGCACAACGACGCGTTTACCCCGGGGATCTCCTCCGAGAAACCGAGCGCGAGCAAAATGAGCCAGATTGCGCCCCGCCAGTTCCATCATTTGGACCAACCCGATCCCGACCTCAGTAACCATGATCTCGTCGATCAGTTCCATTTGTGCCCCAGTGATCGCGGGGATCTCCCAGCGTTGACAACCGGTTTGTTTGATCTCGAGTGCCATTGCATCCTCCTTCGAATCCATCTCGACGTCCTCGTAGGCCGGCAAAGACTGACACGTCGTTCACCTGGATCCGGCACCGCGAGGAGGATCTGCACACCAGGACTTGTCCCTGGTGCGCAGATCTAGAGAGGAGAAAACCTGGTCGGACTTCCGTTGGGTCTTCGGGTGTGGTCAGTCCGACCATTGATACCGTACGACCGGCGACGAGTCTCGTCCGTAATCCCGCATACACGCCTCGGATGCGGCGAGGTTTTTCGGAACGACCATTGCTGACTGGAGAGTCGCGAGGCGTTGGGTGATGCAACCGTCGAGATCATGCTCGTTGGCAACGTTCTCGCTCGGTTCGGGGATTGAGTCCGTAGAGTTCTGTGGATAGGTGGCGGGGATGACAGAGGTGGCCACCGTCCTCCACGATAGCGGTGTAGAGACGCGAATCAATGGAGGAGAACTCGATGGCCATGGGCAATGGTAGTGATCGCGGCGTTGCCGCACAAACCCTGATCGACGATCCAGACTTCTTGCGGGAGATCGTGGAACGGGCGGTGCAGGCGATTCTGGAGACGGAGATGAGTGCGCATCTTGGGGCGGAGCGGTATGAGCGCGGGGAGGGCCGGACCGGATACCGCAACGGGACGAAGCCA
>CAYJPA010000093.1:0-22024 GCA_964371945.1 uncultured Sphaerobacteraceae bacterium | reverse complement strand
TACGCCGGCAAATGACCCAGAAACCCACTTACCCTCAATTAGTTGGTACAGATGGTGCACCGCCGTGCACCCCTACAACGGTCGCCGCGGTCGCTCGGGTCGTTGATCGCGGGGTTCAAACAGGCGTCGACGGTCGCGGTCAACCAGGCGCGGGGAACAGCGGGCGCCAAGATCTGGCAACGCGGCTTTTTCGAGCATGTTGTGTGGAATGACGAGGATATTGACCGGATCGCCTGGTACATCGGCACCAACCCCGAACGGTGGGAAACGGACGAGGAGAGCCAGAGCTTGTAACATCCCCGGCGAGCTCGGGAGTGCTACCCCCGATTCGATGGTATGAATCAAGGTGCCGACAGGATTTCGATGACCTCTTGCGCAGCGAAAACGCGATTGCGCTGACGGCCCGTGACTTCCACGAGAAACCCTTCGTCGACCAATGACGTGACATAGCGCTGCGCCGAAAAGCGCGGAATTTCCAACCGTTCCTCGATCTGGCGAATCGTCGTGGTCGGACGAACAAAGAGATCGTCGATCAGCGGCAGCACGCCCGCGCGTTTTCCGCCCTGGAAATGGGCACGGTACTGCTCACGGAGGTCGAGCAACCGTCGACCGCGCACCATGCCATCCCTCGCCTGATGTTCGACTGCCCGCAGACAAAGATCGATCCAGCGCTCCCACGATCCATGCTGGCTGACATCGAGTAATCCGTCGATGTAGTCGTTTCGATGCTGCTCGAAGTAACCGCTGAGGTAGAGCAGCGGTTTTTCCAGGAGATTCCATCTGCTGAGCAGCATGGTCATCAGCAATCGTCCGATGCGCCCGTTTCCATCTTCGAACGGGTGGATCGTTTCGAATTGGTAATGGACGAGCGCAATGCGGACGAGCTCAGGCAAATCGGACGGCGCCGCAATGAACCTGGTGAGATCGTCAATCAACACTGGAACGTCGGTTGGCGGCGGCGGTACGAAGCGCGCGCCAAGGCCCGCCCGATCGCTGATATAGACCTGGACGCGTCGAAACTGCCCGGGGTTGCGGTCGCTTCCCCGAACATCGTCCATCAGCAACGCATGGATCTCTTTGATCAGCGCCGGTGATAACGACCGGTCGGGCGGCTGCGACAAACCATATTCGATTGCCCGGACGTAGTTGCTCACCTCACGCGCGTCGCCTTGATCGACCGCGGTCGATGCGTCCGCTTCGAACAGCATGAGCTGCCTGAGATCGGTGACGGTGCCCTCGATTCGGCTCGACGCGACCGCCTCCCGCTGCAGGAACGGTCGGATGAGCAGATGCGGATTCGGCAGAAGGAGGCCGAGCATGTTGAGCGCGGCGAGCGCTCGTTCCGCATCGACGAGGAGATTGACTACGTCTACCGTGGGTTCCCAGTGCGGAGGCAACGGATGTGGGAGGAACGCCCACTGCTCGCGATCGGCTTCGCTGGAGATGCGGACGAGCTCTCCCGCCGCCTTGCTGTCGAACTGCTCTTGCCGCATGATCCACCCAGTGATTCTACAAACTGCAATGTGTCCGCCAGGATCGTGGCTCTTGGTACCGACAGCTACGTTCAACTGCGGCTCAATAAGACCAATTACCGCTAAATGCAGCAATGTGCATTAGTGCGACCTCTATGCACAGATTATCACATATCTGTGCATTAGAGAAAAGTGGGAATCAGAAACGATGGCCAGTAATCACTTTCAACAGATCGTGCAGAAGCTCTGGAACTACTGCAACATCCTGCGCGACGACGGTCTCTCCTACGGCGACTATGTCGAGCAGCTCACCTTTCTGCTCTTCCTCAAAATGGCCGACGAGCGTACCCAACGGCCGTACAACCAAGACTCCGCCATTCCGGACTGACTCGACTGGCCGAGCCTGCTAGCCCGCGACTGCGCCGAGATCGGCGACCCCGATCGGCATCGCTGGATCGAGCTCATCTATACGATCTAAATATATTATATCCTAAAGAAATCCACACCAGAAATTCGTTGCCAATTGTTGCCCGCTCACGCCCCGAACACCACCTCCGCCAGCCGCTCCGCGATCTCGGCCTCCGGCGCATCCTGCAGATTGCTCAACAGGATGATCACCGCATCATCTTCGAGAAAACGCGAGAGGTTTGCGTCGAACCCGATCGTATGCCCCTCGTGCGCGACCGCGTCATGTCCCGCGATCACCTGCCGCTCCCAACCGAGCCCGTAGTTCTCGCGCACGGGCTCGTACATCGCATCGATCGCCTGCCGAGAAGCCAACGTCTCGGTCAAGAGCGGCTCGTGCCAGCGAAGCAGATCGTCCACGGTCGAGGTGATCCCGCCGGCCGCCCACACCAGATCGACCCGCCCAAAGGCCGACACCCCGACAAGCT
Source organism: uncultured Sphaerobacteraceae bacterium (assembly GCA_964371945.1). Lineage (GTDB taxonomy): Bacteria > Chloroflexota > Chloroflexia > Thermomicrobiales > UBA6265 > CAYJPA01. The sequence continues at coordinate 19,659 of CAYJPA010000093.1, read as the reverse complement.
GCCCGTTGTAGACCCCGTACCCAATCGCCGCCGGGGGCGCGGGATCTGGCGGCTCGAGGACGTAGCTGCTCGCCATTCCTGCCGGCCCGAAGATCCGCTCCTTGAGATACGTTTCGTAACTCAGACCCGAAACCCGCTCGACGATCAGCCCGGCGTAGATGTACCCGGAATTGCCGTAGGCGTAGTCCGTGCCTGGGGTGAAGGTCAAATCGTGCTCGATGATGTTGTCGAGCAGTTGGTCGAAGCCGCGCGGATAGGAAAGCGGGTTGTTGACATCGTAGAAGTCGAGAAAATCGGGAATCCCCGAGGTGTGGGAGAGCAGATGGCGAATCGTGACCGCAACCTGGTCGCGCTCCACATGCACCACCTCGGGCAGGTAATCGGTGATTGGATCGTCGAGCGACAGCCTTCCCCCCCTCCTCGAGCTGCACGCAGGCGAGCGCCGTGAATGCCTTCGTCAATGACGCGATCTGATACGCGGTCTCCGGCGTGTTCGGCGCACCCGTGATCTCGTTCGCGGTCCCATACGCGGCCCGAAGCAGCAATTCACCGTCCCGATTGACCAGCACCGCACCCCGAAATCGACCTGCATCCGCGTACTCACGAACCACCGAATCGAGCCGGGAGGCGATCTCCCCAGCGCTCGGATTGGCCTGTCGTGCCGACACCGGACGTGAACCGATTCCGGCCGCGACTGCCGAAAGCGCTCCAAACTGCCTGCGCGTCAGCATCCTCATCACGTTGTCACCGAGTTTTTTCGACCGTCCTGCTCCACAAGTTCAAGACTCATCATAGCGCCGGCGAACTATGCTCGAATCAATCGTTCGCTGGACGACTCCCCGCGATCGGCGACGAGCACAGCCACCGCCGCCAATCCGCACAGCACGGCGAGCGTCCAAAAGACCGGGTCGTACCCGCCGGCCGCGTCGTGCAGCAGACTGGCTCCGAGCGGCGCGATCGCCCTTGCCAGGGTGAGCACGAAGGCCATCATGCCGCTGATCGCGCCATACTCTGCCGGTCCATAGAAGTCGGCGAGCAATGCAGCCCGCGCCGGGGTGACTGCGCCACCCATGCCGAAGAGCGCGACAAAAACCAGCACCCCGGTCTCGCCGGTCGTGACCTGTAGCACGACCAACCCCGCCACCTGGATCGCGAAGATCAGCGCGGTCGTCCACTGTCGCGGCAATCGTTCCGAGAGCGGACCGAAGATCACCCTCCCAATGAACGACATCGCCCCGAGCGCGCCGGTTACCAGCGCGGCAAAACCGGGGTCGAAACCGCGGTCGGTCAACGACGGGATGAGGTGGATGCCGGTCGAAACTGTCGCCAGCATCGCCAAAAAGAACGCGGCCGTCAGCCACCAAAATCCGGAGCCCCGAATCGCTTCGCGCATGGTTGAACTGGGGATTTTGGGTCTCGTGACGCCGGAAGTCGACACCCCGATCTCCTGCGAATCGCCGTCCGGAGCGAGTCCGAGATCGGCCGGTCGGCGCCTTAGCACGAGCGCATGTAGGGGAATCGTGACGCCGCCCATGCCGATCGCCAAGATGACGAGGGCATCCCGCCAGCCATATCGTTCGACCAGCCAGTTCGAGAGTGGGATGAAGATCGGACTCGCGAGCGCGCCGCCCAGCGTCAGAAATGTCAGCGCTCGACTCCGCCGGCGGCTGAACCAATGGGTGACGGCCACGAACGCCGGTTCGTAAAAGGTCGCGGCCATCGTCAGTCCGATCCCGACCCAGATCAGGTAAAAGACCCAGAGCTGTTCGACCTGCGACCAGGCGAGGATCAATGCGGTCGCCAGAATCGAGCCGGCGGTCATCAACGCGCGGGTGCCGTGGCGATCCAGCCAACGTCCGACCGGCACCGCGGCGAGCCCGGAGATCAGCAGCGCCAGCGAGAAGGCGCCGGTCATTTGCGAGCGCGACCAGCCGAGCTCGTCGCCCATTGGCCGCAAGAACACGGTCAGCGCGTAGTACTGCACACCCCACGAGATCGGCTCGGCGATCGCCAGCGCGATCACGATCCACCACCCGTAGAACACGGTCGACTGTCGCGCGGATGTCCCGGTTCTCATAAGGGCTCGATTATCGGGGAAATGTGAAGTCTGGCGGAACGGCGAACGCCGCCGTTCTCGGCTGAACACTGAGGCAGATCGAGGCGACGACGAAACCTCGGATCGATGCGGGACCTTCTCAAACGTGGAATGGCCGAAAGTTTGACCTCAACTTGTACTTTCTAGCTACCCGAGTGCCGCGGTCAGCCGGTTCACCAACGTAGCGTCGAATGGTGTCGCTTCTGATCTGGAGCCGCACCGGCGAGGGACCGAGTCAAGCCAAAGGCTTTGGGGCTTTTACACCATGGGGGTATCGATATGCTCCGATCACATGCACCAGGTCTCGCTGAGCACGCGCCTGAGATGAGCGGCCGCAAGCGGCGTTAATCTCCCGGCGGGAAGTCCTTGCGCTTTGGAAGCGTCTTCGCGTTCACTGTGCTAGCTCTGCAGGTTCCGGCCAGTTTGGCACAAACGCCGATCGCGAGCGACGGACCACATCCTGCCCACATCCACGCCGGAACCTGTGACGAACCAGGCGAGGTCGTCGTTCCTCTGGAGAGGCTCGCGGCGCCATCTACCGTCGCTCCCGTCGGGGCGGCTACTGCTCATCCAGTGAAAACCAGCCGGAACGTCATCGACATGTCGCTCGAGGAGATCCTTGCCGGTGAATTCGCCGTCAACATCCACAAGAGCGATGAGGAGATCGATGTCTACATCGCCCGCGGCGATACCGGAGGCATTCCCGAAACGGATGATGGGGGACGAACCCATCTCATCTTTGGTCTCGGGGAGTTGAATGATTCGGGACTCTCGGGGATTGTCTGGCTTGGCGAAGATGGCGATCAGACCGAACTGGTGATCACACTGATCGAGCCCAAGGGAATGGACTAACCGTTCAAAATAAGACGTAACCGCGAGGTCGGAGGGCGAACGCCACCCCTCGACCTTGTTTTCTTTTCGACTCAAGCTCTCGTCGACTTGTCGTCCTGTCGACTTGGCGACTAAACGATCCCGCGCTGAAATGCCAGCGCGACGGCGGCGCTGCGCGAATTGACGCCGAGCTTCGAAAGGATATTGGCGACATGGGTTGTCGCCGTGCGGGGACTGATGAAAAGCGCTTCGGCGATATCCCGGCTCGATTTGCCGTCGACCATTAAGCCCAGCACTTCCATCTCTCGCCTGGTCAAACCGAACTTCGATGCATTCGGCATGTTCACATTCGAGGCCGCCGCGGCCGGCTGCTGGCTTGCCGGTTTGTATTCCCAGCGCATAACGTCGGCCACCGCCTGATGCGGCGAGAGGGACCGGCCCTCGTCGAACGCGACCGAGAAACCGGACGCGGGGAGCACCTTCTTGATCGCGTTGAGCGAGCGATTGAATTGTTCGTGGTGCGGCACGCCGGGTGTTCCGAGCGAATCGCAGACCGAACGGGCGGTGCCTAACCAGCGCGCGCCGCGTTCTGGATCGCCAGCGGATGCGGTTACCGCGGCCAGGCCCCCGAGCGCATCCGCGATCAACCAGCTGTTTCCGACCTCAGCCGCGTAGATCAAGCTCTGCCGAAATTGGGGAAAGGCCGCGGCCGGTTCTCCTCGTGCCAGACAAAGCTGAGCTGAATTGAAGAGCGACAGCGCGAGGAAGATCTTGTCGCCCAGTCGTCGGCTCAACGCTATCGACTCGTCGGTCAGCGCCTGCGATCGCGTCAGATCCCCTCGCCGGAACTCCGCATCGGCCAGATCGATCAACGTGTTTGTCGTGCCTGGGTTGTCGCCGACCTCGCGGAAAACAGTCAGTGCCTCTTCGTAAAGCCTAACCGCCTCGGATTCGTTCCCCTGCTTTTCCGCCGCGACGCCAAGATTCAAGTATGAGTGAGCGAGGCCCCGAAGATCGCCAAGCGCTTCCGAGAGCGCTTTCGCCTCGGTCAGCAGCGCGGCTGCCCGAGGGAGGTCGCCCTGCAACCAGGCGAGTTTGCCATCGGCTCGCACTGCCCGGGCGCGGATGACCTTGTCAGAGGCGCCCGCGCTGTCGGCATCGATCGCGCGGTCAAGCCAGCTTCTGCCCTCGGAGAGATGCCCCCGAAGGTACCAGAACCAACCGAGCGCGCCGGAAAGCTGCAGCAACTGCTCGACCTTGCCGCTCGTATCGAGCCAGCTCAACGCGGCTCGAAAGTTGTCATGCTCCAGTTCGAGGATATCGAGCGGACGCTCTTCCTGGATGCCGCCGATCTCAAGCGGACGCAACCGCTCCGCGACCTCGATGAACCAAGACGCGTGCGCGTCACGGGTCGCCGCGGCTTGATCGGTGGCGTCGAGCTGTTCGACGCCGTACTCGCGGATCGTCTCCAACATCGCAAACCGAGGCTCGCCCAGCGGTCCATTTTCCTGCCTGAGCAAGCTCTTGTCGACCAACGACGCAACGCCATCGAACACCGAGATCGGCGAGTCGACTAGTCGACTCGACACGGCGTCGGCCGCCTCGAGGTCAAAGCCGCCGACGAAAACGGAGAGGCGGCGGAAGAGCGATTGCTCATCCGGGTCCAGCAAGTCGTAGCTCCAGGCGATCGCATCGCGCATCGATTGAAGCCGGGGCGGAGCATCGCGTGCGCCGCCGGTAAGCACCTGCAACCGATTCGTCAGGCGGGCGAGGAGCGCGTTCGGCGACAGCACTTTGGCACGGGCCGCCGCGAGCTCGATCGCTAGCGGAAGCCCATCCAGCCGGCGGCACAGTTCGATGATCGCCGCGGCATTCGCTTCGGTCAGCGCAAATCCGGGATTGACAGCCCGCGCTCGCTGTAAGAAGAGCGAGACCGATTCGCTCTGGGCGATCGATTCGAGATCTTGCACGTTTGGTGTCTCGGGCAGCCGCATCGGTGGAACCGGGAACTCCTGCTCACCAGTTACCCGCAGCACTACACGACTTGTCACAAGCACCATCAGCAGTGGGCATGAAGCGAGGAGTCGACTCAAGAACGGAGCCGCCGATACAACCTGCTCGAAGTTGTCGAGCACCAACAGCATCTCGCGTGTCGCGAGCGCGTCAACCAGCTTCTCGATCATTGGCCGCTCGACCGAGCCGCGAACGCCGAGCGCCTGGGCGATCGTCGGAATCACGAGATCTGGATCGGTGATCGAGGCGAGCGAAACGAAGGCGGCGCCGTCCCGGTAAAGGGGATCGAGATCGGTCGCGACCTTCAGCGCCAGCCGGGTTTTACCTGTCCCGGCCGGACCGGTCAGTGTCAGCAGCGGAACGCCGGGTCGAAGGATCAATTCACTGATTGCGGCGATCTCCCGCTCTCGACCGACCAGCGGCGAGAACGGCACGGGGATGGTATGACCTTGTCCGGCGGCCCGCTCGAGCACCATGGTTCCGTCCATGAACGAATACGGAGGTAGATTGGGCCATCATCGTGCGACTAACGACAACCGTCAAGCAGCTTCGCGGCCATAACACAGGAACTCGAAACCGCATGGCCCCGCCCGCTGGCCGTAGTGGCGTGACCTGTGCCCGCCGTCGGGAGTCGCGAGGCGACGACATGGGCCGTTGGAGACCGCAGAAAACTCCAGGATCAATCGGGGAGCAGGCCGGATTCCCCAAGTCGAAACCTGAGGCCAATCAGCTCACCCACAACACGCGCCGCCTTTGCGATCGATCGCGCCGAGTTGAATGAGTTGCGGAACCTGGTCGCTGCAGCATCCTCCGGTCGCGGATCCCTCGGAACCGCAACACGCCTCGTCTCCGATCTCAGCCGCGGTTCCGCAGCAGGCGACGCCGCGATCGGCCAGGATAGTGCTCGAGCAGACGCCCGTCTCTTTTCATTTTGTCGAACCCGGCGCGGGCGACGGCGGTGACCCGGCTACCGAGTCGAATCCGCGAACGGAGCGCTGGCGTTTGCGCGAGCGGCGCCAGGTAGTGCTCGACGATCTCTCGACCGGTCGGATATCCACCGGGCTCCGGTGCAACCCATCCTTCGGCTTCGAGCAACGCCCGTGCGGCATCGTCGACCACATATCGCCAGGGCGAAAAGACCCGTACATGACCCCAGGAAAGGAGTCCCGAGCCGACGGTCGCGCCCGCCTCGAACACGACCGGTTCCTGCCCCTGCGCGAGCAGGTGCGCGGCGGCGGCGAGTCCGACCGGGCCACCACCGAGTACGGCAACTGGCAAATCGGCTCGGTTCACGTGTCTTGTCCCTTCACGAGAGCGGGTCGAACGATGGTTTTCAGTTTGCCGAGTTTGAGGTTTGACAGCACGTTCGCCATGATTGCCGATCGAGCAAACCTCCGAGCGCCTCAATCCGTTCGCGCACGAAGCGCATCAGCGAGAACCGCCTGACGACCGGCGCTGTTTGGACCGGCCGGACGCCGTTGCGTGGCTTGGGATTGAGGCGCTCCTGAAGCACCTGTTCATAATATGGATGCAACCCTGTACCGAACATGCTCCGCTCCGTTTCGTATTTTTCCGATATCCCGATCAATCGGGTCCCCGACTCGAATGTTGGGGCTAAATCGAAAATATACGATGAAGCCTCGTTTGTCAATAGGTCGCCGAGTATCGAAGTACGCCGGGTGCTAATCTGGCCTGATTTCGTTGCGATCGACGCGTGGACCTGTGGTCACGCGATTGATCGTGCCCGTCGTTCCACTGTTGGGCCGACCAGCGTTCGTGCTTCACCATGAACCGTTGTCGACTGCCTCGAGGTAGCGCCGCCGTGCCCACTCATCGTCTGAAGATCGACCAGCGGATTTGTCCAACAACGCTGGAGCATCGAACCCGTTCAGCATCGTAGGCGACCACGCAGGATCAACTCTACAAGTACGGCTTACTCGATGGGAATGTTGGGATCGGTCTCAGAACGGATACCCAACGCGGCGTCCATCATGTCAATCCAGGTGGCCCATCTCGTGCGCGAAATCGTCATTTGACGTCCACCACCATGAATGATGCAACCAACGGGCGGATCCCTTGTGACTGATTGACACTCGTATGCGCGGCGCTGATCATTCAGCGTCAACGCCAACTCGTTTTGGGTTCGGAGGTCTGGATTTGGCCACCAACCTGCCCTCCACGCTCCTCGCCGCCACTCTTCGTCCGCGAACGCCACTGATCGACCGGGATCAGGAGCTGGCCGAGCGCCGTGCGCTGCTGTTGCGTGCAGATGTCCCGCTCGCCACGCTCACGGGACCCGGCGGCGTCGGCAAGACCCGACTCGCGCTGCAGGTCGCGCTTGACGTAGAGCAGGCATCCGCCAGTGGAGCGGTATTCATTCCATTAGCATCCATTCGTGACGCGGTTCTCGTCGCATCCGAGATCGCCCGGGCACTGGAGCTGCAAGACGCGAGCGAGCGGGCGCTCGCATCGCGAATACAGATGGCACTCCGCGAGCGCGAGACGCTGCTCGTGCTCGGCAACCTCGAACAGGTGCTCGAATCCGCGGGCCTCCTCAGCGACCTATTGACCGCCTGCCCGTCGCTGAAAATGCTGGCGACGAGCCGGGAGGTTCTTCGCGTCCGCGGGGAGCACAAATTTCCCGTGCAGCCACTGGCGATTCCCGTTAGCGATCATCCCCAGTTCGCCGAGATCGAGCGTAATAGTGCTGTCACGCATTTTGTCCAACGAGCGAAAGCGGCACGGCCGGGTTTCGTGCTGTCGGAGTCGAACGCGTCCGCGGTTGCAGAGATCTGCGCTCGGGTCGATGGTCTGCCCCTTGCGATCGAGCTTGCCGCCGCACGGTCCAATGTACTGCCGGTCGACGCGCTGCTTGGCCGGCTCGACAAGCGGCTCACGTTGCTCGTTCATGGGGCCCGGGATCTCCCGGCCCGGCAACAAACGATGCGGGGCGCGGTGGCCTGGAGCTACGACCTCCTGACCCCGGAGGAACAGGCGGTGTTCCGCCGCCTCTCCGCCTTCGCCGGCGGTTTCACGCTGGCTGCGGCCGAAGCCGTCGCGAGTCGACCAAGCGGCCATTCGTCTGGTCGACTCGGCGATTTGTCGATGTCGGTGTTCGATAGCGTCGCTTCCCTCGTTGAAAAGAGTCTCCTCCGCGACGATGAACAGTCCGCCTCGCCGCGCTTCGTCATGCTCGAAACGGTTCGTGAGTTCGCCGCGGAGCAGCTCGAACTCTCGGGAGAGACCGGGCAGACGCGGCGGCGCCATGCGATGTGGGTACGAAATCTGGCCGAGCAAGCGCAGCCCGAATTGATGGGCGTGGTGCTCAGCTCCTGGGTGGCAACCATTGGGGCAGAGATCGACAACATCCGGGCGACGCTCAGTTGGGCGATCGAGTAGGCGGAAGCGGAGATAGCACAGCGGATCGCATTTGCCGTCGGTTGGTATTGGCATGTGACCGGGCACCTGAACGAGGGGCGGCTCTGGTTGGAACGGACGCTGGCCAGCGCCGGAACGTCGACGGTGGAAGCCCGAATGACGACACTCATGATGTTGGGATGGTCGACTGCCGAGCAAGGCGACTTCGCTCGCGCAAAGCACTTCATGGATGAAGCGCGCCCGCTTGCCGACGCTGGTGGGAGTCCCTGGTTCAGAGCTCAGGCGCAGCTCGTTTCCGGTGTCGTCGCCGTCGGCTTAGGGGCGTTCGAGGAAGCGGACACATACCTCAAGCAATCACTTTCCTTGTTCGACAGTCTTGGCGACGTGGTATGGCGGCCCTTCGCCCTGAAGAACCTCGGATTCGTTGCATATAGCCGGGGCGATCAAGCCGGCGCGGACGGGCTGTTGAATCAGGCACTTGCAGCGCTCCGATCGACCGGAAACTCGTTCGGCGTCGCAATTACCTTGATCAATATGGCGAAAATCTCACGTGATCGAGGCGACCTGGTTCGCGCCGCCGAGCTTTACTCCGAGAGTCTGACGATCCGATGGCAACAGAATGACAGAGTAGTCGCTGCAAGCTGCCTGCGCGGCCTGGCCCTTGTCGCATCGGACGTGGGTAACCATGTCCGCGCTGTTCGTCTGCTGGCTACGAACGGCGCGCTTCGTGCTGCAATGGGAGTTGGGGAATCACGCTCGACAACGCACAAGGGGGCACTCGATAGGGCCCGTCAGGCTCTTGGCGACGCAACATTCGAACAAACCTGGGCGGCGGGGTAGGTGCTTCCGCTCGCTGACGCGGTCAACGAGGCACTGACAACGCCAGCGATTCGCTCCGATCGGGGTACTCGGTCATCGTTGTCCGAGTATGGGCCGACGGCGCGGGAGCTAGAGGTGTTGCGCCTCCTGGCGTCCGGCCGCACTAACCCTGAAATTGGTGAAACGCTTTTTATTAGCCGGCGCACGGTCACTACCCACGTCACCAACCTCTTCAGCAAGCTTGGCGTCAGCAATCGAACCGAAGCCGTGGAACGTGAAACGCGCCTTCCGCTCTTTTCCGGTACCAAACCGATGGTGTCGGTGGCTTTGCTCCAGCAGATCGAACGCGGTCATGCCAGACTCGAAGACGAAGTCGCCCGCTTTTGGCCGGAGTTTGGACAGAACGGCAAGGAGTATGTGACGCTGCGGCATGTGCTCGCGCATCGGGGAGGCTTCCCCATCGCGCCACCCGGTTTGCCGCCCGCGGTCTGGGGCGACCAGCGCCGGGCACTGGATTCGGTGGCGTCGATGCCCCTGATGTACCCCGCGGGAACCACAACGGCGTACCACTTCGTGACACAGCATTGTGTGTGCGCAGAACTGGTCCGTCGCTTCGATGGGCGAGCAATTGATGAGTATCTGTTCGAGGAGATCACCTGCCCGCTGGCGATGGTCGATACTTTTCTCGGCTTGCCGCAGCACCAGGAGCATCGGGTGGTCAAGCTCCACGCGACAGATGGCATCGACGATTGGGGCATCGAAACGCTCCGAACGCTTCGGGACGTTCGAATCCACCGACTGGTGATCGCGGGAGTGAGCGGGGTGTCCACTGCCCGTGATATGGCGCGTTCTTACGCCGCGCTTGCCAACGGCGGATCACTTGCTGGTGTCCGGATTCTCCAACCTGAAACGGTCGACCTGATGCAAGAGTGCGAGGTCGACGGCGAAACGGATCTCACGATCGATCTGCCGGTAAGACGCGGGCTTGGCATCGAGCTCGGCGGATTGGCCGAGCCTCGGCGGCAATGGCCCGGCGCGACGAGTACCGCGCGCACGATGTGGCACGGCGGATTTGGGACGTCGGTGAGTTGGGGCGATAGCGACACCGGTGTCGCCATGTCGTTCATGACCAACGGGGTCCGCGCCGATGAAGCCGGGGCGGTCGCTCGCCGCGACCTCTCCGACGCCGTCCGCGCCTGTTTCAGCTCACCGCGGTGTGAGTACTGATTGACTGAAGACAGTCTAGTGCTCTGTTACTCCTGAATTGACGGGTAGAGCCGTTTGAGTTTGATGTGGGCATCGTCACTCGTGAAACGCCAGTTGACCGGTTTGCCCGCGGTGTTGCGCCGCGTCGTCCACGCCGTCACCTCGGTGTCGAGCGTGGCACGATCCGGCACCCGGCGATTGAGACATTGGCGGCTCAGCACACTGAACTCGATTTCGGCCACATTGAGCCAACTGCCGTGCGTCGAGGTGTGATGGATCTCCAGTTTGTCCGCCAGGCGCTTCGCCCCGACGGGTGCGAAGGTCTCGTACAGCGCTGCCGGGGCGTGGGTGTTAAGGTTGTCCTGGACAAGCACGATCCGTTCGGCGTCGGGGTAGCGCTCATCGACCAACGCCTTGATCTGCTGCGCCTAGTCACGCTTGGCACGCCGCTACGTCACGCTAACCCAGCGGCGTCCGGTCAGCGGCTCGCAGGCGAGGAAGAGGCTGACCACCCCGCCGCGCTCGTATTCGGCGTCGACCCGCGCCGGCTGACCCGGCTGCATCGGCAGCGCCGGGCGTGGCTCCCGCGGCAGGTGCTTGCTCGTTTCGTCGAAGCACACTTGCGGGTAACGTGGAACGTAGGGCCGGTGGCAGCCATCTCGAGCACATCCGCCATCCGCCACACGAGCTTGTCGGCCAGCAACCGCAAGCTCCACCGCGCCTGTCCCTGGGGCGGTGCGCTGCACGCGATGGTGATCAGCCGTGCCTCGCCGACCCCATCCAGCCGGCGCTGGTACTCCCGGCATGGGGGGGCGGCGAGCCAGCGCGGCCGCCAACCCCTCTTCGACGTACGGTCCGCGGATCCGGGCGACGGTCGGTTGGCTGCTCTCGACGGCATCCGCAATGCGCACATCGACCCGTCCCGGACCGTCCGGGGATTGGCCGGCTTTGAGCAAGATGCGCGCATGCATCAAGTGGCGAGCCGGCGCGATCCCGGCTCCGATCAGGGTCTGCAACCGCGTTCGTTCAGCGGGGGTCAAGATGACCTGGTATTTCTTGTTCATCCCGAGAGTCTAGCCGGCCTTGGACAACCAGTCACAACAGGCGTCACAGTGCACTAGCTGTTCGGCCATTTCAGCGGAGCCGAGTGGCAGGGAGCCCATGAGATAGCCCTGCAAGGAGACTTCCGGAAAGACGATGTAGTCGGTCCCCCATACCGCGGCTTAATCGATGAGCTCGCAGTACTTTTTCCAGTTCGCTTCCGGATTGTGGGAACAATGCACGCTCACCGCGCTGATCGTCGTCACCGTACCACGTGGAGCAGTCCCGTTATTCATGCCGCTCTGACTCCTTTCGCGATGCCTGCCGTACGTTGTCCTGCCCGAGTTCTGTGCGTCCAATGATTACCGGTGATAGGTGAGATTCTCGGCGCCGCGAGGAGCGTCCGTGATGGTTTCTGGTCCGTTCTCCGTGATGACAACGGTATCCGAATGACGTGCGCCGCGGACCCCCGGAATGTAGATGCCCGGTTCGATCGAAACAACCATGCCAGCTTCGAGCGGTGCGTCATTGTCCCAACGGATGTACGGCGCCTCATGCGCTTCAATCCCCAGGCCATGTCCGGTGCGGTGAATCGAATAGTCGCCGTAGCCGGCCTTCTGAATGATCGACCTCGCCGCCGCGTCGACCTCGCGCATCGGCCGGCCCGGAGTACAGGCCTCGATCGCGGCGATCTGGGCGGCCTCGGCGACATTGAAGATATCGAGCGTTTTCGCGTCCATCGAGCCCAGGGCGAACGTCCGTTCGAGCTCCGCTCGCTCGCCATCTACTGAAACCTGACGAGAGTGAATCAGGAGATCGGGACTGTTGAGCTTTCGAGTGGTGGTGATGAGGTGCGGAAGACTCGTCTCCGGTCCCGAGGTGGTGAATTGGAGCAGGTTGATCGTGGCCGCCGGAGTGAGTGTGGGCGCGGCCTCGAGAATTGCGGTGGTGCCGAGCGATTCGATCCCAAGCTGCGACAGCCCCGGCGCGGCCGCTTCGAGCGTCGTCATGACGCCGATTTTCGCAAGCGCTGCCGCCAGCTTCATGAGCGCGATCTCGCCAGCGTCCTTGATCAAGCGCATCCGGATAATCGCCGGCGAGAGATCGCCGGTTGACATACTCCCAGCCTCGAGCCGCTTTTGCAGCGAAATCGGAGAGCTTCCGTACTCGATCCCGATCTTCTTCAGGCCCGCGGCATTAAGCTCGGAGGCAAGCGTGTCCGGGGCATTCTCCCCCGCGGTTCCCTTTTCAGGATGCTCGTAATAGACGACGACGCGGTCGATCCCGAGTGCGTGGGCGGCATGCTCCTCCTCAAGACCGGGCACGATCAGCATTGTCGAGTTTGCGTCGACGACCAGGTAGATGGGACGCGAATAAATCAGCGCCTGAAATCCGCTGAGGTAGGCGATGTTGGCGGGCGACATCACCACACCCGCATCGAGCCCCTGATCGTTCAGGATCTTGCGGAGTTTGGAGATGCGCGCCGAAAAGACGATTGCAGGTACGGTTGTCGCCTGATTCATTTCTTGCTCCGATCGAGAACGCGGTCTCTACTCGCCACCATTTATTCGTCGAGCGTGACGTCCAGCGCATCACGCAAGGCATCGCCAAAGAGATTCAGTCCGATCACCACAATCGGGGTGAGCAGACCTGGAATGTACCCGGTCAGTGGTGAATTTGTGCAGAAGCGTTCGATCCGATTGCCCGAGGTTCATGACCAAAGGATTCGGATTCGGGCGGCGCGCACGTGCTACCCTACAGTCCACGTTTTGACGCGGACGCTTCGTCCGCGGGAGCAAGGAGCGGTCAATGGCGACCGACACCATTCCGGCACCAACAACCTCTTCGCCCACCGAGGCTCAGCGCAGCCATCTGCCGCTCGACCACGTCGATATCGGGGCCGGCACGATCACCGCGAGCGTCGCGCCGCCGTCAATCGGAGACGGCGGGCTCCCGCACGACACGCTGCGCGAGATGTACCGGGTGCTTGGCCTGACACGCGCAGTCGATGAGCGCATGTGGCAGCTCAACCGAACGGGTAAAGCGCCATTTGTGGTTTCCGGACAGGGACACGAGGCCGCGCAGATCGGCGCGGCGTTTGCGCTCGACCGCGATCTGGACATCATCCTTCCTTATTACCGCGATCTCGGGCTGAGCATCGCCTTCGGGCTGACGGCCACCGACATCATGTTGAGCGCGTTGGCGCGGTCGGCTGATCCGAGCTCCGGCGGGCGCCAGATGCCCTCGCACTACAGCTCGGCCAAACTCCGGATCATCACCGGCTCGAGCGTCGTTTCGACCCAGCTCTCGATCGCGACCGGCACGGCATACGCCGCGAAGATTCGTCGCACCGGTCAGGTTTCGCTGACCTGCTTCGGCGAAGGCGGTTCGTCCGAGGGCGATTTCCACGAGGCGTGCAACTTCGCGGGGATCCACAAATTGCCCGTGATCTTCTTCTGTCAGAACAACCGCTACGCGATCTCGGTGCCGCAAGAGCTGCAGGTCGCGATCGACAACGTCGCCGATCGCGCCGCCGGCTACGGCTTTCCGGGAGTGGTGGTCGACGGCACCGATCTCCTCGCCGTGTATCAAGTGGTGAAAGATGCCGCGGATCGAGCACGCCGGGGCGAAGGACCGACCCTGATCGAGGCCAAGCTGTATCGCTTTCATCCCCACAGCTCGGACGACGACGACCGCACCTATCGGAGTTCGGACGAGGTGCTCGCCTGGCGGGCGCACGACCCAGTCGCCCTGTTCGCGGCGCGATTGCTCGAGGTCGGTGCGCTCGACGATGCTCAGCTCGCCGAAATCGCAAGTGACATCCGTGACGAGGTCAATGCCGCCACCGACGCCGCGGAGGCATCGCCGCTGCCGGACGCCGGCACGTTTGCGGATCACGTCTATGAGGCGGTGAGGGGGTAAGAGGATGAGGTCGCAGGGTTAAGGCTCGGAGCGCCTTTGCGACTTGAGCGCCTGGTTTCAACCAGGCGTCGCGTCTATGGAACGCCACGGGCCTCGGGTTGAAACCCAAGGCTAAGTTCGCGAAGCCTCTCCGAGGCTGAGAACGCTACGAGAATCAGCTGAGGCAGAAGCGGATGAGCAGTCAGATAGCGGAAGCAACTGAGCAGTCGACTGGTCGTCTTGTCGACTCGTCGACTCCCAAAACGTTGCTCGACGCTATTCACGACACGTTGCAGGAGGAGATGCGGGCCGACGAGCGGATTGTCGTGCTGGGCGAGGATGTCGGGCGGCGAGGCGGCGTTTTCCTGGTCACGGCGGGGTTGCTGGAAGAGTTTGGCGAGGATCGAGTGATCGATTCGCCATTGGCGGAATCGGTGATCGTCGGCAGCGCGATCGGGATGGCGCTCAACGGCTTGCGGCCGATCGCCGAAATCCAGTTTCTCGACTTTATTCACGACGCGATGAACCAAATCATGAACGAGGCGGCCCGGATCCGATACCGCTCGAACGGTGATTTTTCGTGCCCGATCGTGATTCGAGCGCCTTTTGGCGGCGGCGTGCACGGCGCGCTCTATCACTCGCAGTGCATCGAGGCGATGTTTGTCCACACGCCCGGGCTGAAGGTCGTGGTGCCGGCGACGCCGGCTGACGCCAAGGGGCTGCTCCGGTCCGCGATCTTCGACAACGATCCTGTCCTCTTCCTCGAGCACAAAAAGATGTACCGCTCGATCAAGGGACCCGTGCCGGAGGGTCCGTACGAGGTGCCGCTCGGTCAGGCCCGGGTCGTGTGGGAGGGCGCCGACGCGAGCATCGTCACCTACGGGTTCATGGTGCATGAAGCGGAACGAGCGGCCGCGACCGTTTCCGCGGAGACCGGCGCGAGCATCGAGTTGATCGATCTTCGCTCGCTCAAACCGCTGGACGAGGAGACCGTGCTTGCCTCGGTGCGGAAAACTGGGAAGGCGCTGGTCGTCACCGAGGCGAACCGGCTTTGCTCGGTCGCAAGCGAGGTGGCGGCGGTGATCGCGGAGGGCGCGTTCGCATACCTGGACGCACCGGTGATGCGGGTGGCGGCGCCGGATGTGCCGGCGATGCCTTTCAGCCCGCCGCTGGAGCACGCGTTCATGATCGATGCGGAGAAGATTGGGGCGGCGTTGAGAAGGTTGATCGCTTTTTAGCTTCAAGCAACAAGCTGCAAGCTGCAAGCGACGAGAAGAATCAATAGCGTGAGCGGCTCTAGTTCGGAAGTCATTGCATTGAACGGCCTCGCAACCCGGCCTCTCCGTCTGCCCATGGCGTGGAGCGAACGGGCCGCTGCTCAAAGCTTGTGGCTTGCAGCTTGAAGCTTGGAGCTAGGTAATGCCCATAACTGCCACCACGACGATATCGATGCCGCGGCTCGGGGAGAGTGTGACCGAGGGCACGGTTGGGAACTGGCTGAAGCAGGTCGGCGAGCGGGTCGAGAAATACGAGCCGCTGGTGGAAGTGACGACCGACAAGGTCAATTCGGAGATCCCATCTCCGGTGGCTGGTGTGCTGACCGAGATTCTGGTGCAGCCGGAGACGACCGTTCCGGTGGGGGCGGGGATTTGCCGGATCGATGAGTCGGACGGCGGGTCTTCGATCGCACATCCTCCTTCTATTGAAGAGGCACGGGCAGACGTTCCTGAAGTAGCCGTCAAAACAGAGCCTCGAACGAACGGGATTCGCGACGAGATGGAACTGCTCAGGGCACGATCCTCGCCGGTTGTTCGCCGGATCGCGGAAGAGCACGGAATCGAGATCGCGTGGGTCGCCGGCACCGGAATCGGCGGCCGGGTGACCAAGCGCGACATCCTGGCCCACATCGAGTCAATTCCGGCGATTGAAGAGAGACGGGTTTCCGCGGTGGAACCCGCAGCGCAGAGAGCGTCGATCCGCATCGAAGCCGGTGACGAGGCGATCCCGCTGACGCCGATGCGCCGCGCAATCGCCGAGCACATGGTTCGCTCCGAGCGCACCGCCCCACATGTGACAACGGTGATGGAAGTTGATATGAGCGGCATCGTCGCTTTCCGCGCGGCAAGGAGAGAGGAGTTTGCACGGCGCGAAGGGATCGAGCTTACCTTTCTGCCCTTCGCGATCAAAGCCGCCACGCTGGCGCTGCGCGATCATCCACGGTTGAACGCGGTGTGGGACGAGGATCGGATCGTTCATCGCGCGGCGATCAATATCGGGGTTGCGGTCGGACTCGAGGACGGGTTGGTCGTGCCGGTGATCCGGAATGCCGACCGGCTGAGCCTGGCCGGTTTGATGCACGCTGTGGCCGATCTCGCCGGCAGAGCCCGCGCCGGGACATTGAAACCGGACGATGTGGCGGGCGGCACCTTCACGGTCAACAACCCGGGCACGTTTGGTTCGATCGTGTCGACCCCGATCCTGGTGCAGCCGCAGGTCGCGATTTTGGCGACTGAGGCGATCGTGAAACGGCCTGTGGTGATCGACGACATGATCGCGATCCGCTCGATGATGAACCTCTCGCTCAGCTTCGATCACCGCGTGCTCGATGGGCTCGCCGGTGCGCGGTTCCTGCAGCAGGTGAAGAAATGGCTTGAGGAGGTTTCGAGTGATACCTCGCTCTACTAAATCGGGGCGGGCCTACGCGCGCAATGTCACAGAATGTCACAAAATGTCACACCTCTGACGGCACCTCGCTCTGGACCGGGGCAGGGTCAACAAGCGCGTAAAGCAACAAATGGCAACAATCGGCAACAGATTCGACGAGTTCGCAGCGTGTCGGCGCTGGATTGTTGCCGTCGGGGCATGAGAGCGTCGACAGTCGGGAGCCCAAGTCGACTCGTAAGATTTATTCTAGCTAAGATATAGTATATGGTGATATAATACTGTTGGACACGTTTGCCGAGAGACGGCAGATGACGGGCCACCGACCGGCCGCGAAAAAGCCAGCGCGCTCGATGCGAGGAGCAGGCGAGCGCACAAGGAAATGAGGATCATGAGGTGCCGATGCCGCGCTGGCTCGCCCGGATCAATAAACGAGTTTTCAATCCATGGCAGATCCGCAAGGGGGTCAGTCCGGTCTTGATCCACGTGGGCCGAACTTCCGGCACGACCTACCGGACCCCGCTCGATGCCCACCGGCTGCCCGATGGGTACGTGTTCATTCCGATGTACGGGCCGCGAACCGATTGGGTCAGGAATGTCCTGCATGCGGGAACCGCACGTCTCGTGATCGGCGGCGAGCAGATCGAGCTCGAGTCGCCGCGATTGGTGAAAAAGCGAGAGGTCTGGCCGCTGCTGCCGGCAACGACCAAGACGCCTCCGACCATCTCGGACGAGTCCGACTTGTTGCGCATGGACACACGCAGGTAGGCGTGATGTTCGCCATGTCGTGGGCGCAATCCAAATCCCATCACGCGGGACGAGCGAAATTCGCTCGACGGACCGGTGGTTGAGCAACGCGGATTGATTGGACATACACGTTCGGATGCGACGGGCGTATGCCATACGCCGCCACGACGTTGTCCCGCGCCTACGCGGATCTAGAAATCGTAAGCTCGATTTCGCCATTATCTGGCCCGGGAGCTCGGTTGAGGAGCTACTCCATCTTTGTCGCGACGAAGACCGGGATTGCTCGGGTCGTTTTCTTTTGGTAGTCGGCGTAGTCTGGGTAAGCCGCGACCGCTCGCTCCCACCAGATCGCCTTCTCGTCGTCGAAGACCTCGCGGGCCGTGTAATCGTGGTTTTCGGTGCCATCCCGAAGCTCGATGTGCGGGTTTTGCTTGATGTTGTAGTACCAGACCGGGTTTTTCGGGGCGCCGCCGAGCGATGCGACCAGCGCGTACTCGCCGTTGTGCTCGACGCGCATCAGCGGCGTTTTGCGGAGCTTGCCGGATTTCGAGCCGACCGAGGTCACCAGGATGATCGGCATGCCGTTCATCTCGGTTCCCTTGGCGCCGTCGGAGCTTTCGACGAGCTCGGCCTGTTCGCGGGCCCAATCCAACGTGCTTGGCTCGTATTCTCCAGTGAGTGGCATGATCGAGAATTCCTCGCTTCTTTGTGGGGTTGGTTCCAGGCGGCGTAGCGTCTGGAACGGGCAGACGAGGGTTTATGTTAACCGAATCGGCGGCTTGTGGATTTGTCGTTCTCATGGATTTTGGCGGTGGAGTCGCTGGATTCAAGCCCGCGCTCAGTTACATAAGGCGGCTCGAAGCCGCCTGGTCGATCGTGGCGTCAAGGTCTGTGAGAGAGCGGATTTGACGGTGAACGTCGCGCTCGTCGTATGTTCTGGACGAAAAGAGCGGCCGTTCTGGATGATCTTGGCGGTGGAGTCGCTGGACTAAAGTCCGCGCTCATTCAAATAAGTCGGCTCGAAGCCGACTGGTGGGGGGCGGAGTGCGACTCCTTCATTGTCCGTCGAGAAAGACCTCTTCGACTTTTAGGTTGAAGAGTTTGGCGAGGCGGAAGGCGAGCGGGAGGCTTGGGTCGAACTTCCCTTTCTCGATTGCGTTGACCGTCTGTCTTGACACGCTGACGAGCAGGGCCAGGTCTGCCTGGGTCCAGTTGCGTTCAGCGCGAAGGTCTCGGAGGCGGTTCTTCATCGGAATCTGAAATTGCCAAGGGCGATGGCGGTCATGTAGGCGACTGCCAGGAGTGCGGAGAAGACGCCGAGATCGGCATTGAAGGAAATGAGGTCGGCCATGTCAGCGATGGTGTAGGCGAACCCGGCGACCCATCCCACGCCGAGGGTGACCGCGAGCGCATCCTGCATGATCTTGCGTTGCAGTTCATCGATTCCTCGGAGAAAGCGGGCGTGGGCAACGATCCAGCCGATGCCGGCGGCAACATTGATGGCAACCGCGGCCCAGCTCACCGCCGGTTGCGAATCCCACAGGAATTTAGGACCGAAACTGGCCAGGGCAACGGTGGCAACCCAGGCGATTGTCCAGAACATAAAACGAGCGGTGAGCTTGATCGAGTCCTGAAGACCGCCGGTCTGGATGTGTGCGTGCACGAGTTGTCCTTCCAATCGTGCGGTGTCAAGTACACTTGACACGATAGCCGGCAATCGCGGTGATGTCAAGTGTACTTGACACGGACGAGCCGGCCTCTGGCGGCCGTGACCGGCCTCGAGGCCTTTGATCTGGAACCGCGGTTGGGAGATCGTTCGCGGCGCTCTGTACAGCGTTACACCAATCCGCCCAGGGAGATCGCGGCGGCGGGTCAGTGCTACGCGGGTAGCCGTCGAACGTAACGGATGAGGTCGATCGCGTAGTCCTCCTGGTCGTATCGTTTGCGGGTTTCGGTGGCGGTCCAGC
>CAYJPA010000092.1:0-22439 GCA_964371945.1 uncultured Sphaerobacteraceae bacterium | reverse complement strand
ACCTGTGCCCTCCCGGTGTGGAGGCATTAGCCGGCGTGCACGCATTTGTGCATGTCATCGCTTCGCGACTCCTGCGACTTCTGCCGTTACGTGATCTACGCCACCATCCCATCTAAGCGCATCCGTTCGATCGAACGGTCGAATGCCTCAATCGTGAAATCGACGACATCCGGCGTGTGCGCGATGCTCATCATGCCGCCGGTGTTGAAGAGATCGACCCCTTCGAGCAGCATCGCGGCGCTCAGCGCCCCGGCGAGACCAGCCTTGCCGCTGGCTTTCAATGTCGCCGGCGAAATGCCTTCCGGTGTGCGCAGATCGCTCGCGGTGCGGTTCGAAACGTGCTCGCCGACGACGACATGGAACGCCGAAGAATCGCCCCAGGCGCACCCGAGCACGCCTTGGTTCTCGAGCACGGTGTTGAACCCGATGCGCAGACGGGCGCCCATCTCATCGCAGTGACGCTGCACCGCAGGGTTGGCGCACTTTTCGAGGCAGGTCGCCCCGGCCGCGGCCGAAAGCGGGTTGGCATTGAAGGTGCCCGGATGGATGACTTTCTTCTTTGCGTTCCAACCTGGCTCGTCCTTGAATACCAGGTGCTCCATGATCTCGGCTTTGCCGGCGACGGCGCCGCCGGGCAATCCGCCGGCGACGATCTTGGCGAGCGTCGTCATGTCCGGGGTTATGCCGTACTTTGCCTGCGCTCCGCCGGGAGACCAGCGAAATCCCGTGATCACCTCGTCGAAGATCAACACCGATCCGTAGGCCGTGGCGAGCTCTCGGAGCTTAGCCAGAAACCGTTCAGGCATTGGGATCATAGCCCAGGATGCACCGCTTGGCTCAACCAGAATTGCTGCGATGTCGCCCTGCGTCAGCCGCTCCTCGACTGCCCCGATATCGTCGGAAGGCAGCACAGCGACGGTGCGAAGCACCTCGTCGGGAACGCCGACGATGTCCGGCGATTCAAAGGGCGGTTTTTCGCCTTTGACCAGGTAATCGCTCCAACCGTGAAAGTGGCCCTCGAACTTGAGCATGCTGTTTCGAGCCGTATATGCGCGCGCGATCCGCATCGCAAGCAGATTGGCCTCGGTGCCCGACATCGTGAATCGCACTCGCTCGGCAGAGGGGATCAGCTTTCCGATCTGTTCCGCCCAGCGAATCTCGCCCTCGTGGCCGGCGCCGAAATGGGTGCCACGATCGAGTTGGCTATGCACGGCGGCAACAACATCGGGGTCGTTGTGCCCGAGTATGAGCGCACCGTGGCCCATCGCGTAGTCGACCAGCTTGTGACCGGCCACATCCCATTTGTAGCAGCCCTCGGCTCGCTGGACGTAAACGGGGAAGGGCTTCTGATAGCGCCCGTCGTGGGCGATTCCGCCGGAGATAATGCCTTGCGCTCGGGTGAAAAGCGCCTTGGAGTCGGCGAACCGCTCCTCGAACTCACTGAAGATGGTCGATTTAACGGCTGCTTGAACCATGACGTACTCCTGAGATTGAGATCTGCGCGGATGCTCACGTGCCGCGAGTATATGGCCCGGCGCCAGCCTAGAAAAGCGCCATTGAAAAGCCAATCCGGCAACCATGACATTTCGGCACATCTGTTCTATACGTTCGGCCGGGTGTAGCCTATCGACATGGAATTGGACGTCGTACAAGAGCCGCAATCCGAGCTCACGAAACGCTTGATTGCTGAGATCGCGGTCGATGGAGCATTCTCGACGGCTTCCCGCGGCGTTTTGAGTTACGACGTGCCGGTCGATATGGCGGAACAACTGCAGCCAGGCCGTCTCGTTTGGGTTCCGTTACGGCATCAGCTCGTGCTTGGCATCGTCATGCAGGTGGACGAGCGCGAGGAGGTGTCTGAGCTCAAAGCGATTAACGCGCTCGTTGAGCTCGATTTTGCATTCACCCCCGCGCAGCTCGGGACCGTGCGCTGGCTGGCCCGCGAGAGCGCATGCAGTCTCTTCGGCGCGGCGGCACCCTTCATGCCGCCGGGCGTGACTCATCGCACGGTTGAACATCTGAGCCTAACCGAACAAGGTCGATCAGTCGATGAGCTACTCCTGCCTCCGGTGCAGCGCCGGTTGATCGCCTACCTTCGAGAGGGAGATTCGGCGACCCTGGACGCGGCTCGGATCGCGGTCAACGCCAAACTGACGACAGTCGTTGCGAAACTCGTCGCCGCCGGTCTGGTCGATCGAACAATTCGGGTCGTCGATTCCACACCGGCCCCAAAGCCTGAGCGATTTTTGCGGCTGGTCGGTAACCAAGCCGGCGAACTTGACCGGGCGCCGAAACAGAAAGCGATCGTCGACTTTCTCGCACAGCGTGCTCGTCTCGCTGCCGTCAATTCTGGTGGACTTGTCCGCGAATCGGATGTGCTCGAACGAACCGGAACCGATCGAGGGACCGTGGCCGCCCTCACGCGCAAAGGAGTCATCGAGGAGCATTTGCTTGATCGAGCTCCAAAGAACCCGTTCGTTGAGGAACGGCCTGCCCCCAATTTAACCGGTTCGCAGGCGGAAGCCTGGGGCACGATCGAGCAAGCGCTTGATCGAGGCGATTCGATGCCGCTGCTACTGCATGGCGTGACTGGAAGCGGCAAAACCGAGCTCTACCTGCGCGCGGTCGCCTGGTGTCTCAGACACGAGAAAGCGGCAATCGTCCTCGTGCCCGAGATCGCGCTCGCATCGCAGGTCGTGCGGCGTTTTCAGTCGCGCTTTCCCGGCCAAGTTGCGGTGATGCATTCCGCACTGCCGGGTCGCGACCGGTATGCGGCGTGGAAGGCCGTCGCGGAGGGCGACCTTTTGATCGTCGTTGGTCCGCGTTCCGCGCTCTTCGCCCCGGCACCGAAGCTCGGCGTGATCGTGCTCGATGAGGAGCACGAAAGCGCGTACAAGCAAGAAAGCGAGCCCAGGTATCATGCGAGGTCGCTCGCGGAGCACCTGGCGGTTCACGCCGGCTGTCCGTTGATTCTAGGAAGCGCGACGCCGAGCGTCGAAACGATGTGGCGGTCTCAGCACGGAACGGTCAGGCGCATATCACTGCCGGAGCGCGTCGGGCCACGGCGTGACGGCGACGCCTTCGCCGGCGGACTGGAATTGCCGCCGGTTGAGGTGATCGACATGCGACTAGAACTTCATCGCGGCAATGCATCGATCATTTCGCGGCCACTTGCTGAGCTGATCGATCGCACGTTGGTTGCGAAGGAGCAAACGATCCTTTTTTTAAACCGGCGTGGATTGGCAACAGTCGTCATTTGCCGGACCTGCGGCGATGCGCTTACCTGCCCAAACTGCGACATACCGCTGGTTTACCACCAGGATCGCGGCAGGCTGCTTTGTCATCGCTGTAACCACCACGAACCGCCATTGACTCGATGCCCAACATGCACGGGGACGTTGAACTACTTTGGCGCGGGCACGCAACGGGTTGAGGAAGAGGTCAAGAAGCTCTTTCCCTCCGCTCGGGTCGTCCGCTGGGATCAAGACTCGATTCGTAAGCAGGGTGGTCACGAGAGCCTGCTTCACGCCATCGAGCGAAGAGAATTTGACATCGTGGTCGGCACACAAATGGTCGCCAAGGGGCTGGATCTGCCGATGGTGACCGCGATCGGCGTGATCAACGCCGACACAATGGTCTACCTTCCCGATTTCCGTGCCGGGGAGCGAACCTTTCAGCTCCTGACCCAGGTCGCGGGCCGCGCGGGCCGTCGCACCGCGGGCAGCAAGGTGATCATTCAGAGCTACAACCCTTCACACTACGCGATCGACGCAGCCTCCCGGCATGATTACCTGACGTTTTACAGCGAGGAGATCGAATTCCGTCGAAAGCACCGCTATCCGCCTTACAGCCGCCTGGTTCGCTTTCTCTACCGCCATACGAAGGAAGAGCATTGCTCGGTCGAGGCAGAGGAACTGGCGCGGATGCTGGTGCGCCACGCGAGGTCCCAACAAGTCGAGATCGATTTGATCGGCCCAACGCCGGCCTTTGCGACCAAACTGCGAGGCAAATACCAGTGGCATGTCGTGCTGCGCGCCGGCGCCGATGATTTCGAACGTCTGCTCGATGAGTTACCGGCTCGTCCCGGCTGGACCGTCGATGTCGATCCGCAGAGCCTATTGTGAGTTGAGCGGTCACCAAGGCTGGGCGATACTTGGGAACGAGGTTCTTACTGATCGCGTTACTTGGAGCTCAACGAACGAATGGCAATTCTCCCGATAATTCTCGAGGGCGACCCGCGTCTCCGCCAGAAGTCGATGAAGATCCGGGCCGTCGATGACGGCCTTCGGCGGCTCGCCGCCGACATGCACGCAACAATGGACGACGCTCCCGGGGTAGGACTGGCCGGCCCACAGATCGGCGTGATGCGTCGCATTGTCGTGATCCGAGTGCCTGGCGACTATATCGGCGAGGGCGAGCATGATATCCGGACGACACTCGTGAATCCCGAGATCATCAAGGGGCACGGGCGAGAGGTCGCGACCGAGGGGTGCCTGAGTATTCCCGACTGGATCGGCGATGTTCCCCGGTATGAATCGGTGACCGTGAAGGCGATCGATCTCAACAATAAGGAGATCCGGATCAAAGCCAAGGGCTATTACGCCCGCGTGATCCAGCACGAAGTCGATCACCTCGACGGCATACTCTTTGTCGATCGCGTGGAAGACAAAACGACGCTGCGCGAGGTTCACGAAGGCGATGCGGAAGACCTGGATGAGTACCACGAGTAGCGGAATGAGATCTGAGAGAACGCGGGCTCAGATTCTCTGTACGAGAGTTCGGCCAGACGGTCATGCTGAGACTGTCAAAACATCCTTCGTTCAGGGTCCGGCGTTGTTTCCATCAAAGAACGCCCTCACGTGGTGATTTTTCGACAAGCTCAAGATGACGGCGGCGGTGAGAAGCCCGCTGAACCTAATTTATCGTTGGCAAGGGGTCTGAGCGCCTAAATCAAGATTGGGGGTTGGTCAATTCGCAGGCGCTCGGCGTCGATGATCGAGCTGATGTGCTCGATCGCGCTGGAGAGCCGTTCCATCTCGTTGAATACGATGTAGTCGAACGCTTTGGCGTGCAGCATTTCGCGGCTCGCGGCTCCGAATCGCTTCATCAGGACATCCGGATCGTCGGTCTTCCTCGACCGCAGCCGGCGGAGAAGCTCCGTCATCGATTCCGGCGCAAGAAAGATGTACGTCGCTTTCGGAGCGATCTCCCGGATCGACGCGGCGCCCTGAACATCGACCTTCATGATCACATCTTGACCGCGTGCAAGCGCCTGCCGAACCGGTGTCCGGGGCACGCCGTAGTGATTCTGGTACACGATCGCGGTTTCGATGAATTCGTGCTCCTGTTCGCGGTCCAGAAAGGTCTCCTCGTCGAGGAAGTAGTAGTGGATGCCGTCGATCTCGCCCGGACGCCGGGGCCGGGTTGTCGCGGTCACCGCGAAGTGGATGTCAGGAAAGAGATCGCGCAGCCGCTCGATCACGCTATCTTTGCCAACACCGGACGGGCCGGAGATCACGAAGACGCGAGGATGTTTCCCGGCCCGCAAATCGGAAATGAACGCATCTCCGCTCTCTTCTGCCGGCATCGCGTTCAACATTGGGCTTTGAATCCGATACTTCGAACTGAAGAACTGCTCTGCGCGGCGACCACGGGCGAAGAGCACCGGAGCGAAAGGGATACGGTGACGTGTTTGATATCTTGACGGTTGCCGCGATTGCCGGCGAATTGAACGACATCGTTTTGGACGGCCGCGTACAGCGAGCCGGGATGCTCTCCAGAATGGCAATCGGACTTGAGATATACGCCGATCGGCGCCGGCGATTCTTGGTCGCGAGTGCCGAAAACGACGCCGCCCGCGTTCTGCTGCTTGACCGGGAACCGTCGTTCGATAGCCAACTCGTCACACCCCTGTTGCTCTTGCTCCGCAAATACGTGCGAGGCGGGATTGTGGTCGGCGTCGACCAGCCGCCGCTCGACCGCGTGGTGCGGCTGAGTATAGCCAAGCGTTTGGGACCCCACAATAACCAGTTCGAGCCCCTGTCTCCGGAGCAGCTTGACGAAGACGGCGAGGAGATCGAACCGGATGGGTTGGAAGGAGCGACATTCGTTCACCTCGTGATCGAGATCATGGGGCGGCACAGCAACATCATTCTCGTCGACGATGAGGGCCGGATCATGGAGTCGGTCAAGCGGGTGACCTCGTCCATGAGCCGGGTCCGGCCCGTCGCGCCAAGACTGAGGTACCTCGATGCGCCCGCTGGAGACCGCGCCGACCCCCGTCGTCTTTCGACCGCGGAATGCCAGATGATGTTGGCGGCTGAGAGGCCGGGCGGCGCTATCGCGTCGGTTCTGCCTCGAACGCTACGTGCCATCAGCCCGCAAATGGCACGGGAGATCGCCTTCCGCGCGCTCGGCGACGCATCGGCGAAGGTCGGTGATGTTGGACCGGACGGTCCGGCGGCGATCGCGAGAGAAACGCGAAGGCTGTTGGAACCGATTGTGACCGGCGGCTGGGCGCCTCGAGTCTACCTCGATGAAGAACGGGATCCCGTCGCATTCTCGGCGGTTCCTTTGGACCACCTCGCTGAGAAGTACAGCATCGAGAAACTTGACTCCATCTCGCGCGCGGCTGAGCTCGGCTCAGATGGAGTCGAAACCGCTTGGCCTGGGAAACATGGTCAACGCCGGCTCCGGCTCGAGCAGTCGATTCAGGCGGTCCGGGCGAAAACCGAATCCAGGCTGGCCGCGCTCCAGGTTGAGGCTGCAAAGGCGGGAGAAGTCGAGAAGTATCGCCATTGGGGCGAGCTTATCTATGGCTATCTATGGTCGATTCCGGCGGGCGCGTCCCAGTTTCAGGCGGAAGAGGAGGAGCTCGTGCCGCTCGATCCAGCCTTGACCGCGAAAGAGAACGCGCAGGCGTATTTTGAGCGATACCGGAAAGCCCAAAGCGCGGGCGCGCATCTCCCGCGGCTCATCTCGGCCGCTCATACGGAGTTGGACTATCTGGACCAAATTGCGACCCAGGCGCATCAGGCCGAAACCTTCCAGGAGATCGAGGAGATCACCGCGGAGTGGGACGCTCATCAGCGACAATCGGGCAATAGCTCGATCGCTCCCAGGCGTCCCCGTTCAACCCCGGCCCGCGGGACGAAGCCGATAGCGGAGCACAACGGAAATCTCATTTACGTCGGACGGAGCGGTGTCGAAAACGACCGGATCGCGTTCGATATCGCCGGACCGAACGATACCTGGCTGCACGCCAGAGGCATTCCAGGATCGCATGTGATCGTGCGCTGGAGCGATCCCGCTGGCAATGAGGAAGATGAGACGGTCGAGGTTGCGGCGTCGCTCGCCGCGTTTTACAGCGCCAGCCGGGAGAGCGGATCGGTTGAAGTCGACGTCACCAGGCGGCGATTTGTGCGGAAGATCAAGGGCGCCGGTCCGGGAATGGTGACGTACCGCAATGAACGCACGATTCGCGTCCGACCAAAGAGCGAAGTCGGAATCGAATTTCAATGACAAACCCCGCGCCGGTCACCAGACCAGCACGGGGTTCGGCATTTTGTGGTTATACGGTTGCGAGCGAATCCGGCCGTGATTTCATGTGTTTGCGGTAGCCGAGTTTCGCGAAGATGATGCCAATTTCATACAACGCATAGATCGGAGCGGCAACAAAGAGCATATTGAATGGGTCCGGCGTCGGCGTAATCAAAGCGGCCGCGATCAAAACGGCGACCGCGGCATACCGGCGTGATGCCGACATGCGCTTGGGCGACACAATGCCGATCCGCGCAAGCAAATACATGAGCACCGGGAGCTCAAATGCAATGCCCATACCCAGGGTGACCTGTATGTAAAAGCTGAAAATACTGCCAGCCGTGGGCGAATATTCAAAGGTGCCGCTCATAAAACCGGAAAGGAACGATAGAGCCCGTGGAATTGCCAGGAAGAACGCAAACGCGGCACCCATTGCGAACAGGATCACGACGAACGGCAACGAACCGTAGATGATCCGTTTTTCTTTACGTGTAAGGCCCGGCGATATAAACGCGAATGCCTGGTAAAAGATCACCGGGAGCGCGATCGAGATCGCCATATAGAGCGCGATTTTGAAAAAGTCGGTGATCGGCTCCGTCGCCTCGTTGACGTCGAAGCCGCCTGGAATGTTGGCAGTGTCTTTGACCAACTTGAGCGCCGGGCTCGCGAGGAAGAGTCCAATAATGAAGGCGCCGGCAATTGAAATGCACGTTTTCCAGACTCGAGAACGAAGTTCCTCGAGGTGCTGACCGAGCGTCATCTCCTCGAAAACGTCTTCGTACTCCTCATCTGGAATCTGAGGTTTCCGAGAAAGCGGATTTGGTATTTTCGGAACGCTTATTGAGCGAGCCATCGAATTTGCTCCAAAACGTGCGACCTCTTCAGTTCACTCCTGCCGCCAAAACGGATTCATCGAATAAATCGACCGCCGAACGTTATTCAATCGTTTGTATTGCTACTGGAGCGGACATTCCTGTCCGCTCCAGTCTGGCCGGCTCCGGCACTCGCAGCAGACGCTCACGATGCACCGCGTGGTCCATTTCGGTCGGGCAAATGCTCAACCCGGCCTGACCCTTAGCTTGAATGCTCCTCGATGAAGTTCACCGCATCAGTGACGGAGCGGATGCTCTCCGCCTCCTCGTCCTTGATCTCGATGTCGAACTCCTGCTCCATGGCCATGATCACCTCGACGAGATCCAACGAATCGGCATTGAGATCGCCAATGAACTCCGCTTCCATCGTCACTTTTTCTTCATCGACGCCAAGCCGCTCAGCGACAATGCCGCGGACCCGTTCGTAGACCGATGCCAACCCAACCACCTCCGACGTGGCAGCGAAGGCCGCCATTCGTCATCGCTTGAGACTCCCGCCCGCTCGGCAATCCGCCGTGGACGGGAACCGGGACCTCTTTCGCCAATACTCGCTACCGCGTGCCGCCCCAATCGTTTCCACGATCGATCAAGCGTAGCTCGTGCGGTAGCGTCGCGCGTGATGATACACGACGCTCAATGGGCAAACCAATCAAGGCGGCTTGAGAGGAAGCCTCGCGCGAGCAGAATCAGGGCGGGTTCTCGCTGGATTTGCCGGCCTAGCTCTGTTGCGCGGCGATCCGGCTGAAGACCGTGCCAAGTACGCCGTTCACGAATTTTCCCGAATTGTCGCCGCCATAGCGCTTGGCGAGGTCGATTGCCTCGTTGATCGCCGCCTTCGGCGGCACGTCCTCATGATTGAGGAGCTCGAAGATCGCCACCCTGAGCACGTTACGATCGACCGGAGGCAGTTGAGCAACCGGAAACGCCGGCGCCGCGGCTGCAATGTGTGTGTCGATGCGATCCGCGTCCGCGTGCACGCCGTGCACCAGCGATGCCAGGTAAGCGAATGCTTCTTCCGGGGTCGCATGCTGAGCGCGGGTTCGAGCCAGTACTTCATCTGCGCTGTGATCGGTGACATCGACCTCATACAGGATTTGCAGTGCTAGCTCTCGCGCCTGATGTCGCCGTTGGTTTTGGGGCGAGCGAGTCTCCCGGCGCGGTTTGGAGGATTTCTTCTTGGACGATGGGTCCGGCTCAGCTGGTGCCAAATTCTCGTCCTGGAAAGTTTCGCTATCGTCGCTCATTCGATGTTTCGTTCCCGACGCAGCGCGTCATTTCATACCTGTGCGCGGACGCAAACCCAGCCGCGGACGGAGCTTGATTGTCAATGAACCGGGTGATCGCGGATGTTGATGCCCGATCACCACTCCATGATACCGCGTGATCAATCGCCGCCAAGCGACTCCGCCTCAGTTGTCGTCGCGTCCGATTGCCGGTCGAGGAATTCGGGCACGAAGCCGGTGTGGACATCGCCGCGGGCAAAACCCTCGTCGGCCAGAATAGTGCGATGAAAGCCGGCCGTGGTGGTGACGCCGGTGATGATCGTTTCCTCGAGCGCGCGGTCAAGCCGGGCAATGGCTTCTGTACGGTCGCGCCCCCAGGCGATGATCTTCCCTAAGAGAGAATCGTAGTTCGGCGGCACGCTGTAGCCGGAATAGAGGTGTGAATCGACCCGAATCCCGGGTCCGCCAGGCGCCAGATACGTGTCGATCGTGCCGACGCTTGGCGAGAAGTCATTCTTCGCGTCTTCTGCCGTCAGCCGGACTTCGATCGCGTGTCCATTGGGCTCGAGCTTGCGCTCGTCGATCTGAAGTGGTTCGCCGCTCGCGATCCTTATCTGCGCGGTGACCAGATCGATACCAGTGACCATTTCGGTGACCGGGTGCTCGACCTGGATTCGCGTGTTCATCTCCATGAAGTAGAAGTGGCCCTCGCGGTCAAGCAAAAACTCGAGCGTGCCGGCGCTTCGATATCCCGCCGCCTTCGCGCCCTTGGCCGCTGCTCGAAGCAGCGATTCGCGAACCTTCTTGTTGAGATTGGGCGCCGGTGCCTCTTCGAGCACCTTTTGGTGCCGTCGCTGGAGCGAGCAATCGCGCTCACCGATTGAGTAGACATGACCGTGGTGGTCGGCGAGCACCTGTACCTCAACGTGACGCGGGCGATCGAGGTAGCGCTCGAGATAAACATCGCCGTTGGCGAATGCCGCCTCCGCCTCAGATTGGGCGACCGGGAGGAGCCGGGTCAGCTCGGCATCGTTGCGCGCGACCCTCATGCCGCGGCCGCCGCCGCCTGCAACCGCCTTGATGATGACCGGAAACCCGATCTTCTTCGCCGCGGCGCGCGCTTCGCCCAGGTTCTGAACTACTCCGTCGCTGCCGGGTAGCAATGGAACGCCCGCGTCGCGCATGAGACGGCGCGCTTCGGACTTGTCGCCCATCTTGGTAATGACATCGGCCGGAGGCCCGATGAAGGTAACTCCAACCTGAGTGCAGATATCCGCGAGATAGGCGTTCTCGGCGAGAAAGCCGTATCCGGGGTGGAGTGCATCGCAACCGGTGACCAGTGCCGCGCTGATAATCGCGGGAATACTGGTGTACGAGCGAGAGGCGGCCGCGGGGCCGATGCACACCGCCTCGTTCGCGAGGCGAACGGCAAGCGAATCGCGATCGATCTCGCTGTAGGCGACGACCGCGGGCACGTTGAGATCGCGGCAGGCGCGAAGCACCCGCAGCGCGATTTCACCCCGGTTGGCAATCAGAACTTTGCGAAATGGTGGCATCAGTGGGTGTTGTAGCTCCTGTTACGGCATGAAAAGACCGCCGTCGACGGTCAAGACGTGCCCGGTGATGAAAGCCGCATCTTTTGAAGCTAGGAACGCCACCGCGCCCGCGATGTCGTCAGGCGTGCCAAAGCGGCCCAGCGGCGTGTTCTTGAGAAGATTGTCCTTCAATTCCCGCGGGAGCACATCGGTCAACCGGGTTTCGATGAATCCGGGCGCGACCGCATTGACCGTGATACCGCGGGAGCCAACTTCTTTTGCAAGCGATTTGGTCAACCCGATCAGTCCGGCCTTGGCCGAAGCGTAGTTGACTTGACCCGCGTTGCCGACGATCCCGACCACGGAAGTCATGTTCACGATCCGGCCAGTGCGGGCGCGGAGCATGGGACGAATCGCGGCTTTCGCGCACAGGAACGCGCCTTTGAGATTGGTCGAGAGCACCGCGTCCCAATCTTCTTCGGTCATGCGCATGACCAGCGTGTCCCGTGTAATGCCGGCATTATTGATCAGCGCATCGATTTGCCCGAATTGCGACATCGCCGCCTCGATCAAGGCGCCCGCTCCATCCGCGGTTGAAACATCGGCGGCCATGATCTCGACCCGGCCCTTGGATTCACCGAGTAATGTCTTTGCCTGTTCGGCCGCGGCATCGTCGCCGCGATAGCTGACCAAGAGATCGAAGCCGTCAGCGGCCATACGCTGCGCGATCGCGAGGCCGATGCCTCGAGTTCCCCCGGTAACAACCGCAACCTTTGCCCGCTCCGACATCTCGACCCTCCCAAAACCCAGCTTCTAGCCGAAAGACTACGCTCCGGCGGCGACCGCAACCCCATTCGTAGACTGAACCCTGGAGACTTTGCGCTGAACCCCGGCCGTTCCCCAGCGAACGACGCCAGCCGCCCAGGAGAGACCACCGCCAAACGCGACGAAGACGAGGTTGTCGCCTTCTTCAATTCGTCCGGATGCTTCTACTTCACATAAGGCGATCGGAATAGTTGCGGCTGACGTGTTGCCGTAGCGGTCGAGATTCATCCAGACGCGATCTCGCGGCAAATCGAGCCGCCGTGCCGCCGCGTCGATGATGCGGGCGTTCGCTTGATGGGGAATGAGCATACCGATATCGGCAAACGTCAGTCCCGCCTTTTCGACCGCTTCAACCGCGGCGTCGCCCATGACCCGAACCGCGAATCGGAAGACTTCCTGGCCGTTCATCTGCAAATAGGGACGGTACTCCGGGAAGATGCCGGCGGATTCTGGGACGTATCCGCCCCAACCGGGGATATAAAGATGCTTGTTGCCGGCGCCGTCAGCGCCAAGAACGGTGGAAAGCAAACCGCGGGGTTCATCTGTCGCTTCGAGCACGACTGCTCCGGCGCCGTCGCCAAAGAGCACGCAGGTCGTGCGGTCGGTGTAATCGACAAAGCGGGTAAGGGTGTCAACGCCAATAACGAGCACACGCCGGTAGAGCCCGGTCTGCACGAACTGGCTGCCGGTCGCAAGCGCGTAGACAAATCCAGAACAGGCGGCGCCAAGATCGAACGCGGCGGCGTTGCCACCGAGCTCGGCCTGAACGAGACAGGCTTGCGAAACCAGGAACTGATCGGGTGTGCAGGTTCCGACAATGATCAAATCAATGTCGGTGGCGTCGAGACCCGCCCGGTCAAGTGCCTGGCGGGCGGCCGCGGTGGCAAGGGAGGTGCTGCTGTCTTGTGGGCCGACGACGTGCCGTTCCTTGATCCCGGTCCGGCTGACGATCCATTCATCGGACGTATCGACCATCCGCTCGAGCTCGGCGTTGGTCATCACGCGCTCGGGGACAGCCATGCCCCAACCGGTGATCGCCGCATTTCGCATGATCGAGCCTCTCAAGCGCTGGCAACGGTTAGACGGGAAACCGTGGTCCTGACCGGCGCGTGCGTTTCCAAACGGCCACAGTTCGCACGCGGTCAGTGTGACGCGAGTGAGGGATAACGCGCAACGACCGACCCAGCTTTTCGGTCAGATCGGCCGTCGTTTGAACGCAATCTACTCTTCGCGACGCTTGCGCTCGGCAATTTCGATCACCTGGCGGCCGTTGTACCAACCGCAGCTTGGGCAAACGTGATGCGGGCGCTTGAGCTCTCGGCAGTTCCGGCATTCGACCAGGTGAACCGGCGCAATAAAGATGTGGCGCCGGCGATTGCCCTGGCGGTGCCGGCTGATTCTCTGTTTAGGAAGCGCGCCCATGACTCAACTCCTCGTAAATCCTCACGACGACGATTCGTCGTTCAGCAGTGCGGCGAGTGCGGCAAAACGATTGTCCGCTGCCCCGTCCGGTTCCGGGTCTTCAGTTTCAAGCATGTCAGGCCCTGGGCACTTATCCCCGCATGCCGGTCTCATCGGCAATGCGACCAGGATCTCCTGACGCAACGGCTCGGCGAAATCGAGCTCGTGACTATCGTTGATCGTGAACCGCTCGTCGTCTTCGCGTGCGGCCGGAACCTCTGATCCCGTTCGCACATCGACGGCCTGGCGAAACTCTTCGTTGAAACTGGTTTCGAATGACTCCTGGTACATCTGCAAGCAGCGCTGGCATTCCAGCTCGACTTCGCCTCGTACCCGGATGCTGGCGATGATCTCATCGCTCAAACGAGTCAGTTTCAGCGTGCCGGCCACGTCCTCCGCAACGAGGTCCTGGTCCAGCTGAAACCGGTCCAACGTCAGCGGATACATCCGCGTCGATCCGACCTGGTCTTTGAGCAGCGCCGCGACGTTCACGACCGTCTCATTGTGAAGGTTCATGGCGTCCGTCGCATCATCCGAATTTGGTTTGTGAACCGCGTCATTGCCCGATGCGGACGCGGAAAAATGCGCCGGAGGGTTCCCCGGCGCAACGTGCGGAGTATAGGCCGCGGAGTAACTATCGTCAAACCAAGCCGAGTTGATTGTAGTCGCCTGAGTCAACGCGCTTGTTCTCGCTCGAAAACTAGTTGACAAGGTTGCCAAGACTGTCTGTGTGGCGATCGCCGGGGACTGAGCCTTCTCGTTGGCGCAAAGAGGGTGAGCGTGCTCAAGACCAACCTGGGTTCCATGCTTCAGTTCTACTGCGTCGCGCCACAACGGCACGATGGGATCTTCTGTTCGCCGTCGGTGGAATGAGCCATAGAGAGCGACGAGAGCTTGCCGATCGCCTTATGGGACAAGGTTCACACAGTTGAATCCCGATGTTGTGTAGAATTGAATGGCTCTGAAGGTGCCTGAAACGGTGTCGTCGTTCCCATGAGGATGTCTAGATACACTTGAGCCCTCGACATGACGCTCATCCGGAAGATGTGACAATTGCCATGCATCCAGGAGACGTGCCCACGGGGACGGTTCGAGCGATTATTCGCCAGGCAGGGCTCTCCGTCGACGAGTTTCGAGATATCCTTCGCTATAGGTTGAGCAGCGAGGATCAGTCTCCACAAACGCGACGATAGGATTGCATCAATGACACGTAGCTATACGATCATCCTTACTGACGACCCCGATGGCAGTGCTTCCTTGTACGCGTTCCCGCGATGCCGGGGGTGCTCACCTGGGGCCGAACAGAGGCCCAAGCAATTGAATCCGCTCGTGAGGCTATCGTGCTGCATCTCGAGGGCTATCGCGAGCGAGGAGAGCCGTATCCGACCGATCTTCGACCACGAGCGTCGCTTAGAACCGTCTCTCGCGTGGTTTTGACCAGGGTAGAAGTCGAAGAGCTCGTCGAATCTCGCTAAGTCTGGCCCTGTTCTTCCTGCTTATCTTCCGACGTTGTCGCGGGCAGCGTTGAGGGCGGCGACCGTTTCGCGCACGGCCTGATCGACGATTGCCAGCCCGTCGCGCAGCGCGTCTTCGACCCGGTTGAACTGATCGATCGCATAGACGTCGATCTCACCTAGTGCGCGCTTCCTATTCTCTTCTGATGCCTGGAGGATGAGCTCACTCTGCTGCCGGGCTTCGTTGAGCAGTCCTTCCTGGGACACGACATATTCCGCGCGTTTTTTGGCGGCGTCCAGGATGCGGGCTGCCTCGTCTTGGGCCTCGGCGATGATGTGCTCGCGCTCGCGAATCACCCGCTGAGCCTGCTTGATCTCGTTCGGAACCGCGATTCGGAGTTGATCGACCAGTGCCAGGAATTGCTCTTCTTCGACCATAACCCGACCGCTGAACGGCACCCGCTTTCCGACGCCGACCAGCTCTTCGAGCCGGTCGACGAGATAGAGGATATCGACCGTTCCATCCTCATTCGGATCGCCGTCCTCGTACATACGCTGCTCCACGGTGCGGTCGCTGATTGATTTTGTTTCAGCAA
Source organism: uncultured Sphaerobacteraceae bacterium (assembly GCA_964371945.1). Classification (GTDB taxonomy): domain Bacteria; phylum Chloroflexota; class Chloroflexia; order Thermomicrobiales; family UBA6265; genus CAYJPA01. The sequence goes on along the minus strand of CAYJPA010000092.1, from coordinate 6,934 downwards.
GGTCTTGGTGACGCGCCGATCCAACGCGATGGTACAACCAAAAGCGTTCGCGGCAATCGGATGCGCAGGCACGGATTGTCGCAGTCGAGTGATCAGATGGTCAAATAGTTCGTTAGATAATCGGAGTCGCGAAGCGCTTGTGCAATGCCGATAACACTTCGTTGGGCACCAGGCCGCGCAGATCGCCACCGAGCGAAGCGACCTCGCGGATCAGGCTGGAGCTGATGAAGGAGTGACGAGATGAGGTCATTAGGCAAACGACCTCGATCTCCGACGCCAAATGAGCGTTCATATGCGCCAATTTGAACTCGTACTCGAAATCGGAGACCGCCCGCAGTCCCCGCACGATCGTATTCGCCCCACAGGCCCGTGCGTACTCGACCGCCAAACCAGAGAAGCTCTCGACCGAGATGTTTTGGACCCCCTGGAGAGCCAGAGAGGCCAGCTCAACTCGCTCACCGGCTGAAAAAAGCGCGCCTGGCTTCTCAGATCTGGAGTAAACCGCGACGATCACCTGATCGAACAGCCTTGCCGCGCGTTTGGCGAGGTCGACATGCCCCAAGGTGATCGGATCGAAACTGCCTGGGTAGATCGCAACGGACATCAAGTCGGTCCTTCGACGGCGCCACTGCCGCTATCTGGTTGGTCGACCCCGCCAACCGGCGGGTCGATTTCAAAGATCGAGAGACAGCTGTCTCCATGGCATCGCTGCCGCAATCGCACAAGCCGCCCCAAGTGAACCGGCAACTCAAACCTCGGAGAGTGTCCCATGACGACGATTGTGCCGGATTGTACCAACGCCGACGCCTGGAGCTTGGTGAGGATATCGACGATCGCCGGGTCCGCGTAGGGCGGATCGAGAATGACGAAGTCGTACGGCTGCTCGCGCCGGTTGAGAAAACTAGCGACCGGCATGTTGTGAACGCGACTCTCGCTCTTGAATTTGGTGTGCTCGACGTTCGCTCGGATCACCGCGCAGGCCGCCGCGCTTTGATCGACGAAGTCGACCCAGGTTGCTCCCCGGGAAAGTGCTTCGATCCCGATGCTTCCGGTGCCGGCGTAGAGGTCGAGCACGCGGTCGATCTCGACCCCTAGCGACGCCAGCATTGAAAACAAAGCGCCTTTGATCTTATCGGCCATGGGACGGGTCGCGATACTCGGCGGCCCCTTGAGACGGTGTCCACGGGCCGTGCCCGCAATTACTCGCAACTGGAACCCCTCATCACTAGGACGGCAGTGGCGTCGAGGCAGAGGCCCAAAGAGTCTCGAGCTTGCGCCGGAGCTCTTGATGCTCAGGAAGGTGCAGGTTAGGGTCGCGAGTGATCAACCGCTCGGCCGATTGCCGGGCCAAGTCGAGCAGTTTGATATCGAAGCTCTTATCGAGCCAGGTCATCTCGGGCAGTCCGCTTTGACGAGTGCCGAGATAGTCGCCTGGCCCGCGCAGTTCCAGATCCTTCTCCGCCAGCACGAAGCCGTCGTTGGTTTCAACCATCAAGTCGAGCCGGGCTTCGCCATCGGGCGACGATTCTTCGGCCAGCAGAAGGCAATATGAGCGATTGGCGCCTCGTCCGACTCGGCCGCGGAATTGATGCAACTGAGCAAGACCGAATCGCTCCGCGGCTTCGACGAGCATGACCGTGGCATTGGGCACGTCGATTCCCACCTCGATCACCGACGTCGAAACGAGCAGATCGTACTCGCGGTCGCGAAACGCGGTCATGATCCGGTCCTTTTCCTTGCCGGACATCCGACCATGTAGCGTCGCGATCCTGAACGACGGAAAGACCTCGGTTTGCAGTCGTTCGGCCTCCTCGACCGCGGCTTTCATGTCGCTCGATTCCGATTCTTCGACCAGCGGGCAGATAACGAAGACCTGATGTCCTTCAGCGACCTCCTGGCGAACCAGGTTGTATGCCTCGGATCGCTGGGCGCCGAAAAAGCGGCGGGTATTGACCGGAATACGACCGGGCGGCAGCTCTCCGATGATCGAAACGTCGAGATCGCCATTGAGCACAAGATTGAGCGTTCGTGGAATGGGTGTCGCGGTCATCGAGAGCAAGTGCGGTTGAGCTTCCGCGGCCTTGCCGGGCAAATACGAGCGCTGGCGAACGCCGAATCGATGCTGCTCGTCGATCACGGTAAGTCCGAGCCGGTGAAACTTCACGTGCTCCTGAATCAAGGCGTGCGTGCCAACCAGCACATCGATCTCGCCTGCCTCGACCCTTGGCAGAAGCGCTTGACGCTCTTTCGCCTTCGTGCTCCCGGTCAACAGCGCGACCGCGGGACGCTCATGTTCGGCCAGATTGCTGAAGAGCCCACGCAGATTGAAGAGGTGCTGCTCAGCCAGGATCTCGGTTGGCGCCATCACCGCCACCTGGAATCCAGCATTGACCGTGACCAGGGCAGTCGCGGCCGCGACGGCCGTTTTGCCGCTGCCGACGTCGCCTTGCAGCAGTCTCGCCATAGGCCTGCCGCGATCGAGATCGCCCAGAATCTCGTCGAGTGCCGTGCGCTGGGCAATTGTCAGCTGGAATGGGAGTTGCGACTCAAACCGAGCAAGCAAGTCGCGATCGACGGGCACCGATACACCGAGGTTTGTTGAGCGGGCCTGTTTCTTTTGCGTCAGGCCGAGCTGAAGCAACAACAGGTTGTCAAACGCAAGACGGCGCTGTGCCCGCTCGAGCTCTGTCCGGTTTCCTGGATAGTGCAACTGCTCGTAGGCGATCCCAACTGCGAGTAGATCGTGTTCCGCGCGCAATGTCGCTGGGAGTGGATCGATGATCTCCGTCGCGGTGGTGTCCAAGGCGGCGCGTGTTAGCGACCGCATTGTCTTCTGCGCCAGACCGGCAGTCAGCGGATAGACCGGGGTCAATCGGCCGGTAGAAAGCGATGGACCGCCGACCACTTCCCATTCGGGACTCGTGAATGACGGCGGTCCGAAATCGGAGTCCAGAACCCCGCTTACCGTGATCTGCATGCCTGGGCGAATCTGGCGAGCAATGTAGCTGTTGAACCAGGTGACGCGAACCCAACCCGTTTCGTCACCGAGCCTGATGGTGACGCGAGTCGCGCCGCGACTGGGAATCTCCTTGAGATCGAGGATTTCGCCGCGAACCGTGATCTCGTGCTGTGCCTCGCCGAAACCGAGAATGCTCCCGATGTTGACCACATGCGAATAGTCAATGTGCCGCCGTGGACTGAGATTCAACAGATCGATGACTTGTTTGACGCCGAGATTGGCCAGCTTTTTGGCGACCGCGTCGCCAACGCGCGGGAGCTCGGTGACGGGGGCTTGTGGGTCGATCTGCCGAAGAGCGGTCGTTGTTCGCGGTTTAGGCACCGGCTTCAGCGCTGACGGGGGCCGGATCAGCGCATCGCGCAGTTTTCCGATCTCCTGTTCCGTTTGCCGCGGATGCCGAACCTCGGGACCAAGCGCCTTGATCCGGGCGGCCAATTCAACAAGTTCTTCTTTGCGGCGATCGATCGTCAGGTTCTCGTAGTCAACAAGTCGTCGCTCGATCTCCCGCAGCTCGGTCTCGGCGTGGTTCGTTGCGGCCTGACCAACCAGCCGGCGAATCGATGGCAGCGCCAATTGATCGAGCGCCCGGCCATTGAATCCGCTCCTCCACTCACGGCGAAGCGCGTCGAGTGCATTCTCGACGAGTTCGTTGGGATTCGACTGCGGCTGCGCCGGCGCAACCGAACGGCGATTTGAGGAGCTCACGAAAAATCGACTCCGCGGCGACGAGCTACTAGCTCCAAGCCTCAAGCTTCAAGCCTGAGGACGTGGGATGCAAGGAATGAGCTCAGACCTCGGCCAGACGCTTATCAGGATTGTGAATTGAATGCCGGGAAACTACGCTCTTTTGCAGCTTGCAGCTTGCAGCTATTCGCCCTCGGCAATACAAACGCCCATCGCGCCGGGACCGACGTGCGTGCCCAGAACGGGGCTGAATTGAGCGATGATGATCCGATCCGCAGGCACCTTTTCCGTGAATTCGGCCGCAAATGACGTCGCGAATTCGAGATCGGTGGCGTAAAGGATCCCGAGCCGGCTGATCGAGGTCGGCCAGCCGCTCACGAAAGTGCGGAGGCCCTCGATCGCCCGAGCTCTCGTGCGAGTCCGTTCGTAAGGAACAACCTGCCCTTCGTCGACTCGGAGCATCGGTTTCAGCCTGATCAACGTGCCCACCAGCGAAGCCGCGCGGCCGATTCTGCCACCGCGTTGCAGGTATTCGAGCGTGTCTACGAAGAAGACGAGACTGTATGCATCAACATTCGCTCGCAATTGCTCCGCGATTTCGACCGCGCCCAGTCCCTTGGTCGCCAAATCGACCGCGGCCAACACCTGGAATCCGAGTCCCAATGATGCGTTCCGTGAATCAACCACTTCGACCGGAATCAAATCTGCGACATTTCCGGCCGCCAACATAGCCGATTGCACGGTGCCGCTCAGCTTTGACGAGATCAGCACGGTCACGATTTCATCGTGGTCGACGGCCAGTGATCGAAAGACCTCTTCAAACTGCCCAGGCGACGGCTGCGAAGTAGTCGGTAGGGTCGTCGCCGTCTTCAGTCGCGCGAAAAACGCATCAGTCGTAATGTCGATCTGGTCTTTGAAGATGTGGCGATCGAAATGAATGTTCAGCGGCACGACGGTAATGTTGTGGGCAGTTCGAAGCTCCGCCGGCAAGTCGGCGGTGCTATCGGTGACGATGGCGACTCGAGCCATCCTGTTCGTGCCTCCAGGTGAAGTGGCGCCAACGCTACTCGATTGCGATGGCGTAGCGGGGCTCCGATTGTCCTCCGTCGAGGATATCAAGTTCCGCGTTCGGGAACATGACGGAAACACGTTCGAAGTCAAGTGAATTTGAACCAACCCGAGATCCGACGAAGATGGTAATCAACTCCGAAGAGGAAGCGCCCGCGAGCTCGAGTCCAGTGATCAACGCGTCAAGCTCATCGCCGGTCGCGAAGGACGCGTCCCCATCGACAAAAGCCACGAATCGACTTTCCGGCTCGGCTGCCTCGCACACTCGGATTTCGACCGTGTGCACTGATCCGATCGCCTCGTTCATCGCCTTGACATTCGATTTCGGATCGAGAGCCTCCTTGTGGACCGCAAGTGCAGCCAGACCCTGTGGAATCGTTGCGGATTCGACCACCTGGATCTCCTTCGATGAACAAGGACCGACTTCGAACGCGGCCGCGCGTATCTCCTCGCTGACCGGAATCAGCACGATTTGGCCGGAGGTCGATTCCTCGAGCGTCGAGCTCAGCCAAACTGCTAACGAGTCGGGGCCACGGACGGGAGGAGAGAGGACTGTCGCGCCCAACGAACGGAAGATCGCCTGCAATCCTGTGCCCTCAACGATCGCGACTACCGCGACAGTTGCGGATCTCGGCGATTCATTGCGAGCCCGAACCTGTTGGTTCATGTTCTCAATCGAAATTTCGATTAGCTCCCCGTAACTCATCGCGGATTCGAGTAGTTTCCCGGGATTCTCGGTGTGAATGTGGACCTTGATCATCGTGTCATCGCCCGCAATCACCGCTGAGCTGCCATAAAGGGCGAGCTCAGATCGCAGCTTCTCGACCGGAAGCGCACTGCCCAAGACCATAAAATTCGTGCAATACCCGTATTCACTCAGCCCATGGGCTGAATGATTCCGATTCGACAAACGTTTGAACCGCGAATCTGCGAGATCGACCAGGTCTCCGCGCTCAAAGCTCAGAAGCGCGCGAAGCAGATCGACGAATCCCAGCCCGCCCGCGTCGACAACGCCGGCCCGTCGCAGTGTGTGGAGTTGTGCGGTCGTTTTAGCGAGCGCGGCCTCTGCCTCCGTTAACGCGGAAGCAAGCACCTTGTTCAGAGACATCGATTCCTTCGCCGTGGTGATGGCCGACAACGATGCGACCCTCAGAACCGTAAGGATCGTTCCCTCGACCGGTTCGATCACCGCGCGGTACGCGAGATCACTGGCGTTCTGCAATCCAGTTGCGAAGTCGCGTCCATCGATTACATGTTTGCCGGCAAACGCTTGTGAAAACCCGAGAAGTATCTGCGACAGGATCAAACCCGAATTTCCGTTCGCTTTCATGAGAGCGCCACGCGCGATCGCGGCCCCGGCGGTGTCCGCCCGTGTATTTTGGTGGACGAGAAGCTGATTCGCTTCAACCAATCCAGCGTGGAGCGTAGCGGCCATGTTCGTGCCGGTATCGCCATCTGGCACGGGAAAGACATTCAGATCGTTGAGGCGCTGTTCGTCGGCCAAGAGAGCACGATGCGCGGCGGTCCAGGCACTGAGCAGCGATTCTCCGGACCAATGAGAAACGATCGATACCGTGGTGGAATCCGTAGTTGCCATCACGACTGGCCTGCCTGTGGCGGAACTTCAGCAAGGCTTCTCAGACAATTGTTCATCATCATAACTCGCTGGACCGAAACGCCCACTTAGACACCCCGCAAGTATCAGATCCCGAATTTTAGGAATGCGACATTGTTGGCCCTGGAACGTCGTGGTAGGATAGGCGGTCGATGCGGCGCCGTCCACAAGTGGCGGCGCGCTTTGTTGCGTTCCCGCCGATGGCAAAATTGCGATGCCGAAACCTATTGAATTCCAATCCCGGTCACCGGGACGCTGAAAGGGAGTGCCCTGATGGCCGGGCGATGTGAAGTTTGCGGCAAGACAACGACATTCGGACACAATGTGAGCTTCTCCAAGCGCCGGACTAACCGCTCCTTCAAGGCGAATGTCCAGCGCAAGCGATTGACGATCAACGGTGAGGCCGTGCGCCTCGATATCTGCACGCGCTGCATGCGCACCCAGATGAAAACCCCGAAGGTCTAGGCTCAAGGGTTTCCAAAGAACATTTCAGAAGGGCGACCCTGGTGTCAGGTGCCATAGCGTTGTGCCTGTGTTGGTGCCATGGG
>CAYJPA010000091.1:0-23055 GCA_964371945.1 uncultured Sphaerobacteraceae bacterium | reverse complement strand
TCACCGGCGGCACGCTGTGGGAGATCGAATTCAACCGGTCAGTCACGACCGAAGAGGTGAAGCAAGTCCTCGCCCGCGGCGGATTTGAGGATTCAGTTGTGCAGCTCTCGAATGAACGAGGGCTCGACGACAATGTCGCCATCATTCGCATCAAAGAATTGCAGGAAACATCGGACCAGAAGAAGTCGATCGAGGATGACTTCCGCTCCACGATCGGCGATTTCACCGAACTGCAAATCTCCACCGTCGGCTCCGCGGTCGGAAACGAGATCAGGAATCGCGCGGTCTTGGCGATCTTCATCGCTTCCATCGGCATCCTGCTCTACATCGCATTTGCCTTTCGAAACACGCAGAACCCGGTTCTGTACGGCCTGTGCGCGCTTGCGGCGATGCTCCACGATGTGCTCTTGCTTCTCGGCGTGTTTTCGATTCTGGGCGAGTTTGCGAACGTCGAGATTGACGCACTCTTTGTCACCGCGGTATTAACCGTGATTGGTTTCTCCGTTCATGACACCATCGTGGTGTTCGACCGAATCCGCGAAAACCTTGCCCGAAAAGCGGCGCCCACCTTCGAAGAGGTCGTCAACTACAGCCTTGCCCAAACCATTGTGCGTTCGGTGAACACGTCGATGACGGTCATCTTCACGCTTCTGGCGCTTTATCTCTTTGGCGGCGAGTCGACCAAGAATTTCGTTCTGGCGTTGCTGATCGGTATCGCCAGCGGCACCTACTCCTCGATCTTCAATGCCAGCCAGCTCCTGGTCTCTTGGGAAAATGGCGAGATTCAGAACCTCTTTCGGCGTTTCCGCCGTGGTAGCGCTGGACCCGCGATTGCCCCGAGCCGTTAGTTGTTTGATTGTGCGGTTTTTTGTTAATAGACTAATGTACGCGTTTATGGTCTCGTGGTAGACTTCCCTGCCGCGCGTGGAGTAGGTTTTGGTCTCTCCACGCGCGCTCGCGCGTTCAATTCCCTCTTTTCGACGCTGAAATCGAGGGTAGCCAGTCGTGTGGCTGGACCTTAAGGCAGGCATGCTATTCACCGGGTTGGCAACCGGAACGACCAACTTCGCGCCGATTGGTTGGTTAGCGCGAAAAGCCCACATACGCTTCGAGGAGGGGGAAATTGGACAAACAGGTCCTCTATATGCTGCCGGTCCTAGTGTTCGGGTTGGCGGCAATCCTCTTCGCCATATGGCTCGCCAAAGATGTGCTTGCCCGGGACCAGGGCACATCCGGAATGCAGGACATTTCCGCCCGGATTTTCCAGGGCGCACTGGCCTATCTGAACCGTCAATACCGGACAATCGCGCAACTAGCCGTCGTTGTCGCGATCCTGATCGGCGGACTCGTCGCGATCTTCGAGGATGCGCACCAGCTCGAGCGCGGCATCATCACCGCGATCGCTTTTCTGATCGGAGCCGCTCTCTCTGGGCTCTCCGGATTCATCGGCATGTATGTCGCGGTCAAGAGCAACGTCCGCACCGCTGCCGCGGCGAGCAAAGGCGTCGGCGAGGCGCTCGTCGTGGCCCTCCGTGGTGGAGCCGTTTCCGGCTTCCTCGTGATGGCGCTCGGCCTTCTCGGCATCAGTGGCGTTTATTGGATTGTTTACCTCTTTGCCGAAGGCAAGGAGGGCGTTCCGGCCCTCGCGGAAACACCCTTCTGGATCGTCGGCTTCGCCTTCGGCGCGAGCTTCGTTGCCCTCTTCGCGCAGCTCGGCGGCGGTATTTACACGAAGGCCGCCGATGTTGGGGCTGACCTCGTCGGCAAAGTCGAGGCTGGCATCCCCGAGGACGATCCTCGCAACCCGGCCGTCATCGCCGACCTGGTTGGCGACAATGTCGGCGACTGCGCCGGCCGCGGCGCCGATCTTTTCGAGTCATCGGCAGCCGAAGTCATTGGCGCGATGATCCTTGGTGTCGCCCTCTTCAACGCCTCAGGCGGTTCAACCGGATCCGGCGATATCGCCTGGATCTTCTTCCCATTGGTGCTCGGTGCGTTTGGACTCATGGCGTCGCTCGTTGGAGTGTTGGCCGTTCGGCCGGCACTGCAAACCACGAACCCGATGGGCGATCTCAATCGCGGCTTTTACGTGACCGCGGTGCTTTCGGTCATCAGCCTCTTCTTTGTTTGCTACTGGATGCTGCCACACGGCTGGTTCGAGTACGCGATCTGCGGCGTCATTGGTTTGCTGACCTCGCTGGCGTTTCTCTACATCACGCAGTACTACACCGGAACGAACAAACCGGTGAAATCAATCGCGGAAGCATCGCGACAGGGCACGGCCACCAACATCATTTCGGGAATTTCGGTCGGTTTTGAAACGACCGGTATCCCTGCGCTCACCGTTGGCGCAGCGCTTTTGAGCTCGTACTACCTCGGCAAGTCGGTCGATTTCCCTGGCAGCGAGACCTTCCTGATCCTCGATACCTTCTCGAGCAACGGTATCTTCGGCACCGCGGTCGCGACCATGGGCATGCTCATGACCGCCGCCTATATCCTCGCGATGGACTGCTTCGGTCCGATTACCGACAACGCCGGCGGCATCGTCGAAATGAGCAACGCGCCGAAGCAAGTCCGCGACGTCACGGACGCGCTTGATTCGGTCGGCAATACCACCAAAGCGTTGACCAAGGGCTACGCGGTTGGCACGGCTTCGCTCGCGGCCTTTTTGCTCTTCTCCGCGTTCCTCGATGAGGTGGCGCGATTCAAGGGCGAGGAGATCGAACGTGTCGTAAACCTGGCGGAGCCGAAGGTCTTCGTCGGAGGACTCATCGGGGCGGCGCTGGTCTTTGTCTTCGCGTCCTTCGCGATTCGCGCGGTCGGCCGCGCGGCAGGCGACATGATCGAGGAAGTGCGACGCCAGTTCCGCGCCGATCCCGGGATCATGAAGGGCACATCGCTTCCTGACTACGGCCGCTGCGTCGACATCTCGGTGCGGAGCGCCCTCCGCGAGATGGTGATTCCTGGAACGCTCGCCGTGGCGGTCCCGGTGCTGGTCGGATTGATACTCCGCTGGGAAGCCGCCGCGGGCATGCTGATGGTCGGAACGATCACCGGCGTTTTGCTCGCCCTGGTGCTCAACAACGGTGGCGGCGCCTGGGATAACGCGAAGAAGCTGATCGAAGCCGGTGGTCTCAAAGACGACAAAGGCAAGGTCCTCGGTAAAGGCAGCGATGCCCACAATGCGGCCGTTGTCGGCGATACCGTCGGTGATCCCTGGAAGGACACCGCGGGACCTTCGCTGCACGTGCTGATCAAGCTGCTCGCGACGATCACGCTCGTGCTGGCGCCTTTGTTCATCTAGACTTTTGGCACACATATCAAGGTAGTACGCAATTGGGCGGACCTGTTATGGTCCGCCCAATTGCCATTGCCGGCAAACGTTCAAATCATCAAAGTACGAGGCAGCACTGTTGGAAACGAAGCATTTCGGGATCGTGGGCGGCGGAATCGCAGGGCTCACTACGGCACTTCGCCTTGCTCAGGCCGGCCACAAAGTAACGCTTTGGGAGCGTGGCTCGCGATTCGGGGGCCAGGCGGCCGCCTTCCCGGTCGAAGGCAACGATCTCGAGTACTTCTACCACCACCTCTTTCAAAGCGATCTCGACATCGTGGCGTTGATTCAGGAGCTCGGCATCGGGGACAAGCTGATGTGGTTGCCCTCCAATGTTGGGTATTTCGCCGATGGCAAGATCTTTCCGCTCAATGGCGCGAAAGACCTCCTTAAGCTCGGGATCATCCCCTTCCACGATCGCCTGCGTCTCGGACTCGTGACCGCGTATCTACAGAAGGTCAAATCCTGGAAGAAATACGAAAAGATCACCGCCGAGCGCTGGCTAAAGCGCGCTTTGGGCAAGCGTGCGTACGAAAAGACACTCGGCGCGCAGCTCGACGCCAAATTCGGCCGGTATCAGAGCGATGTCGCGATGGTCTGGTTCTGGGGGAAAATCTGGCTTCGTACGACTTCACGCAAGTCGCCGCTCGATCAGGAGAAGCTCGGCTACATCAAAGGCAGTTTCAATGTCTTGATCGACGCGCTGGTAGCCGCCGTCAAATCGGCCGGCGCCGAAATGCATGTCGGTCATGGGCCGTCAAAACTGTCGCGTGCCGCCGGCGACCGCTGGAACGTTGAATTCGATGATGGTTCGGCTCCGATCGTGGTCGATCGTCTGATCGTCACGACTCCCTCCCCGATCATGTCCCGGCTCGTTCCGGAATTGCCTGACGACTACCGGACCAAGCTGCACGGACTCACCTATGAGGCAGCGGCGGTCGCCCTGCTCCAGCTCTCAAGGCCCCTCTCCGAGATCTATTGGTTGAACATCGCCGATCCCGATATGCCATTTACCGGCGTGATCGAGCACACGAACTTTATGCCTTCCGCGGACTACGGGGGCAAGCATTATGTCTATCTCTCGAAGTACATGGAAACGGATCATCCCTATTTCACGATGCCCGAAGAGGAGCTGATCGAGACCTTCATTCCGTTCATCAAGCGGATCAATCCCGAATTCGATCGCTCCTGGATCGAGCGCTGGTGGGTCTTCCGCGAACGGGCCGCGCAACCGATCGTGACTCTCAATTACAGCGTGAAGATTCCCGACCATCGCACGCCGCTGAAAAACCTCTACCTCGCCAATACCAGCCAGATTTACCCAGAAGACCGCGGCACCAACTACAGCGTCCGCCTCGGCAACAGAATCAGCCAACTCGTCCTCGAGGATCTATCTCTATCATAAGATACCTGGGCTTACTATTACCTCTAGGCACATTGTAGGGGCGTTTCGCGAAACGCCCTGCTCTTCGTCGCCCGGCATCGCAAACGAAACATCCTCTCGGGGCGCCTGTCGCAGGTCTGAATTACCTCTCATATCACCTCACGTGGGTGTGACATTTTGTGACATTCTGTGACATCGCGCGCCAATTCCGCATCGTGTCAGCCTCACACCGCGCTCCACAACGACTCTCCGCCGGTCACCTCATGCCGAATCTTCCCCTCACCTTGTAGGTACGACAGAAACGCGTACACCGTCGGATGCAACAGGTAAAACGACGGCGCATCCAACACTGAAGCGCCGAAATGGCGCAAGAGCAGCGCTAACAGGGCCTCGGCTCCAATCGGCCGAGTCGCAAACTCAACCGCCTTTCCGGCCACCTCATGCACCAAGGCGCGGTTCATATCCCTGACCGCGTTCAACGAATCGAGCATCGGTCCATGCCCCGGCATCGCGACCTGGCACTTCACGTCGGTGCATCGCTCTAGCGACTTCAGATGATCCCCGGCGGAGAAGAGGTACGGAATCTTGTACTTGTCGAGCACACTCTCCGGCAGCACGATATCCGCACAGAAAAAGACGCCATCGACCAGAAATCCAACCTGATTGGGCGAATGCCCGGCCAGTGAAACGACTTCGATCTCGAACCCTTCGATCGTAAGTCGATCGCCGGCGATGATTTCATCGACCGGACTCGCGTCGGCGAGCATGAAATTCCCGCGCATGGTCGGTGGCGGATCGGCTCCAGCAAACAGGAGGGCCGGCTGCAGCAGCGGATAGCGCAAAATCGCTTCGTCGAACGAGGGTGCATGAACCCGCGCACCCGTGCGCTTCACGACCGTCGCATTGCCTCCGAAGTGATCGGCATGAGCGTGGGTCGTCAGGATCGCGACAACCTCCCCACCCAGCTCCTCTCTCACTGCCTTGAGCGCCCTCTTGGCGCTGGTCTCATGCAGTCCCGTATCGATCAAAACGCAACGACCGCCCTCGCCGCGCAGAACCCCAACATTGACGCCGCCTGGAATCATCGCCACCCGCGATGTGAGCGCTTCAACTGCCACCGATCGTTCCCCTTTCCGGCTCCAGCCCGCCACTATACTTCGAGGCCGGAATCGACGCCCGGAACGATCTCGATCGAAGGAGCAAAGCGCGGTGGCAAATCGGCATGTGGTTGAGGTCGGACAGTTCGATCGCCCCGAGATTGAACGCCTGTTCGATCGCGCGGACTTCATGCGAGCGCTTCCGCCGGCCGCTCGGCCTCTGGCGGGCAGCATTCTCGCGACGATCTTTTACGAACCCTCCACCCGTACCAGGTTGAGTTTCGAGTCGGCGATGCTCCGGCTCGGCGGCGGCGTGATCTCGACTGAGAACGCTCGTGAGTTTTCGTCCGCGATCAAGGGAGAATCGATCGAGGACACCATTCGGATCGTCGAGGGGTACGCCGACGCCATCGTCATCCGTCACTACGAACAGGGCGCCGCCCGCCGTGCGGCGAGTGTCTCGAGTGTGCCGATCCTGAACGCGGGCGATGGCCCCGGGGAGCATCCCAGCCAGGCACTCCTTGATCTTTACACGATCAAAAACGAGCTCGGAAAGGTCGATGGACTCAGGATCGCTCTGGTCGGTGATCTGCGCTTTGGCCGCACCGCCCGTTCGCTCGCGCTGCTGTGTTGTCTGACCGAGGGAACGGAGCTGATCTTCGTGTCGCCGCCCGAAGTGCCGATGGGCGCCGATATCCGTCGCGCCCTTGACGCGAACGGTGTCCGATACCACGACGAGTCGAACCTCGCGGAAGTGCTCCCAGGCGTCGATGTCGTCTATCAAACCCGGATCCAGAAAGAACGCTTCACGACCCGCGAGGAGTACGAAGCCGCCCGTGGGGTCTATGTGCTGGATCAATCGTCGTTCGATCGTTTGAGTCCGAAGGCGATCGTTCTGCACCCACTCCCACGCGTCGACGAAATCTCGACCGCGGTCGACAACGATCCGCGAGCCGCCTACTTCCGGCAAGCCCATAACGGGGTCTTCGTGCGAATGGCGCTGCTCGAGAGTGTTTTGACGGGCAGCTAGCGGCGGGCTTCTTGACTGATCGACTCCGGCCCCTGCCGGTGACGGGAGCGGAGTCGCTTCCACCGTGCGGCTTCTGCTGTCTTGCTCTGCACCACACTCGAAAAACCGATCGCCCCGATTAACACTGACACGATCATTAGAATCTGAACGACGCCGAAGAGGTCCGCGAATGCTGCCGCGAAAAAGATCGGGATGAATGAGAACGCATTCGAGATCATGAAGAAGGTCGCGTACACGCGCGCCCGAACATGCTCGTGTGAATGCTCCTGAAGCATCGTGTTTGCGGGCACGAGGATGAATGCGTTGCAGAGCCCGAGTAGCGCGGCGAAGCCGCCGGTCACGAAGATCAAGACCCGCTGAGGGGCGTCGCCGCCCGTCCAAGCCAAATTGAGCAGCTTCGGCGAAACCGCCATACCGAAGAGCATTACTCCGGCCATGCTCAGCGACCAGTCGATCACGGCGGCCCGGCTGAAGCGCTTGACCACTCGCCCCACGAATGCCACGCCCGCCACGATCCCGATTCCGGCCGGCGCAATGATGTAGAGGAAGTCTTCTTTCGGGAGCCCGATCTCCGACGTGATGAAATCAGGCCCGAGCGTCGCGACCATTAGGAATGTCGTCGCGGCCAGCGTCAAATAGACGATCGCCCGCATCAAGAACGAGTCCTGAAGGATGAAGACCAGCCCCTCTTTGATGTCCGACCAAAGCCGCTTCATCGGCGCGGTCGTGACATGGTCCGTCGGACGCATGAGCGATTGCATCGAGGGCAGCGTCATCACGAGACCGGCGCAGACGAGAAAGAGCGAGATCGACAGTCCAAAGACGACATCGACTCCAAAGAGCTTGACCAATAACGGTCCGAGCGTCGCAAGTCCTATGAGCTGCGCCATCGCATTGGTAAGGTTGAACAACGCATTGGCGCTGATGAGCTGAGACCGCGGGACCAGCGAAGGGATCGCGGCGCCCTGTGCAGGCGCAAAGAATTGCCCGCCGATCCCAAACAAGAAGGTCACGAGATAGTGGGCAATGAGGATCGTTTCAACATGCCAGCCGGGCCGGATTAACAGAAAGCACAAGACGGCTACTGAACGCAGCAGATTTGTGGCGGCCATGAGCTGTCTGCGGTTGACGCGATCGGCCATCACCCCCGCGAGCGGTCCAAACAGGATCGCCGGCAGCGAGAACGAAATAATCACAAGGCTGATCGAGGTGTTCGCCTGTCTGAGGTCGTGGATTTCGACAATATTGCGCACACGCACCAGCAACGCGAAATTGATCATATTGCTGGCGGTTTGCGAAATCGCCTGCGCCAACCAGAGCCGCAAGAACGCGCGATTGTGGAGGACACCTCGGATCGAGTCTTTGCCCTGTCGATGGCGAACGTGTCTAGGCGGTAACGGCGAGTGTGTATCCGACGTCTGCGCGGGAGCGGCCTGTGCGTCGCTCATACCATTCGATCCGCCGCCGGGTCAGTCGACTCCTCAGCATCGGCCGCGGCAATAACGATGGCGTCCTGCTCGAAACCGGGTCCCCGCGAAACGAAGGTCTTCAGTCGCCGCTCAAGCTCGCGCCGCGGAAGCAAGACCTTTCGTGAGCAACCGTGACAGCGCAGACCGATGTCGGCGCCGAGCCGGACCACCGTCCATTCGAAGCTGCCGCAAGGATGCGGTTTCCGCAGGCGAACGACATCGTCGATGTAGACCTGGAGCGGTCCACCTTTGCGCAACCTCATCGGCCACCCCGCGGCGCCACCGGCTGTCTGCCGTCCCTGCTGAACGCTATGTCAGACCAGGAATCTTCATCCCGCCGGTAAGGGCACCCATGCGTTGTTCGCTGAGGGCAGCCGCCTTTTCCATGGCATCGGTGATCGCGGCGCCGATCAAGTCCTCGAGCATTTCGACATCGTCGGGATCGACCGCGCTCGGATCGATCTTGATTCCCTGGAACTCTCGCTGACCGTTCACCGTGACCTTAACGACTCCGCCGCCGGCAGTTCCCTCGAGAACGGCATCAGCCAACTCTTGCTGAATCTTCATCATCTTGGTCTGCATCTGCTGGACCATTTTCATGTTGAGACCAGTCATTGTTCATCTCCTGAGTTGCCTTGAATTCAGCCCGATTGGAGCCATCGGATCACGATTTTCGGTATTAGCAGCCACCACGAAGCAGCGACAGGAGTATACGGCACACCCCACGGACCGAATCCGTTCCGAATACCGCCACGAGTATGATCTCCGCGCGTGGCAGCTCTTTGAATCGTCAATCAAGCGGCAATGCCAGCACTGGCCTTCCACGCGGAGACCCGTTCGACCATCTGGCGTGCGTTCTCGCGGGCGGCTGAGGTAACAGGCTCGCCGTCGACCATCGCGGCGATCTCGTCGATTCGTTCCTCGCCGTCGATTAGCACAACATTCGAAACCGTCCGGCCGGATCGTTCCGCTTTGGTAATCCTGTAATGAGACTCGGCAAACGCCGCAATCTGCGGAAGATGAGTAATCACGATCACCTGGTGCTCGCGCGTCAGACCCCAGAGTTTCTCGCCGACGACCTGTCCGGAGCGGCCGCCGACCCCGACATCGACCTCGTCGAAAACTAATGTCGGCGTTTCGTCGGCGATTGCCAGAATCGACTTCAACGCCAACATGAGCCGGGCCATTTCCCCGCCCGAGGCGACTCTGGCAAGCGGCTTCAGTGACTCGCCGGCGTTAGCTGCCAGCATGAATTCGACCCGGTCAAGTCCGGTCTCATCGAACCCGACTCGACGCCCATCTCCAAACAATGCGCCTTCTGTCGATTCCCGCTGCTCGATGCTGACAGCGAATCGTGAGCGGCCCATATTCAGCTCCGCAATCGCGGACTCGACGCCTTGCTCGAGCCGCCGCGCGGCCTGTGACCGTTTCCCCGAAAGAACAGTACCCAACCCCGCGATCTCGTCGAGGAGCTGGGCTTCCCGTTCCAGCAGCACGGCCGCGTCCATTTCACCGCCGGTCAGTTTGGCAAGCTCGACCGATGCTTCGACGCCGTAGGCGATGACATCACCGATCGACTCACCATACTTCCGCTTCAACTTGCGGATGAGATCGAGGCGTTCATCGACCGCCTCAAGCCGTGCCGGGTTGGCTTCTATCCGGTCGCGATAATCACGGGTCTCCGAGACGGCATCCTCGAGCGCAAAGAGCGCGTCACGCAATCGCTCGGCGGTTGCATTCATCGACGCATCGACGAGGGCGATCGCGTCAACCTGCGCCGACGCCCGCTGAAGGATCTCGATCGCCGATGGAGATTCTTCGCCGTCGATCTCCGATCCAGCCAGCAAAGCGTGCGCAAGCACCGCTTCGGCCGCAAGCCGCTCGGCGTTCATCAGCACATCGCGCTCGGAGCTCAGTCTTTCATCTTCAATTGGCTCGAGATTTGCCTCTTCAATCTCGGAAACCTGAAATGAGAGCAGATCGATCCGGCGTTCTCGCTCTCGCGCGCCACGAACTAGCGAATCGATCGAGCGACGCACGTCTCGCAATTGGTGAACGATCTCCGCGAACGCTTGTCTATCCGCGATAGTGCCGGCGAAGCGGTCGAGCACATTGAGGTGCTCGTGCTGATGGAGCAGCGAGAGATGATCGCTTTGCCCATGGATATCGACCAGCAGAGCGCCGGCCCGATTCAAGCTGCCAGCCGTCGTCGCCCGGCCATTGATCCGCGCGGTGCTGCGGCCCCCCGCGGCGACCTCGCGAGCGAGAATGAGCGTGCCTTCATCGAGATCGATTCCGAGCTCGGTCGCGAATTGGGTGAGGGCGCTCCGACTCCCGAGGCATGAGATGTCGAAGATCGCCTCGACCATTGCCGCTTTGGCGCCGGATCGGACCACGTCGGGACCGATCCGCTCGCCCAATACCGCGCCGAGCGCATCAATGATGATCGACTTGCCCGCACCGGTTTCGCCGGTCAACACATTGAGCCCCGGTTCGAACGAAATCCGGAGCTCATCGATGATCGCGAAATCCCGAATGACGAGCTCGGTCAGCATTGGTCTGCAACTTGGCATCTCATGCTTACAGATCGTCGCGTTTCAGAAAGCCGGTCATGCAGTGGATGCCGCCTCCGGCCTTAATCAGCTCTCCGATCTCAACCGTGTGGCAAGTGACGCCTGCTTCCTCGTACTTGGCTTTCATGAGATCGCCGCCGGCCGGCATCAAGACATGACCGGGCGCGAGCGCGACGAAATTGAGCGGCAGACAGTTCTGGGCTGTGACTTCGTCCTCGATCTCAATGAACCGAAGTCCGCGTTCCCGAAGCGTTTGCACGATCTTGTACGGCGTTCGTCGAGGCCAAATGACCGCTAGATCGCGATCGAGAAGGTTCAGCAGGCCGTCGAGATGCATCGCCCCATAAGGCAATCCAACCCGGACGACCTCCTTCACGCCAATCTCGCGGAGCATCCGCTCAACTTGATTGGCTCCCTCTTCATTAGTCCTGAGTCCCTCGGCCAGGAAACAAAGATCCCTGTCCACCCAGGAAACATCCGCGCCTTCGAAGGTTCCACCACCATGGACGGTCATCAGAATCGGCACGCCGATCTGCCCGAGCGCTTCGGCAACAAACCGTTCCTCACCGGCGCGAACGTTGGACGCCGGGCGGGTGATGATTGCCCCCTCGGGCGTCATCAACATCAGATCGCGTATGAAAAAGGAGTTCGGCTTGTCGAGCCGCCCGTTCTCGATCAAATGAACGGCGACGCCGTGGGACCTATACGCTTCAACCAAGTCATCGTGTTGGGCGCGAGCCAAGCCGGGATTCAGATCGGCCCGCATCTGGACCGCGTCGAAATCCTCGATCGCATCCAGTTCTGGTCCGGGACGTCTCAAGAGGACAGCACGCAAAGTGCCGCACTCCGACGAGGAGCCCCAATCACCCCACCAGAGCGGCATGTCTTCGCGCATGGTGGCGGTCCGTTGAGACCACTTTCCGCCGCCATACGCCGCTGACAACGATGTTGAAACAGGCGACTGCACAACCATCGATCAACCCTCGCGAACGATCTGCTGCTCGTCCTAGTGTCCGTTGAGGCCCATCATCGCCGCGGCAATGGTTTGCGGTCTCATCGGAAGGTCGGTCACGCGGGCGCCGGTTATGTCTCGAATCGCATTCGCGACCGCCGCCGGCCCAGGGATCGCCGGCGGTTCGCCGGCTCCCTTGGAGCCATATGCGCCGAGCTCCGATGGAACCTCGACCAGAAGGACATCGATCTCCGGTATCGTATTCGCCTTCGGCAGGGCGTAATCCATCAAACTGGCGGTCAGCAATTGCCCGTCAGCGTCGAACGCAAGCCCTTCGTACAGCGCCCAACCGAGCCCCTGAACGACGCCGCCGTGAATCTGGCCTTCGACCAATGCGGGATTGATAGCAAACCCTACGTCCTGCACGGCGACATAGTTGGTCACGCGCGTTTCGCCGGTTGCCTCATCGACCTCAACCTCGGCGATGTGCGCGGCAAAGCCTGGGGCGCCGAGTGTGATCGCGGTCGATCCCCGGCCATAAACCGGTTCGTACTTGGCCCCAAACGACATCGACATCTGGGCGATCTGCTTGAGCGTGATCGACGACGTCGGCACGCCCTTGACGTGAACCGCGCCATTTTCGAGCTCGAGATCATCGACCGCGGCCTCGAGCTGCTGCGCCGCGATCGCGAGGATTTGCGCTTTGGCTTCTTCGGCAGCCTTTTGCACAGCCGGCCCAACCGTATAGGTCACCTTTGATCCGCCGGTGCCACCCGCGTACGGCGCGCCATCGGTCGACGCGGTAGTCACATGAATGCGATCGGCAGGCATTCCAAACGATTCCGCGGCGATCTGTGAAAAGGTCGTGTTCGTGCCATTAAGATCGACCGATCCGAGCACGACCGTCAATGTTCCATCGTGGTCCAACCGGCACACCGCGGTCGCCGGTTCGACGCCGCCCGGCCAGCCGCCGATCGCGAGTCCGACACCGCGTCCGGCCTTGCGCGACGCCTCACGGTTTTGCCAGCGCGGATGCATCTGCAGCGCTTGCAACGTCTCTTTGAGCCCAATCCGTGGCCACAGCGCGCCGTTCGGCCGGGGATCGCCTTCGACCACGCAGTTCTTCAGCCGGAACTCGATCGGATCGAGATTGAGCCTGTGCGCAAGCTCGTCCATGACCGACTCGATCGCGTACGTGCCTTGTTGCGCGCCCGGAGCGCGGTATGCCCCCGCGGCAGCCTTATGGGTCAGGATTTCGTAGCCACGGATATCGAGGTTCTCGACCCGGTAGTAACCGCCCATCAGGATCGACCCAATCTGCATCGGAGACCCCGCGAACGCGCCGCTATCGAACTCGGTTCGCCCTTTCAGCGCGGTCAGTGTGCCGTCACGCTTTGCGCCTACTTTGAGCTGAATCCGGCAATCGGGAGCCGGGTTTCCAGTCATGAAATCTTCCATCCGGGTGTACTGGAACAGCACCGGCCGCTTCACGGCGACAGCCGCCGCCGCCACGATCGGCTCGATCAGCACAAACTTGCCGCCGAAACCGCCGCCGACCGGCATCGGGTGCACGTTGATGTTGTGCACCGGAATCCCAACCGTTTCCGATACTCGATTGCGGCAATAAAACGCCGCCTGGGTGCTGGTGTAGACATCGAGATGGCCGAGCGGATCGATGTTCACGAGGCAGGCCTGGGTTTCGATGTAGCCTTGGTGAACCGTCAGCGAATTGAAGGTCAATTCGACGATCTCATCCGCTTCGGCGAAACCGGCAACGACATCGCCACGGTGAAAGTGGATCGACCCGGAAACGTTCGGCGGGAGCACCTCGTGCTCCTCTTCCGCCTTGGTGGCCGCGTCGGCGTTGTGCATACCGGCTTCCGCATTGTCGGAAGCGCCGCCGGCCGCACGAACTGGCGACGAGGCGGGATCAAGCCCTTCGTCGAGCGTCGCGATCACTGTCAGCTCTTCGTACTCGACTTCGACCGCGCCCATCCCGTCGAGAGCCGCGGCGTCGCTCGTCGCCAGCACAAGCGCAACGAACTGGCCCGTCCAAAGTACTTCTTCGTTGGCGAGTGGCGATTTTGTCGGGGCGGCGCCTTCGACTCGCCGAATCGGGAGATCGGCGGCGGTCAGCACGGCGACCACGCCCGGAATCGCGAGCGCGGCCGATTTATCGACGCTCACAATTCGAGCATGGGCATACGGGCTACCAACCGGGCGCGCGTAGAGCTGCCCGGGAAAGCGAAGATCACCGGTAAAGCGTTCGACACCGGTCAGCTTCGGAGGGGAATCGAATCGTTTCAGACGCTGACCAACAGTCATCAACTCAGGCACCAGAAACTCCTTGTCACGGATTACAAGGGCAACGCCCCCTTGCCGCTTTGAACGAGGCCGCTAGGTCAATTCAGTTGTCAAGAGATTGTATCAGTGCAGCCACTTCAGGCAGACCAGACACGAGCGCTCAGTCGATTTCTTGGCTCTGTTCCGCCGCGGACGCGAGCACATCAACGGGGCCCCATTCGCTGACGCGGATCGGGGCAGCGATCATGTCGTTCAGGAATCCGAATCGTTCGAGCATCGCCTGAACTTCAGCTGCGTTGTCCGCCTCCCAGAAGGTGAAGATGCGGTCGTCATGCAGATCTGGCGAAAAGGTGCGCAACCAGCGCGGATTCGCCCGCGGCTCGGTCGCTGCCCTGGCAAGCCCAAGGAGATCGCTCGGTTTGCGAGCAACCGCTTCTTCATCCGGAATTGGCGTGTGAATGACAAGGTACGTCGCCATGCCGCTGCCTTATGCCTGAGGCGTTGGCGGCGCATCGCCGCGCCGGCGTGATCCGCGCCCACGGCGTCGCCGTCGTCGACCGCCCGAACGCGGTTGCTCCTCTCCAGCCGTGGCTTCGAGCTCATCTCCGACTTCATCGTCATCCGCCGGCTCGTTTGCGGTAACAGATTGTGTGATTTTAGCCAGTTCAGGCTGCGCCCTTCCGACCGGCGGCAACATTGCCTGCGCAGGCGTAATTGGCAGCGGTGCAGTTTTGACGTCCGGGTCGGGTTTGCGGTAGCCGAGATCGGTGGCCGTAAAAACGACATCCGTGTTGTCGGCCGCGAGTCTCACCGTGATCAAATCCTTCAGGATCTGCATCGAAACGACCATCCCAGGTCCACCTGGCGTTTCCAGCGTCTGACCCAACCGCGGCATCGCGACTTTCATTTGCCGGTACTGGTCGTTCTCATAGGAGAGGCAACATAACAGCCTCCCACAAACGCCTGAAACCTTGCTTGGATTGAGAGGCAAATCCTGCGTTTTGGCCATGTTCATCGAAATTTCGGGATAAACCGGCAGCCAAGATGAACAACAGAGTGTTCGCCCACAGCGGCCGACACCACCCAGGAGCCTGGCTTCGTCGCGCGGCCCGACCTGCCGCAGCTCGACCCGGCACCGGAACAAACCGGAGAGATCTTTGGCCAGCTCCCGGAAATCAACCCGATCTGACGACGAAAAAGTGAGCTGCAGATGCGACCCGTCGAAGCTGTATTCGGCGCTGATCGGTTTCATCGGGAGGTTGCGTTCGCGGATCTTGGCGCCGAAGGTCTTCACCGACTGCGCGGCTTCTCGCTTGAGCCTGCTCATGCGCTCGATATCATCGTTCGACAGTTTGCGCAGGATCGGTTTGAGATCGCCTTGCAGCATGTTCTGGCGAACCTGGTGAGGAGCGAGAATAACCCGACCCGCCTCTTTTCCGCGGCTTGTTTCGACGACAACCCAGTCGCCGGCTTCGAGCGCGTAGTCGCATGGATCGAAGTAATAGGTGCGGCCGGAATCAAGAAATCGAACCCCGGTCACACGAGATGAGCTCGAGGAATCGAGCGCCGCGGCGGCCCCCTCCTCGCCACAGGCGCAATCCCCGATCTTTTCGCCCGCGGACAACCGCTCGCGAAATCGCAGCCGGGCCATGCCGCGCGCTTCATCGAGCGTCTTGGGCATGCCGGGAATGGTCGTCTCTGAAGATTCGTTGAATTGCGTGCTCAGCGTATCGGCCATTGAAGCACCATCGATTCGATCGCCAATCGAGGCCGGGCATTGGCCTCGAGATCGGCGATACATTGACGTACGGAACGAAGTGAAGCGTGAATGGTCTGGAGCGGCCAATTGCCAACCGAACTGGTCAGCTCGTTCGCCGCCGCTGGAAAAGTCACGGCGCCGAAGAGATCGGATTTGAGTAGTAGCGCATCACGCCAGAGACCAAGCACGACTTCGAGATCCTGGAAAACAGCCTGACGCCGTTTGGAGAACGAATCCCCGAGCCGAAATGCGGTAACCACACGCTCGAATGGCGAAGCGTGAATCCAGCCTACGGCGCGGTTGATGGCATCGAGCCGATCGGCCATCAATTTTGGATTGCCCGCCGCGCGGATCGCCCATCCCGGAGCGCCGCTCGCGGCCCCGGCAAGCTCAGCCGCGCGATCGGAGTCGAATCCGCGAGACTCCAGTCCCGCCTGGATCTTTGAGCGGGGAACCAGCGACAGTTCGATGAGTTGACAACGAGATCGCACCGTTGGCAAAAGCAGTTCCGCATCATTCGCCAACAACAAAATCACGGTGAATGGCGGCGGCTCCTCGAGTGTTTTGAGGAGCGCTTCCTGGGCGGTCTCCTGCAACAGTTCGGCGTCGTCAACGACGGATACACGCCAGCGTCCTTCCATCGGCCGGAGGAACGCTGTCGATGCCAGTGACCTAACGGTCTCAATCGTGAGGGTGGTGTTCTTCCCGCTCGACTTCGTCGCGGCGACGGTCTGCGATTCGATCCCGAATGTCTGGACATCCGGGTGAACGCCGCGGGCGATCTTCCTGCAGGAACGGCAAACCCCACAGGGCGAGCCGGGACGCGAAGGATCCATACAGAGCAGCGCCTGTGCGAAAGCAATGGCAAGTGCTGATTTGCCGACTCCTTCGCTGCCGCTGATCAAAAAAGCGTGTCGAATACGTTCAGTGGCGACGGCTTGCGCAAGGAGATTCGTCGCGTGACGATGACCCCAAATCGGCCAGTCCGCGCCGATACCGACCGCACCGCCCGAGATCACGACTTACCCAGCGCGCGCCGTTTGACTCGCACTGGCCGGCGCGTGGACGTGCGCTCGGTACGCTCGAGCTCTTCGCCGTCGGTCAGCAGCTCCACGAGTGCATCGCGCTCGCTGTTCTTGAACGCTGGGTCAACCTCGATCCGGCGAATGTAATCCGCCAGATCGCTGACCAGAACCGCGTCGTGCTCCGCCTCATCAGTATCGAGATCGGCATTCGGGGCGGTGAAAACGATCGCACCTGAAACGTCGTATTCGAGCTGTGCATCTTTCAATTTCTGCTCGACCAGGGCGACCGCTTCGTCGTTTTCAAACGACGGGTTTCCAAGCTGGGGACCGCTCATCCCGAAGAGCCGAAGCGCGCCGGAGCCCTTTTTCCGCCATTTGTTGCCATTGGCGACGATCGTGCCGGGCACATCGCGAGCCGTAAGGACAACCAATCCGCCCGGATAGACCAGTAGATGCTCGACGACCTTCTTGCCAAATCGCATGTAATGCAGAATCGCGTACTTGTCTGAGAGCGTCTGCAGGCGATCATCGATCGCGAGATCGTTGCGAGGATGACGAGGAGTGTTGCTCCATTTTCCAAGCTGCTGCATTCCGAAATTGAAGGAAACAAAGCCAATTAAGAGAAGACCGTACGCGACGATGATCTGGGTTGGATAAAAGATGAGGAGGAAGGTGGAGCCGAGCATCATGAAGCCTAAAAGCGCCGCCCACCGGCCAAGTCGCCTGCGGCGCTTGACGTGACCGATATTTCGAACGATCCGCATTATTCCCCGGCCATTCGCCGCAAAAAGCGGCCGGCATCCAGTGACAGATGCCGAAAGATAAACAGAACCTCGGGAAATCCACCCGTGTCCGCACGAGTGTAGCACAGCGACTTTTCGGCGCTTCACGTCAAAGGCTGAATATTCATGAGGTCTTCGAGCAGGAATCTGCCTCCCGAAAGCAGCGCCATAACGGCGATTGCTGTCAGCAGCGCCGCGGTTGCGGTTCCCTGCAATTCGGTTGGATGTGAATAGGTACAGTCTCGGTATCGGAACAAGACGATCGCGATCAACGCCAATGACGAAATCACGATCACCGCGGAGAAAACCAACAGTAGCGTCATCGGAAACGCGAGCCAACTTGCGTCTGAAAGCACGATAGCGACAACTGGAATTTGCGCGGGCAAGAGGATGAGAAAATCGCGCGGCTCAACCACGCGTCGTTTCGCATCCGTCTGCCGCCAAAGCGATATCGCCGCGAGATAGCAGATCACGCAGGCGATTGCGACGCCGGTTCCGATGCCCGTCACCAGCCGGAGGTGGTTGTTTGGTTCGTAGAGATGGGGACGCTGGAGATCGAGAAAGAGCGAATTGAAACCGTCGATCGCCATCAAGCCAACGAAGAGCGCAAGAATCCCGAACACGGGGATACTCGGCATCCGGCTGGCGCGATGCCTGCCCAACGCCACGAGAATGACGATCGTGGAGAGAAATCCACCGTAAATGCCAGTCATCCGGCTATCGAATGGAAGCGCGTGACCGCCGAGCATGAGCGTGTGGCTCGGCGTTTGCGCGCACAAGCCGTGAAGCGCTGCATGGGCCTTGTGTTGCCAGGACCAAGGTGCCGCGAGAAAAAGCAGCACTAGTCCAATCAACGTTAGCGGAAAAAGATAGCTTGACCGGTCAGTGTTCGAGGTAAATCGAGAATCGGCCGAGGCTTGCATTCCTGAATTCCTCAACGTGATAAGAACGTTGGTGGCAATCTACCATGGTCGTTTGGTCCAAAGTCGGGGCTCAGTGCCTTGTTGCTCGATTGCACTACCGATAGCATGGTCAACAAGAAACGGCACGGCACTCGACGATCAAGTTGGAGAAGCTCTTTGCATCCTGAACGCGCGATCTTGAGCAGAAGATGTCGATTTGCGTACATCGTCGTTGCGCTCATCACCGTGGGAATCATCACAAAACTCGTGAAAAGCGGGAAGACCTCCGAGCTCGATGCGAAGGTCACGCGAGCCATCCAACAACAGCAAAATCCCTGGTTCTCTCGCTTGATGCACGCCGTATCGTGGGCGGGCTTTCCGCCACAGAGCCGCACGCTGCCGATCGTGATCCCTGCCTTGATCGGCGCGTTCGGCAACCGGCTTGACGCCTTTTTTCAACTCGCGGGATGGGGCACGAGCGCAATCTCCGGCACGCTCAAGATGATCATGAAACGGCCCCGGCCGGTTGAGGGCGATTTCCGCGTCACCAAGGCTCGGATTGGCGGTACAAGCTTCCCGAGCGGCCACGTCATCAACTACACCGGCGTCTACGGCATGCTCGCCTATTTGGCCAGTCAACGGATCAAGCACAAGGGGTTGCGCCGAGCGACCATCGCCTTCTTTGCCGCGAAGATCGCTCTCGTAGGTCCAAGCAGAATCTACCTCGGACATCATTGGTTCACCGATGTCGTCACGTCGTATTTGCTGGGGTCGACCTATCTCATGGTTTTGACGTCGATCTACCGGCGCCTGCGATACCGTCGTACATGAGCGCCGCGAGTCGGCCCATTGAGGTGATTGGGCACGGCGGCGCCGGCGGTTTCTTTCCGGGGAACAGTCGTCCAGCAATCGAGCAGGCGCTGAAGATCGGGGTCGATCGGATCGAGTTCGATGTGCAACGCTCGGCCGAGGGGAAAATCGTGCTCGTTCACGATGAGCACGTCAAACTGTCAAATGGCACAAGATCGCATGTGCGAGCTTTGACAACTGCACAACTGCGCGAAGCGTTACCCGGTCTTCTGACACTTCACGAAGCAGTCGAGCTCATCGGCGACACAGCAGCGTTGTTGATTGACGTCAAGGCGCCCGGCTATGAGCGCGAACTTATGGCCCAAATGAGTGAGTTGAACTTGGGCTCGAATACGGCGGTTTCGTCGACGCATGCTTCCGTGTTGATCGCCGTGCGGCGCGCTTTCCCCGATTTCCGGATCGGGCTCTCGACGGGTCATATGTCGACCGGTTTTCCCTCGAAACTTGCAAAACGAATGGCTTCGCTGAGCCTACAGTTTGCTACACCTCTACCACTGCTGGCGGCCGTCCGGGCGGTAAGCGCGACCGACGTCATGATCCACTACCGGATCTGCAGCGATCTCCTGGTGAGGACGATGCACCGATTTGGTGTTCGGGTGAACTCCTGGACGGTCGATCATCCCAAACAGATCCAGCGAATGATCGACTTGGGTGTTGACGGCATCATCTCCAACCGCCCTGATTTGGTGAACGAGCTCCTAAAACAGGATCGCCACAATTCCCTGTAGTCGCGCAATTTATTGCGCTCGTTCATTGTTGATGCGGGCGTAATAAATCACGCGACTACAGCTTCACCTTCTGTAGCTCCTGCAAAACGTTTCTAATGATCGGTTGACTGTGATATCTCTCATCATATAAAACTTTGGCTTAGCGCGTCGAACTGGAGTTCGATAGTGTTGATTCCCTTCAGCAACGGGACCAGCGATACATGCTGATCAATCTCCACACCTGTGACATTTTGTGACATTTTGTGCGTTTTCTCGATCGCGAGAACCGCGTTGCCGTCCGTGCTTGGTCGAACTGATTGGTCCGCGCTACACTTATGGCCAATTGAAGAAGGTGTTGACGGAAACAGTGCCACCGTGGGCGATAATCGAGCGATTCCGAGATGGTGAAAGCCGGAAACTGATCGCCGCGAATGGAGATCCTTCCCGAGCCGTTACCCGAACCGCAAAAAGCGCAGTAGGTATGACCGGGATCCGCCCGATAACGCGGTGGCACGTTCGCACGTGCCTGAGTGGATAGGCGTTGTTCGCCTGTCAATCGAGGTGGTACCGCGGGCTCGCCCGTCCTCTACAGAGGGCGGGTTTTTTGTTGTTCATTGACCAGATTCCGGAGATGAGCGTGATGCCTACATTCCACGAAGTGCCAACCAAAGTCGATTTCCCCGCGATGGAGCGCGATCTCCTCGCATGGTGGGATCGCGACGCGATCGTCGACAAGTACCTGCATCGCAACGATGCCGCCGTGAAACGCTTTTCGTTTCTCGACGGCCCGATCACGGCCAACAACCCGATGGGCGTTCACCACGCCTGGGGTCGAACCTACAAGGACCTCTTCCAGCGCTATCACGCGATGCTCGGCGAGCGGCAGCGCTTTCAAAACGGCTTCGATTGTCAGGGACTATGGGTTGAGGTCGAAGTCGAAAAGGAGCTTGGGCTGAAGAGCAAGCGCGATATCGAAACCTTCGGGGTCGCCGAGTTCGTCGACCGCTGCAAGCAGCGGGTCGTCAAATTCGCGAAACGCCAATCCGATCAGTCGATCCGGCTCGGGTATTGGATGGACTGGGATGACTCCTATTTCACGATGTCCGACGAGAACAACTACACCATCTGGCACTTCCTGAAGACATGTCATGAGCGCGGATGGATCTACAAAGGCCACGATGTGATGCCCTGGTGCCCGCGCTGCGGTACGGGCATTTCAGAGCATGAGATCGTCACCGAGGGCTACCAGGAGCGAGCACACCTCTCGGTTTTCGTTCATTTCCCGTTGCTCGACGAGGAGAACGCGTCGCTGCTTGCCTGGACCACAACGCCCTGGACGCTTGCCGCGAATGTCGCGGCCGCGGTTCATCCGGATCTCGACTACATCCGGGTCGTGCAAGACGGCCGTGCGTACTACCTCGCCCGCGACGCCGCCAAAAATGCCCTTCGCGGCGAGTACGTCGTGACCCGTGAGCTCAAGGGCGAAGAACTGCTCGGACGCACATACACCGGTCCCTTCGACGAGCTCCCAGCATCCGAAGGAGTGGTTCATCGAATCATCTCCTGGACCGACGTGTCCGCCGGCGAGGGCACTGGCATCGTCCACATTGCTCCCGGCTGCGGCAAAGAGGACTTCGCGCTCTCAAAGGTCAACGAATTGGCGGTCGTGGCGCCGATCAACGAATTCGGAGTCTATGTCGACGGCTTCGACTGGCTGACCGGGCAATACGTCCACGAAGTCGCGACCCCGATCATGAAGAACCTGCAGGAAAAGGGACTCCTTTACCGCGGCGAGCAGTACAAGCACCGCTATCCGGTTTGCTGGCGTTGCGGCACCGATCTTGTTTTCCGGTTGGTCGACGAATGGTTCATCTCGATGAACGAGCTTCGCCAGCCGATGATGGACGTCACCCGCCAGGTCAACTGGGTGCCGAGTTTCGGCATGGACCGCGAGCTCGACTGGCTCGCGCACATGGACGACTGGATGATCTCCAAGAAGCGCTACTGGGGATTGGCATTACCGATCTACGAGTGCGCTTCCTGCGGCAAATTTGAGGTAATCGGCAGCGAGGTCGAGCTCAAGGAGCGCGCGGTCGAAGGTTGGGACGAGTTCGACGGCAATACGCCACACCGGCCCTGGATCGACGCGGTCAAGATCGCCTGCGCTTCGTGTGGTGAGAAAGTGAGCCGGATTCCCGATGTCGGCAATCCGTGGCTCGACGCGGGGATCGTGGCCTTTTCGACGCTCAAATACCGGCATGACCGCGATTACTGGGAATACTGGTATCCGGCCGATTTGATCACTGAGAGCTTCCCCGGCCAGTTCCGGAACTGGTTCTACGCGGTCATCGCCGAGAGCACCGCGTTGACCAACGAGCCCGCCTTCCGCAATGTCTTCTCCTACGCCCTCATGCGCGATGAAAAGGGCGACGAGATGCACAAGAGCAAGGGCAATGCGATTTGGTTCGAGGACGCCGCGGAATCGATGGGCGTCGACACCATGCGCTGGCTCTTCTCGACTGTGAATCCAAGCGTCAATGTCAACTTCGGCTTCAGCGTCGCGGACGAGGTTCGCCGCCGGTTCATCCTGCCCCTCTGGAATTCCTATTCATTCTTCATCACTTACGCCCGGCTGGATGGGTTCGATCCAAACGACGGGGCCAATCACGTTCCGATGTCCGAGCGAACGCTGCTCGACCGCTGGATCATCTCCCGGTTAAACCAGGTGATCGACCTCACCCGCGATCGACTTTCGGCCTACGACCCCAACGGAGCGGCGAACGAAATCGAGCATTTCGTGGTCGAGGAGCTTTCGAACTGGTACATCCGCCGGAATCGGCGTCGCTTCTGGAAGAGCGATAGCGATC
>CAYJPA010000090.1:0-23203 GCA_964371945.1 uncultured Sphaerobacteraceae bacterium | reverse complement strand
CTACCACCGTCCTTAAAGTCTTTGCGCATAATCACGAAAAAATGAATCGCACCCCTCAGCAACTCAGCAATCACATCATTGACACACTCTTACATGTATGCTAGCTTGCATACAATCTTGTCGACGGTGCACACATCTGTTCAAAAGTCTTGAGTTCGCCGGAAGCGAACCCCCAAGGCGTGACGAACGTGCCGCACTCCACGTAACCGTGAACTTCGCTGTCGAGCGTCACCGCACTCCCCTGATGTCACGACGTTTCGGGACGGCAGTTTGGCGGTTAGCGAGGACGTCATGATACCGACCACCACCGAAATCGGCCGTCGGGTGCCAGTGCGCCTGGAAAACGAGGATCTCGCAGCCCGCGCTTATCGTGAGATTCGACAAGCCATCATCGAACTCTCGTTTCAGCCAGGGCAACAGGTCCAGGAACTCTTCCTAGCACAGTGGCTAGGAACGAGTCGAACGCCTGTTCGAGAAGCACTCAAGCGACTTCAAGGAGAGGGCCTGATCGAGGGGATGTCATCACGCGGCGCGGTCGTCGCGGAGGTATCGATCAAGGACGTCGAGAACGCCTACCAGGTAATTCAGGTAATTGAGGGTATGGCGAGTCGGCTCGCGGCCGAACGTCTGACCGAGGATGGGTCGGCTAGCCTTCGCTCATGTCTCCAGCGACTAGAAGAAGCTGCTGAAGCAGAAAATCTTTCTGCATGGACGGCAGTCGATGCTGAGTTGCACGATGAGATTCGCGCCTGTGCCTCGAACGCCAAACTCGATCAAGTGGTTCGCATCGTCTATCCAACCATCGAACGCGTTCGCAATATGTACCTTCTCGACGGGTTTGAGCCGAATCGACTTCGTGTTGCGATGGAGGAGCACCGCGCATTAATCGAAGCGATCTTCGCCGGCAACCAGAGCCTTGCTGAGGAGCTAGCCCGCGGACTCTTCTGCCGGGCATGTGAAGACAATCTCCGGTTACTGCGGCAGTGGGTCGTGCCCTTGCGGCGCAATTTCTAGCCGAATCGGGCGGGAAGGAGGGAGTGCCTGGAACGAAAGCATTGGTCCATCCGCGATGTGTAACCCGTGCGTCTCTTGACCATTGGTATCCATGCGTCGTCATGAAGGGGATCACAGTTATGGAACACTCCGATACCTCACGTCGTCTTTCTCGACGCCAGCTCCTCAAGCAATCAGCGGTCGGAGCGACTGCCGTGGCAGCGCTCGGCGTGCAGAATGCGTCAGCTGGGCCAGCCCATACGTCGGCGCTCCGCGCATCTTCGAAATTCCAAGACCGTGTCGAAATCCTGCACTGGTCCCACCCGTTGACCGATGACGACACCACCGTCTTCAACCCACTGATTCAGAAATTCCAGGAAGCTGGCAACAACGTCGATGTCAAGGTCGAGCTCATTCCCTGGCAGGACCGCATCGAACTCAAGATGTCCGCCGCCGCGGCTGGTACCTCGCCGGACACGTCCTACCTCAATGTCGACGAATTCACGACCTACGTCGAAGAAGGCGCGCTCGTCGAGCTCGAGGGATACCTCACCGAGGAGAGCATCGCCGACTTTCTTCCCGGACCTCGCGATGCGATGACCTGGAACGACCATGTCTACGAGATTCCCGTCCTTCACGCATTCCGGCTCTCCTACTACAACACCGATGTTTGGGAGAAGTCGGGACTTGATCCGGCGCAGACTCCGAAGACGTGGGAAGAAGTCGAAACGTCGCTTGCGGCGATCAAAGCGGCGAAGGACGCCGGCACGCATGATGCCTGGCCGACCTCTATGGAAGGTAGCGGCACGGGAGCGACCCCAGTCCTGCGCAATTTCAATCCCTGGTTTTATCAGGCCGGCGGCGAACTGGTGACGGCCGAGAACACCTCTGGCTATGACTCCCCGGCCGGTATCGAAGCGGCCGTCTTCGCCACGCACCTCTTCCAAACCTATTGCAGTGAGGCGGATCGTGCCTCGACCGGAGAGGATTATCGCGATCGATTCGGACAGGGCCGGTTCACCTATGTCAACAATGAAGAGCTCGGCCTGATGAAGTTGATGAGCACTGACTATCCCGATCTTAAATACGGGATCGCCAACACTCCAGGCAACGTTAAGCAGTGGACGCACGGCGGCGTGGGGAACTTCGGGATGTGGATTGCGAGCGAAGACCGCGACGCAACCTGGGCCTGGATCAATTACCTCACGAATGAGGGGAACCTCGACTACAACAATGGCTTCGGGTACATCCCACCACGCACATCCGTGCGCGACGTGTACGCGCTGGGCGTCGATCCGATGTACAAACGGGCGCTCGAAGAGCAGCAGTACGCGGGCGTCGACAAACATCCGCGACTCTGGGACATGTGGAACATCATCAGCCCAGAGCTATCCGCGGCATTCGCTGGCTCGAAGACGCCAGAGGAGGCCATGAAGAAAGCAGCCGAGCTCATCAACAAGGACGTGCTCTCAAGCTAGCCGGTGAATGGTATGGCGCGGGTATCTTCGCGCCATACCTCCCCTCGACGGCGTTCCCAAGATCCGCGCTTCGCATCGAGACAGGCGTGGGGAGGGCATTCATGTCCCAAGCTCTACTCGACATTCGGCGGCCATTTTTCAACCAACGGCGCCGTCTGGCCCTTGCCGGGGGGATTTTCGTCCTCCCAAGTGTCGCACTGTTCGTGGCTTTTCTCGCCGGTCCGCTCTTCTATTCGTTTTACATCTCCTTTCACAAATGGTCGCTGATGCGAGATCCTGTCTGGTTAGGGCTCGAAAACTACCGGCGGCTCTTGGACGACGAAATCTTCTGGCGCTCGCTCAAGAACACCGCTCTCTTTACCGGGCTCTTCGTTCCGCTGATCACGATTACGTCGCTTGGATCCGCGGTTCTGCTCAACCAGGCCATTCGTGCCAAAGGTCTCTTTAAGGCGTTGATTTTCATTCCCGTCATCACACCATCCGCCATCGTCGGTGTTGTGTGGACGTATGCATTCAACCCTGAGCTCGGACTCGTCAATGAGCTCCTTCGAACGATGCATCTCCCAACGAGTCTTTGGCTTGGCAGTGGTCAAGTCGCCTTACCTGCTCTCGTGCTGGTCACGACATGGCAGCGATTTGGTTGGTTCATGATCCTCTTCCTCGCCGGACTCCAAGACATTCCCACCGAAATCAAAGAAGCCGCGGTGGTCGATGGGGCGTCAGCGCGTCAGTCGTTTTTCGACATCACACTGCCGCTGCTCCGGCCAACAATCGTGCTCGTGACGGTGCTCGGCGCAATCAGTGCTTTTCAGATCTTCGATCTGATTTTCATCATGACCCAAGGCGGGCCGGCTTACGCCACGCAGACGCTCAGTTTCTACATTTACCAGAAGGCGTTTCGATCGTTCGACATGGGCTACGCGGCTTCGATGAGCTACGTGCTCTTCGTCATCTTGCTTGTGCTCACACTGGTCCAAATGCGGCTCTTCCGTCCGGCTGCCGAGTCCTGATCCCTGCCAGGAGCTTTCACGAATGAACGTACAAGCGAAAGCGGTCATCGAACCCTCGGAGAGCCAGAACGAGGGCACTCGATTGAGAGCGCGCCCGAATCACCAAGGGGTGCTGGTCAACATCACCGTCTACCTGGTGCTGGCCGTACTGGGGACGGGATCAATCCTGCCCATGCTTTGGATGCTGTCGACCGCGCTCAAACGGACTGATGCGTTCTACACCTATCCGCCTCGGTTGCTGCCGGATGATCCGACGTTCGGCAACTTCACCGACTTCTTCAATCGCGGAGCGTGGCGCTTCATTTCGAATTCATTGATTGTTTCGCTCTCGATGACGGTCATCGTCGTGGCAACGAGTACGATGGCGGGATACGCTCTCGCAAAAATCCCCTTCCGCGGACGCGGCGTCGTGTTCGGCATGCTGTTGAGCGGGCTCATGATTCCCTGGGAGATCACGATCATTCCGCTCTTCATCATCATCGTGGAAATCGGTTGGGTGAACACGTACCAAGGTGTCGTCCTGCCGATGTGCGCAACGCCGCTCGGTATCTTCATTATGCGCCAGTTCCTGCGCTCCATTCCCACGGATTTGATCGATGCGGCCCGGGTCGATGGCGCCTCGGAATTCGGAATCTTCCTCAAGATCGTCTTGCCCTTGTGCAAACCTGCAACCGCCGCGCTCGCCACCATCATGTTCCTCAGTGCCTGGGGTGCGTTCCTGTGGCCGCTCATCGCGGCGAGTTCAAAAGACATGCAAACCTTGCCCGTCGCGATCGCGCTCCTCAAGCAGCAATACAGCTCAAGCTATGGCTTGATGATGGCAGGGGCCACCTTCGCCTTCATCCCTGCACTCTGCACTTTCCTTGCGTTCCAGCGCTATTTCGTCCAAGGCATCACGATGTCCGGATTCAAAGGATAAGTGCTCAAACCCATGAAGAGCTCCTCATGGACGGTTACGGGCAACGGGACGCACGAATGACAAACGGCAAGCTGAAAATTGGAGTTATTGGCTTGGGTCTGTTCGGCGAAAGCCATCTCAACGCCTTCCGGGCGATCCACCACACCGAGGTCGTCGCGGTCGCCTCCCGTTCGTTGGAGCGCGCGAAGGAGATCGCCGTCCGATTCGACGTGCCTCGCTTCTACGATGATTACCATGCGCTGATAGCCGATCCCGCGGTTGAGGCGATCAGTGTTACGACCGCCGAGACGGACCATCGCGATCCTGTCCTGGCAGCCCTTGCGGCAGGCAAATCGGTTCTCGTCGAAAAACCAATGGCCTCGACAATCGAAGACGCTCAAGCCATGGTCGATTCGGCGCGCCAGTCGCGGGCCATGTTGATGCCAGGACACCTTCTTCGCTTCGAGCCCAAATATGCCGCGCTCAAAACCGCGGTTGCGAGTGGGGAACTGGGCGAGATCACCGCGATTTCGGCGCGGCGTAACCGTCCGCGCGGTCTTCTCGCCTCGCATGGCCGAGTTAGTCCGGCGCTTGCGACAGCGATCCACGATATTGACATCATGTTGTGGCTTACTGGAAGCCGGGTTGCCACCGTACGAGCCCATCATCGCCTTGGCGAGCGGCCAGGCGATCATCACGGTATCTGGGCACTCATGCGTCTCGAAAACGGCGTGATCGTCACAATCGAAAGCGCGTGGATGACACCGGATGGGGTTGAACCCGCCTCGGATGACGCCTTCAGCGTTGTTGGCAGGAAGGGCATGGCCCGGGTCCACTTCGATGTGCCGGCGATGTGGGTCACGACCGCTGCTGGACTTCGTGCGCCTGATGTCAGCTTCGAACCCAGAATCAACGGCTTCACCGCGGGAGCCCTGAAAGAGGAGCTCTCTCATTTTGCCAGTTGTGTGCTGAACGGCACGCCGCCCGATGTAGCGCCCGAAGCGGGATTCGATGCGCTCTCGGTGGCCCTCTCGATGATCGATTCGGCTTCGCAAGATCGCGAGCTCGCCGTCACCCGGCCATCAATTTCGGCAGCCCTTTGACAGGACGGAGCGAACGACCATGACCGCAGCGCTGATGTCAACGTCGGACTTCTTTGGGTTGGATGGCGTGACTCATCTGTACAGCGCGGCCGAGTGCCCGATGCTCACGCGTGCGGCGGAGGCGGTGGTGGACTACACGCGATGGAAGTCACGCGCCGAAGCCGGTCGTGCGCACCATAACGAGATTACCGCGTCATGTAAGCGCGGACTGGCTCAGCTGCTCGGTGTCTCAGTCAATGAGATAGCGCTCCTTGGCTCTGCATCGGACGCGATCAACGCCGTCGCCGGCATCCTCGATTTGCAACGTGGCGACAACGTGGTCATCAACGATCTTGAGTTCCCGTCGGTCGTGCTGCCGTGGCTGCGCATGCGCGAGCGCGGGATAGAAGTGCGCCTGGTCCAGCACCGGAACTGGGAGATCTCAACGGACGCGCTGCTCTCGGCCGTCGATAACCGAACCCGCGTGGTCGCGTTGAGCCACGTCAGCTACGTCAACGGTTGGCGACACGATATCGAGGCGATATCGGCGGCATTGCGGGGAACGCCCACACGGCTTCTGCTCGACGCCACCCAATCGCTCGGCGTGCTACCCGTGCAAGCGCCCCTCGCCGATTTCGTGGTCAGCAGCACCTACAAGTGGCTGCTTGGAACACACGGATTGGGTGTCTTCTATGTGAATCCCTCCCGCGGCGAATCGCGCCAGCCGGTTTCGATCGGCTGGTATTCGGTCGGGACGGCGTTTACCGGCGATCGCTACGAGCGGTATCAGTTGCGCGACGACGCCGGGCGATTCGAAACCGGCTATCTGAACTTCCCGGCAATTTATGCGCTTGATGCGTCCGTGAGGTATCTCCTCGAGATCGGCATCAAACGCATTCAAGCCAACGCACATGCGTTGGGTGACCAGCTGATCGCAGGGTTGCGAGAACTCGGTCTCGCGGTCACGACACCCGGTAACCGGATCCGGCGAGGGGCGAGCGTCACCTTCCTCCATGACGACGCGGCCGCGCTCGGCAGCCGGTTGGCAGCGCGCTCCGTTCATGTCTGGGCGGGAGACGGCCGCGTCCGAGCGTCAACTCACGCGTTCAATTCGTCAAGCGATGTCGAGCGATACCTGGACGTTTTGCGAACCGAGATCGGTTAACTACCGCGGAGAGGTCGAAACGGTGCGTACGCAAGCGATCGTAATCGTCGAGCCATTCAAAGTCGAGGTCCGCACGGTTGAGGTGCCGGAACCAGAGCCCCATGAAGTCGTCGCCCGGACGCTGGTGTCGGGGATCAGCGTCGGAACGGAGCGCCATTACATCACGGGTGTCTACGCTGGGATGGGAAGCGACATCGGCGCGAATTATCCCTTCGCGACGGGGTATCAGCGTTGCGCCGTGATCGAGCGAGCCGGCGGTGCGGTCGAGGGACTCAGTGAAGGTGATCTGGTGATCATGGGTCGCTCACGTCTGAGCGATCCCTCCCTGAAGGGCGGAGCGGGTCATATCGGCATCGGCGTGTTCGACGCCAAGCAAGCGTACAAACTGCCGGCTGGTGTCGATCCAGAGGCGGCCGCGCTCTGGGTCATGGCTGGGGTCGGGCTCCATGGCGCACGGATGACCGCCGTCCAGAACGGGGAGCTGGTTGCCGTGATTGGGCTCGGCATGATCGGTCAAATGACGGCTCAGGCCGCCCGCCTCCGTGGCGCCCATGTGATCGCATCGGATCGCGACGCCCAGCGCGTGACGCTCGGCCGAACCAGCGCGGACGAGGTCTTTCAGGGCACTGCCGAGGAGTTTGCGGATCATGTGCTTGCCGCGCACCCGTTGGGTGTCGACGTTGTTGCGGACACCGGCGCCAACGTTGAGATATGGGAGACCTGTCAGCGCATGGCGAGGCGCGAAGGCCGGATCAACCTGCAGGGCTACTACCCCGGCGTATTTCAAATTGATTCCTACAATGCTCATGTCCGGCGAATGCAGGTGTTTTTCCCCTCTGGCTATGACGATCCGAGCACCATCGCCGCCGCATTGCCGCGATTTTCGATCGCTCCGCTGATCACGCATCGCTTCGCGATTGCTGAGGCTGACAAGGCCTATGATCTCGTGATTCATTCACCCAAAGAGATTGTCGGCGCAGTTGTGGATTGGAGGAGTGGCGCGTAGAACGGCCGCAGACGCGTTGCCCTATTTTTCTTAATAACCGACCGACCATTTGCCGTTGTAAAACCTAGGGAAAGAGGCGTCCATGAAGCAATTTCTCAGTCGAGGGAGCGTCCTCGAACAAGCCAACGGTTCGTTCGCGATTCGCGAATTCGATCTTCCGACACCCGATCCGGGCGGCGTGATTGTTCGCCAGGAGTTGGCCGGGATGTGTGGCACGGATTACCACGTCTTCCGGGGACACTGGCCGAATCACCCGTTTCCGGTGCTTCTGGGACATGAAAACGTGGGAATACTGCACGCGCTGGGCGAAAATGTGACCACGGATTTCGCCGGTCGGTCGGTCAAGCTCGGGGACCGCGTGGTGACCATCGCCACCGGAGGCGCGTGCGGGCAATGCTACGCCTGCATCGTGTTGCAGCAACCCGGTCTCTGCGCCAATAAGGCCGCCGGACGCTCTTCGCTTGACACGGTCGACGACGTGCGCGTGCACGTCTTCGGCGGTGGATACGCCGAGCTGCTCCGGCTTCAGCCAAATCGCTACGTCATGTTCAAGACGGAGCTCGATCCCGCCACCGCGGTCATGCTTGAACCGCTCTCCAATTCGATCAATGGGTTCGAGCGGACTCCGATTACGATCGGCGATACGGTGGTGATTCAAGGTTCCGGTGGCATCGGACTGCCGGCCGTCGCGGTCGCCAGACTCTCCGGTGCCCTTCGCATCATCGTCGTCGGCGGTCCGAAGGGCAGGTTGGACCTGGCGCGCGAGTGTGGCGCCGATGTCTGCATCGATATCGCGGATGTGCCATCGGCGGAGGAGCGGATCCATATCGTTCGCGAGGAGACGATCGGCGGCATCGGCGCCGATGTCGTGGTCGGTGCGACCGGCATCGCCGGAACGGTCACCGAAGGCATCGCCTATCTGCGCCCCGGCGGCGCACTCTCCGAAATCGGCAACGCTACCGACAGCGGCGAAATCCCGTTTAGCCCATATCGCGACCTCGTGAGCAAGAAGGCGATATTAGCTGGCATAGCGGGCACAAGCGTGAGGCACTACGCTCTGGCGCTGCGCGTGCTCGAAAAGGGCGGTTTCCCCTACCGAGCGATGGTTTCCCATCAACTTCCGATCGACCGTGTCGCGGAGGGAATCAGTGCGCTCGGTGGTGGATATCGTATCGACGGGCGCGACGCGATCAAGATCGCGATTGCGCCGAATGGACCCACCGCATAGTGCGATGGTCAGGGTGAACCTCCTTCCGGAGGGGTGCAGGCGAAGCGACGCATCCGGCCGCGCCGGCATGGTTGTCCAGTTTGAGAGGAGCATACGCACATGGGACGGTTGATGAGAATCGGGTTCGTCGGCTGCGGCGGACACGCGACGCAAAACATCTATCCTTCATTGCGACTTGGGATCACGGGCTCGCCATCATTGAGTGAGCCGATCGGCGAGCTTGTCGCGTGTTGCGACTTGCAGGAGCACCTTGCGAAGCGCAATGCCAAAGTCTTCGCGTTCGATCGCTACTACACCGATCACCGCCAGATGCTCGAGAAGGAAGATCTCGACTGCGTGATCGCGGTGCTTCATCCGCGGGATCAAGCCGGGGTCTCGATCGATTGCCTCAATGCCGGGTTGCCGGTCTTGATTGAAAAACCACCGACCGAGACGATCGAGGACGCCTACGCGATCAAAGAGGCGTGTGACCGCTCCGGGAAATCGGTCATGATCGCCTTCATGAAGCGCTTTTCCGAGCCGTACCTGCGCGCCCAATCGTTGATCCAGCGGCCGGAATTCGGACCGATCACGAGCTACGAGGCTCGATACAACTACAAGCAATATGCCGCACCCCAGGTCTATAACTTCCTGAACGCGTTTTCCTGTCACCACCTCGATCTCGCCCGCTTCTTCATGGGCGACGTGGCGTCGGTGTTCGCGATGTATGCCTCGCGTCAGGGAGATGGAAAGCGAGCGCTGAGTTACGCCGAGGTGCTTAAGGATCGAGACATGAGCATTCCGCAGGAGGAGGCGTGGATGATCTTGTTCCAGTTCACGAGCGGCG
Organism: uncultured Sphaerobacteraceae bacterium; assembly: GCA_964371945.1. Taxonomy (GTDB): domain Bacteria; phylum Chloroflexota; class Chloroflexia; order Thermomicrobiales; family UBA6265; genus CAYJPA01. The sequence goes on along the minus strand of CAYJPA010000090.1, from coordinate 13,517 downwards.
CGGTCGGGTTCCTCCAGACGAATTGCCTCGAACGAGTGCAGGAGCGAGTCATGATCACCGGCCGTGGGAGCTGGGTGGAGGTCAACGACTGGCGCAAGGTCACCGGTTATCTCGGCGACGCGGAATCGCCCTTCGTCTGGGAACCGCACGATCAGTTGCCGACCGACCTGCTCGATTTCCGGACGGTGCACGGATACACGGGCGAGGTCCGCGAATTCGTCGAGGCCGCGCGCGACGGACGCACCCCGGTCCCAAATATCGACGATGGGATCGCGCACTTGAAGATCGAGTTGGCCGCCAAGCGATCCGCCGCTGAAGGGCGCCCGGTCGCGATCAGCGAGATCAACTAACGGGGGGAGCACAATGGAACCGTTGCGCGTCGGGTTCGTCGGCTGCGGCGAACACGCCCGGATGAGTCTCTATCCCAGCCTTCGCGCCGCATTCGGCGGTTCACCGGCGGGTTTGCCGGCACTCGTACTCAGCCAGGAAGGGCGGTCGCAACCGCCTCTCCTGGCGCAACTGATCGCACTGGCTGATCACAAGCGCGACTTGGCCGAACGCGTCGCGGCATTCCATCATGTGGATGCGGTCTATACCGACCACCGGAACATGATCGAAGCCGAGCGTCTGGATGCGGTCATCGTCTGCATGCACCCGAAGCGCCAGGCACAGGCAGCGATTGAATGTCTTGAACTAGGCGTTCATGTCTGGGTCGAGAAACCGCCGGCGGAATCGATCGCCGAGGCGGAGGCGATGGCCCAGGCAGCCCGCCGCGCGGGGAAGATGCTTGCCGTCGGATACATGAAGCGGTTTTCGCAGCCGTATCAGCGGGCGAAGGCCTTCATGCAGCAGCCCGCCTTCGGGCAACCGTCGGTTTGGGAGTCCCGGTACACCTACGGACAATACCCAATTGACGTCTACCGTTTCTTAAATGGGTTTGCGACTCACCACCTCGATTTGCCGCGCTTCTTCATGGGCGACATCGAGTCGGTCTTCGCCGAGCGCGTCAGTCGCGGCTTCGGACTTGACGGGTATGCGGTCGTGCTTCGCTTCGGGAACGGCGCGGTCGGCTTGATCAACACGAACTGCCTTGAGGGAGCGCACATTAATCAGAGCGAACGCGTGGCGGTGACCGGAGTCGGCGGGCGCGTCTTCGTTGAGAACTGGCGGCGGGTCATCGGAATCTTGCCTGACGGAACCCCGACGTTCTACTGGGAGCCCGAGGACATTCGGCCGGCCGACGACCAGAACAGTCTCGACATCCATGGATTCGTCGGTGAGCTACGGGATTTCGTCGAGCGGGTGCGCGACGGCGGAACGCCGGGCGCCACGATCGAGGACGGGATCGCGGCGATCCGGTTGGAGCGCGCAATCGAGTTGTCCGTAAAACACGGCGCATCGGTGAAACTGAGTGAGGCGAATGACGATGTCGGATAACGCAAAACGATTTGACGATGTCACCGGCGAACAGATCGGCGGTGGCGGAGGCACGGTGAAGTCGTCGTCCAATGAGGGAACCTTCCGGCTTGGAGTGGCGGGATATGATCTCTGGCCTCACGCCATCAACTTCTGTGAAAGCCTGCGCGATGTCGATTTTCTCAACATCACCGCGGTGTGGGATGACGAACCACGTCATCTCGAACGGCTCGTTGAATTGACGGGTGCGAAGGGCTACAGCAGCCTTGAAGAATTCGCCAATTCCGACATCCAGGGAGCGGTGATCACCGCGCGCACGAGCCTGCGCCGCGAGATCACCAAAGCGCTCGCGGCCGGTGGGAAGCATGTCCTTTCGGACAAGCCGATGTGCATGTCCGCGGCCGAAGGCATGGAGATGATCCGAGCCTGCCGCGACGCCGGGGTGCTTTTGATGGGCGGTTATAACTTCCGCATGTGGCATACCTGGAATTTGATAAAGCGCATCGTCGACACCGGCGAGCTTGGCAAGCCCTTCCACCTCTATTGCGCATACAACACGGGATCGATTCGCAAAAGCGAATGGGAGGACACACTGCTCTCGGATTGGACCGATCCCGCGGCGACGCCGGGTGGTGGCTGGCTCACCCACGGCGACCACCCGATCGATCTCACCCGTTGGCTCTTCGGCGTGGAATTCGTCGAGGTCCTCGCCGATATGCGCAAGCTGCGCTATCCGCAGTTCGATGTCGAGGATTACGGGGTTGCTCACTATCTCCTGAGCAACGGAGGTACGGCATTGATCGCCTCCGACGCTATTTCCGATCAAATTCGGCTCGATATCGTGATCGCCTTCGAAAACGGCGGTATCTCCTATTCGATCCGGCCGGAACCAAAGATGAGGGTGTGGGGAGCGCCGTCGCTTGGCGCGGATTTCGTCGAGTACGCGGTGCCGGAACACTGGGTAGACGCCTTGCGAGAACTGACTCGGGCGTTCGTGACAGCGATCGAAACGAACACGCCTCCTCCCGTGACCGATATCGACAACCTGCGAGTGATGGAGGTCGTTGACGCCACCTACCAGTCCGCGCGAGAGGGGCGCCTCGTCAAGATCCAGCGGCAGGCGATTTGACCTTGACACGAGAGCTTCTGCGATTCGGCCCCCGTGGGTCCTGGCAGTTCGGCAGCGTCCGCTCGTTGTGCGGTCGAATACTTCCGCGCTTGCCATTCGTCGCGATCGGTGCCGTTCGTACTCCTTCTGAATGCCGCGCAAGAATCCAGGAACTGATGCAGCGTGCAGCCGTGATGGGACGTGCGCTCGGAGTGACCGGAAGGAGGGCCCAACCGTTGGCCTCGAGACCACCGAAACCGGCTGAGCGCCCGCGCATGCGCGGGCGCTCGGTCCTTGCGGGAGCCGAAGCGCGGGCCGCACTTCTCCGTGGAATCGTCACCATGGCCGCCCTCGTTAGGCCGACCCTCGGTCCGACCGCGCGAACGGTCGCGATCGCGCCGCTCGCCGGCGCCGACCCACCGGAGGTGCTTGATCGCGCCGCGATCATTTTGCGCCGGACGATCGAGATCGAAGGGTCATTCGAGAACATGGGCGCCATGCTGCTGCGCCATCTGGTCTGGTGTGTCCATGAAGGCGTTGGTGATGGCGGCGCAACCGCCGCGGTCTTCGCGAGTCGCTTGATCGAAGGCGCGATGAACTACGCCGGGGCCGGCGGCGATCCCCTGGCTTTGCGGCGTGGGATCGATCGAGCTGCAGCTGAGGCCCAGGCCGAGCTGTGTCGTCTCGCGCGGCCCATCGAGCTACCGAGCGAGATCGCGTCCGTGATCGCGAGCTCGATCCAGGACGAAGCCGTATCGCTCTTGATCGGAGAAGCGCTCGAAGCCGTAGGACCCGATGGAGTGTTGCTTGTTCGCGATGCACTCGGCGCCGGCACCCAGTGCGAGTATGTCGACGGTGTCAGATGGAACGAAGGGTGCGCATCCAGTTACCTCCTCGGCGACGATCAATTGATGACGACACTCGACGAACCCTTGATTCTCGTGGCGGATTTCGACCTGTCGAGCGCATCCGAGATTGTCCCCGCGATCGAGTGCACTAGCGCCGAGGAACGCCCGTTGATGATCGTCGCGCCTGGCTTCAACGACGTCGTGCTCGCGGTTCTCGTTTCGAATCGGGAGCGCGGTCTCCTTGCGGTCAAGGCGCCCACACCTGTTGGGCAGAAGGAGCGGGCGATCGAGGAGATGGCACTGTTGACCGGGGCGCGCCTGTTTCGGCAGGCGCGCGGAGACCGCTTGGCTGAGGTGCATCGCAGAGACCTTGGCTCCGCGCGCCAGGGGTGGGCTACCAAAGGCATGTCTGGCGTACTGGGAGGGCGGGGCGACCGTGCCGCCGTTCGAGAGCGTCTCGCCGAAGTCCGACTCGAGCTCGAACGAGCTCAAGATGAAGATGCCCGCGGAAAACTTCGGGAGCGAATTGGTCGTTTGTCGGGCATCTCGGCGATCGTGCGCGTCGGAGCGCAGACCAAAGGCGAGCAGAAGGAACTTCAACAGCGCGTCGAGGCCGCGGTTGCGTCCGGCCGGGCAGCCTTTCGCGGGGGCGTGGTGCCCGGTGGTGGTGGTAGTCTGATCGCGGCCGCTCGAGCGGTGCGTGAGCTCGATCTCTCCGGCGACGAGCAGGTTGGCGCTCGACTCTTCGCGCGCGCGCTCGAGGAGCCGGCGCGCGTGATCGCGGCAAACGCGGGCCTCGATGAAGCCCCGATCGTGAACGATGCATATCGCCTCGCTCCGGACCGGGTGTTCGATGCGATTCGTGGCCAATGGGTCGAACCCTGGGAATCGGGCCTTCTTGATGCGTACCTCGTGTTGAGGCAGGTTATCGAAACGAGCGTCAGTGCCGCAGTCACGACGCTTATGACCGGGACGCTCGTACGGGGACCGGCGCCAGCGCGAGCAACGACTCCATGAGCGGCAACCCTTCCGTCTTCTCTTTTGTCTCGATCGGACATCAACTCGCCGCCGCGACTTCTGACGGGATCTATCAGTCCGACGACACCGGACTCACCTGGAAATTGATGTCTCGAACACGGCTCATTGCGCACGCGCTGGCCGTTTTGGGAAGCACTCAGGGGCCCGGGTTGCTGCTGGCCGGCGGCCCGAGCGGATTGCAGCGTTCGAGCGACGCCGGCAACTCGTGGCAGACGACGCTTGTCGGCAGTCCGATTACCGCGCTGTCACTCAGTCAAGATCGTCTGGGCGAACAGATCGGGTTGGCCGGCACCGAGACCGACGGGATATTCCGCTCGCCCGACGGCGGAACAACCTGGATGACCGCCAATGCAGGCTTGCTCGATCTGGAGACGATTGCGCTGACGTGCTCTCCGTCATTCGCAATGGACAACACGGGATTTGCCGGAACCGCGAGCGGACTCTACCGCACGCGCAACGGAGGGAAAGCATGGAACTCGTTGCCGCTCCCGGCACCGCAGCCCGCTGTGCAATGCCTCGCGCTTGCTCCTGAGTTCCGTGCCATGGGCGTCATCCTGGCTGGAACGGAGGCGGACGGGCTCTTCCGATCTCCGGACGGAGGCCGGACCTGGCTCGCAGTCCCAACGCTTCGCGACGGCGGGGTGACGGCGCTGACCTGGTCGCGAGTCACGCCAAGCCTCGTTCTTGCCTCGACGTCGGAAGGCATCATCCGTTCCAACGATGCGGGTGAAACCTGGGAGCGGATCAGCGCAATGGGCATTGTACTGTCGCTCCTTCTCGTCCCCGCGCCAGCCGGAGAAACCGTGCTTGCCGGTCTTGTCGAGGGAGGAATCATGCGATCAACCGATGGTGGGGCGACCTGGCATACGGTAACGTTCGAGGTACCCGCAGAGGTGATGCCATGATGCGAATCGCCTTGATCGGCTCCGGCGCAATCGCCGAGATTCACGCGCGGACCTGCCGGGAGATGCCCGGAATCGAGGTGACCTGGGTGACCGATCTCGACCTGGGCCGCGCCGAGGCGCTGGCGGCGATGGTCGGCGCACGAGCATCCACGGATTCTGCCGGAGCCATTGCTAGTGTGGAGACAGACGCGGTGATCGTGGCCGTGCCGACCCCGGCTCACCGCGAGATCGTCGAGCTGGCGGCGATGCATGGCAAAGCCGTGCTCTGTGAGAAGCCGTTGGCGCGCACGATGGCGGATGCCGAAACGATCGTTGCCGCCTGCGAGCGAGCCGGAGTTCGCCTCATGGTTGGGCAGATCGTTCGCTACTTCCCCGCGTATCAACGCGTTCATGCTGCGCTCCAGGCCGACGCGGTCGGACGTCCCGGGTTGGTCCGCGCTTCGCGGGTCGGACCTCATCCCGGTCCGGACCGCGCCTGGTTTTGGGACAAGTCCGCGAGTGGTGGGGTTGTGCTCGATCTGATGATCCATGAGCTGGACTTTCTGCGCTGGTGTTTCGGTGACGTCTCGCGGATCTACGCCAGTGGACCGGGTGAAGCTCAGCAGGGACTCGACTACGCACAGGCGGCTCTCCGGTTCGATTCCGGTGTCATCGCACACGTCGAGGCGAGTTGGGCCCATGCGGCGTTCCGTACCACGATCGAGCTTGCTGGGGAGCGTGGCATCCTCAGCTACGATAGTGAGGCGTCGAGCGCGCTCCGGATCGATGAGCCGGGGGCGGAAGGACCGCCGGCGGTTTCGCACAGGGACGCTTATCCGATTGCACCGTGGCGTGCGCAGCTCCAGCACTTCATCGAACGCCTGGCGGACGGGGCGCCCTTTCTGGTGAGCGGCGACGACGGTTTGCGTGCGGTCGAACTCGCGCTTGCGGTCCGTCACTCGATCGTATCCGGGCATCCGGTCCATTTCGAGAACGGGCGGGTGTCCCGCGCGGAGGTCGAATCATGAGATTCGGGGTTCTTGGATTCGCACATGTCCACGCACCCGGTTACACAGCCTGCATCGCGTCGTTGCCGGAAGCGGAACTGGTCGCGATCGCCGACAGCGATTTGGATCGTCTCTCCGATGCCTGCGCCCGCTTTGGCGTCGCCGGATGCTCAACCACGGCCGAGCTTGTGGCACGCGGTGATATCGACGCGGTGCTAGTAATGGCAGAAAACACCCGTCATCGCGAAATGGTCGAAGCCGCGGCGGCGGCCGGGAAACATGTGCTTTGTGAGAAACCTCTGGCGGCGACTCGCGCGGATGGGCAGGCGATGATCGACGCCTGTCGCCGGGCCGGCGTGAAACTCGGTGTGGTCTTTCCCGTGCGTTTCAGTCGCGCGGCGCACGCCCTGCGCGACCTTCTGGATCGAGGCGAGATCGGCAGGCCACTCACGGTAAAGGCGACCAACCCCGGGCGCGTTCCTCCCGGTTGGTTCACGGACCCCACTTTGGCCGGAGGTGGCGCGGTCATGGATCACACCGTGCACGTCGCCGATCTTCTGCGCTGGATCTTCGACACGGAGATCGTCCAGGTCTATGCCGAAATCGACACGTTGCTCCATCCAGGACTTCCGGTCGACGATGTGGGACTCCTGATGCTAACGCTCGCCAACGGAATCACCGCGAGCCTCGATGCAAGCTGGAGCCGGCCACGACACTGGCCGACCTGGGGCGGACTCACGATCGAGGTGGTCGGGGAGCGCGGAGTCGCGGCGATGGACGCCTTTCGCGGAGCGCTCACATTGATTGAAGATGGCGGACCGAGCCACGAGTTACTGGCGTGGGACGACGGGGCTGATGTGCGGCTCGTACGAGGGTTCATTGAAGCGGTCGAGCGTGGCGAGGATCCGCCGGTTTCCGGCGAGGATGGGCTTCGTGCCCTTGAGGTGGCGCTCGCGGCCTATCGTTCTGCCGCCGCGAGAGCCCCGGTCGCCTGCACGGTCTGAACGTCGTATCGCGCGATGGGCCCGAGAAAGCGACACAGAGAGCGGCCTTCACGCCGCGAGCGCAAGGAGCAGTTGCGATGAGCTTCCCATACGCGGGGGTTCAGCACCGGCCTGCGGTGACCGGCCGGATGGGTATGGTGTCGTCCGCGCACCCGCTGGCGTCAATGGCCGGATTCCGCACGTTGCTCGAGGGCGGCAACGCAATCGATGCGGCCGTCGCGGTCGCCTCCTGCCTCGGCGCGACGGAGATGGGGTTGTCTGGGATCGGCGGCGTGGGTTGGATGCAGATCTACCATGCGAAATCGAAGACCCACCTCTGTCTCGATTACCAAGGATGGAGTCCGTACGCCGCGACCCGTGACGTCTTCAACGGCCCGGATCAGCTCTTGCGCGGAATAAAAGCACCCATGGTGCCTGGCTCTCCGGCCGGATGGTGCGCCGCGCTCGAGCGATTTGGCACCATGGACCGCGCAAACGTCTTCAAATACGTGATCGAGATCTGCGAAGCTGGTCATCCGGTGACCGTCCACGCGGCCAATCTCGTCAATACCTACGAGCCCTGGATTCGCGATCATCCCTCCTCGGTGGCGTTTTTCTTCCCGGACGGCGGTCCGATGCGGCCAAGTCAATTGCATCTGCAGCCGGATCTTGCGCGCACCTTTCGTGCGTTGGTTGAGAGTGGTCCTGATGTCTACTACCGAGGCGAGATCGCGGGAAAGATCGTCGATTTCTGCCAGGCGAATGGCGGGCTCCTGACGAAGGAAGATCTGGCCGATTTCTCGATCGCCTGGGTCGACCCGATCGGGATCGACTACCGCCGGTATACCGTGTCCGGCCCGCCTCCGCCATCGAGCGCGATGCAGTGGCTGCAAACGCTCAAACTGCTCGAGGGGTTCGACCTTGCCGGCATGGGCCACAATACGGTCGACCATCTGCATAGGCTGATCGAAGTCGAGAAGCTGGCGATCGCGGATCGGGTTCATTACAACGTCCGGCCGGGGGCACCCGTGCAAGACTTGCTTTCGGACAACTATTGCGCCAAGCGACGCAAACTCATCGATCCGTTGGTGGCCAATCGCACCGCGGGCGAACGCTACACCAGCACGATGGAAGTCAACATCGTCAGACCCGGGGATCCCGGACTGCGTGAGAGCACCACGCATTTCAATGTCGTGGACAGCGAAGGAAACGCCGTCTCTTGCACGCAGAGCCTGGGCGGCTTCGGGTGCGGCGTGGTGGTGCCTGATACCGGGATTTTGCTCAACGATTTCCTCTATTGGTTCGATCTCGATGCCGATAGTCCGAATGTGGTCGCGCCTCATAAGAAGGTCGAGATGTGCCTCTCGCCCGGCATGATCTGGCGGGATGGGCGAATCTTCGCGTGCATCGGCACACCGGGCAGCCACGGCATCATGGAGACGACTCCGCAATTCATGTCGAACTTGATGGATTTCAACATGAGTGTGCAGGCCGCGATCGAGGCGCCGCGGGTTCGCCCGCAAGAGTCGAATCGAGTAATCGTCGAGGGGCGGATCGGAAGCGAGGTGTTGTCGGGATTGACCGCGCGCGGACACCTCGTCGATCGGCAGCCGGATTTTTCGATGGCCTTCGGTGGGGCGCAGGGGATCATGATTGATCCGGAGAACGGAACTTTTACAGGTGGGGCCGATCCTCGTCGCGATGGATATGCAATCGGCTGGTGATCTAGAAAGACGTGACGAAGTGACCTTCGGCAGGATTCGTGACGATTTTCCGATGCTGGCGCAGTGGACCCATTTCAATTGCGGTGGCATGGCCCCGCTCTCGACCAGCGTCGGGGCGGAGCTACTGCGCGTGCCGCGGGCCGTGATCGCGGAGGGACCGGCAAGGTTGCTTGCGCGCGACGATGCGTTTCTTGGGGTTGAAACGGCACGGGCGTCGCTCGCTCGATTCATCGGGGCCGATGCCGACGAAATCGCGTTCACCACGCGGTTCTCGACCGCGGTCAATATAGTGGTGGAGGGGCTGCCATGGATAGCGGGCGATGAGGTCATCGTGACGGATGAGGAGCATCCCGCGCTTCTGATTCCATTAATGAACGTTGTGCGGCGACGTGGCTTAAAGGTCAGCCGCCTCCCCGTATCCCATAGCGCGGACGAAATGCTCGAGCGGTTCCGTGCAGTGCTGACTAAGCGCACGAAACTGCTGGCGGTCAGCCACGTCACCACCGACAGCGGGACCCGGCTGCCGATCGCCGAGATGACGCGATTGGCACATGAATGCGGTAGCTTCGTGCTCATCGACGGCGCGCACTCCGCTGGTCAATTCGCCTTCGATCTCCACGAGCTTGGGTGCGATTTCTACGCAATGGTTGGGTACAAATGGCTGCTCGGCGCCTACCCCTCCGCCGCACTCTATATTCACCACGACGTGCTGGACCAAGTGGAGGTGACCTGGTGTGGGAGTAACGTGACGCTCACGAGCAGCGTGACCATGGGAGTCGACGATTTGAACTGGATCCCCGGAGCCCGTCGCTTCGAGTATGGAGGCCGTCCCGCCTCCTACGATACCGCCATGGCGGCTGGCCTAGCGTATGTGGAACGGCTTGGCATCGAATCGATCGAACGACACGCCCTGGATCTCACGGCCTATCTTCATGCCGGTCTCGCGCGCGTGCCAGGATCGCGGATTCACAGTCCGATCGACCCGGACGAGGCAACCGGAATCGCCACGATCTCGCTCTCCAACATGAACGGAATAGACCTATCGACGGCGCTGCGAGAGCGGTGGAAGATGATCCAACGACCGGCGCTTCAAGGAACAAGCGTGCGCATTTCGCTGGCCGCGTTTACTGAAACGACTGACGTGGACCGTCTTGTCAACAGCCTGATAACACTTGCCACCGAATGAGCGGAGAACATGTTGGGACTATTCCCTCAAGTTACTCCGCACACGCCTCGCCAGGGGTTGTTGACGAGGTTTGAGGTGATGCTCTGCGAATCGCTGCGAACGTGGCGGTAGAACGTCGCCCGCGAGATCCCGAGCGTCTGGCAGATCGTGGCGATCTCGGTCTTCCCGTCGTCGTACATCCGCTGCGCGAGTGCCAGTTGCTTCGGATCAGCGAGCTTCTTCGGCCGGCCGCCGAGTCGTCCTCGAGCGCGGGCGGCTCGAAGTCCGGCATTGGTCCGTTCGCGGATCAGGTCGCGCTCGAACTCGGCCAGCGCGCCGAAGACGTGGAAGATCAACTTGCCACCGGAGGTCGTCGTATCGATCTGCTCGGTGAGCGAGCGGAACCCGACTCCCCTCCCCTGCAGCTCAGTGACCGTCTCGATCAGATGCTTGAGGGAACGGCCCAGGCGATCGAGGCGCCAGACGACGAGCGTGTCGCCCTTCCTTATAAAGGAGAGCGCCTCGTCGAGTCCCGGTCGACTTTCTTTGGTCCCGGAGATGATGTCGGTATGGATTGACTCGCAGCCGGCCGCGGTCAGGGCATCCTTTTGCAAATCGAGGATCTGTTCCCCGGTGGAAATGCGAGCATAGCCGATGTTCATGCTGTCATCGTCTCAAAACCCGTGAGCAATTACAAGTAGCAATATCTTGATTCCAAGACGACTTTTGCAGCGACGTCGCGTCAGAGGTGTGATTCCGAACATCGTTCGGTGTTGTTGCAAAAAGGGTCGTTTAAGAAACATTGAAGGGCGGTTATCGGCAGAGAACCACGAGCACCGTAGCCGCAGGCACCCTCGATCGGGCGAGGATTGATGCGCAGCCTCCGTGGTTGCGACCGGATGAGGTTTGGTCCGGGTATCCGTGTTCCAGATGCAACGGAGGTCGTGATCTACACCGGCAATGACGAGATGCTCGACGGCCGCACCTGGTTCACGGCAGTTGGAGGGGCCGCCAAATCAACAAGGTGCGCCGACTGTCGCGGATCATCCGTTCAGACGGTAGAAGCTGTAGTCGTCCTTGTGGATAGGCAGAATCTCGACCGATTGGAAGCCCGCCTCGGCGGCGTACGCGCGAAACGTCCCCGCGCGCATGACGGTTCCGGTTCCTTTCGACGGCTGATCAACCATCCCGACCGGCAGGCAATGCAATATGCTGAAGCCGTAGCAGGCTCGCTCCAATTCGTTGCCAAGCGGACCGAACACCTCTGCTGGCTTCTCATCAACCACGAGCGCCGTTCCACCCGGACCCACCAAACGGCGCATCGCGGCGATGGCCGCGACGGGGTCCGCCATGTCGTGAATGCATCCGAACGCCATCGCAAAGTCGTATCGGTCTGCCAGCTGCGGGTCCCCGGCGTCGCGCACGTGGAAGGTCACGCGGTCGCTCACCCCTTCCGCTCGCGCGAGCTCCCTCGCCGCCTGCACGGAGACTTCATCGAGATCGAAGCCGTCGACTCGAACGTTGGAATATCCCTTGGCCAAGGCGATGCTCGACCATCCGAATCCCATGCCGATATCCGCGACCCGGGATGGCTCCGCCGAAGCAAGCCGAGCGTGGATGTCCGGCATGGCGGGGAGGTACTCCTGCGTCAGGTGTTCCAGCAGCATCGGCCGGTGGGAGTCGGCCAGCGCGCGCGCGAAGTCGGCGCCGTAGTCAGCGTAGGGAATGCCACGGCCCGTGCGGAACGCCTCCACGAGCGAGGCAAACGGTTTGAGTGCACCGACGAAGACCCGCATCATGGGCGTCAACGCCATGGCTCCGACGGGATCGGCCAACACCGGGCGGTAGGCCACCGGAAGCGCGAAGACGCGTTCCGGCGCGGGGCGCATCGGGTCATCAACCGTAAGGAACCCCGTCACTGCCTGCTGTTCCAGCCATTCGCGCGCGTAGCGCTCAGCGGTGCTCGTGCGTGCGGCGAGTTGGGTCGACGTCGCCGGACCATCCGCCGCAAGGGAGCGGTAGTAGCCGAGGCGATCGCCCAGGTAGATGGCGAAGAGATCAAACGCGCCCACGAGCGATGAGGAAATCCGGCTCGTGAGCTCCTTCGCGCTCGGCAGATCCGCGGCTGCGATCGCCATCTGTCACCACCTTCCTCGGCGGCACGCGCCTGCCACCGCCGGCTCCTCTTCTGATTGTTTTGCTCGTTCAAGGTACACGCTTTTCGGCGGTAGTCAATCCCGCACGGACACGTGTATAGACCGGGCTGATCGGTACCAGCTGTGCGCAGACACGGGGATCGCGCCAATGCGGCATGCTGATCGCGAGAAGGAGCGATGCGCATGCCAGGGCATGCGCGAGACATTATGTCGTTGCGACACGAGTTTTGTGTGTTGGCGGACCAACCTGGCGCGAATCAGAGCGAGCTGTGCCGGCGGTACAAGGTCTGCCGGAAGACCGGGCGCAAGTGGTTGACGCGGTTTCGGGAAGCGGGGGTGGATTGGTTGGTCGAGCAGAGCCGGCGTCCCCACACCAGTCCCACCGCGATGCATTGCTCGACGATCGTCTCGAAGAAGCGACGGAAGACCTCCACCCCATACCGTTCCCGAATACGCGTCAGGCTTGAATGATCGGGCAGTGACTCGGTCAGGTCGTAACCGAGGTACCAGCGCAGGCTGAGCCGGTCGGCGACCACCCGCATGAGCTGCCGCTCGGAGCGCAGTCCCTCGAAGAAGAGGATCAGCTGGAGCTTGAAGAAGACGACCGGATCAATTGAGGAGCGTCCGATCCCGGCATACGTTTCCCGGACCAGATCACGGACAAAGGCGAGATCGAGCGTGTGTTCGAGCTGGCGGTAGACGTGACTGGGCGGAACGAGGTCCTCGAGCGAGACACGGATCGGTTCGGTTAGGTCGCGGGATTTCGGTGGTCCCAGCATGATCGACCCCGAGTCGAGAACGGGAAGTGCTCTTTCGGCAGTCCATCCGTTGACTCTACGGCACGATCGACTTTTTCAACAAGCAGGGCCGTTTGTGAGACCAGTCGTCCTCCCGTCGCGGGGGCGCCGCTGCCTGGACATGACGATGCTGGCGACAATCCTGACGGTGACCCCCTCGCCGCCGCCGAATAACCACCAAAATAATCAGACGTTACTGAGGAATTCACAGTAACTTCAAGACTTGACTCCAAGGAGTTTTCGACTCGGAAACATGATATAAATGGATTCCTCGGAGCAATTCACCAAAGACGAGCAAAGCGCTATCGCCAATAAAGCTCTATCCGATTGCAACTGCTAACGAGGCTTCGCCTCAGACCGACGAGGCATGTGCGGAATCTCATATGGGCAT
>CAYJPA010000089.1:20069-23649 GCA_964371945.1 uncultured Sphaerobacteraceae bacterium | reverse complement strand
ACGCGACAGAATCACTGGACAATTAGGGTGACAGAATCACTGGACAACGACACGCGCGTAGGATTGACGACACTTATCAGGTCGTGTGATCGGACCAAAGGATCGGAAGGTGACGATTTGTCGATAATCCGCTAGCGTATGTCAATAATCGAGAATCGACGCACTCGCGGAACCAATGGCCATAATTCCATGGGTGGTTCCGGAAAATACAGGCTCGCCTACCTCGAAGAGCGGCGGTCGAAGGGGAATCGATGGATGACGGAAGCGTCACAAAGACAAGCCGACGGCAGCTCCTTACGGTCCCAGCAATGTTCGGCGCGGGAGCCGCGCTCGGGCGGCAAAACGCGAGGGCCGCACCTCGCTTGCGTAATCGTCTCTCCGATCGGTTCCAGGAAAGTGAGGAGCTCACATTTGCGCTGACGACCAGCGATCGGCTGGCGATTCAGCCACTCCTCGATAGTTACACCTCTGATACCGGAACCGAGATCAAAACCGTCGTATCCGACTATGGCAACCTCTACACAAATCTGAACATCAATTTAACTCAAGCAACCGGCGCCTACGATGTGGTCAGTCTTGACGACCCTTGGATCCCTCGCTTTGGTGGGGAACGATTCTTAGTTAACATAACGAAGCTCATGGACAAGTCCGGGGACTCGATCAGCACGGATTTCGTGCCGAATCTGCTTTCGCTCGGAGCATTCCCGGCGGACTCGGGACTCTGGGCCATACCTTGGATGGGGAACATCCAGTTTTTCGCGTGGAGATCCGATGTACTTGACGAATTGGGAGCGGAAGCGCCGGCGAATTGGGACGGTGTGGTCGAGCTCGCAACCCGAATTACGACGGAGAAGAGTGGGAGCGGGCTCTATGGCATCGGTGTTCGTGGTCAGTCTGGAAATCCCGCGGCGACCGGTTTTCTACCCCTGCTTCGCGGTTTTGGAAAGGACCTGATCGATCCGAAGTCGAGTGAGCCTCAGCTGCAAACCCCGGAGGCATATGCGGCAATCAAAGCGCTTTTTGAACTGACCCAACAGGCGCCTCCGGGTGTCGATAAGGTCGATCACTCCAAAACGAGCAGCAATCTCTGTTCAGGAGCAATCGCGATGTCGGCCGATATCTGGACGGATCAGTTGCTCAAGGCGTACGACCCTGAGATCTCAGAGGTAGTTGGCAGCGTTCAGGCCGGACCCGAGCCGGCCGAGCGGGGTATCAGACGCGCCAACCTGACCGGCAACTGGTTGCTGGGCATACCAGAAAGCAGCAAGAACAAGGAGCTGGCACTGGAATTCATCCTGTGGATCACGGCCCCAAAACAGCAAACAAAACTCATGCTCGACCATCACGTTCCCCCCACCAGGACCTCAGTGTTGACTGACTCTGCCGCGGTAGAACGATTCCCGTTCCTTTCAGACGTGCTCTCAGCTGCCAGAAACGCCCGGTCGCGGACACGCACGCCGTATTACCGCGCGATGGAAGAGATTCTGGGTCGGTATGTTGTTGAGGCGATCGCGGGCAAGCGCTCCGGCACAGACGCGATGAGATCGGCGAACAGCGACATTCGTAAACTTCTTGTTCGAGAAGGAGTCCTCTCTTAGCCGCCGATCTGGGCGTTCGTTTTCGAGATCTGGTCCGCGAGAGCGAACTCTTCGAGCTCATGCGTAAGCTGAGTCAGCTCTTCTCCCCCGGCCATCATCGACACAACCTCTTCTCTCGTGATTTCCGCTTTCGTGTAGGTACCGTACGATCGTCCACGATTGAGCATCGTGAACCTGTCGCCGATCGGGTAGGCGTGATGCACGTTGTGGGTAATGAAGATCACTCCGAGTCCGCGAGCCCGCGCTTGGGCGATGTAGCGGAGCACGACTCCCGCTTCCTTCACGCCGAGGGCGGCCGTTGGTTCATCCAGGATCAGGACCTTCGCCCCGAAGTGCACCGCGCGGGCGATCGCAACCGACTGGCGCTCCCCACCGGAGAGCGTGCCGACGGGCTGCCCCGTGTCCCGCACGTGAATGCCCATTTTCGCAAGCTCGTCCTTCGTGACCCTGTTTGCTTCATCCAGGTCAAAGCGTTTGAACGGACCTCTCCCCTTGGTTGGTTCAGCGCCAAGGAAGAAATTGCGCGAGACGCTCATCAACGGAATCATCGCGAGGTCCTGATAGACGGTTGCGATGCCGGCCGCCAACGCATCGCGCGGCGACGAAAAGCGCACCTCTTTCCCTTCGACCTTGAATGAGCCCTTGCTCGGCGGATACACGCCGGCCAGGATCTTGATCAGGGTCGACTTGCCCGCGCCGTTGTCGCCCAGGAGGCACATCACCTCGCCGGGATAGACGCACATCGAGATGTCCGTCAAGGCAATCACATTACCGAAGTAGCGCGAGACATTGACTACCTCGACAAGCGGCGTTTGATCCGCGATCACGCTCATCGACGGCCCCCCATTGCCTGGGCTCGGATGATCCGGTTCACAAGAACAGCAACGACCAGCATTGTGCCAAGAACGGCGTTTTCCCAGCCGGGATCGACGCCCGCGAAGACGATTCCTTGTCGCACCATGCCGTAGATCAACGCGCCAAGAACCGCGCCAATCACCGATCCGTAACCGCCGGTCAACAGCGTTCCACCGATCACAGTCGCAATAATCGCGGTGAATTCGGACCCACCGCCGCGAACGACATCGGCACTCTTCGCATCAAGCACCTGGATGGTTGAGACAAGCCAGGCGGAGAATGCCGTTCCCATAAAAAGGAGAATCTTGACCATTCCAATCGGAACGCCAACGTTGCGGGCGGCCTGCAGATGGCCCCCGACGCCGAAAATCCAATTACCGAACGGTGTCCGCATGAGAATCCATGTCGCGACGAGTGCAACGCCGATCCACCAAAGTATCGACACGGAGAACTGTGCTCCGCCGATTTCAAAACTCTCGGCAAAATAGCGGCGAATGTTGGCAAATCCGGGTACATCATCGATTCCGCCAACGACGGTTCGTCCCGTTTCGCGACGAGTAAAGCCGACCGTGATCCCTCGAATGACAAGCATTGTCCCAAGCGTAATGATGAATGAAGGCAGGCCGGTTGAGAGCACCAAATAGCCGTTGCATGCTCCAATCAGCAAGGCAAGTGCAAGTGACGCGAGCAACGCCAGCCAGATATTCCATTCGTACTCGACGCTGAACAGCGCAAGGATCATCCCGCAAGCGCCGATCGTCGATCCAATCGAGAGATCAAATTCACCGCCGATCATGAGGAGGGAAACGGCCACCGCCAGAATGCCGAGCTGAGCAGCCACCTCGAGGTAATTGGCGGTTCCGCGCATCGTGGTGAAACCACGGTCGCCGGCCACGATTGTGAAGAAGACCCAAACCCCAATCGCCCCTGCAAGCGCCCCAAACTCCGGACGCACAAACAGCCGGCGCAAAAAGCCGGTATGTGCGACGCGTTCATCGTGACTGCCGCTGGGTGCAACGGCTTCCGATAGCGCCAAATGATTCACCTCGCCGTCGGAGTGCGAACCGGGGGGGACCCACACACCGCGGGAGCGCCCGGAGGGGGGGGCGTGGGGGCAGGCGGGGCCG
>CAYJPA010000089.1:0-20059 GCA_964371945.1 uncultured Sphaerobacteraceae bacterium | reverse complement strand
CCCCCAATTCACCCCCCCCCCGGGCGGCGGGCCCCCGGGCGGCCCCCACCCCCCGCGGGGCCCCCCGGAAGGGGTTCGCTTGCTAGCGAGTGCCGGCCGCGGAGAGCTCGATGACTTGGGCTGCATTCTCCGCCGTCACGAAGCCAGGTCCGGTCATGAGGACAGGGTTGGCGATCGTGTTCAGGTTAGTCGCGTACAGCGTAAGCAGGACGATGGGTAGATATCCCTGGATGTACTGCTGCTGATCGATCGCGAAGAGCATTTCGCCGGCGACGATTGCTTCGAGCACTTCAGGCGCCAGATCGAACGTCGCGAGTTTGACGGTTCCGAGCTTGTCGAGGCTTCGAAGAGCCTCGAGCGCGGGAATCGCACCGGTCGGACCGAGCGTCAGAATGCCATTGACCTCGGCATCCGCGGTCACGGCGGCTTCGATGCGCTGCTGCCCTTCGGTTGGGTTGTTGAGATCGACCTGCAACACCTCAGAGGTGGCTCCGGTTTCAGCAAGTCCATCCGCGAAGCCACGGCAGCGCTCGTCCAGGGCCGCATTCCCAACTTCTTGATTGACGCAGATGGCCTTGGTGACACCCTCGGCACCCATTCGTGATCCGGCGCCGAGTCCGGCCTCATATTCGGTCTGACCGACGTGCGTCAGCAGTCCGAACTCCTGGGCCACGTCGCTTCCGGAGTTCATCGAAATCACGGGTATGCCGGCCGCAACCGCGGCCTTGATCGAGTCTCCGAGCGCGTCGGAGTCAGGGATTGAAACGACGATACCGTCGGGATTTGAGGCAACCGCGGCATCGATCAGTTGTGACATCGCCACCATGTCGAACGTCGGCGGGGCCTGATACTCTACTTGAACGCCCATATCTTCCGCGGCTTGATTTACGCCGTTCTGGACGACTGACCAGAATGGATCGGACGCCTGTCCGTGACTCACGACGATGAATCGCAGGGCGGAACGATCGGTGCTGTCCTGTCCCAATGCCGTCGTCGCATAGCCGACGACCGCGAGCATGGAAACCATGAAGAATGCCAACGGTTTGATGAATCGTTTCATCGATTACTCCCTCTGCGTTGAAGGTCAAATCCTCACGTGACTCAGGCCAGCGGGTAGGCCCCACCTTTTCCAGCGGAGGACCTCCTTTCAGATCAGAAGCGACACATATGAACGCTCGTGCATTGTTTGCCGATGTCGACAGCCGATCACGCCCACTCGCCTCGATACGAGGATTCACCGGCACTGTCGCCTTGCCTGAACGACATACCGCGGATTCGGAACCGCCCCCGGCCACCGGTGTTCTCGGGACGAAATCTCGCTTTTTCGACATAGCAAAAGCAGCCCGATCATACATGCTGCCGTCAGCCCAGGTCAATTCTTGGTGTCGCGCGGGCAAAGCCAAATTAGCGAGATCTGATTGTGAGCTCGAGTCCACGCTCGAGCGGCAACGTCAGCGTTTCACACTCTGGGCGCGCTCTGACCATTTTCTGATACGCCGAAATGTCGTGTGACGTCACGTTGTCGGCGATGATCATGCCGCCGGGGTGTACGAGCGGGAGGACGCTCATGAAGTGGTCGATGTAGTCCTCTTTTTCGGCGTCGATGAAGGCGATATCGACAGAATCCCCCAGACCGCCGACGATTTCGTGCGCATCACCGCTGAGCACCTGGGCGAATTCCGCCAGTCCAGCCGCCTCGAGGTTGGCGTTCGCTTGGGCTGCTCTAGCGGGGAGGATTTCGGTTCCGATGACCCGGCCGCCGGTTTCTCGCATGGCCATCGCAAACCAAATCGTCGAAACGCCGTTCGACGACCCGATCTCGAGCACCCTTGTCGCTCGCATTGCCTTCGCGAGCATCTTGAGAAACTCACCGCTGGCTCTGGTCAAATTGCGGGTTCTTTGCTCGACGGGCAAACCTTCGGAGCGCTGTCTCGCATCATCCGCGTAAAGTCGATCCAATACCGTCAGAACACGTTCGTCCATTGTGCGAGTCTCCGGCTAGGTTCCAATCGACAGTGTTTCCAGAACCGCATTGAGATCGGTAAAGACCAGGTCTGGCCATGCCTCGGCGGAAGCGATCTCCTCACGCGTGGAAACACCGGTGAGCACCAAGACGGTCAGCATACCGGCTCGCTTTCCGGCCAAAATGTCGGTATCGAGTCGATCACCGATCATGACCGCATCTTCCGGCTCAACTCCCATTTGTTTCAAGGCGATGTGCAGCATGAGTGGTTCTGGTTTGCCGATGACCACGGGTTTGGTGCCCGCGGCTGTTTCGATCGCGGCCACAATGCTTCCACAGCCCGGTACGAGCCCGCTTTCGGTCGGCAGCGTCGCATCGGTGTTCGTTGCAATGAACCGCGCGCCGGCCATGATGGCCGCGTGCGCGGCCGCAAGTTTTTCGTAGGTGAAGGTCCTGTCCAGTCCGACGACGACAGCGGCGGGAGCCTCGTCAATCGATTCGACTGGCCCGAATGCGGTGCTCCAGAAGAGCTGTTCAGATAGCGCGGGCATGCCGACGACCAGGAATCTAGCGCTGGATGTGAACTCCTGTAGCAGATAACCGCGAGTTGCCATCGCCGACGTGAGAATCAGCTCCGTGGGTACGTGAATCTTCATCGCGGCGAGTTTTTGGACATATGACTCCGCGGTTGACATCGAATTGTTCGTTGCGAGCATGTACCGGCAACCCCGGTGGCTTAGCGTTTCGAAGAGATCTGCTACCCCTGGAAGCGGCTCAGTTCCCCGGTAGAGCACGCCATCCATATCGAATATCCACGCTTTGGCATTCCGAAGTCGCCCAAGTGCGTCAATTTCGTGCTCGATCTCCTTGTGTTTCGTGACGGCCCACGTATTCACGTCGCTTCCATGCCCATCCATTCGTTGACGTTTATCCTCCGTCCTTCTTGAACGCACTAACCTGGACTAACTTTGGCCGGCAATGACACTGGACTGTTCACACGCGGTTTCGTGCTCATGTGGGCTGGGTAGCTCGCTCTCCTGGTCATGCCGAAATCGTGCGGCCCGCGCTCGCATCTCGGTGAGCTCCGCTGAGCCGGTGCTTGGCGGATCGAAGACGATCCGTACATCGACCAGCGGTACTCCGAATAGTCTCTTCAGATACACCCGAAATGATTGGCCTAGAATTTCAGGCGGCAGCGGTGACGCAATATCCCATCCGACTGCAAGGGAATCTGATTGGACCCAACTGGAGACCCCGTCAAGGAAACTTGGGATTCGGGAAACCTCTAGTTCAAGTTCGGACGACGTTTCGAAAGGCATAGAATCATGGCTCAATCCAATCTCGATGCCGACCACGTGGCTCACGTCGCCGATCACCGAAACCCGATCGGCTTCTCCGTGATGGTGGACGAAAAAAGCCGAGAGCGAGTTGCCGCCGATCGACGCCTGAAGACCCCGCTCTTGAAACGACAGCGCGGGATCGTGACGACGACCAAGATCGACCGCATGCAACGCCGATCGCGTTCGAAACGATCCGACGTGCGCTCGCAGTTCGTCAGGCGTTTCGATCTCCCGCCTGACGACCGGGATACCCGCGCGGCCGACCGAATTGAGCAGTGTTTTGACGGAGCGATGAAGATTCCCTGGAACGATGATCGCCAGGGGACACTCACGTTCGAGGATCACTGTCGCGGACGTTGAATCGATGGCGCCCCTGCGAACGGCATAGTCGGCGCCTACTAACAGAGAAGTCGCAACCGCGGTCACGGGATCGTCCCAGAGGAACCGTTCAGGAATCGGTAGGAGATTGAGGCCGTCCGGCACCGGAGGGTGGCCGAGCCAAACCACCCACCCGTCAATCAGACTGAGTTGATCGTACGGAATGTAGAAGGGATCGGAAAAGACCGCGGCATCAATCGCAGCGCGATCCGACCCCAACCATTCTTCGACCAGCGCCTCCGGTGCGACCGACGTCATGTTCAGGCGATTGCCCCGGCTTTGCTGGTCAATCCGATTGAGGCGGCAATCGCTTCGTTGAACTGCTCCATGTCCGCGGGAGTGCGGGACGAGATCAAATTGCCATCGATCGCGACCGCCTGGTCGACATAAATGCCGCCGGCATTCCGGATGTCGTCCCGGATCTTATTCACCGATGTCGACGTTCGACCCTTGAGCACTCCCGCCGAGATGAGCAGTTGCGGTCCATGACAGATCGAGCCGACCGGCCGGCCGGATTCGACGAAGCGGCGCGTGAATTCGACTGCCAGATCGTCGATTCGCAGGTTTTCGGGCGCTCCACCCCCGGGGATGACGAGCAGGTCGAACGCCGCCTCTTCCGTTTTGGTGAGATCGGCAAAGGTGGTGTCGGGCTGGAGCACCGCGCCCTTTTTGCCCTCCACCGGGCCGTGATCGATCGCGATCAACGTGACCTCGGCGCCGGCGGCTTCGAGGAACTGTTTCGGATCGATTGCCTCGGAGTCTTCAAAGTTCTTGGCGATCACCATCGCGACTCGCTTCGGCATCGTTTTATCCCCCTTGAGTTGATTCTTCTGTTTATCGCATTACCGGATCGAAACATCGATCATCGGTCGGATTGCGTGACGATCAACACCAAGAAGTATACCGTTGAGATCTTGAGGGGCCGATCTGGAGCCGCGAACAAGTTCGATTGGCCATCTGTCACATTTCGTCCATGTGGATCGTCAGGTGAGCGACGATCGAAGCGCATGGTGACGCCGAACGCTGAAGAGGGGAGCAACCATGCTCGGAGTGAAGAATTACGCAAAGGAAGACATCAACGCGTGCCGTGCCAAGGTCGACTCGGATATCAACGCGTTTCGAAGTCTCGTGACGTCGATCCAATCTCTCCCAGGCGACATGAACAGCCAGATTGATTCGGCCCTAGCGGCCCTCGCAGCGTCGTGCTTCGGGAATCTGGTTTTGGTGCTCAATGAGATGTTCGTCCACCGACTGCGAACAGTGGAAGGCAAAGACGGCAATCCGCTCAACGAGGTGCTTGTCTTTTCCGACTCGATCCTGCTCAACCATGGAGTGATGCGCGCGGACAGCGCGATCAAGCTCAAACCCGAAAAATCGGTGTTGAAGCATCAAGTCGGAGATGAGATCAGACTGGACGAAGCGCGATTTTCGGCAATCAGCGACGCGTACTTTGCCGAAATCGAAGCCAAATTCGTGTGATTGAACGGAGTCAGAGTCGATCTCCCGCAAAGCAGGGTCATCGCCGCATCGAGCGATGCCCCTGCTTTCGACGATCTGTCTTTGGATTGCTCGATTACTCAACGGCGGCAGGTTGCAACTCCAATGACTTCGACGCCACCTGTCCGAGCGCAAGCTCCTTGAACGCGTCCACGCTCAGTGCCCCGAGATCCTGCTCAGTTCGAAGCCGTACAGCAACCATGCCGTTCTCCGCCTCTCGCTTTCCGACGACCAGCATGTATGGGATCTTCTGCATCTGGGCGTCGCGAATCTTGGCCTGCATCCGGCCGCGTTGATCCTCGACGCTAACCCGAAGTCCGGCGGTAACGAGTGTCCTCTCGACTTCTCGCGCGTACGGAATCTGGTCGTCGGTAATTGGGATAATCGAAACCTGCACCGGCGCCAGCCACACCGGGAACGCGCCGGCATAGTGCTCGATCAGGCCGCCGACAAAGCGCTCCATCGAACCGAGCAGCGTGCGATGGATCATCACCGCGCGGTGCCGATCGCCATCGTCACCGATGTAGTTCACATCGAACCGTTCCGGCAGATTGAAGTCAACTTGGATCGTCGGCCCGGTCCATTCGCGCCCGAGCGCGTCGACCCACTTGATGTCGATCTTGGGTCCGTAGAATGCGCCGCCGCCCTCGTCGATTTTGAACTTGACGTCGTGCTTTTCCATCGCAGTGCGGAGCGCGTCCTCGGCTCGCGCCCAGACTTCCTCCGACCCGATCGACTTCTCGGGGCGCGTTGCCAGGTACGATTCGACCTGGTAACCGAAAACATCCGCAAAGAACATCGCGAGCTCGACCACGCCCGCGATCTCGTCGATGACCTGCTCTTCGCGGCAGAAGATGTGGGCATCGTCTTGCGTGAAGCCGCGCACGCGCAGCATCCCCGTCAACGTCCCTGAGCGTTCGTACCGGTAGACCGTGCCGAGCTCCGCCAATCGCACCGGAAGATCGCGATAGGACTTCACGCCGCTCTTGTAGATCATGATGTGACCGGGACAATTCATCGGTTTGAGGTAATAGTCGACTTCCTCGATCGACATCGGGGAATACATGTTCTCCCGGTACGTTTCGAGATGCCCGGAGGTCTGGTAGATCTTCTCCGACGCGATGTGCGGCGTGTAGACCAGATCATATCCGCGCGCGAGCTGCTCCGACTGCTCGAATTGCTCAATCAGAAAACGGATCATTGCTCCTTTGGGATGCCAAAGGATCAGACCGGCCCCGATTTCCTCGCTGACCGAAAAGAGATCGAGCTCGCGCCCAAGCCGGCGATGGTCACGCCGCTGCGCTTCCTCCAACTTGTGCAGGTAGTCGTCAAGCTCTTCTTGCGCCGGCCAGGCCGTGCCGTAAATGCGCTGGAGCATCGGCCGCTTCTCGTCGCCGCGCCAGTACGCTCCGGCAACAGAGAGCAGCTTGAACGCCCCTATCTCACCGGTCGATGGAACATGCGGCCCTTTGCAGAGATCGAGGAATTCGCCCTGCTGATAGGTCGAGATCACTTCGCCGGCCGGCAATTCGCGAATCAACTCGACCTTGAACGGATTGTTCGCGAAGATCTCGAGCGCCTGCTCCTTGGAAACGACTTCGCGCACGAAGGGCTCGGCCGCCTTCCGATGAGCAGTCATCCGCTCCTCGATCGCGGCGAGATCGTCCGGCGTGATCGCCCGCGGAAGCTCCATGTCGTAGTAGAAGCCATTCTCAATCGCTGGACCGATCGCGAACAGGACCTCCGGAAAGAGCTCCTGCACGGCCTCGGCCATCAGATGCGCGCAGGAGTGGCGCATTCTGGCGAGAAACGCTGCTTGGCTGTCGCCAGGTGCGATCTCGACCTCCATATCGAGCGCATCCACGGCTTGCTGAGATACCGCCATCGTCATCATCTCCAAACTCGAATCAAAAACAGCCCGGCGTCCGCAAGGGACGCCGGGCCGGCGTGGTTCCACCCTCATTCCGACAGGTCCTGATTGGACGTGTCGCTTGAGATCGCCGCTAACGGGGCGTTCCGGATCGTTCTACAAGCGCCGCGAGCGCGTTCGACGATCGGCTCGCAGGTGGTTTTCCAAGAGGTTGAACCGCACCCTCGCTCTCAGCGTATGCAAGGGATTTCTGTTGGGTTGCCCTCGAGTACTCGTCCTGGTCACAGCCAAGAAGCTGCATTTCCTGCGCTCAAGAATAGGAACCATCCGCACCGCTGTCAAATTCAGGTCCGGTTGGCATCTATTCAGGAGGCGGCTTGGTGTTCTCCTCTTTGACCAGACCTGATCGATGGGCCGGCCGGCTCGAACTCACGAAAACACTTGCGCCGACCACGAGCACCAGCACCGCAATCGCCGCGATCGATTTCCAGTTGGTCGAACCGCCAGTCCCTGTTGTCTCAACGCTGGCTTCTGCGGTCGCAAACGGGGTGGGCTCAACCGACGCGGTCGTTGCCGGCACTGGCGTTTCGGGGTCGCCGATCGATGCTCCGGAGGTCGCGATCTGCTCCACGATTGCCGCGTCGGGATCGCGATAGGAAACCTGCTCGGCGATCGGCCGGCCGTCGGCGATGCGTTGCGCCTTTTGTTCAAACGCGTAATTCAACAAAATGATGTTGTCCTCGTACCAGATGTCCGGCGCGGCGCCGTCGAAGGTGACCGAGATCATCGTGCTGCCGTCCCGCTGCGCGACTTCAACGAGGCAATATCCCGAGTCCTCGTCGTAGCCTGTTTTGCCGCCGATGAGTCCGTCGACCTGGCCAAGGATCTTGTTGGTGTTGCTGAGCTCGTATTCGTTCGCGTCGTAATTCTTGGTCGAGATCGCCTCGATGAACGTCTGGTACTGAAGCGCGTACATCATAAAAACGGCGAGATCGCGCGCCGACGAGTGGTGTCCGGGGACGCCAAGCCCATGTGGATTGACGAGCTCCGTTTCGGTCAATCCCATGTTGCGAAGCCGCTCGTTCATGAGACCGACGAAGCGATCGACCGCTTCCTCCGGACTGTCGCCTGGTTGGCCGCCAAGTGCGCGCGCGATCGCATGCGCGGCGTCATTGCCGGAGGGCAGCAGCATTCCGTAAATAAGCTGCTCGAGCGTGAAGGTCTCGCCTGGCCCAAATCCCATGGTCGTCGACGACGAGTCGAACAGATCCGATTCGTCAGTGGTGATCTCGGTCGAGAGAGGCGCCAGCTCGAGCGCTTCGATCGTGGTGAAGATCTTGGTCAGACTGGCGATGGCGACTTGATCGCCGGCGTCTCGTTTCGCGAAGACTTCACCGGTCTCGGCGTCAATAACGATGTAGCGGCGCGAACTGATCAGATCGGAGAGATCGTCCTGACCTCGAACCGACAGCGGCGAGAACGTCGCCAGCAGGATCGAGAACAAGCTCAGGCTTACGGCTATCGAACGCGCGCTTACTCGTGCCAATGGTTGAACCATAGCTCAGTCAAATCAGATCGCCACCGCACGATGTGCGGCACGCGGAACTCAAGGCAAACGCCGGTAGACGACCAGGTGTTGAGATTCGGCTCATTCTGTCTAGTATCGCTTGTCGATTCTGGAAGCATCCAGACAAGAGCCGATTCAGATTGACGGCGACCGAATGCTGACATAAAGTCTGGCCCCAGAACCACCTGGGAATGCGTCGTGAGCGGTCGATTCAGTCGATCGTCCAGTATTCGGCTCGAATGGTATTGCGTGCGAGACCGCGAAAGGGAAAAGCAAGTTGGGACGGCTCGACGGTAAGGTCTGTGTCATCACCGGTGCGGCGAGCGGCATTGCTCGAGGGGCCGCCGAGGCATTTGTTCGCGAAGGCGCCCTCATAGGCTTGATCGATCGCAACCAGGCGGGGCTACGAACCGTGGTCACCGAGCTGGGAAGTTCGGTGTTTGCGCTGCCGGCCGACGTAACCAACGAGCTCAGCGTTGAAGCGGCTTTTGCGGAAGTCGCTCATCGCCACAACCGGCTCGATGTGCTCTACACCTGTGCGGCAGTTCAGTTGATCGGCGAAGACGCCCCGGTGCACGAGCTGTCGCTCGATGTCTGGGAACGCACCCACGCGGTGAATCTCCGCGGCGTCTTTCTTTCCTGCAAGCACGGAGCAAAACTTATGATCGCGTCCGGCAACGGCGGCTCGATCATCAACTGCGGTTCGCCGACCGGACTCACGATGTGCGGCGCGGGCTGGCACGCGTATTCGTCATCCAAGGCCGGCGTGATGGGGCTAACCCGCGTGATGGCGGCCGATCTCGCGAAGTTCGGCATTCGGGTCAACGGCGTCGTGCCCGGCTCGATCGAAACACCACTGACCAAGAAGCTGATGGACGATCCGGTCGAGCGCGCTCATTTGGAGACCCTGCATCCGATCGGGCGTGTTGGCACACCGCAGGATATGGCAGGTATCGCGGTTTTTCTGGCGTCCGACGAATCGAAATTCGCCACCGGCGCCCACTTCCACGTCGACGGCGGCATTTCGTTCCGTTGATGCGGACCTGCTCGAGTAACACAAACGGCCGCGGAATTATTCGCGGCCGTGTTCCATGTGGTGGGCGATACTGGACTCGAACCAGTGACCTCTACGATGTCAACGTAGCGCTCTAACCAACTGAGCTAATCGCCCGCGTCCGAATAGGTGTGCGGGCGTTCGCGAGTATAGACAGCGCTCGCTTTTCCGTCAATCGCCGGCGAAATCGGGCAGCATGCCGATCGTTGCCGGTATCATGTGTCTATGAGTCATTCTTCAAACCGCCAGGACCCAGACGAAGATCTCGATTGGATCGACACGAACCCGATCGCACGGCGTGTCGCATCCAACCTCGAACGATCATTTCGGCCGAGCTGCCTGATCAGTCTCATTATCACCGCAATCCTGGTGATCCTGATCCGCAGATACGCCAAAATTCCGTTCACCGGGATGGCGGTCCTGACCGTTGTCATCTGGTGGGGCGTCCTCGTCATCCTCGTCCGAATGTCGGGACCCAACATCGAGGACGACGAGTGACTCGCGAAGCTAAAGAATCAGGGCTCCCTCCTCGGCCCGAAGCGATCACGCCGTATTGGCTCAGCGAGACGCTCGCCGCGACTGGAGTTCTCCAATCCGGACAGGTCGCGCAGTTCCTCTGCGAACCGATCGGCGAGGGGTTCGGGCTGACCGGGGTGATCGCAAGATTGACTCTCCAGTTCACGACGGAGCCGGCGGCCATGGCGCCTCGGACGGTGATTGCGAAGTTTCCGAATGCCGGCCGTGGTCCGGCCTCCGCGTTTCGGGAGGCGAACACCAAGGATCTCGAGAGCCAACGTAGGTACTTCGACTGGTGCTCTCGCGAGGTCAGGTTCTACCGGGAGATCGCTCCCAAATGTGCCATGAGTGCGCCCACGTGTTACGCCGCGCTCGTCGACGAATCAAATGAACGAATCGTCCTCCTACTGCAAGATCTTGCTGGGCACCGGGCGGGCGATGTGCTCCGCGGCTGCGTGGTCTCGGACGTCGAAGAGGTGCTCCGCGCGATCGCACGGCTGCATGCGCGTTTTTGGGGTGTAGCGATGCGCCCTGATCTGGACTGGTTGCAGAAGTGGGACCGCACGCTCGATGCAAGGCAGCAGCGGTATTGCGCGAGTTTGGGGAATCTCATGGCCCGCTCTGATATGACGCTACCGGCCGGGATTCGAGAATTGCTGGATCTGTTGACCACTCAATATGCCCCGCTGATGCGCTCGCTGGCGGCGACGCCTCAGACTGTGATCCACGGGGATCTGCATCTGGACAATGTGCTATTCAGGCCATCTTCGGAAGGTGCGGAAGCCGTATTGATCGACTGGCAAAGTGTTTCCCTCGGACCTGCCGCGGTCGATGTCGCGATGTTCATGGTTGGGTCGCTGAGTGCTCCCGACCGGCGGGCAGGCGAGGCGGATTTGTTGCGCGGGTATTTGGCCACAATCAGATCACTCGGCGTTGTCGGATACGGACTCGACGATCTCTGGCGGGACTCGACGCTCGCGCTGATGTGGCTGTTGACCGGCGTCGTGAATTGGATCGGCAGCGCCGATCTCGATGTGCTTTCGGGACGGGAGCGCAAGCTGGTGGACGCGGCGCTTGGCGACGGCCGAATCATCTCGGCACTGACCGATCGAAAGGCTCTAGCGCTGCTCGACTCGCTCTGAGCCGGCGCGTGCGTGCGATCAGTGGCCAAGCAGGCGCACTGAGTTTGCACGGCCGTGCCAGGCGAGCTGGGTTCGTCCGAATTTGGATAAAAGCGATTTGGCGCGCTCGTACAGCGGCCGCAAATCCGCGTTCTTGACCTTCCATGACCCAAGCAATTGGTTGATCACGAGCAGGCTGTCGCCATTGACAATCACGGTCGACCTGGATGCCGCCGGTCCGAGTCGTTCAAGGAGCAGCTCGAGCGCGGCGATCAGCGACCGATACTCTGCCTGATTGTTCGTCACCTGCAGGCTGATATGGTCGAAGTTCAAACGCTCCAGCGCGACATCGCCGGCGGGTCCGGTGATCTTGAAACTGCCATAGCCGCGCCCTGGATTGCCCAGCGCTCCGCCGTCGAAGACGATTACAAACGTTTCACCTGTGCTTTGACCGCTGTGCTTGGTTTGAGCTCGATCCATTGCTACAACATGCCCTCTTTGCGCGGTCCGGATGGCAAGACCCGACAGCGGAGATCGTCGTTGAGACGCAGACGGTCGTGATGATCAAGCTTAGCAGGAGACCGATGTCGCGAAACGGGTTGCTCAGGCATAAATGGTGTCGATCCTCAATGCTCATTGAGCTCTGGTCTTGAATGCACCCTCTCTGATTAGCTTTTGATCTCATCGGCCTATTGGGGAAAATTCCGATTGTGCGTGTTGATTTTGGCCGATAGGCTCTTCCCACGAGACAATAATCAGCCGATTCGGGAATCGTGGGTGGGCCGTTTTGGTACGCGCGGCAAGTTGATGTGCGCTGGTCAATCGGCCCGATTACGGGAGGAGTTCAGCCCATCTACCTCTTTCACTGGTGGGGCGATGTGTGGCAGATCGGCGATGGCGAGGACTACCTCGTCATGCTCTTCGTCAAATTGGTGCTTTTCGCGATCGTCACGGCGGTTGGACTCGCGCTCCTGGCGTTTTGGCTCGATTGGAAGCTCATCCAGTGGAAGCCGACGGTAGGAATTCCGATCACGGTCGTGATTGTCGCTTTGTTCGCCATTTCCGCGGCGAGCGGCGGCGGCTAGAACAGTCCTCTGGTGGTTGAGTCCGAAACCGACGCACTCGACGTTGACAGGCGCCTCCGTCGATTCCGGACGGCACTGCGATTCCGCCATAAAAAGACGGCCGCCTCACCAAGCAAGGGGACAGTGCTCGATGCCCATACCGAAAGGATTTTCACCTCATCGAGAGTTCGGCGGCAAGTTCCTAGAGAACGACGACCCGGCGCCCGATCGGCGCTCGCCAGTGATCATTGCGGAATTCACTGGCTTTCAGGTAACGGTGTACGCGGACAAGGTCGTTTTACATCACGAACGTATCTACGGAATGCAGCAGGAGCAGGAGATCACGCTCTCATTTCGCGAACCTGTAAGTGTCATGTTGAAAGACGCGAGTCTTCTGAAATCTGGATGGATCACCTTCGTCACCCCAAGTTACGGCGTGGATCATGCAAACCTCGGGTGTCCGCTCAGCCGCGGAGAGATGAAGCGGGCCGCGTACTTAGCCTCAGCAGTCGAGCACTTTTCAGATAAGTTCGCTTCAGGGAGTTAGTAAGTGGATTCGCAACGAGAACGACTGACGGCGTTCCTCGGGACCTTGGTTCCCGCTGTTAACACGAACTCCGGAGCCATTTGAGCTGCCTCGCTCAACGCAACATTGTAGTTGAAGAAGAGAACTGACGGCGGGATGAAACATCTCCCCGCCGTCACTCAAGGTAATCGGCTTCCACGAACGTCGAGATCATGAATGAACTTGCTCCGAGGTGACCCTGAGATAGAAGGCGCCCGCTGCTCCCCCATTTGGGCGCCTGGTCCGACGTTCGTCGAAATCTAGGAGGCTACGCGTGATTGCCGGCTTCGTGCGCCTTTGCGGCAGCCGCTTTGATCTGCTCGGCAAGATTCGGTGGCACCGTGCTGTAGTGCGAAAAGGTCGAGTTGAATGAGCCGCGGCCCTGCGTGATCGAGCGCAGATCGGTCGCATACCGCTGAATCTCGGCCGCCGGCACGATGGCATCGATCACGGTCAAACCATTGCCGGTCGGGTTCATGCCGCTGACCTGCGCCCGCTTGCCGTTGAGATCGCTCATCACATCGCCCGTATAGTTCTCCGGCACGGTTACGTGAAGATTGACCAACGGCTCCATCAACACGGGCTTCGCCTGCAGCACGCCTTTCTTGAAGGCCTCTTTCGAGGCGATCTTGAACGCCATTTCGTTCGAGTCGACATCGTGATAGCTGCCGTCGGTCAAGGTCACGCGCACCTTGACTACTGGGTACCCAGCGAGGGGGCCGGCTTCGAGCGCTTCGCGCACTCCCTTTTCGACGGCAGGAATAAAGTTCTTGGGAACTGAACCACCGACGATGCGGTCCCCGAATTCAAACTCCCCGTCTTCGATCGGCTCGAGCTCCAGGAAGACGTGACCATATTGACCGGCGCCGCCGGTTTGCTTTTTGTGCTTGTACTCCGCCATCGTTTTTGCCGAGATCGTCTCCCGGTACGGCACCCTGGGCAATCCGACATCGACATTGACCCCAAAGCGGCGGGTCATCCGATCGAGTGCGATTTGCACATGCGGCTCGCCAAGCCCCGAGAGGATGTTCTCGCCAGTGAGTGGATCCCGGCTGAGGTGCAGCGAAGGGTCTTCTTCGACGATCCGGTGCAGCGCCTGACCCATCTTGTCGAGATCGGCTTTCGTCTTCGGCGTGACGGATGCGGCGTACGCCGGCTCCGGGAAATCGACCCCGTGAATCGTGAGCCGGTGCGCTTCTTCGCAGAGCGTATCACCGGTCAATGTCGAGGCCAGCTTGCCGACTGCAGCGATATCGCCCGCACGGACGACATCGGTGTTGACGTGCTCTTTGCCGCGGATAAAAAAGAGCTGGCCGACTCGCTCGGGCTTCTCATTGGTGCCGTTGAAGACCTGCGAATTCGACTTGAATGTTCCTGAAAAAACTCTGAAGTACGAAAGGCGGCCGACATGCGGATCGGCCAGCGTTTTGAAGACGACCGCGGCCAAGGGGCCGTTGGGATCGACCTTGAGCTCCGCCTCCTCGCCGTTGATCGAGGCATTTTCCGGCCAACGATCCGCGCCTGGCAGATAGTCAACCAGCGCATCCAGAAACGGCTGAATGCCGCGATTCCCGGTCGCCGAACCGCAGAGCACCGGGACGACCAGTCCAAGCTCGACGCAGTGCTCCAGACCGGCAATCAGCTCGCCGGTGGAGATTGGGTCGTCTTCGAGGTAACGGACCATCAGGTCTTCGTCTTGCTCGGCGATCGCCTCGACCAACTGCTGCCGGAAGGTTCGACACGCTTCTTCGATCTCGGCGGGAATCGGGACGATCTCATATCCACCGTCGTGGTTGTCATGGAACATGAAGGCTTTTTCGGTGAGGAGATCGACGATCCCTTTGAAGTTTTTTTCCGACCCGATTGGCATCTGAATAGGCGCCACGCGTTTTCCGAAAAATTCGCGGGCCGATTCGAGAGCGCGGGAAAAATCCGCGTTTTCGCGGTCCATTTTGTTGATGAACATCATCCGCGGAAGATCGGACTCCTCGGCAAATCGCCAGGCCTGCTCAGTGCCGACCTCGACGCCTGCAGAGGCGTCCAGAACAATGATCGCGGCGTCGACGACTCGCAGCGCGGACTTGACGTCGCCCACAAAGTCGGCGTACCCAGGCGTGTCGACCACATTGATCTTTGTTTCACGCCACTCGAGCGGTGCGATTGAGGCATTGACTGAAATGCGCCGCTTGATCTCATCTGGATCGAAATCGCAGACCGTATTGCCGTCTTCGATGCGTCCGAGCCGTGTTACCGTCTTGGTGTCGTACAACATCGCCTCGGCCAGCGACGTCTTCCCAGCGCCACCATGCGAAAACAGCCCGACGTTTCGGATCCGATCCGGAGTGTACTGATTCACCAGTTAACCTCCCTCGAACGACGCTCCACCGACGGAAGATGGGGAGCTCCCAGCTCATTACGCCCGCCGGATTGCGAACGTGCCGAGATGTGAGGTTTGGGAGCGTGGCGTCGAAACAGATTCTCTACCACAGGCTCCGAAGGAACGCCCCGGCCCGCCGGATGGGTACGTCCGCCAGACCCGCCGTTTCATAGCCGTGGGGAGATCAAGGTGAGCTGCGCCTTTGGCCAGAAGCCGGCTTGGTTTGAACCATTATAGATTCATGAAGCGACAAGCGCATGAGCTCGGAAAATGCTCTCTGCGAGAGGGCAACCGCTCAGGGGATCATCTCCTCGATCTCGAGCATCGAAGCGCCGGGAACCTGACTGTTCCGATCGAAAAGATACCTGAGGCCCTGAAGCGTCAAATCCGGAATATAGTCAGTGACCACGGACGTGGCTCGGATAAGCGCGGAGCTATACCCGCCTGTAAGAATCACGTTGTTGGCGCCGCCGAGCTCGATCTGGACGCGATTGACCATGCCTTCGATCATCGCGGCATGACCGGTCACTACTCCTGATTGGACAGCGTTGACGGTATTTCGGCCGATCGCGGCCTGAGGAAGTCGCAGCTCGACGGCGTAGAGCCGGGCGGCCCGGCTGGCGAGTGCATCGAGACTCAGGCCCAAACCGGGCGCGATCACGCCGCCCAGATAATCGCCGGCAGCGGTGACCGCTTCGATCTTGGTTGCCGTTCCCAGGTCCACCACGATCACGGGGCCGCCGAACATTGCAAACGCGACGGCGCTGTTGACGAGTCGATCGGTCCCCACCTCTTCGGGGTTGTCGGTCTTGATCGAGATCCCGAGATCCAACTTGTGGCTGACGATCAGCGGCGTGATGCCGAAGTGACGATCCAGCAGTTCTCTGAGCGCGACGGTGATTGCCGGCACGACGCTCGATATGATCGCGCCGTAAAAAGCAGCAGGATCGATCGATCGTGATTCGAGCAACGGATGCACGAGCGCGTACCATTCGTCGGCCATTCGCTCGCGGCTCGAGGCAACCCGCCACGACGTGAAGACCCGTTTTGACTCGTCCGCAAGACTATTGACACCGAAGACGGTGTTCGTGTTCCCGACATCAATCATCAAGAGCATGCGATTCATCGTCTCCGATCACCGTCAATTCGATCTTGCGGCGCCATATGGCCGATTATACGGAGGAAAGCCGCGGGCGCTTTGGTGTCCGCGCTCAACAGGCGACACCTCATCTCAGAAATGGATTTGCTAAATGGACCATCAACAACAGAGCAAGCGACATCCGGACGCCTATTGGCGGTCCACGTTGGTATTCGGGCTTGGATTTCTCATTGCGGTAACCGGGTTCGGCGCCGGAATGCTCGCGGAGCGCGACCTAATCAACGACGGCAGCACGTCTGTGACGTCGAACGGTGGAGATGCGGCCGGCGCAACCAATTACGACCAGGTTCGCGATCTGGTGGATGACGAGTACTTCGGCAACCCGGCCGATCCCACTGCAGCCGCCGAGTTTGACAAGAATGTCGAGTACGCCGCGATCCAAGGCATGATGTCGACTCTCGACGACTATTCGACCTTTCTGATTCCCGCGGAACAGACTGTAATGCGGGAGCAGTTAAGCGGCGAATACCAGGGAATTGGAGTGTGGGTCGACTTTCCGAACGGCGAGCTGACGATCATCTCGCCAATGCCTGGTTCTCCAGCAGAGGCAGCGGGCCTGAAAGCAGGCGACGTCATATTGGCGGCCGGCGGCCAACCGCTGACCAAGACCAACGAGGAAGACGCCCTCAATCTCGTGCGCGGACTCGAGGGCACGACCGTTCGCTTAACCATTCGCCGCCCAGGCGTCGAGGCCACCTTCGACATCGACGTCGTGCGCGGCCGGATCCCCGTGCAATCGGTCGTGTACCGCCCGCTGACGGACGTGAAGCTTGCCTATATTCAGGTCACCGTTTTCGGCGACAAGACCACCGCCGAGCTGGACGCCGCGCTACAAAAAGCTGTCGACGAAGGCGCAACTGGAATCGTGCTCGATCTCCGCAACAACGGAGGAGGATGGGTCACGAGCGCCCAAGAAATGATCGGCCGCTTCGTCGCGGCTGAGCGCGGTCCAGCGCTCTATGAAGATCTCAATCCCGATGGCTCCGAGCGAACCGCCGAACCGATCATCGAGGGCGATCTCAAGCTCTTCGACATACCACTGGTCGTGCTTGTGAACGAGGGAACGGCGAGCGCATCCGAGATTGTCGCCGGAGCGCTTCGCGATTATGAGCGAGCGACCATTATCGGAGCACGGACGTTCGGCAAGGGTTCCGTGCAGCGAGTTCATGACTTTGCGGATGGATCCTCGGCACGCATCACGTTCGCGGAATGGCTGACTCCGAATCAACACCGCATCCAGGGCGAGGGCATTCAACCCGATGTCCTGGTCGCGACAGACGCCGCCGATCCGAACTTCGACATACAGCTGGCGAAGGCAATCGAATACCTTACCGGTGTCCCGGTTTTAGCAAACCCGGTGGCCTCTCCGGAAGCGACACCGACCACGTGAGCGAATCGGCATGAAGGCGATGGGTCAATCGCGCCATCGTTCTCAAACCAATGAACGGCTGAATTGACTACTTCAAGTAATCGTCGAATGCCCAGCCGTTTGTGCCTTGGAAATTGACCCGCCTGAAGCCGTTCGAGACCTCGTCTGTCCAGCGCACGGCTGAGCCCTTCGGCATGACGATGATGACCTTGGCGGAGGTGCTTGGCTGCGATCGCAGATTGAGCGCGGCTGACGTCGTGACATAACCTGCAGGGGCTCCGGTCTCGTCCAGGTAGGATTCGTAGATCCATCCCGTCTGTTGGGCAAAACCGGCCATGCGAAAGCCGTTCTGCCAAAAATTGAAGACCTCAACAGTTTTGCCGGCTGGCAGAACCCGAATCACACTTGAAGATGTCGAAGGCTGAGACCGAAAGTTGACTGACGTATTAGTCACGGCAAACCCCGTCGGAACCGGCGGTTGGTCGCTGCTTCCGCCATTCGTTACCGTCAAGAAGTCCTGATGAACCCAGCCGGCGGTGCCGAAATAGGAGACCTTGCGGAACCCATTTTTCGATGCCCGAAGGGACGTGACCATCGCATTCGCCGGCAGAACGTGGAGGACGCTCCGCCGCGTGCTGGGCCCGATGCGTAGGTTCACCGAAGAGGTCGTGCGAAAGAAGCCGGTATCATCCGCGAGCGCGTCGCTGATGCCGGTCGCGATGCCTGAAGCGGCGGCAAATGCAACGGCGCCGGCGCCAATTAACGAACGGGTAAATGAACGACGAGACATGAGGGTTCCGGCTGAAGCAGGCAGATTGCCACGAGAATCTAGAGAACGATTCATTTCATTAATGCTCCCAAATAACAACAACACCGACGAGTGCAACGTTCGCAACGATCGGGTGGCATACACCTGGCCACACAAGAATCATGGACATGCACGTTGTTCCCGACATCCGCTGAACGACGTAGTTCGTTGCTCGACTCGGCATGACGCTATTCGCATAGTTGAATGCCGGATCGAATTTGGCTCTGAACGATCTGGATTCTGATCAACGAGATTGGCAATCGAGCGACCCGTCGCTTGGGATGTGCGTCGAGTCCTCGCGCGTTCCATTTGCAGAACCCGTGGATGAGGCCGTCCGAACCACGGGTAACGTTATTGATTCCGTCCCCAGTGGTTGCGCGATTGACACATCAGGGCATGGAAATCCGTCGAAGAAGTTGCGGCATTTACTCTACCCTACTAGGGTATTCAACGATTGGACGGTCGAACGTCCTCGTCAAGGAGAAGATCGATGCACACCAAGGTGATACGCGGGACAGCGGCGGTTTTAGCGGGTCTAGCCCTGGTTCTGAGCTTGATCGGAGGAGCGAGCTCGTACGCACAGGATGCCACGCCAACCGCTGAATCAGCCGCGTTGCCCGCACACATCCATGAGGGAACATGCGACACGCTCGGCGCGGTCGCGTTCCCGCTTTCGGAGATTGCGCTGGCGCCCGTCGCGGACACAACCGCGACTCCGTCCTCGCAACCGGCAATGATCCATGCCACTGAAGTACTGACGAGTGTGACGACGGTCGATGTCGCGCTCGCCGATCTGTTGGCGGGCCAGTATGCGGTCAATGTGCATGAGAGTTCCGAAAACATCGACAATTACGTCGCCTGCGGCGAGATCGCCGGCCAGATTCGTTTGCACATGCGCAGCGATGCACCTCCAGGTCTCGTCATCCCACTGCGAGAACTGAATGATTCGGGATACGCCGGCGTCGCTTGGATGGAGCCAACCACTGATGGCAAAACCACCGTCACGATCTTCTTGGCCGAAGGATTGATCGGCCGGGGACCACAACCGTAGGTAACGACTCGACTTCAATCCGTGGGCGCCGACCTTGGCGCCCACTCTTTTTGCTTTGACCCGATCGCTCCATGTTCTTGCAGCTGACTGAACAACCCGGTCTTGGGATGTGAGACGACATGATTACTACGTGGCGGAGCGCGCTGGGGTACCGGCTATCGGCGCCGGGGAAACTGGTCCTAGACAGCCTCGCCGGGCTTAAATTAGCGGAGTAGAGGCACAAGGCAGTCAATCGACTCGCCGGCTTTGCGCGCGCAGTGTATGCAGGAGAAAACATCCTGCTCGAACGCCTCTTTGATTGATAGCTTAGTGGTCCAGTTCACAATAACGTGGTAGGTTAGGCGGCCTCCGGCACTGGGT
>CAYJPA010000088.1:0-23714 GCA_964371945.1 uncultured Sphaerobacteraceae bacterium | reverse complement strand
CAGCGGCCACGCGTACCACTTTTATCCCGGCAAAACCGCACTCGCTGTATCACTTTTATTCCGGAGGTTACACCTGGAACGAGCAATCCTGACGTTGCTGCTCGATGCCCATGCGAGCACGCGCGGCATCCAGTCCTGTCTGCGTGAGTTGTTCGGGTGGTCGGTGAGTCTGGCCAGCATTGGGACGGTGATCCACGACGCGGAAGCGCGAGCCGTGGCGTGTCTGGAGCGCACCGTTCCGACGCAACCCCGTGCGCTGGCGGTGGATGAACTGTATGGGAATGCCCATGACGCCGCCTATCTGAGTGTGGTCGATGCGTCTGGCGGTGCCGTCTGGGCAACGGCCGGACCGGTGGCGCCCGATGCGGAGAGTTGGACCTTGGTGCTGTGGGACGCGCAGGCGCGCGGACTGCGCTGGACGGCCACCATGCATGATGGAGGCCCGGCCGCGGGCGCAGCCTGCACCACAGTCGATCCCGCGCGGGTGCCGGGACGCGATGTCTGGCACGTCCTGCATCGCTGTGCGGTGGCGCAAGCCCACGTCGACCGGGCGGTCGCAACCAGCTCCGCGAGGTGGGTGAAAGCCGCCACCAATGAGGAGGCGCGGGCGACCGGGCAACGGGCCAGTGGACCGTTGCCGAAGCTCACGGCGGACGCCCAGGCAGCGATCGTCACCAGCACCATCCGCACCGCAGCCGATCTGCGGTATGTGACGGGCGAGGTTCGCCGCTTGCTCGGTATCGTGGTGGCGGGGCGCGACGGGCTGCTTGATGCGGCCACGCGCCGGGCAGAACTGGACGCGGCCTTGGATTTGTTGGGGGAGCTGAGCGCGCAGGCTTCGGCCGATCTGCGTACCCGCGTGGACGCGGTCCGGACGCACCTGGCAAACGCGCTTCCCGGTCTGCTCGTCTTCGCGGTCGAGCTTGACGCGGTCCAACGCGATATCGCGGTCAGCTTGGGAGCGGCTGGTGTGGCGCTCGTGGGCTGGGCTTGGCGTCACCGAGATGTGCTCGGTCCAGAGCCCGAGCCCCTGGTTCACGGATTCCCACCGCGGTGGCAACCCGCCGCGCGCGTCTTGATCGCAGCCTGGAACGGCGCCACCCGCTCCAGCAGTCTGGCTGAAACCTGGCACAGCGTCCTCCGCCCCCATGTCGCCGTCCACCGCACGCGGTCACCGGGGTTCTTGGCGCTGATCGCCGTCTCGCACAACCATCGCGTCCGCTCGCGCGGGATCCATCGCGGCAAAACACCACTCCAGGTCTGCGGCGTGCCCGATGCACCCGTCGGCTGGCCAGCCGCCCTCGGCTACACCGTGCCGCCGCCAATGCCAGATTCGATCGCCGCCGCGTATGCCCGCGCCGCGTGAGCCCAAACTGTAAAGTTCATTGCATCCTTGCCTAAGGAGAACGTGCCAGACAACGCTCTCCTTTATATGCGAGTGCATCGAAACGAGGTGGTCTACGTGGTCAAAAACGACGCATTACTTCCGGAGCCCAAACCGAGCGTATTCAAGAACAGGGCAGACCCACAAATGCCATCAACCCCGGCTGGTATGTCAACCGATTGGAACAAGTATTCATCGCCCGAGCAAACGCGCGCTCGGTCCAGGCGGAGCGAGCCCAATGATAACGGAGTATTGGTTCTAAACGCCGGCAAGGTCCGACTTATTCCTCTGCAGACCGTGGATCACACACCCATACGCCGAATTCCAACTGATCCAACTTCACAGGACAACCGATCCCACACCGATGTCCATGGGCCGAAGAGTCCGAAGGAAGGGAAAACTCCGGACGAGCGAATCGCAATAGCACAAGTACGGTTCGACTTCTTGGAACTTTTTGAGTGGGCGATCCTTCCGCCAGAAATCAAAGTAGGAGCCTAGCTAGAAGTCTGCCGCTGTTCGTCCCACGCAAGCTTAGGCTTTGTTCGCGAACCTCGGAATCCGTGGCTGCGTCATTCAGCCATCAATCGGAAGAAGCGGCCAGGACCGGCCACAAAGTTGGTTGGACATCTCAACATCTTCCGGACTTCACGCTTCCCAAATGACGCCCTGTCGCGAACATCGGAACATCGGATGACCTGACGCATGAGATCATCTGCCTTCTGACGTCACATGCACTCCCAAGCTGATCGACGGCAAGCGAGTGATGCATTCCGTTCTCGACGATTCATTGCCGTCCTGTAAAATGCCCTCCCAGTACGCTCGATAATCAGCGAAAACACCGATCGATTGGGCGACATCCTGCGCATTGAACTGATCTCGCGGCAGTCGACTCGTCACATGGAACTAGAGGTTCAATGACAGGCTTCGCTGGGTCAATAGTCATCAGCGTCATGACTCAGCACATGAGCCGACCGATAGCATGTGACCCTTCAGATCGTGCCTGAACCGGCATCGCCTGTTAAGATCCCGAACTGAAGTTCGTGCTGAACGCAATTGCAGAAGGGATGTCCGTGCCGTACGCGGAGATCAACGACATTCGCTTGTACTACGAGGAAATGGGCGATCCTGCAGGGACGCCTTTTGTGTTGATGCATGCCGCCAGCAGCTCGATCGATGACCCCGACTTCTCCTGGTCGGAAATGATGCCCTTGTTCTCGGGCGCCGGTTACCGGGCAATCCACATCGAGCATCGGGGTCACGGCCGCACGAACAATCCTGCCGGAAAGATCACCTATGAGATGATTGCGAGTGATGTCTGCGCCTTCATCGAGCAGCTTGCGCTCGGTTCGTGCCATATCGGCGGTGTTTCGGACGGCGGAATCGTCGCGCTCCACATCGGTATGACGCGGCCCGAGCTTGCGCGAACGCTGGTCACGGTCGGACCGAACTATTACAACGACGATCTGGTCCGGGAGGCGAACAAGTTCGCCGATGTCGCCCGCTTCGAGCAAAACCCCGAGGCCGAGGCGGATATGGCTCGCCGGCA
Organism: uncultured Sphaerobacteraceae bacterium; assembly: GCA_964371945.1. Classification (GTDB taxonomy): domain Bacteria; phylum Chloroflexota; class Chloroflexia; order Thermomicrobiales; family UBA6265; genus CAYJPA01. Next base: position 20,784 of record CAYJPA010000088.1, on the reverse strand, counting down.
CGATCGCAACAAAGCACCCGGCTATTGGAAGGAGCTTGTTCGCCAGCTCGCGGAAAATCTTGCCGTCAACCCAGACTATACCGAATCCGATTTGGGCTCAATCCCGACCCCCACGCTGTTGATGGCCGGAGAGAACGATCTCTGGGGCAACCCGGATCAGATGGTGACCATGCGAAAATGCATCCCAACCAGCGAGCTGCTGATCGTGAACAACGGGCCGCACGAGATTCAGCACACGCATGCCTGGATCGTCGGCCCGGTGGTTCTGGATTTCCTGGCGCGATACCCAGGGTAGCGCGCAAACCAGCCCAATCTGCGGCCCGCACTGCTGCGCACTGCCCGAACCGATGTGAAGAGTCGAGGACAGTCATGTTCGAGCGATAACCGCGATTTCGCCAGTTATTTCCCTCGTCGAGCCGTCAGAAAGGACCGTTCAAACCGTGACGCCAAACGCGCAAATACACTCAGGGAGGGGTTTAATTGTTGGTCAACGATCGGTCGACACTTGCCGATCACAGTCCCAGAGGGACTTCAGGGAGTGAGCACGGGAATGAATTCCCGTGGCGCGTTTCGCGGCGAATTCGTCCCCCGTTTACGTCGGTGTCCAAACCGTCATCCGAATCTGAACGGTCCCTCATTGTCGAAAGTGATGTCAACCGATCGCCAGCACTACTGGTCCTCTTCTCTGGAGCAACCTGATTGACCATTCCTTCAACAATGGAACATCGACCGATCGCGCTCGTCTCGACCCTGCACGATCCAGATGGAATCTATCTCTCGGCGCTTGAGCAACGTCGAACGGCGCTCGCCTGGTACAAATCCGTCTACGTCTGTGCGACCGAGACGACCCACGAGCGACTGATCGCCGATCTCCGAGCGCTCGGCGTGACCGTCATGCTCCGGCCTGAGCGTGACCCGGGCTCCGGCCGGCGGCTGAGCATTGAGCTGGCGATCAATGACGGTCACCCGGCAATTCAGTACTGCGACTTCGATCGCTGGCTGCACTGGGCCGGACGGTTTCCGCGGGAGCTCGATGAGCTCCCTGCCAAAATTGACCGCATTCGCCCGCGACCCTGGTATGTCTGTTTCGGGCGAACATCCCGCGCATTGGCAACTCATCCCGAAGTGCAGCGGGTGGCGGAACGAGCCACCTGCCGTGCACTCGAGCTCGTCATTGGCCGGAGAATCGACGCAACCGCGGGCAGTTGCTGGCTTTCCGCCGAAGGCGCGGAGATCGTCGTGAACCGTTCAGTTGAGCGAACGATGGGCACCGATCTCGAATGGCCGGCGCTGATCTGGCAACAAGACCCAACCCGGTTGCGCATGATCAGAACCGAAGGACTCGAATTTGAAACAACCGAATATGCCACGGCGGCGATCGCGGCGGCGGGTGGAGAGGAAGTCTGGCTCAGGCAAACATATCAACAACCGGAAATGTGGCGAGCCCGGTTACAGCTCGCGGCAGATTCGATCGCCGCGCTCGATCGCGTGATTCGTTCTCCATCCACTCCAGAATCACAACGAGCGACACCGGACGTTTATGCTTCGTTGGTAAGCGCCGGACTGCGACGATGACAGAAGGAGTCCCGGTTCAATGAATGTCCTGGTCGCCGGCGGAGCCGGAATGGTTGGCAGCCATCTGGTCGACGCGCTCATCGTCCGCGGCGATCGGGTGTACGTGGTCGACAACTTCGCGACCGGGTCACCCCAAAATCTCGCACATCTCCGGGAGAATGAGCATTTGGTGCTCGTCGATGCGGATATCACGGAACCATTCGTCAACTCGGAGCTCCCTTGGCGAAATCTCGACTCGATCTATCACCTCGCGAGTCCGGCAAGTCCAGTCGCCTACGCGCGCGATCCGATCGCAACGCTCATGGTCAACGCATTAGGAACTCGCCGCCTTCTCGAATTGGCGCGAGAGAGCACCGCTCGTTTCTTGCTCGCGTCCACTTCTGAGGTGTATGGAGACCCGCTGGTCGTCCCACAACCAGAGAGTTACTGGGGCAACGTCAATCCGATCGGTCCCCGCGCCTGCTATGACCAGGGGAAACGGTTTGCCGAATCGCTCGCGACGAGCTATCACCGTGTCCACGGCATCGACATCCGTATCGCCAGGATTTTCAACACCTACGGTCCTCGATCCGCGATCGATGACGGCCGCGTGATCCCGAATTTTTGCGTGCAGGCGCTATTGGGAAATCCGTTGACCATCTATGGCGCCGGCGGTCAAACGCGATCGTTTTGCTACATCGCCGATCTGGTCAATGGGATGATGGCGCTGATGGACATCGAGGGACTCGATGGCGAAGTGATCAATCTCGGAAACCCTGACGAACAGACCATCACCGCAATTGCAGCCTTGATCATTGCGCTTGCAGGCAGCAGCTCGTCCATCGACTACCACTCACTTCCGATCGACGATCCGGCGCAGCGACGCCCTGACATCGCCAGGGCGCGCGCTTTACTTGGGTGGGAACCGCGGATCGATTTTCCGGCAGGCATCCGCCCGACCCTCGATTACTTCCGAAATGCGCTCGCTGAAGGCAATCAATCGTAGGCGCCCGGCCTAGACAACTCATAGGCGAACTCGACCAATCGCGCACCTGTTGGCCGATCGCGGACGGCCCTACAATCGCCCAGACACCAGCAACGGTCAGGAGAGAGCGCCATCTCGAACGCGGTCGAAACAATGCAGCAAATTGACCCGGCAGCAGCGTCCAGCTTGATTCCAGTTGGCGCCAGGCAGGTCGCGCTCGTGCACGACTACCTGACGCAATTTGGCGGTGCTGAGCGGGTGCTCGTTTCGCTGCACCATCTCTTTCCCGATGCTCCGGTCTTCACGTCATTGGTCGAGTACGACGAGCTCCCCGAGGAGTTCCGGTCCTGGTCGATTCGGGAATGCCTATCGCGTGCATTGCCGGGAACGACACGGTTTCATCGCTTCTTGCTGCCACTCTATCCCGGGGCATTTCGCGGCCTGACCGATGCCACGAAGAATGCCGGCGTCGTGATCGCCGATTCGAGCGCCTGGGCGCACCATGCCGGCGTGAGCGAGGAGACAGTGCTCGTCTGCTACTGTCACAGCCCGGCGCGATTTCTTTACGGTGATCAAAACTACCTCTCGCCGGCTCGTCTCCCCATCGGCGCGCGAACGCTCACGCCATTCGTCTTTGCGGGTCTTCGCCGTGCCGACCGCCGGGCGGCGGAACGGGTCGACCGCTACATCGCGAACTCCCAAACGGTGGCTAGGCGGATCAAAAAGGCATACGGCCGCCAGGTAACGGTGGTCTATCCACCGGTTGATGTTGCGCGGTTCAAAGGCGACGGCCGGCCCGTGCCGCCGGAGCCGTGGTTCCTGGTCGTTTCGAGAATCGTGCCACACAAGAGGATCGATCTCGCCGTCGAGACATGCACAAAGTACGGCATACCGTTGAAGGTGATCGGCGCTGGCCGCTCTTTGGAGGCGTTGAAGCGCAAGGCGGGCCCGACAATTGAATTCCTCGGATACTGCGCGGACGAGGTAATCTCCGACCACCTTCGTCGCTGCCGAGCGCTGATTCTGCCCGGAGCTGAGGACTTTGGTATCACCGCCGTCGAGGCGCAAGCCGCGGGTCGACCCGTGATCGCCTACGGCGCCGGCGGAGCCTTGGAATCGGTAATCCCGTGGGAAACCGGGGTCTTTTTTGGCGAGCAAAAACCAGAGGTGCTTTACGAAGCGATTCAAGCCTTCGAGCGGCGTTCATGGGACCCCTGTCGTGCGCATGCTAATGCTGCCCGGTTCGATAAACACCGATTTCAGCAGGAGATCCTGATGGAGGTCGAAGCCGCGGTTGCGGCCAAGCGCGCGAGATTTGTGAACGCGCGCCGAATGGTGATCGCTGACAGCGGGCTTGTGCGCGAGCCGGATGCAATCCGGACCGCGGGATCGCTCGTTGGGACAGGGAGAGCATAGCGAGCGATGAGATGGGGTCAGGATTCGGTTGGAGTCGTCCTCACGCGCAACGAAGTCTGGTTGCTGCTGCATGCGCTCACGGCGGGACCGAAACCTGCCCTAAGCTGGGATGGTCGCGAGCTCGAGCCTTGGGTGATCGGCGAGCTGCAGCGTCGCCTCCGGGAAGCACTCAACCCTGAACCGGTCAAGGATGTCGAAGTCAGGCCGGTGATCCGTCTCGATTCGGAGATGGGCCAAAATCTCGTCATCGAAGAGATCAAACCGCTCGTCACCCCCGATGCGTTCGATCTCGGAACCCTCTTTCATGCCTGCGCCCAGCGAGGATGGGGCGCCGAGGTTGTGCTGCCGCCGGGATCGATTGAATCGACGCCTGCAACAGCGACCGTGCGGGTCAGCCGCGACACCGGTCAGGAAGCCGGCGAAGAGATCGCCTTCGTCGGTGTCGAGCGGCCGGTCGTCGCGCTTGCCCGGGCACTGATCGCCGCGCTCGTTTCAACGGCGCCCGAAGAGCCCCCGGATTCTTAGAGGCCGCCTTCCTCGCCAAACTGACCCAGCAGCCCCAACGACCACCGGATAATTCCTAGCAGCTGGCAGCTGGCAGCTAGCCGCTAGCGGCTTGGAGCTTGGAGCTTCCGGCTCGTAGCTCGTTCGGTGATACCCTGTTGCGACGATTCTGGCGGCGGTGGGCGCAGGACTGGAGATCAGGTGGCGTTCTTCAGGCAAGCTCGGGTCCAAGCGGACGCGACGATCGAGCCGGGTCCCGTGGCACCCGGGATGATGCATTCGATGCATCTTTATCCTGCCTTTCGAATGCTGATGCTCGGCACGCTTGCCACCAATACCGCCTTCTGGATGTATCAAGTTGCCGTTGGCTGGCTCGCACTCGAGTTGACCGACTCCCCATTCTTCGTCGGTCTGGCCGGATTCGCCGGCGGCATCCCGTTGCTCATCCTCTCGCTGCCCGCCGGGGTCTTAATCGACCGCTACGATCGCCAAAGGGTGCTGCTGCTCGCGCAGTTCGGCGTGATGCTGGTGGCAGCACTGTTCGCGGTCACCGTCGGGTTCGATCTCATCGAGCCCTGGTCGATGCTTATCCTGGTCGCCATCTACGGCAGCGTCATGTCCTTCATCTTCCCTGTCCGGAACGCGATTGTCGCTTCGCTCGTGCAGCGCGCCGATCTTGGCAATGCGGTGGCGCTCAATGCCGCCACCCAGAATGCGACTCGAGTCGTCGGTCCCTCATTGGCGGGCGTGTTGATCGCGGTCATCGGTGTCGCCGGCACGTTTGGGATCGCGGCATCGCTGCAAATCCTGGCCCTGCTCGCTACGTCCCGGTTGCCCGAAGCCAAGTCGGAAACGATGTCGCAGGGAACGATGAACTGGCGCAGCTTGACCGTCGGACTGCGAATCGTGGCCGGCAGTCCGTTTCTGATTGCCTTGATCATGCTCGCGCTCGCGCCGACCGTGCTCGTGATGCCCTACATCAATCTTATGCCGGTCTTCGCGCGAGATGAGCTCAATCTCGGTTCGACCGGGCTGGGACTGCTCCTGGCTGGCGCGGGTCTGGGAAATGTGGCGGGCGCGCTCTCGGTGGCTCGATCGCAAAGTTTTCGCGCGATGCCCGGCGCCCAGCTCCTAACCGCGACGGCGTTCACGATCCTCGTGCTGGTCTTCGCGGTGACTCCCTATGCGGCCGTTGCGGCTGTGCTCTTGTTCGCCGCCGGTTGGACCAGCGCCTCGTACCTTGCGATCAATCAAACGGCGCTGCAACTGAACGTCGACGATGATGTGCGCGGGCGGGTGCTTTCCATCTACCTGCTGACCTGGGGCATGCTGCCGGTCGGGCAGCTCGCGGTCGGCACCCTTGCCAATCTAGCCAGCACACCGGCCGCGATGGTGACGTCATGCGGCCTTGCCTTGATCTGCATCGGCCTCATCGCACGCCATTATCCATCGTTGCGGAGGGCCGTTTGAGACAATCCGGGGAGTTCGGGGCCACGGCGCCGTTCGGCGTCGTTTTCGACTCGCTGCCGTTCCGCGTCTTCTTCGTCAAGCGGCTGATTTGAAAACGGTCTCAAAATCGAATTGACGGCGCCTTCGACCGCCTCGACCAATGATCTGCCTTCATCGTTTGGCGCTCGATTGCCGCATTGCTCGTTCGCTTCGATTTCGGCGTCGAAATCGCGGTCCTTGATCTGCTCCTCCTGCTTCCGCTATTCGGCGGACTTCGCTCTTTTCCTTGTTTCCTGCTTGATCGAGCATTGTCCATGGGGTGTCAACGATCTTGCCGGATTGCGCCGGCTGTCCATCTTGTTGCGTCATGCGTACATCCTCCGCGGCTTGTGAATTTCACTGGCGCCACCTTGTGGCGCGTACTGGAACTTGACGCGTGTCATGTGCCACCTGGAACATTGCCGGCCCGAGGACGCCTTACCGTTCGCGTACCATACGGTTCAGTTGCGGATAGCTGTTTGGGACCGAGGTTGAAGCACAAAGAAGGAGAGCATTGAATGCCATTGCCCTCTGTCTCAACGATCGACCTTTTCCCAGGAGAGCGCGCGGCGCTCCTCGAACTGCTGAACGACCTGTCTCCAGTCGAATGGAGCTTGCCGACCATTTGTGCCGGGTGGAGCGTCAAGGACGTCGCGCTGCATCTCTTGGGCTGCGATGTCAACCGTCTCTCTCGCGGCCGGGATGGATTCACCAATCCCGACTTCGCCACCGGACTGGACACTTCGACGCTCTCGGGTCTGGTCGAGGCGGTCGATCGCCAGAATGAGCGCTGGGTTCTTGGCATGCGCAGGCTGAGTCCTCAACTCCTGATCGAGTGCCTCCTGCTAGTGGGTCACGAAACGCACCTCTACTTCCGCGGCCTGGACCTCGCGTCGCTCGGAGCCCCTGTTGACTGGGCCGGCTCGAATCCCGCTCCCGTCTGGCTCGATCTGGCCCGCGAATACACGGAGCGCTGGCACCACCAGCAGCACATCCGCGACGCGGTCGGACGTCCGGGTTTCAAAGAGCGCCAATCGTTTGCACCTGTGCTCGCGACTTTTGTGCATGGCTTGGCTCTACCTCTTTCCCGGATCGAGGCCCCGGTAGGCGCCGCGTTGAAACTGATCATCGCTGGTGATGCGGGCGGAACCTGGTTCGCGCGACGACAAGAGCGTGTCTGGGATCTCGGACTTGATTACTCGTCGACGCCGGCAGCGTCGGTGACGATCGACCAGGAGCTCGCCTGGCGTCTCTTCACCAGGGGCATCGACCCAGACAAGGCGAAGCGTGGTTCGATCATTGAGGGCGATCCACTCCTTGCGAACGCCGTGTTCGATACTGTATCGATCCTCGCTTGACTGCAGTCGATCTTTTGGAGGCGTCTTGGTAAGCAAGTCGCAGAACCACGCCCTGACGAACGGCGTGCGAATGACGCGGCGACGACTCGGTGCAACGATCTCGGGCGCCGCCATCGCCTTAGGTCCTCATGCTCATCCTGCATTCGTTCGCGCGGCCGGCGAACCCAATCGTCCATTTCCGTATCGAGCGGACTACTCACCCAATTCGATTCTCCCCTCGCACCGTTCGCGGGCACAGTTGGACGACGATGTCCGCGCCGCTTACGAACGCTGGATGTCGTCTTATCTGGTCGAAGCAGGAACCAACGGAAACGGTCAAGCGCTCTATCGAATTGCGTTTGGCAAGCCCGAAACATCAAACTACGAAATCACCGTATCTGAAGGTCAGGGCTACGGCATGATGATCGTCGCGCACATGGCCGGTCACGACCCCGATGCGCACCTGTTGTTCGACGGTCTCTGGCGCTTTGCCCGTGCCCATCCCAGCGAGATCGACAGCAGGTTGATGGGGTGGCACATCCCTGTCGACGGTGACAGCAACAGCGCCTTCGACGGTGACAACGATATGGCCTACGCGTTGTTGTTAGCGGATGTGCAATGGGGCAGCGCGGGGGAGATCGACTATCGCGCGGCCGCGACAGAGCTCCTTGCCGGCATCATGGAATCGACCATCGGACCAGACAGCCGTTACCCGCTGCTGGGCGATTGGGTCGATCCCGACGGCGACCAGTACAACCAATGGACAACCCGACCCTCCGACTTCACGATCGGACATTTTCGCACGTATGGGCGCGCGACCGGAGATTCTGTCTGGGGAGAAGTCGTCACGGCCTGCCAGCACGTGATTGAGGAGATCCAAACCAATCATAGTCCTGAAACCGGCCTGTTGCCCGATTTCGTGCAACCGGTTTCGGCGACTGACCACACTCCTCGACCCGCTGATGAGGGATTCCTGGAAGATGTTACGGACGGTTCGTATGGTTACAATGCCGGCCGCACGCCATGGCGGATTGGAACCGGCGCCCTGCTCAACAACGACGCGATGTCGATCGCGCAGGTGCGCAAGATGTCTCTATGGGCGGAGCAAACCTGCCACGGCGATCCTGCCAACTTCAAAGCCGGCTACCGTCTGGACGGGACGCCATCGGACGGGTCGGACTACTTCTCGACCTTTTTCGTTGCGCCCTTGGCCGTCGCTGCCATGTCGAGTCCAGACCAACAAGACTGGCTCGATGCGCTCTACGATTCAGTCTTTGACGCCACCGGAGATTACTACGAAGATAGCGTAACACTGCTCTGCTTGCTCGTCATTTCCGGCTCATTCTGGGACCCGACAACCTAAGCTGCGTTGAACCAACGCACCTCGTCGTAGCGGCGCATGGCATGCGCCTGTGGCACACCATCGATCAGCACAGATTGGGCAGCCAAACTCGCTCCAGACGAGCACCGTCATTTTTTCGCCCCAACGGAGCGGTTCAACTATTTGATCCTCGCTCCCCGTCAGCATGACGATGTGGCGCTCGCAACCCCATCGTCATGCTGATCGGTTCGCTTCCATCCCCGCCACGTTGGCCCGTTGCCAGACTAGTGTGACGGTTTCGGTTGAGCCGGAGTCAGGCGAGAGAACATGGGCTCATCGTCCGGACGGGATCGCGCAAAACGCTCACGTAGAGATAATACAATAGTTGATCGAAAAGTCCAGTTTACGCCGCGTCACCCGAAACGCGCGTTTACGACTCGGTGGCCAGCAGTCGCGTTCGACTCGTCACCTGTGATTCGATGTCGCTCCATGCCAACGGCGTCGTCGCGTACATGCCCGCGAGATGCGCGGCGACCTGATCCGTGTAATGCGCGCTCCCGGGGTGGCCCGACTGACCCGGCCAGCAGATTGCGCGAGACTCCGCACCCGGCCCGAGATCGGCCAGCAGGCGGTAACTGGCGCCGAGACGGGTATCGAACGTTCCGGCCGGCAAATAGAACGCGGACGCGAGCGTGCTCGCGCCTCCGGCATGCGGTTGAAGCTTCACATCCAACACTTCATGCTGCAGTGCGGTTTTCGCGGCAGGGTGAATCGCGCCCAGCCGGTGCAACTTCCCCCAGGTCCAACCGCCGAGATCCGATCCGAATCGCTCGTCCAGCCAACCGAGTGCTTCACCGAACGCGGCCTGAATCCCGGACACCCGGTGCTCGTCGCTCTCGAACCATTCAGCCAGGTTTTCATGCAGCAGCGAGCTACTCAATCCCCAACCACTGTCGACCGCAAGCGGCATTAATTCCGCCCCGAATCGCTCTCCGACCACTCGCTGGTGCCATCGCCAGAAGAAAACATAGAAGACCGATGCGGCCACGGAATCCGTCGCCAAACGGAAATCCCAGTCGCCGAGTCTTTCACGAGCCTCGATCGCCTCCGGCGAAGTCAACTCCGCGACCGCACGGAGCAGACCCTTGGTTCCGCGCTCGGCGCGTCCGGAGTGAACATCGGTCTGAATCCCGGAAAAGCTGTCCAGGCTGTGCGGCTGTTGCGTCGTCAACAGGTGTTCCGCTCGGCCGGCCCGGTCTTCCGGCGCCCATGTTCCCGAGAGCGGATATGGAAAATCGGCAGGCGCGGTCGGATTGTTGGCGCTCGCGATCCAGCCTCGCTCCGGATTGTGAAGCCGCGGAAGCTCATCAAAGGGAATCGTGCCCTGCCAGGCATCGAGCGGTTCGTGCGCGAAACGGTAACCCCGCTTCTCTCGTCCCCGGAGCGGGAGCGCCCCGACGGTCTGGTACCCGATGCTTCCCTGGTCGTCCGCGAAAACCATGTTGAAGGTCGGGCAGCGCCAACCGCGGTAGGCCTCGCGCGCTTCGTCGACAGTGGCTGCCCTGGAAACTTTTATCAGGCACCGAGCCTCATCGCTTGGCTCGAACCCGACCCACCCAAGCGACAGTGCGGTTTTGCCCTGCGCGCTCTCTTTCCAAAGATTATCGGGCAACGCCGGAGTCGGAATCAGGTGATCGACGATCGGGCGACCGTGCGCCATTCGCGTCGTGTGACCATAGACCTCTGCGCCCTTGACCACGATCTCATCCCGGCGCTCATCAAACGGCATCCACGAGTCGCCACCTCGATACCCGGCGTCATTCGCGGGATTGATCTCCTCGACGTAGAGATCGCGCAACGAACAGATATTGTTTGTCACTCCCCAGGCGAGGTGCTGATTGCGGCCGATCAAGATGCCGGGCATTGCGGGGTAACAGACACCCGATGCGTCGTAACCCGCTCCGTGGAGATGCACTTCGTACCATTCCGCGGGAACCGTGAAATAGACATGCGGATCGGAGGCCAGCAGCGCGGAGCCTTTCGTCGTCACCGGCGGTGCTGCCGCCCAATTGTTGCTTCCGGCCGGGAACGAGCTGCTGCCCCAGCCGCTGCTCGCGGGATCCATCGGCCGCGTCGGCCATGGATTGGTCGGATCGTAGTTGCCGGACGGAACGATGTAGGTGACCGGTCCATCGGGCGCGAAGAACGCCTCGTACTTTGAATCCGAGCCAACTGCCGCGCGAACGACTTCCGGCGTGGTCAAGACATTCAACCGGCCGGTCAGATACCACCACCAGCGGCGCAAAACGGCCAGGCTGTCGACTGGAGTCCACGGCTCCGGTTCGTACCCGAGCAATTCGAACTCAATCGGCAAACCTGCCGGCAGCGCCGCCATCCAGGCGTTGACCCCGGCGCTGAATGCCTCGGTCGCCTCCCGGCTTTCGTCGCTGAGATTTGCCAACGTCGCCGCGGCGATGCCGGTGATATCCAGCGTTTTCGACAGGACATCGGCCTGCAGCGTTTCAGCGCCGAAGACTTCGCTCAAGCGGCCGTGCGCTTGCCGGCGCAGATAGTCGAGTTGCCACAACCGATCCTGTGCCTCGGCAAATCCGAGCGCGAAATAGAGATCTGCCTGGTCGTCCGCGGAGATGTGCGGCACCCCTCGTTTGTCGCGTACGATCTCGGCGCCATGGACGACCCCGGTTTGAATTTTTGCGGCGCCCAGCGAAGCCTTCTCCGCCAGGTAGGCAGTGATCCAGGCTCGTGCCAATTCTTCGGTTGTTCCGGCGTCTTTTGCCGCTTCCGCAATGTTGGAAGGAGATCGCAAAACCCGTAGCGCGACGCGTTGTTGACCTTCCGATAACGCCACCGTTTCCTCCTCGATTGCACACATGCTCAGCGGACTCTTTGACACGGAATTCGATCGATCCATCGACCCAGTTGACGCCGCGTCCGCTCCATGGGAGAGTACCGCTGTTCATTCAGTAACGGAAGTCCTGAAAATTAGTCAAGGAGAGGCTGGCATGTCTGTGAATCGCGCGGCACAGTCGTTTATGGCTGACGTCATCGCTGGTCGACTGGACCGGCGCGAGCTCTTGCGAAGAGGGGCGGCACTCGGATTCAGCGCAACGGTACTCGGAGCAATGGCGGGATTGGGCACGGCCCAACGGGTGATGGCAGCGACAGAGGGCACCCTGACCCCAACCTTCTACCACTGGATTGTGGACCTCCACAAAGCGGTTGAAGATGTCAACGAGGATTTTGCCAAAACCTTCCCACTCGACGCCCAGGTCGCTCCGATCGAGTCGGCCAACGCCGATGTCTTCATCGCCGAGGCCAAAGAGGGCGCCAGCTCGTGGGACCTCTACGTCGGCCAGACTCCGTTCGCCGAAATGGTCGGCATGATCGAGGTCGGTGCCATCGAGCCCTGGGATCCGTACATGTCCGCTGAAGTGCGAGCGGACATCCTGCCGGCCGTGCTCGATGAAAGCTCGGTTGACGGACAGGTCTACGGTTGGCCGTTCTTGCTCGACATCATTTTGCAGGCGTGGAATGGCCGGCTGGTCGAAGAGGCGGGACTCGATCCAAACGTTGCGCCGGCCACCTGGGACGAATTCATCGCGAATGCCCAGAAGGTGAAGGACAGCGGCGTTGCACCATTCGGCGCAACCTTCGATCGCGGCGGCTGGCGCTCGCTCGCCCCGGTTTCCCACTCCATCAGCCTCGATGTCTACACTGAAGACGGATTCTTCGATTTCACCAATGACGCTGTGGTTGAGGCGCTCGAGATTCTTAAGCGGATCAAGGAGCTTGCGAATCCGGACATCATGACCTCCGGATCGTCCGACGGTGGCCAAAACGGCACCGGGGACGAGGGCGCCTGGGCCAGCGAGCAGGTCGCCTACTACGTGAAATACCAGAACGCGCCGTTGCGCTTTTCCGGCAACTGGGAAGATCCGACCCGGGTCATGCTCGCCGGTCTGCCAAAGACCGAAAATGGAGCCGGCGGCACGGTCTTCTGGACAACCGGAGCTGCGCTGCTCAAGTACGGCGCCAACAAGCAGCAGGCGGCCGACTACATGACCGCGCTCACCTACGACGAGCGAATCTGGAAGGATTCGATCCAGGGCGTCGACGGCGAGGCTCCTGTCGGCCAGATTCCTGTCTACCAATCGGTTTGGGCCAAGTACGACACCGAAAAGCCCGAGTGGGTTGCGCCGTGGGCGTACCTCGTTCGCGATCAGCTCGGGAGGAGCTCCGGAATCCGTAATAACAAGTACGGATTCACTCAGTTCTTCAGCATCGGCGATCAGTACTGGCACCAGTATCTGACCGGCGAGGAGCCGGATGCGCGCAAGGCCCTGCAGAACGCGCGGGATGCCGTTATCGCGGAAGCGGCAAAGTCGAGCTAACGACCGCCGCGGATACTTCGATCGTTGACGCACGAGAGGCTAGGTCGACTTAAGGGTCTCCTAGCCTCTCTGCATACTTAGGAAAGCCTATGTCATCGCCGCTTGCCCAATACGATCGTCCCCGCACAAAGCGCAAAGCGGACTCCATCTTCGGAAACATTCCCGCCAGTTGGCTTTACATCCTGCCGGCGATGATCTTCTTCGTGGGCTGGCAGATCTACCCAATTTTGCGCGTTGGCTGGCTTAGCTTCACCGACTACTACTTCCTGCGCGACACGCCCGCGAAGTGGATCGGGCTCGCGAACTACCGGGAAGCGATCTCCGATCCCCTGGTTCGTGATGGATTGCTGCGCGCGGCGGTCTTTACCGCGCTCTTCCTGCCCGGCATGATTTTTCTCCCGATGTTTCTGGCCGCGATGGTCGATCGATATCGAAGTCCAAAGATTTCCGTTTTTCTTCGACTTGTGCTCTTGATCCCGGCGATGATTCCAGGGCCGCTCATCTACATCCTCTGGCGTTGGATGTATGACATCTATATCGGCCCGCTCAACTATTTCCTGGTCGATGTCTTCGGCTGGTTCACGCTCTACAACCAACCGCTCTGGCTCGGCAACGAGCGACTCGTCTTCCCGGCGATCGCCGTCATGGCGTGGTGGTGGGGACTTGGCTATCACACCATGTTCTACCTCGCCGGATTGGCCACCATTCCACAGGATCTCTATGACGCGGCGAAGGTTGATGGCGCCGGTGAATGGCGGATGTTCTGGGACGTCACGTTCCAGCGATTGCGGCCGATCATTCTCGTTCTGGTCGTTCTTCGCTTCGGCACCGCGATGGCCGCGATCGACGAATTCCTGATCCTTGGAGGCGGCTCCGGCGATCGCAGCCGGCCGACCTATACCTGGACCGTTTATATGAAGGAGCTCGCCTTCACCCTCGGCGACCGCCCGCAGGGATATGCGGCTGCCGTCGGCTGGATCGGCACCTTCGCCATGCTCGTCGTGGTGATCGCCATGTTCCGGCTATTCAGATCGCGCGACTAGAGGATGACAATGGCGACCGAAGAAACAACCCTCAGCGGACCATACAGCTCAGTGCAGGACCTCGTCGTTGGAAAACGGCGCAACCCCTGGGGCACGTATGTGCGCCACTTGGTCGTCAGTCTTTGCGTCGGCAGCATCCTCTTTCCGATTCTGTGGGTGATCCTGCTCTCCATCAAGTCGAGACGCGATTCGGCGAAGCGCTACATCTGGCCGGAGAAGTTCGACTTCAGCCACTACTGGTATGTGCTCACCGAAGGTCGCGATCTTCCGCAGAACATGATGAACAGCGTGGTCGTGACGGTAGGCACCGTGGTCATTACCACGATCTGCGCCGTGCTCGCGGGATTCGCCCTGGTGCATCTCAGAATGCCCGGTCGAAAGATCGTTTTGGCGCTCTTCGTCTCTTCGATGTTCTTTCCCACCCGGGTGACCGCCCTGATTTCGATTTGGCAGATCCAACGGAGTCTCGGGCTCTACAACGTCACCTGGGGACTGATCCTGCCCTATGTCACCCTCGGATTGGCGCTTTCGGTTTTCATCATGCGTGGAATGTTTGAATCGATCCCGCGAGAGATCGCCGATGCCGCCCGCATCGATGGCGCCGGCACCTGGCGCCTTCTGTTGACGATCATGTTGCCATTGGTCCGAAACGGTGTCGTCGTGGTTGTGATCGTCAATTTCGTCTCCGCCTGGGGTGAGTATCTGCTCGCATCGACATTGATCGCCGACCAAAGCGCCCGCACACTGCCGGTTGTTCTGGCCACGGCAGGAGGTGGCATGGGCGCCTGGATCTGGCCCAGATTGGCCGCAGTTTATGTCATGACCATAACGCCTGCGCTGATTGCCTTCGCCATCGCCCAACGCTGGTACATGAAGGGCCTTCAGGAAGGCGCAATGAAGGTTTAGCAGCGGGAGTCAAGATGAGATTGAAGCAAGCGGTTGCGATCATAACCGGCGCTGGATCGGGGATCGGCCGGGCAATCGCGATTCGGTTCGCGGCAGCGGGAGTATGCGTCGTTGTCGCGGATATTGCGGAGGAACGAGCGCGCGAAACGGCGGAAATCCTCAGCGCCGGGGGCGCTCAAGCGATCGCGGTCACGGTCGACGTAACACGAGCCGATCAAATCGAGGAGATGGTCAAGCAGGCCAATGAATCCTTCGGCCGGATCGACATTCTGGTTAACAATGCCGGCCTGTCCAAGGGGAACGACATACTCACGATCGACGAAGAGACCTGGGACCTTAATCTCGACGTCGTTCTGAAGAGCGTCTTTCTCTGCTCGAAGGCCGTGCTGCCCGCCATGATCGAACGCCGCAACGGCGTCATCCTCAATATCAGCTCCGTCAACGGCCTGACCGGCGTGGGCGAGGAGGCATATGCCGCGGCCAAGGCCGGCATGGTCAACCTCACGCAAAACATGGCCGTCAAGTACGGGCCATTTGGAGTGCGGGTCAACTGCATAGCCCCCGGCACAATCCGAACCGCGGCCTGGAAAGAGCGCTTCGCGGAAGATCCGGAGGTCTTTGACAAGCTTGCGCGGTGGTATCCCTTGGGCCGGGTCGGCGAGCCAGAAGATGTCGCCAATGCTGCGCTCTTCCTCGTCTCGGACGAGGCGTCATGGATCACCGGCGAGGTTCTGGCGGTTGACGGCGGTCTGCTCGCCGGCAATGGACTAATCGGCGGCGACATTCCACGCTGATGCCGGACTCATTCCTCGACCGGCGTATCGCTGACCATCCCTCGTTCCCATTGCAGCAACGGGGTCGCGAGGTGGAGCTCCGCGGTCTGAGAGTCCGGGGTTGGCAGTTCATCAACGTGCGAACGCAGGGCATTGAAGAACGTCTGAACCTCGGGAGTTCGAAGAAAGTCATGGAAGCGTTCCTGAAAGTTCCCGTCGTCATCGTCAATCTCGACTTCCAGCGCGTAGAAACCGCTACCGATGAACGCCGTCAACTTCTCGACCCCGATCCCGTTTTCCAGAGCGCGCATCGGAAACTGTTCGTGAATGTGGCGGACCTGGACCTCGTCACCGAGCGTCATCGATGAAACATAGAGAATTGTTTGCACCCAACCGCTCCTTCATATAGACCGAACACAACAGTTGATCCGATGCATGGCGTGTGCCAAGAAACGGCAAACTTCATACTACATAACGACTTGAACTGTCGCTTCAGTCGTCGTTTAGCCGACTGAACAGCGTCGGTTGCGCTGCCCGCATGGCAACACCATACCGTCATCCTGACTGATCTGACGAGCGTCATCTGTCAGGTTCGCGGTCGCCCGCCGACCGTCATGCTGAGGCACGAAGCATCTCCCCGGAGGGCGTTGTCTTCCCGCAACTCCGCGGCAATCGAACCAGAGCTGCTTCGGTGTCGCCTCAGCATGACGTGGGAACCGGAGGTCTCCGGCCAAGACAATCGACGATGGACACGCCACTGACGAAGGAAGGATCTTGCCGGTAGACCGTATTTTGCTGAAACGCCAGGGCGGTTGATACCTGATGCTTCAGAGTCGCCTCCGCGAGAACGCTGCCGGACAGAGTCCAGAATCTAAGACAAAAAAGGCCAGAACAATCAGTCTGTCATCCACGGTCTAGCTTGCGCATCAACGACGGGAGACCACATCGTGGCAGGTTCGATTCCGGCGGAGACATTTCGCAACAGCGTCTTGATCATCCTCGAGGAGATTTTCGAGCAAGTCCATGGATACCTGCTGGACAAAGAAACGTCAATATTCGAAACACTGGCAACCGTGACCGCGGAGGAAGCATCGCGGACGATATCCTCGAATTGCGCTTCGCTCGCCGCCCAGGTCAATCATGTGCGCTTCTACATTGATCTCATCAACGAGGGCGCCAGAACGGGGAAGGAGATCGATGCCGATTGGGACGGATCGTGGCTCATTGGAGCGGTCGACGATGCTCAATGGCGGGCGTTGATCGATCGTCTAGACGGCGCCTATCGGGAAACGCGCAGCTTCATCCAAACGGTCGACGGCTGGGACGAGAACTTCGTTGGTGGTGCACTCGCTATCCTTGCCCATTGTGCGTACCACCTTGGAGAAGTCCGCCAGGGTTTAGGCGTACCGCGAGGCTAGGGCTCAAGTCTCAGCCTCCGATCGCCCAACGGAATCGTTCAGGAGTGCCCATTGAAGTTCAGCGCAATATTGTTCGATCTCGATGGAACGCTAACCGATCCCATCGTTGGCATCACTCGGTCCGTGCAATTGGCGCTGGCACGCTTTGGCATCGACGTCCCGGATCGCGAAACGCTCGCGCCCTACATTGGACCGCCCCTGCTTGAGTCGTTCGAGCGACTGCACGGGCTCAATCCCGCCCAGGCGAGA
Source organism: uncultured Sphaerobacteraceae bacterium (assembly GCA_964371945.1). Taxonomy (GTDB): domain Bacteria; phylum Chloroflexota; class Chloroflexia; order Thermomicrobiales; family UBA6265; genus CAYJPA01. Next base: position 3,378 of record CAYJPA010000088.1, on the reverse strand, counting down.
ATCGCCGCCGGCTACTACCGAGACCATTTCTCGACCAACGGACTCTTTGAAAATGAGGTCTATCCTGGTATTTCCGAGCTGCTCCGCGACCTCCAGGCCGGCGGCGCCACGCTGGTTGTCGCGACATCTAAGCCGACCATCTATGCCGAACAGATCGTGACCCATTTTGGACTTGACCGCTACATTGACCTCGTTGTTGGCAGCAATCTCGACCACACGCGCGTCGCCAAAACCGAGGTGATCGCCCATGTGTTGTTGGAAAGGCGTGGCATCGATCGCGGCACAGCCGTGATGGTCGGAGATCGGGAACATGACATCATCGGAGCCAGGCACAATGGACTCACCGCGGTTGGAGTCACCTACGGGTATGGAACGAACGAGGAACTACGAGGAGCAGGCGCGACAGTAGTCGCCGATTCGGTACACGAGCTCGCCGCGCTGCTATTGAGTGAGGTCGTTGCGCGCCGAAACGTCGGTGTCGACCCGGACACTTGATATTCGAGACGAGTCGAAAGGCCCGCGCACGCGGCGTCCGACGCATAAGGCTTGTTGGAACAATGCAGCGTGCTCGACGGCATGCTCATGTCTCGTTCGGCCGCGGGTCGAATGCATGAGTCGCAAACACCCGTGGATCGGCGTGATCGAGTTATCGGACGGTAGTAAACTGCATCATCGATCATTGGTTGACGGCTGCCTGATGCTTCATTGAACAAGATGTCGAGAAGATATGCATGACCGACCCACTGCAAAGAGAGCTACTCGACGAATTGTCTGCGCCAATTTCAAGGTCGACTGCCGATCTTAGGAGTTTGGATGAGGCGATTGCCGATTCGTTTGCCCTGGCGGCTCATAATGTGATTTCGGGAGCCGCGAAACAGCTCACGGAAATCGACAACCGGCGATTCAATGCGTGGGCATATGTTGCCGGAGATATTGTCGACCGGGTGCTTACAGATGCAATGGCGTGCAGTCGACCATCTGAGGATGACATGGCGTGACTGACAGAATTGAAGCCGTCGCTTCGACGACGGGTGACACCTTAGGTGAACAATGTTGCGTCCTAGGCTGAGATCGCATTGTTCGCAATGTAGCCGGCCTACCCAAAGAAGTCTGACCGTTTTGGAGCCCCAACGGGGGGACATCGCACGGCATGCTGGCCGATAAACCCTGATGAAACTGCCAATGAGAACGTGACTGACTGCCCAGGATGGGCAATCAGATTCCTGAGTATGAGATTGTAAATAAGCCGGCGCGCGCTCAATCAGTGTTCTTGAGGGAAAAGCACGGTCATGCGACATGGCATCGACGTCCAGGGCGCCATATTCTTGGAATCCTGGGCGATTCTCGAGGAGATGTGGACGCTTCGGTCACGAACACCCCTTGTGCGCGAGCACCCAAGGTTGGTGAAGGCCGCGCATCTTGGCGAAAATGGAGACGCGATCGTTCGCTGGAATCGTCGCATGCGTGCAGCCGTCCGCCGGTGATTGCAGACAGACGAGGCGGTAGGTGTTGATGCCCATGCCGCTGCACCGCGGGCTGAGCGGCTGCGCCGGATGGACGATCTGTATGGAGCGGCGCTGATGCACGCGCGGGAGACTGGTCCGCGAAACGCGCTGCCGCGAAGCTCAACGGCTCCGTCCCAGTCTGAAGAAATCGCCGATCACGCCAATGATCCTGGTCAAAGCAATGACCGTCGCGTTCGCACATGTGCGGTCGACGTATACCCCTGGATCGTTTTCCCGTCCTCCAGCAGGATCTCGATCTTCACTGCTCCGCCTTGCTTGGCGATAACGCGGTATGGCGTGCCGGCCGGCGCCTCAATCGCGTTTGTCAAGCTGAACGTTCGGTCATGCGTTAGGAGAAGTCCTTTTCGTAGGTGATGTTGAAAGCGCCGGCGCTTTCGGGTGCGGATCATGCGAATGAGCACGACTGCAATAACGAGGACGACGAATCCAAGCACAATTATGGCGCCCGACTGCATTTGGAAACCCCTGACAATGTTAACGGTGACCCGACAAGAAGGTATTATAGAGCAATGGAACACTTTCGCAAGTGTCCGATAAATGATCGCGTGAATTCCGCCGGTGGAGAGCCGTGTAGTCGCGTCGCTAGTCAAAAAAAGCAAAGAGGAATTTCGTGCGGCGCGCGCTCCGGTGGAAGGGGAGATCCACTTCCGGCGTCCGGCAATAAGCGTTACTTCAACCTCCGTGTTGTTGGTTGTTCAGCGGCGCCGCGTATGCGCTTCCGGAAAGAAATAGAGGTCGACCACCAGGCCGTTCGGCACAGTGCAGCCGCGCGGCTTCCAATACCCGCTCATTCATGATTGGGTTCGTTTGACCGCCATCGATTGTCGACCTGACGCGGAGCGGCAAAGCCCTTTCACGCGATCACGCCCTTCGAGTCCAGCGCAGCAAGCAAGGTTCATGTGGAAGCGCTGTCGTTACCACAATCGAGGTCAACGGGGCGTGCGCTGAATCGGATCGAACGTCTCCATTCCCGCAACCATGGGCGACAAAATGGCGAGTCTTGCCGGTTTGCGAGCTGACCGTTCTTCGATTCAACCGGCTCATTTCTCGTTGAAGCCGAACGGGCGGTCGACACCCCGGACTGAATTGAGATCGATCTCAAACACGGTGCGACATCTGTTACGAATCCCCAATGTTGTGGTTGAGCTCCAGCTCGATGTGCGCTTGAGTGAAGCACGGATCGCGTGCGCGACGCTCGCATTCGTCAAAACCATCAAGATCGGGTTAAGGGTTTGATGACATGTAGTGCACTATGGCCAGTCATGATCCTCCCGATTGCGCGGAGAACAAATCGTGGATTAGGACTCTGTACCTTGAGACAGGCATTCCGAGATTGCCCGCGCGACGACCACTCGCATGGAATGCGGTCACCGATGCAATCGATCGTTCCGGTCCTGCTGGTCGCTTTGGCGCACGGCATTCGCGCGAATTCACCGAATGACCTGTCGGTTCCCGAGAGCGTTTTCCCGGGATTGTAAAAGGATGGAATTGCCTCATGGTTCCACATTCGGCGATCAGTGGCACCGTTCTTGCAAGGGGGGATATTTCCCATTGGTGAGTCTCGCTCGTCGCCATATATTAACTGTGGCAACCTGGAATGTGCGGACAGTCAATAGCCCGAACGTACGATTCGCGGGAATCAAACGCGATATTGGATCGGCATCCGTTTGGACACCTCCGTCGACTGGGAAGAGCTGGAAGATCTCAGCACCGGCAGCTACTGCATGACCGCCCCTCACGCCTAGCGACGTTGCTCGATCTGGATTCCATTGAGCCGCGGAAGTGAGGAGATCGTGACGGACCAGGAACTTGAGAGTTATCTCAGTGACCTGTCGTCCGCGCAGCCGGCGGC
>CAYJPA010000087.1:0-24151 GCA_964371945.1 uncultured Sphaerobacteraceae bacterium | reverse complement strand
ACCATGAACGAACGAGCTCTGCACGGCGCATTGGAGCCAATCGAGCTTGTTGGGTCAGGCGAAACGCATCTCCACGGCGAAGCATGGATTCCGCACGAAGATCCCCGAGCGATTGTTGTTATCGCCCACGGTAAAGACGAGCACATCGGCCGATATCGTCATGTCGTGACGGCATTGTCAGACACAGGCTACGCCGTTTTCGCCCACGATCACCGCGGTCACGGAAAAAGCGACGGCCCGCGTGGTGTCATCGCTCATTTTGACGATTATGTCGACGATCTTGACCTTGTCGTGGAGTTGGCTCGCGATCGGTATCCGGGAAGACCGGTTTTTCTTCTCGGTCATTCGATGGGTGGACTTATCGCGACCCGGTACGCGATTCGTATCCAGGAGAAGCTGACCGGACTCATCTTGAGCGGGCCCGCGCTCGTGCTCGGCGTGAATGTGCCGTGGTGGCAGAAGCGAATGCTACTCGTGCTTGGCCGGTTACTTCCGGATCGAACGCTACCGACCCCCGAAGCGGGTATTCTCAGCCGGGACCGGGAGATCGAGACCTTGTTCCACGCCGATCCGCTCTGCAACAACGAGAGGACAAGGCTGGGATTCGCGAGAAAGCTTTATCTCGCGGCTGAGACAACCAGGTCGCGTGGGTCCGACTTGAAGATTCCGCTCCTCCTGATGCACGGAGAGAACGATGAGCTCGCAAGTCCGCTTGGCTCGAAGGCGCTCTACGAACAATCCGGAAGCTCTGACAAGACGTTGAAACTCTGGCCCGAGGACCGCCATGAGATATTCAATGAACTGGATAAGAACGAGGTGATCGCCTACATGATCTCGTGGTTGAATGCACGGACCGCACCGTGACATGTCTCTTGAGCTCTATGGCGAGGGTCGATGGCACATGTCATTCGCCACCATGAACCGTTCACCGCATTGAGGGGCATGCCGCGCGGCATGCCCCTCAATGATTCTTGCGCGTTTGGACTTCTACTGGCAGACCCATTCGCCGCGGCGGCCAACCGACCACATCCAGCCGGTGGCAAACGCGCTGGCCACCGGGTCGAAGATGTCCGAGCTCGCGTACGGCGTTGAAGCCCATGTTCCGGGCAGGAACTGGAAGAGTCCGCTCGCGCTATACGGTGGTGTCACGTTGGAGGGATCGAGGTTCGACTCGCAGGTTGCAACGCGCAACATTGAAGATCGCGACTGACCGTAGTAATCGGCAGCGGCGTAGATGATCGCGATAATCTCGTCGCGAGACCACGCGCCATCGCCGTTGGTGTCGTAGTCGCTGCCGCTCGTGCTACCTCCGCCGCTGGCACTTTCGCCTCCGCTGGTGCTGATGTAATCAGAATGGGCCCAGCCGCTCGTGCTCTTGTAGGTAACACCGAGGAATCCGGCTGAACTGTTGCCTGTGAGGGTCACCGAGGCGCCACCCGGCATGACGAGAATGACACTGCTGCTCGTGGTTGGACCGGAGCGCAGGTTCAGGGAACTGGTGGTCTTTGCGGAGCCCGCGTTGCCGGATCCGGGATCTTGCTCGTTGCTCGATCCGGCGGAACTGGCGCTACCGATGTAGCTGGAATGGGCCCACCCCGAACTGCCTTTGTATGTAACCCCGAGGAAGCCGTTCGAGCTTTCGCCGGTCAACGAAATTGAAGCGCCAGCGGGCATCACCAGAATCACGCTGTCCGCCGTGCTTGGACCTGATCGAAGGTTTAGCGATGATGTCGTTCGCGCGTTTCCGGTGGCGCCGCCGTTTGGAACGCTGCCTCCGCCCCCGCCACCTCCGCCGCCATTCATGTTGAGATAATCACCGTGAGCATAGCCGCGGGAACCGTCGAAGATGATGTAATAGAAGCCATTTTTGGACTTTCGCACAACTTCAACAGACGAGCCCGCTGGCATCACTCGCCGGATGCCGCTGCTTGTGCTGGGCAGCTTTCGGAGATTAAGCGCAGAGGTCGTGGACGCGGATGCGGCGTACGCAACATCGGGCGTCGCAAAGAGCGCCACGCCCGTTGTCGAGAGCAGCAACGCGGCAAGCAAGACTACATTGGCGCAACGGCGAGGGGCAACCGAGGCGCGCGAACTGCCAGACATGGCGAGTCGCTCCTTTTCCGGTACCCGGTCGACGGACAAGCACAAGGCTATGCCCAAACCCGGCAACAGGTTGGCGGCGATTGCTCCTGAGGCAAATCGCGGTGCGGGTTTCCGACAGATTCGATTGTTGCCTTTCGGCCTCGTTTCCTTACACCAACTTCCGTCCCTCAACGGAGCTGGGCCAACGTCCACTTCCGGCTCATCTTGGGTCGCAGCCAACGACCGGTGAGCACGCAAGACTGGAGCTGCGGCGTTATCTCACACCGGATCAAATCCTGTCAATGCATGCAATCGTTCACTTCCGGATTCCAGGAGCGTAATAACGCCAGGATTGCACTGCAACAGCAGCATATTTCTGTTTCGAATGAACGGTCTTTCTTGGACACCTGCAACGTCGACATCGAGCACGGCATCTACCGTAAACTCCGCTTCCGACGCGGGTATTCTCACGTTCACCGCACCCCACAGCGGGACGACCCCGCGGATAACATTGAAGAGTTGAGCGGCGGATTCGGAGGTGGAAAAGACGAGGTCGTCGTCGTTCGGAATTCGCGCAAAACTCGTCTTAGATTCATCTTGTGGAGAAGCCGTGAATGTACCCCGGACGACGTTAAGAATCGCGTCGACAAGGAGTGCGCCGCCAACGACTGCCAATTCCTGCTCAAGTTCGCTCCCGGCGATTCCCGGCGGAATTGGAAAATGATGTTGCGCGACGACTGGTCCCGTGTCGAAACCATCGTCCATGAAGTGAACGGTGGCGCCGGTTTCGGAGTCGCCTGCTCTGAATGCCCAAAAGACCGGTTCCGGCCCTCGCCAGCGAGGTAGCAGCGATGGATGGAGATTCAGGCAACCGATTCTGGGTATCGCCCTTATCTCTTCCGGAATCAACCAGGGGAAACAAGCGACCGCGATGATATCGGGAGCGAGCGCTTCGATCGCCGCAATCACCTCCGGGCGCCGCAGGCCGCGAACCGAAATAACCGGCACTGATGCGGCCGCGGCAACCTCGTCCAGCGAAGGCGGAGAGCCGGGAGATCGTAAATGAACCACCCGCCGACCGTCGCTCTGGATGGTTGCAACAGGCGTAGCGCCAGCCGGACCGGGGAGGAGAACCGCGCGCACATCGAGTCCCGCATCGATCAATGCGAGCAATGGCGGCACTGAGAACGCGCAACGCATACCGAAGAAGGCCACTCGAGTTTGTGTGTGATCTCCGGCCTGATTTGTCGGGTTGCCGTTTGACATGGGGGTTGATCGTCCCGTAGCGTTCACTGGATGGGCTCGCGGACCGACCTGTGCACGGACTCCCATCCCTCGAGGATTTGAATCAATGAGCGATTCACAGGCGGAGACTCCGCGTTTGGTCGATTGTGTCAAGATCGGGCGTCGCCTGCCAGGACTGGACCGCCCTCCATTCCCAGGAGTCCTCGGTCAGCGGATCTTCGAGAACATCTCGGCGGAAGCGTACGCGCTCTGGCAGCCGCACATGACGATCTTGATCAATCACTACGGTCTCAATCCGGCAGATCCGGAGACGCGAAAGATCCTACGCGAACAAATGGAAGAGTTCTTCTTCGGCGCAGACGCCCGTTTACCTGAAGGCTGGGTTCCGCCCGGCTCCGGCGACGGCAAAGGTGGAGGCAAGGGCGCTCCTCGGCGCAAGTAGCTCCAAGCTCCAAGCTCCAAGCTCCAAGCTCCAAGCTCCAAGCTCCAAGCTCCAAGAAAGCCTAGTTGATCGTCAACCTGTTTTGGGACTCGGGACTTCGAGCAACGCCAATCGGCAGTAAGGAGTAGATAGATTTTTGACATCTCTCGCGTACAATCGCTCTATCCACGCCATCTGGCTGCGTGATCGACTAGAGGAGGGAATGCTCATGGAGACTTTTCGCTCCGCGACGCCCGCGGAAAGCCTCACGTCTCGTCGGACAGTTCTGACTCGATTGGCGGGCGCTGCCGCATTCACCGGGATCGCGCTGACTGGAGTCCGGCACACGGCCGCTCAGGATGCCACACCACCCGCCGGCGGCGGGCTGAGTGAGCCGGTCACGCTCAAGAGTGTCGAGGGCATTGATCTCGTGAAACTCACGGTGACAAAACTGACCGATCCCTTCGGCGGTTACAACCCGGCATATCCTCCGCCGCGAGGCAGCCGGTTCTTTTTGCTAAGTGTGTCGGTCGAGAATGTCGGTTCGAATCCGTTCTTGTTCGATCCGAATCGGGTCTTCATTCAGGACCAAGACGCGTTCGTTATCTTTCCTGGCTCGGTTGATCTCGGGCCCGAGCCCGCCGAACCTGGTATCGGATATCAGGAGATTCCGCCGGCGACGTCGGTGGCCGGTGTTATCGGCTACACGCTCGTCAGCGGAGTCGCTCCGAATCGAGCGTTTTTCGCTCCGACAGGCGATCGGCTTCTCCTGCTCGCGGAATTCCCCGTCGGTTAGTTTGGTTCAGATTGCCCACGCGGAGGCCGCTGGAGATTGCCAGCGGCCTCATTCGTCACAGAGGTTGTCCTCCGCGACGGTCCTTCACAGGTAGCTCTGGATCGCGGACTAAAAACCGGCTTTGGACACCGCGATGGCAAAGAGCGTCGCGTCCGCGACCAGGGGCGAACACGGCGGGGCTAATCGGTCATTTGCAACGGGATTATCGTATCTATTCTGATTTTCAGGCATTGATGCGCCTTGCGAAGCGAAGCCTCGACCTCTTCGGGTCCCTCGCCGCGGGCAAAGATGAAGCCCAAATAGGCAGAGCCTTCCGGCAACGGCACAATGGGGTAGTTGATCCTCGCGGTGATCTCGATGCCAGTGATTCCGGGAATCTCAAGCGCTTTATCCTGGCCGCCGACACAGCGCAATACACCCCGTCTGGGAATCGGGATCATCATAACGCCAACCGCTCCACCGTTCCGTTCGACTGATGGCAGTTCCAGACCGACCGCCTGGCGGAGAATCAGCTCCTCGAGCGACATCCCCGCGCCGAATTCGAGAATCGTCGAACAGAGACCACCGATCGAGCGGCCGGCCAATTCGATCGGCCAGACACCTTCATCGTTGATCCGCAGCTCAGCATGCACGGGACCCTCACGGAGTCCCAGCGCCGAAGCAGATCGCGATGTCATTTCGGCGATCGAATCTTGAACGGCGGCCGGCAATCGCGAGGGGGTGACGTAGATCGTCTCCTCGAAATACGGCCCGACCAGCGGGTCAGGCTTATCGAACACCGCCAAAACGTGCAACATGCCGTCCGATAGCAAACCCTCGAGCGCAACCTCGACTCCCGGGAGGTAGCCCTCGACCAGGATCGCCTCATCGTCGAGTGGATACCCCTCTTGCTCGAGAATCGAGCGCGTCAGAGCAAAGGCGGCGATGAGCTCTGATTCATTGTTGGCCCGGATGACGCCACGGCTGCCGTTCAACCGGGTGGGTTTGACCACGCACGGAAACGTTGATTCTCGCGCGATTTCGTGATGATCGGCGCCCACCGGATAGACCTGAAACCAAGGACCCGGGATGTCGCAGCCGGCAAACGCGCGACGCATCACAGACTTGTCGCGGGCCGCAAGAGCCGAGATCGGATCGTTATGCGGAAAACCGAGGAGCGCATTCGCGTGCGCGGCAATCAGCGTCGCGCTGTCGTCAACCGAAAGGACTGCCTCGACATCGTGCTCGCGAGCGAACGCTGCCAATCGATCCGCGGCATCGTCCGGCCGCGAAAAGTCGAGCGGTAATGTTACTTGCCAGTAGTCGGCGAGCTGGTTTGGCAAATCGAGACCGCGAATAACCTCGAGCCCGAGGAGATCCGCGGCAGCGACAAAGGCCGCCGACCGGTAGGTCGACGGCCCCATCAACAGTACGACTCGAGCTTGTTCGGTCATAGGGGATTTACCGGCAACGCGTTACGGCGCGACCACCTTTGTGCCGAGACTACACGTAATGACCGTAAAGACGCCGCCCTGACCATCATTTGTGATCTGGATGTCGCGAATCCGAAGGTTCGGATACTGCGAGGTCGAGCGATCCTTTCCCAACCAGTTGTTGACACGATCCATGGCCGCGCCGGGATCGGAGACCGCGTCGGCGCCATGGAACAAGAACACCCGTGTGTCTGAAGCAGGAAGATCCAACATCGATAGCACTCCTCATTCACCGGCCATGTTCGCCATGGACGCGGCGATCCGCCTTGCACGTTTTGGCACGGGTACCTCCCGCAACCAGTGCTCGGCAGTGCCGGAGTATAGCGGGTTGTGTGGGGGTGAGACGGTGAGGGGAAAGGGATTGAGGTGTCGACAAGACGGCGGGACCATGGGCTGGACGAGGCAATGGGCCGTCCGAAACCTGCAGATGCCTTGTACGGCTAGCCTCAGCGTTCGCCTCAGAGAGCGCTCGCTGAGAATCCGTCGATCAGCGAAGACAGTTCGTTGAGCACTTGAGTTGTTTCGGTGATTTCAGCGGATGACAGGTTGGAGGCGATACGATCGACGCCGGCTTGAATGCACGATCCGACGAAGGCTGGGTCGCGCGGGGTCCAATATGTCGTTACCGGGATAGAGGGGCGGACGGCTTGAGATGCCAAGTTGTTGAGCAGGGCGACGCGATCAGCCGTGTCCGGTTCCCAGTTCGGGAACCAGCCGCCGCCAAAGCCGATTACCCGAGCCGGAGCCTTCTTGTCTTCGCCACCCAGCAGAATCGGCGGGTGCGACCGTTGGATCGGCTTCGGCCACTCCCAGAGGGGGTCAAAATCGACATACTCCCCGTGAAAACTGGCTTTGTCTTTGGTCCAAATTGCTTTCATTGCGAGTGCTTTTTCGCGGGCTATCGTCAATCGTCTGGCGGGATCGAGACCGTGGTTAGTCATCGCCTCGCACGCCCAGCCGGCAGCGACACCGAGGATCACCCTGTCGCCCGAAAGTACGTCCAACATCGCGATCTCTTTCGCAGGGACGATTGGTTCATGTTGGGGCAGCATGCAAACACGGGTTCCAACGCGGAGATGTCTTGTCGTCGCCGCGACGAGCGCGAGGCCGATGAATGGATCGAAGCCGCTCTTCGCGGCGTCCACAATATCGACACCACCGGGGTGGAGCGACGTTCCGCCGACCGGAACGTGCGAGTGCTCTGGCAGGAAGATCGACTCGAAGCCGCGTCGCTCAAGTTCCTGGGCGATCCAGATCAGGTCGACACCCTCCGCCGTGGCTCGAGCCTGCACCCCGAGTTTCACGTCTATCCGCGATCCAATGCTTCAAGTACTCTTGCGAATTTCTCGATGCCCTCGAGGGAATTCGGTTCCGGCCAGACTTGTACCTGGGTTACGCCGATCGCGGCATAGGCCCGAAGCTGTTCAGCGAGCGCGTCCGGGGATCCCGTCAGCGGCGCGACTGACATTTGAGATGGCGAGTGCGGGCCGACCTCAACCTTCACCGCGGCGGTTCGTTCCAGCGTCTCCGGTTCGCGGCCGATCACCGCGCACGCGGCGTCGACATCCTCGAGCAGCGTTTTCAGCTTGGCGACGGAGTTATCGATCGGACTGAACCAGACATTCCATTGATCGGCATGCCGAGCCGTCAACTCGAGCATCCGCTTGCCGGTCGTGCCGATCATGATTGGCGGTCCGCCTAGACGCGGACCGCGAGGTCGAAGCTCGCAATCGCGAGCGGACGAGTAGGTTCCCTCAAAGTCGATATGGCCATTTCGTAACAAGCCGGTAATGATGGTCAAGGCTTCTTCAAATCGGGCGACCCGGTGATCAAATGGATACCCGAACGCGCGATACTCAGGCTCGTTCCACCCGGCGCCTAGACCGAGAATCAAGCGTCCGCCGCTTATCTCTTCGACGGTATCCGCCATTTTCGCCAGCAGTGCGGGGTTCCGAAAACCGGTACAGAGAACGAGCGTGCCGATCTCCACACGCGTTGTGACCGCCGCGATCGCAGAAATGAGCGACCAACACTCCCACGGGCCGCGGAGCTCCGTCTCGCCGCGATGAATGAAGTGATCCGTTACCCACACTGAATCGAAGCCGACATCCTCGGCGAGTTGCGTCATCGCCAGGAGATCGCTCCAGCGCGCGATGACACCGTTCATTTGGCCCTCGGTCTCCGGCAACAAAAGGCCGACCTTGAGCGGCCTAACTCGAGAGGAAGTCATGTTTGGAGCTCCTAGGGTGGCCGTGCCGGACACCGGCGCACGTTCGCCTGAGTCCAGGCACGCTTCTATCACGAGCGATTTCGCGGCGTCAATGAGGATTGGCGGGCCTTAGACAGGCAATGCAGGAATCGGAAACCCCGGTCGTTGGGCTCCGGCCGGCGTCAAAACGTGAGCGCTGGGATTTGCATCCCGGCCCTGCTGCCAGAGCTCTCGATATGAACCCAGCGGGGTGTCACCCCCAATCCGCCGACGACTGGCGTATCTCTTCAACGCAGTCGCATCGTCCCCAGCGGCCGTTTTCAGTCCTCGGCGACGCCGCACCAATCGACGATGAACTTGGCTAGCACTTTCGCTGCCGGCACCATTGTGGTGAGGTCTAGCCACTCGTCGGCGGCGTGGGCATTGCCGCCGGAGGCGCCGAAGCATGTGCTCGGGACACCCTGGAAGATGTAGTAGCGCATGTCGTTGACCGCGGTCGCGATCCGCCCGACCATCGGGTGGCCGAGCACCGTTTCACTAGCGGCGCCGAGCACCCGCAAGAACGGCTCGTTGGGATCGAGGATCACACCATCGGTTTGGAACCCGTCGTAGACGATGGTCGGCGAGTGCTCGGTCAGCCAGGGATCGTTACTCGCTGCCGCGTAAACCGCGTCCTCGATCTGCGCCCTGAGCTGTTCCTTCGACATGTTGGGGAAGAAGCTCGTCCGGCAGTGAATCTCACAGGCCCCTGGGACTGTGCTTGGCCAGTCGCCGCCGTTGATCACGCCGACATTGAGATTGATCGGATGCGTGATCCCTTCCCACAGCGGATGGACATGGACATTCATGGCCTCGTCGAGATCGCGCAAGGCGAGCACAATTGGGGCGGCCTTGACGATCGCGTTGACGCCTTGCCAGGCGTGACCCGCGTGCGCGGATTTGCCTTCGATCTTTACCCGGAACCACATCACACCAAGGTGTGCCTGGGTGTAGTCGCCAAAGTGCGGCTCGGTCACGACACAGGCATCGGCACGGTCGCGCAAGCTCGCGGCGAGCGCGCCGTTGCCAGTGCACTCCTCTTCGATCACGCTGTGGATCGTGAAATCGCCCTTGAGCGGGATGATTAGATCGTTCAACAGGCGGCTCAAGAAGAGATTGATGGCGACGCCGCTCTTCATGTCGTATGCGCCGCGACCATACATGCGGTCGCCGGCGATCTCGGCCGCCCACGGATCGTACCGCCAGGCAGCAACCGGCTCGGCGCTCACGACGTCGACATGACCATTCATGATCAGCGACCGACCGCCGCCACGGCCTGCACGCTTGCCGGTGACGTTCGGCCGACCGGTGAAGGAGATATAGCTTTCGCCCGCATTTGGCTCGAGCTTAACCGTGTCGGAGAGATCCCAAGATTCAGTCTTTAAGCCGGAATTGACAAGATGACCCGCAACGTAACCCTGAACGCCGGCTTCATTGCCCAGAACGCTTGGATAACGAACGAGATCCGCGACGGTCTGAATCAGGTCGTCTTTGCGCTCCTCGATCGCTTGCCATAGTCGTGTTGTAGCCGCATGTTCTGTCATCGAGTGTGTGCCCCCTTCTCTCCGCTTGTGCCGGCAGCCAGTCACCCGTATGGTACCTGTTGCATGATGCCAATGAATGGGAAGGGATCGTGGATGAAGGTCGAACCGCGGAACGTGGCGCTGCCGGATTTCGGAATCCCGGTTGAACGGCCCGAGATTCCGGGTCAGGAGTACATCGATCGCTGCAACCTGCTCTATGAACGAGTTGCACTCGACTGGGTCGCGGTGTACGGCGACCGCGAGCACTTCGCGAATCTCACCTGGTTGAGCGGCTACGATCCACGCTTCGAAGAAGCGCTCCTGCTGCTTGGACCAGGTCAAAAGCGCGTTCTACTCGTAGGTGTCGAAGGGATTGCGTACGCCTCCGTGGCAGGGTTGCCGGTCGAGGTCCGGCACTATCATCCCTTCAGCATTATTGGGCAGCCTCATACGAATACGCCCCCGCTGCGTGAGCTGCTCGCGAGTGCCGGAGTGATTCCGGGGGTAAAGGTCGGCATTGCCGGTTGGAAAACGGCCGATCCGCGCGATGTACCCGATACCTCGGTGCCCTGTTTCGTGCCCGCGTTTCTCGTGCAGATCATCGAGTCGGCAACGGGCACGGCGTCGGTCGACGTTACGACGCATCTGATCGATCCCGTGCACGGTATTCGCAACAACAACTCCGCCGCCCAGATCGCTCTTTTCGAATGGGGCGCAGCGCGATCCTCAGCCGCTGTGCTGCGCGTCGTGAACGGTGCGCGACCGGGAATGACCGAACTGGAAGCAGCAGGGCTCATGGCCACACAGGGCGAGCCAACAACGATGCATCCGATCGTTAGCGCAAGCGACGAGGTTTTGAACGGTCTGCGAAGTCCCGGTGCCCGCAGGATCGTCAAGGGAGATGCAATTAGCACGGGAATCGGGTTTTGGGGCGGGCTCTGCTGCCGCGCAGGCGTTATGAGCGAGTCTCCCGATCCTGGCTTCTGGCAAGATATGGTCGAGCCGTATTTCCGGGCGATTGCAACATGGTGGTCGACGGTCGGGATCGGGGTGACCGCGGGCGAGCTCGATGCGGCGGTAAGGACGGCGATCGGCGACGCGTCGTGGGAGCCGTTCGTCAATCCGGGGCACCTGACGTCGTATGACGAATGGGTCTACGGGTTTTCGTTGCCGGGCAGTTCAATACCGGTGAAATCGGGTATGGCGATGCAGTGCGACATCATTCCGGCACCGCTTTCGCCAGGCAGAGCGATCAACTGTGAAGACTCGCTGGCGATCGCGGACGAAACGCTCCGAAAGCAAATAGCGAATGGGTTTCCCGAAGTCTGGAGCCGAATCGAAGCCCGGCGGAGATTCATGACGGCGCAGCTCGGGATTTCGTTGAAACCTGAAGTGCTTCCGCTCGGGTCGGCGCCGGCGTACCTTCCGCCTTGTTGGTTGAGACCCAACCAGGTTTGCGTGGTCGCGGGCTGATGCCGAGGCTCATACAGAGTCGCCTTAAGAGCCGCGTTCATGACTGGCGAGGCGAAATCATCGTGGTACAATTTGGGACCGCGATTGTTCGGCGCCATAGCCAAGCGGTAAGGCACGGGTTTGCAAAACCCTGATCGTCGGTTCGAATCCGACTGGCGCCTCCGTGACGGCACCCTAACTGGGTGCCGTTCTTCATTTCCAGAGGTATTGAAATGCTAGATCGATCCGAACTGCCGCACGAGGAGACGCTGGAGAGCGAGCGCGGGTTCGATGGCAATCTCGTCCACGTGCGGGTCGATCACGTTCGGTTGCCATCCGGCAAATTGAGTGTGCGCGAGGTTGTCGAACACCCCGGCGCTGTTGCGATTCTGGGGCTCACGACCAATGGCGAGGTGATCCTGGTACGGCAATGGCGACATGCCGTGGGTCGAGCGCTACTCGAGATTCCGGCCGGCACTCGTGAACCAAATGAACCGGAGACTGAAACCGCACAACGAGAATTGCTCGAAGAGACTGGATTCGCCGCTGGTTCAATTTCGGAGATTGCTCGTTATTTCTCCAGCGCAGGATTCTGCAACGAGGAGATGACGCTTTTTGTGGCCAGGGACTGCGTTTCAGCCGGCCAGAATGAGGATGCTGACGAACGGACGCGGGTCGTGCTGGTTCCGCGATCCAAAATCGCATCGCTCCTCGAGACAGGTCCTAATCTGGTCCATGACGCCAAATCGTTGATCGGGATTTTCTGGCTACTCGCGAATCGTGACTCTCCATCCACCGGCTGAACCCGGAATTCGCTTTGCCTCGTGTAGGGGCAGACCGCCGTGTCTGTCCTCGCCGTCAGCCGCGGGATTGAATCGGATCGTGATGATTAAGGTCGTTTCATTTGCAAATCGCTCTGGGTTGGCGCAAGGGCGGACACGGCGGTCCGCACCCTACGGGACAGCAAGGCGTTCTCAGCCGACCTGGTTTTCCTGCTGCGCTGAAATCTCGTTCAGTGCTAAAACCAGGGTCAGGTAGGCGGCGTGGGACCAGACGAGCGGTTTGGCGACGGGTCCCCATTGAGCGATCCAGCCAGGGAGACGTTCTGGGATCAGCATGTGGTCTGCGACCTGCTCGGGGAGATCGCCGTGCTCGTCGGCCTGCCGTTCGATCCACGCGCTTAGCTCACGTGCCCGGCCGAGGTCGCCGCGCTCGACGTAGTGCCAGGCGAGATAGGCGGTCAACAGAATCCATTCGCCGCCGCCGTAGTAATTGTCCTCGACGTACCGGTGGATACTGCCGCCTTCGACCACGAGCTCCGATTCGAGCCGGGCGACTGTTTGCACCATGATCGGATCGGTTACATCGAGCAATCGGTACGGAGTGGCAGCGTGGATCAAACTGGCGTCGACCCAATCGGTGCCGATGAACTTGACCAATGCTCCGTTCTTGACCCCGTTCGCGAGCACAAACTCCTTGATGCGGCCGGCCTCGTCGCTGAATAAGGGCGCGTCGAGAAACGACGCTGCACCCATGAGCCCGCCGTAGACCGCGGAAAGGGAAGCGACGTGGATCTTGTCGGGGAATTCCTCCCAGCAGTCGGAACAAGGAAAGGTCCAGAGCGCGGAAAGATAGCGGGCGAGGAGATCGACGCTCGATCGCCAATTGGGCCGCCCGGTACCGGTGATCTCGCGATGTTGGCTCATGGCCCAGAGCAGGGTGCCGAACCCATCGAGTTGATTGTTGAACCAGGTCATCTTGCCCGGTTGGCCGTCGACCGTGTAGCGCGTGTCGAGCAAGTCGGCTTCATCGGGCATCGTTCCGCTCAGCGCGGTGGCGATTGCTCGCTCGGTCGACTTCGTGCGCTGCCCGATCGCCCAGACCGCCCAATCGAAAAAGCGTCGAGCGGACTCATGGTCGCCCGCCCTGTCCATCCCATAAGCGATGTACGCGCCGTCGCGAAACCAGGAGTAGTTATAGGTCGGGAAGCTCGGCGATGCGATGAATGCCCCGTTGGCTTTTTGGTTCTCGTGGATGACAGCGATACTGCGATCCCAAAGGTTCACGATGGAGCTCCGTTTCTGGTGCGTCTGGAACAGTTAGCTCAAGGTGATCCGGCGAGAACTTCTCGAAGGTTCAGCGGTTACCGGGTCGCCTCCTGCTTTCATTACCCGAACAGGGTGTCGCGATGGACCAATCTCGACCTCGATCCTTCCATCATCGCCGCGCTCAAATGTCACGGGAGACAACATATCGGCACCGGAGCGACTCTTGTCCCCGCCCACGGCAAGCCAATAGACCAGCCCATCGGTCAGACTGAGACCGTTGCCGGTGTCGTCGCCGAGGCGCCCCGCGGCGCCGAAACGCAACGGAATTACCGTACCTTCTCGAGCGAAGAGAGGTATTCGATCGAGCGGAGCATCGACAGTAATCCAGTCACCTCCTGCGAGTGTTTTGCCGCTCCACAAGTCGATCCAGGTTCCGGCCGGGAGATAGAGCGTTCGGGTAGTTGCTCCTTCTTCAACGACCGGTGCGATAAGCAGCGAGCGGCCGAAGCAATATTGGTCGTCGATCTCCCAGCAAACCGGGTCGTCAGGAAAGTCGAGCATCAACGCTCGCATCAACGGCGTTCCATGTTCGGCGGCGTACGCGGCTTCCTGGGCGATGTACGGCAAGAAGCTCATCCGCAAACACGCGAAGAAGCGGAACAAGGAGATCGCACGCTCGTCCCCCGTTCCGGCCGCGACGTTCCATGGCGTGCGATCGCGCGACGGCAATTTGTCGTTGTATTCGCTGTGGTACTGCATGATCGGGCAGAACGCGGCCATCGCGGCCGAGCGGAGATAGAGCTCGGCCGAGGGAAGATCGCTGCCGAAGCCGGCGATGTCCCAGCCCCAGAAGATCACACCGCTTAGTCCGGCGGTCAGACCGGCAACGATCGACCGGCGGTAGGCTTCCCAGGTTGAATTCTCGTCGCCGGCCCAGTGCGCCGGCATCGACCCGGCCCCGGTGTGGCCGGCGCGACTGAAGGTAAGCGCGTCCCCATTGCGGTGCTCGCGAGCGAACTTGTAGTAGGCATCGATGTAGAGGTTCGGGAAGGCGTTGACGAGCTCATCTCCGCGGCGGCCATCCGACGCGCGGATGCCGCGGCCGGCAAGATGCTCGCTGCCATCGGTTTTGAAGCCGTCGATCCCGATCTCGTCGAGCAAGTACGCTCGCTTACTCAACCACCATTCGGTGGCCGCCTGACTCGTGAAATCGGGGATCATCCCATCCCTAAACCAGAAGAAGGGGTTTCTGTATGGCGTGCCGTCCTCGTTTTGAAGCACGAAGCCGTTTGCGACGGCGTGATCGACGTCGGCATCCTGCTGCGGATGCGGTTCGCCGATATGTTTGAGCGCTGGAATCTGCCAGAGCACGAGCCGGATGCCGGCGTCGTGGAGCGCGCAGGTCATGCCTGCAGGGTCCGGCCACGGACCGTGCTCGGGAAAGGAGAAATCGGAGAGTTTCGGAAGGTGATCACCGGATCGAGGCGCGTACTCCGCGCCGTTCCAGATGTAAAAGGTCGACTCGTCGCTCCAGGCTTCGATCACGACGACGGTTGCCGGAATCTGGTGCTGCTGGGTTAGGGCGACTTCGCGCTCGACCCGTGCCTGGGTGTTCCACTCGTTAGAGCTCATCCAAAGGCCGTACGCCCAGAGTGGAAGCGGTTCGGGGCGTCCCGTTCGCGCTGTCAGTGACCGAACGATCCGGTCAGGTTGGCCGCTGAAGGCGTGAACATCGAGCGAGCCCGAGGCCGGCACTTCAAACAGGCAGCGCCAGCGATCTGGGACCGTTTTGCCGATGTCAAAACTAACCTTCGTCGTGCCGCCGCCGAGTAGTCCATATCCCTTGTTCGAAAGGAAAAATGGGATAGGGAGATAGGTGCGATTCCCCTGGTTCTTGTATTGGTCATGGACGACCACATCCGGGCAGAGGCCGTGTTGATTCAAGGAGTCGAACCGCTCGCCGAATCCGGTCAGGACCTCGTCTTGCCCAAGTGGTCCGGTCAATTCGATGGCCGTGGTTCGGCCCCCTTCGTCCTGCCACCGAACGGTGACCGGAAGCGGCGTCTCGCCATTGCCGGCGAGGAGGATTTGACCAGTAGCGGACACATGATCGCTTTTGAGCTCCCCGCTTGGCCCTGCGCTGCCCGGCTCGAATCGGAACGTCACTCCACCGCCGGCAATGTCCGGAACGACGATCAGATTGGGTCCTTGTTCACCACGAGCGCCTACGAGTGCGAAACGACTTTCGCCTTCACCTGCCGCGACCGGTGTCGCACCCGCGGCGACATGCCAGGAACGAGTGACGAAGCCATGTCGATCAGTCGTGATTTCGTTTCCCGTTGCGTCGCTTACGGTAATTCGGTATTCAACATGGTCGCGCGCTTCGACGAAGCCCAGCTCGACCAGCCATCGATCTTCGACATCGTTGCGCTCTAGCGCCCGTGCGTGAATCGTCGCTTGAGCCTTTCCATTCCGGGTCCATTCGACCCGCGTCTGCTCTGCCGCATGACCAGGTTTTGTCAGGAACCCGAGCACCACCATGTCGCCGCACGATGGATCGCGCGGTCTGCGCTCATTGAAGAATGGTTCGTAGGGGTGATCAATCCCGGTCGGTCGATGAACGATCGTCAGCTTGTTCGGCACGAGGCTTCACTCCAGTATCTGATGACGAAAACTGGTCTCGGAGCAATGCGGAAGACGTGCTCCGAGACCAAGAGAACACCGTGTGCTAAGGCGCGATGAGCGCCTCGATATCGAGCTTCGCTTGGTCCAGCGCTTCCCGCGGCGTCATTTCGCCGGCCTTGACCTTGTCCAGCAGAGCATTGACCGCGTCTTGCATTTTGGCCTGGTCCTCAATCACCGGAGGAGTGACCGGCGCGGCGAGGGAATCGAACACGGCCTGACGGTTGGCCGGAGGCGTGATCGCGAGGTAAGAGCCGAACAGGGTCTGATCCTGAACGGCAGGCAACTCCCAGCTTGAATCGACCCGGATCTTGGCGGCGCCGGGATCGCTCGTGAAGAAGGCAGCCCACTTCGCGGCGGCTTCCTGATGCTTTGAATCCTTGCTCACAACCGCCGCGTTTGCGAAGAAGTGGCTGCCGTCGGCGACATTGCCCGGCTCAACCGCGATATCCCAGGCGAACGGGACATCAGCAAAGGTAGAGAACATCCAGATGCCAGAAGTGAACATCGCGAGCACGCCTTGCTTGAACAGATCCTCATTCGGCACACCGGCGAGCTCGGCATCGGTCGGCTGAACACCCTCAGTCTCGGCGCTGATCATGTACTCGAGCGCTTGAACGCAGGCGGGCTCGTTCACGGTCACCGAGCCGTCCTCGCCGAAGAAGCTGCAGCCATTCTGGGCGGCCGTTTTGTAGAACTCCCAGAACTGAATCGGGGCGTATGAGCCCCAGACACCGGCGTCTTCATTGGTCAGGGCGGTCGCTGCTTCGCGCTCTTCCTTCCAGGTCCAGTCGGCGGTCGGGTAGGCGACGCCGGCCGCATCGAAGAGATCTTTGTTGTAGAAGAGCACGACATCGCTGAAGCTCGCCGGGAGTCCGTACTGGACACCGTCAAGCTGGAACGCTTCGTACGCCTTCGGGTAGTAACGAGCGGCGGTGTCAGCATCGATCGACATCGTGAGATCGGTGAGCACGCCCTTCGAGGCATAAGTTACGAAGTTTTCGTAGTTGAGTTCAAAGGTGTCGGGTGCATCGTTGCCCGCGATCCGCGTTTGGAGCTCGGTGAAGTAGTCGTCGTAGGCAGCAGTTTCAACTTTGACCGTGATATCGGGATTCGCGGCCTCGAAGAGCTTGACCATCGCATCGATATCCTCGAGGTGGTCTGGCGCTGCCGAGAAGGTGAAGTAGGTGATCTCTGTCTTTTCCTGAGCGGAGATGCTCGCCAATGGGGCAACGGTGAGCACCAGCGCAAAGACCGCGAAGAGCGCGAGAACTGCCGGCATTCGATGACGGACGAGTCGCAACATGATTTCCTCCAAGAGTCACGAGCCAGTGGCTCATTGATTGACTATGTCAGATTTCCCATCGGTGGCCAGGCGGTTCAGCCGGTAGCTCCTTTCTGCATGCTCCCGGCGACTGCCGGAAGACACGGTTACTTCAGTCCGCTTTGCATCATCCCGTTGATGAAGGTGCGTTGAGCGGCGAAAAAGGCAAGGATGATTGGGGCGACCGCGATCACCGCGCCCGCCATCACCAAATTCCAGTCGCTGCCATGCTCTCCATGAAGCAGTGACAGACCGACCGGCAAGGTCATCAATTCGGCGTCGTTGGTGACAAAGAGCGGCCACAGGAAGTCGTTCCAGACGCCCATGGTGGCGAGCACGGCGAAGGTCGCCATCGCGGGACGCACCATCGGCACGACGATTGAGCTGAAGACCTGCCAGTGATTGGCGCCGTCAAGGAAGGCGGCTTCTTCGTACGCGCGAGGGATGTTGAGCATCGCCTGCCGCAGCAAGAACGTCCCAAATGCGCTCACGATGCCCGGCAGGATCAGCCCCTGGTAGGTGTTGATCCATCCGAATTCGCGCATCAAGATGAAAAGAGGGGTAATTGTGACCTGCGAGGGAATCATGAGCGTCGTGAGGTAGAGCACAAAAACAGCGTCGCGGCCCTTCCATTGCATTCGGGAAAAGGCGTAGGCAGCAAGCGAGCTCGTCACGATTTGGGCGACCACGCATGTCGTCGTGACGACCATGCTGTTCAAGAACATTCTTCCCAGCGGAACGACTTCCATCACACGCCGAAAGCTGGCGAGCGTTGGATTGTCTGGAATGAGATCCGGGGTGATCGTCAGAACGCCACCTGGAGCTTTGAGCGCGGTCGAAAGCATCCACAGGAACGGCAGGATCATTGTCAACGCGCCCGCGATCAGCACCGCATAGCGCAGGACAATAAACACAGGAAAGGATCGTCGACGAGCGGGCGAGGCGTTGAGTCCCGTTCGGATCGTCGCCGGAAGGCCCGTGGCCACCTTCGGTGCGCTAGACATCGAAGGCCATCCGCTTTTGCAAAAACAACTGGATTACCGTAACACCGAAGACAAGAGCGAAGAGCACCCACGAGATCGTGGCCGCGTATCCCATTTCGCCGTACGAAAAGGCGTGCTTGACGACCCGTTCAACAATGACTGTAGTCGCGCCGGCGGGACCGCCCTCGGTCATCACCCAGACCTGGGGGAAGACCTGGAACGAGTTGATGATCGAGATGATGGAAACGAGGAAGATCGTCGGTCTGAGAAGCGGCACGGTGATCGATTTGACCTGCTCGATGCGGCCGGCGCCATCGAGCGCTGACGCTTCATAGACGTCGTCTGGAATAGCCTGCAGACCAGCGAGGAAGAGCACCGCGACGAAGCCTAGGTCCTTCCAAACACTGGTCATGATGATCGCCGGCATCGCCCAATGACGATCGAACAGCCAGGTCGGGCCGTCGATTCCGATCCGCGCTAAGCCGTAGTTGATCAAGCCGTAGCGGGGATTGAAGAGCCATTTCCAGAGCAGAGCGACGGCGACCCACGAGGAAACGACCGGAAGAAAAAAGGCGGTTCTCAGCAAGGAGAGGCCCTTGAGCTTGGCATTGAGAGCGAGCGCTATGAAGAGCGAGATCATCATCACTGAGGGGACGTAACCGGCAATGAAGTAGAGCGTGTGCTTCAGTGCCTGAAAGACTTGATCATCGTATTTGAGCCGGCGGAAATTATCGAACCCGATGAATTCGGGATCTGTCAGCAGATCCCAGTCATAAAAGGTGAGCACGCCTGAGGCGAGAATCGGACCGATGACAAGGATGAGCATTCCCGCCAGGCTGGGCAAGATGAAGAGCGCGATCCAGCCGGTGCGCCTCCAGCCACTGTCACCAACCACCGAGGTTCTCCTCTCAGCCGGGCACGATGTCCGGCCCGGGCTTCTGCCCTGAGTCGTGACTAGACGATCGCTTCGTCGAGATCCGGCACGAGATCCAGATTGATCCGGGCATGGAAGAGCTCGTCGAGCATCAAACCGGCCGCGCCGCGAGCCCAGGCGTCGTCGCCCCAGGGCTCCACCACCAAGTCGAGATCGTCGGCCAGGCCATCAAAACAGTGCCTCGACAGTGCCTCGCGCATCGGCTCGAGCAGAAGATCAATCCGGTGAACGCCCTCGCCGCCGACGATCACGCGGGTCGGGTTGAGCACGCTGACGATACCCGCGAGCGCGAGTCCTAGGGTCTGGCCCGCTGAGGTGAAAATGGCGTTCGCAGCGGAATCTCCGGTCCGAGCCAACGCTTCGCCCTCGGCAAGGGAGACACCCGGACCTAGCGCTGCCGCGATCTGGCGAGCGAGCGCCGGTTCGCCGATCAGCGCTTCCAAGCAACCAGCCTTCCCGCAGTCGCAGATTGGGCCATTCACATCCATCGTGATGTGGCCGAATTCGCCGCCAGCGCCCTGGCCGCCGCGATAAAGCCGCCCACCGAGGACCATTCCGAGCCCCACACCGCGCCCAAGCGTGATCACGATGAAATCGTTGAGACCGGCGCCCCCACCGAACCAGCGTTCCGCCAGCGTGAGCGCGTTCAAATCGTTCTCGATCACGACGGGACGACTGATTCTGGTTTCGAGGAGCGCTCGCAGGGGAACGTCGCGCCACGGCAGATAGGGCGAGAAGCGACAAATGCCGCCGCGGCGATCGATTGCGCCGGCGAGTCCGACACCTGCGCCGTAGAAGCGACGATTCGGCGCAGCGGCCCGGAGATCGGAGATGACACGGACCAGAGACTCGACGACGGATTCCGGGGCGCGATTGGCACTAATCGGAACCGTTCGCTGGGCGAGGACGTTGGCGCCGAGATCCGTCAGCGCGGCGATGAGGTGCGTTTCGGTCAATTTGACGCCGACCACGCAGCCGGCATCGCGATCGATTTCGACCAGCATGGGCGGGCGGCCACCGGTCGAGATACCGGCTTCGCGTTCGCGGGCCAAGCCCTGCCGGATGAACTTACCCATGATGCCGGTGATCGTGGCCGGAGAGAGTTTGGAGATGTCGGCGATATCGGTGCGGGAGATGGGTCCGTGATCGTGGATGACGCCGAGTACCAGCGCCTCATTGATGCGGCGGATCGTCTGGCGGTTGGCGGATCGAATTGGGATCGACATTGCATGTCCCGGACGTTGCACCGCTCGAGGTGGCGTTGCTTACTTCATTCAATGAATGAAGAAAGCCTACGCGCATCTCAAGGCTTTGTCAATCCGGTCCCGTTTCATTGTTATGTTGTGTACTTCGTTGGGCCGTATGGACAACTAGTCGCTCCGCCCTGGACTCAAAGTTCAGATCTCATTCCGACGAATCCCCCGGGACTGGGCACGACTGTTGTTGTCCTGGAAGGCATCCCTGCCCGAATGCAGGGCTGTCAATCGCGTGAGTCATAACAGTGCTGTTCAGCTCTCGGCTAGAAATGCCGAGAGGATCGAGTTGAATTCCGCGTGCCGCTCAAGCGGAGGCAAATGGGCGGAGTTTGGAATAACGAGGAGTTTCGAGCCGGCGATCCCGGCGCGCAGTCGATCCATGCTGGCCGGCACATCCGGGAAATCGTGATCGCCTCTGATCAACAGCGTTGGAATCCCGATTTCATCCAATCCCCCGCCTTTGGGCGGATCGATTTCCAGTTCCTCGACACCGGCCGGATGCAGCAGCGCGCGATTCCAAATCGCCGCGATCATCTCCGTGGCTTTGACTCGATACGATTCTTCAACGTCGTCGGTCGATCGTCCGGCGCCGATGATCCAGCCTTCGACCTCGATTTCGGTCGCGCGGTCGATATCGCCCCGTTTAAACGCGGTTTCCGCACCGGCCCAATTTGCCTTGAGATCAACCGTCGGTACCTGCATCGCGGCCAGCGTCGAGACCAACACAAGTCGCAGAACTCGGTTCGGATGCGCGAGCGCGAGATCGAGCGCGACTTCTCCTCCCATGGAGATACCCACCACCGTTGCTTGCTCGATGCCCAGGCGATCCAGCAACGCTCGTGCGTCCTCGTGATTTGAAAATGCCAATGCGGGGAGGTTTGATTCGCCAAATCCCCTCAGATCGAGTCTGATCACGCGGTGCGCCTTCGAGAATTGGCTAACCTGAAAGTCCCACATCGAACGATCGGCGATCCCAGCATGAATGAAGAGAATCGGAGCGCCATTTCCGATATCATCGAATCCAATGAGTGCGCCGTTGATATCGGCTAACATCGAATATGCCTCCCGCTCAGTTCGCTTGCGGAAAATGAGGCTTTTTCGCAGAACCACATGTTCGCCTGTGTCTCAATGGCAAATGGTACTTTTCTCGCGTTACCGGATGGTACTGGTATCTACCGCCATCCTACCTAAATGCCTCATACCATCGGGTTAGCACGACCAGTATCTTTCTTCTCAGAGGACCGGGACCGGGACCCAGACCGAACATGGACGCATCAGGGAAGGAGCGACCATGCACGTAAAGGAACCGGATACACGCGGGTGGTCCCGGACGGGGTTGGGAAGAAGAGGAATCACGAGATGCTCAAGCGTCGGGTTTTACTGGTCGAAGACCATCCAATGTATCGTCGCGGATTGCGCCGCATGCTCGAGGAGACCGGTCGATTTCAGATCGTCGGGGAGGCGGAGAACGGTCACGAGGCGATTCATCTCGCGGACGTGCATCACCCGGAACTGATCTTGATCGATGTCCAGCTGCCGGGCGTCACCGGGCTGAAGATCGCCCGCATACTTCGCAAGCAACATCAAAATTCCAAACTCATCTTTCTCTCGATGCATATGGATGACGAACGGCTGTTCGACGCGATCCGTGCCGGCGCCAGCGCGTTCTTGACCAAAGATATCGACGGCGACTCGCTCGTCGACGCCCTACGCCGAGTCCTCGCCGGCGAAAACTTGATCAACCAGCTGATCCTCTCCCGCCCGCAGCTGGCATGGCGAGTACTCTCCGAGTTCCGCGCGCTTTCGACCGATGGTCGAGAAACAGCCGACGCCGAACTCGGGGTCACCGCGTTACCCCTCTCCGCCCGCGAAATCGAAGTGCTGGATTGCGTCGCGCAGGGTTTGTCGAACAAAGAGATCGCCGACGAGCTCTACGTCACCGAGCAGACCGTCAAGAACCATATGACCTCCGTACTCCGAAAACTCGATGTCAACGATCGTGTTCAGGCCGTTCTTTACGCCGTCAAAAACGGTTGGATGGAAATCGGCCCACAGGCCTACGCACAGGTCGAGATGCCGCGTTCAGCGTAATGTCCCGATCCGCGAAAAGCCCCGTTCCGACCTAGCACTGGAACGGGGCTTTTCCGTGCTCTCTCCTCGATAATAGCGCGGACGATCGCCCTAACAGAGGAGAACAGCAGTGGAAATCTACGAAGCGCTCTACACCACACGCGCGATGAGGCGACTCAAACCGGATCCGATCCCACTCGACGTTCAGGCCAGGATTCTCGACACCGCGATTCGCGCACCGAGCGGCGGCAATAATCAACGATGGCGATTCATGCTGATCGACGATGCTTCGATCAAGGCACACCTCGGCGCGATCTACCGGTTGTGCATGGCGCAGCTCTGGTCTACTGTCTATGCAAAACGGATCGCCGCGGCAACGATCGAGCCCGATTTGCCTCAGAGCGTTCAGACGAACCAGATGGTCCGGTCCGCCCAACATCTCGCGGATCATTGGGAGGAGACCCCGCTCTTCTTGATCGGATTTGCGCAGTCCGACTCCAGCGGCGGATCGATCTTTCCCTCCATCTGGAGCGCGATGCTCGCGGCCAGGGCCGAGGGGATCGGAACATGCCTAACCACGATCCTCGCATTTCAACAAGAGACGGTGCTCGAGCTGCTCGGCGTTCCGCTTGATGCCGATTGGAAGATGGCCTGCTGCGTTTCGATGGGTTACCCAACCGGAAAGTGGGATGTCGCGGAACGGCGGCCCGTGCACGAGGTCTCATTTCGGAACGGGTGGGAACGGCCGGTCGGCTTCGAAGTTCACGAGCCGCTCTGGAAAGGGGCATCCGCATGACCGGGCTAACATTCGTCGCGGCGCCTTCATGGCAAGGAGCGTTTCCGGGCGCGATCGTGGCGGCCTTCACCGTCCGAGGCACGCATAATTCAACGACGAACGACGCTCTTGACAAAGCGAAACGGGGGCTCGAGCAAGAGCTTCGCGACCGCTGGGAAGGCAAGACGCGGGCCGATGTTCGCGCCGACCCCGTGCTCGCGGTCTACGACGCCTACTATAAGAAGTACGGCCAAAACTATCACGTGCAAATGCAGATCGAATCGATCGCCCTGAAAGGCAAAACGATCCCGAGCCGCGCGGCGTTGGTCGAGGCGATGTTCATGGCGGAACTGACGACCGGACTGCTGACAGCGGTGCAGGACATCGATCGATTGAGCGGTCCAGTTGAAGTCATTGCGACGACCGGTGAAGAGACATACATCCGGTACGACGGCGTCGATGAGACGTGCAAGCCCGGAGACATGGCGATTCGTGACGATGTCGGCATATTGACGAGCATCGTGCAGGGTCCAACGAAGCACGCACTGGCGACTCCTGAAACACGGAATGCGCTCTTCTGCGTTTATGCTCCCGCGGGAATCGGCGAGACAGCCGTTCTTCACCATTTCGACTTGATCGAAGCTTATATTGGGTTGATCTCGCCCGATGCAGAAATCGTCGAGCGCGTGCTTCTCAAGGCATAGCGATTTTACCAAATTATCGTAGATTATATGAATTGTGGTCATTCATTGCATAGACGGGACGGTGTCGGCCTGCCGGCCCGCAATGCGTGCACGCCGGCTAATGCCTCCACACCGGGAGGGCACAGGTGTCGGGTGC
>CAYJPA010000086.1:0-24939 GCA_964371945.1 uncultured Sphaerobacteraceae bacterium | reverse complement strand
GGTGAACATCACGTAGTTCGAGGTGTTGTAGAAGCCATCGAATGGTCTCGGCAACACAGTGATGCCGCTCAACCACTTGGTCGATGCGATTCCGGCCCATCGCGGAACCAGCAGCCGCACCGGAGCTCCGTGGGCGGGCAGCAGCGGCGAGCCGTTCATTTCCCAGACCAGCATCGTGTCAGGGTCGCGCGCGACCGCAATCGGCAAACCGCGCTGCATGCCTTCGAAGTCGGCGCCCTGGGTGACGACGTCGACCGCGCCCTTTTTGACGCCTGAGAGATCGAGCAGATTACTCAACGACGTGCCGGACCAGGTCGCGTTGCCGACCGCGTCGTTGACCCAGGGCGTGCCCTCGGGAACGGGGTCGAACTTGGTGCGACTATTGCCCGCGCATTCGAGGAACGCCGTAATTGTCCGGCGGGGCATTCGCCGTAGGTCGAGAAGGCCGACTTTGAGTGGTTTGTCGACAAATCCATCGACGCCCATCCGCCAGGCCCGGGTATCGATCGATGGTACAGGTCCATTGCTGCGGACAAAGAAAAGCGATGCCGGCACGATGAAGTCGTCGATAAGGTCGAGTGGTGTGCCGAAATTGCCGCCTTCATACGCCGAAAGCCGCTCGTCCTTGTCCGGTGTCGTCACTTCGTACTCCAAACGTCGCGCCAAATCGCTAATGACCGGGACGATCTTACCGCGTCTCGCGGGCAGTAACGCTAGG
The DNA here is from genome assembly GCA_964371945.1 of uncultured Sphaerobacteraceae bacterium. Lineage (GTDB taxonomy): Bacteria > Chloroflexota > Chloroflexia > Thermomicrobiales > UBA6265 > CAYJPA01. The sequence continues at coordinate 24,221 of CAYJPA010000086.1, read as the reverse complement.
CCGTCTCGGCTAGCACGAACCGATCGAATCCTGCCAGGTCCTGCATCGTGGATACCAGTGCGGCAGGCAAAGTCGACTCGATCTGGAGTACCGCGCGCTCCGCCTGTGTGGGATCGATTTCGAGGATTGCGGCGCCGCCGGGTTTGAGCACGCGTGGCAGATCGTCGATGAGCCGCGCGATCGCACCGAAACCGTCATTGCCTGAGATCAAGGCGAATTCAGGCTCATTTTGAATCTCAGGGTTCTCTTCGACCTGCCCTGGAGTGAGGTAGGGCAGGTTCGCAAGGACCAGATCAACCGGCGCTCCCAGCCAGTTGAGCAAGTCGCCTCGGATGAGATCAACGCGATAGTCGAGACCTAGGAGCGTTCGATTGCGAACCGCGTAGTCGAGTGCGTCTGTCGAGATGTCGCACCCAAGGAACCGGTCTCTATCGCATACCTGGAGCGCGTGAGCGAGGCTGAGTACGATCGACCCTGACCCTGTCCCGACATCGATCGCCACGCTCGGTCCACGGGCACAGAGCCAGTTCGCCGCCCATTCAACCATTGTTTCGGTTTCTGGTCTGGGAACAAGCACGCCTGGCCCAACAGAAAATTGCAGGCCCATAAACTCGCGAACACCTGTGATGTACGCGATTGGCTCACCGGCGAGCCGGCGAGCGATCAACTCCTCGAACCGGGTGAGGTCTTCATCGGCAACTGGTACCCGGAGTCGCATAAAAAGGTGCGTGCGGTCGATCTCGAGCACGTGCCGCAACAGCACCTCGGCATCCAGTCGGGGGCTCTCGACTCCCTTCGATGCCAACCGTGCCGCCGCGACGCGAATGATTTCGGCGGCGTCCGGCATTAATCCGCGGCCTGTTGGGTCTCCTCGAGACCGGCATCGCGCAGTCGTTCCGCTTCGTCCATCGCCCTAAGCTCGTGGATCAAAGGATCGATCTGCCCGTCGAGCACCGCCGGAATGTTGCTCAGGCTGAGCTTGATCCGGTGATCGGTTATCCGATCTTGCGGGAAGTTGTAGGTTCGGATCTTCTCGCTCCGCTCGCCGCTCCCGATCTGAGAACGCCGCTCATCGCCTCTCTCCTGGGAGAGACGCGATTGCTCCATGTCGTAGAGCCGCGACCGCAGAACTGTCATCGCTTTGAGCTTGTTCTTGAGCTGGCTCTTTTCGTCCTGGCAGGTAACGACGATTCCAGTTGGTATATGCGTGAGCCGAACCGCCGAGTCGGTCGTGTTGACGCTCTGCCCACCGTGGCCAGTGGAGCGATAGACGTCGATCCGCAGTTCGTTGTCGGCGATCTGAATGTCAACCTCTTCCGCTTCAGGCAAGACGGCGACACTCGCGGTCGACGTGTGGATCCGTCCCTGGCTCTCCGTTACGGGCACGCGCTGAACACGATGCACGCCGCTCTCGTAGCGGAGATGGCTGTAGGCGCCTTTCGCGGCGATCTCAAAGATGATCTCGCGAAATCCGCCGCCATCGGTTTCGGTCGAAGACAGAATCTCGACCTTCCACCGCTGTCTCTCGGCGTATCTCGTGTACATCCGGTAGAGATCTTGCGCGAAGAGCGCAGCTTCGTCCCCGCCGGTTCCGGCCCGAATTTCGACGATGACCTTTTTGTCATCATTGGGATCTTTTGGCACTAGAAGCGTTCGCAATCGGTCGAAGAGATTGTCCCGTTGTTCCCGAAGCGACTTCGTCTCTTCCTGGATCATCTCGGCTAGCTCGCGATCGCTGTCGTCAGCGAGATTTTGCGTATCCTCGAGCTGCCGGATGACTTCGCGGTAGTCGCGGAAAACCGAGACGACCTCTTCGAGCTCGGCTCGTTCGCGGCCGAGCTCCATAAGCTTGGTCGGATCGGTCGCGACCGCGGGGTCGGACATCACGTGAGCGAGCTCTTCATAGCGGCGTTCGAGCTCGCCGAGCGTTATCAGTAAGGTGCTACTCATTTTCCTTCACACTCATATCTACGACCCGCCTGAAGGACGGGTTTGCGTTTCTTTGTAGCGGTTGAATCTGTGCGGATCGAACATCTGCGAAAGACCATCGCAACGTCGAAATGATAGCCGACCCGTCAATGTCATCGATGGTTCGTTGTGCACGCTGCCGGAACAATCCCCGCCGGTTTGCTCGGATCGAAACTGATCGCGATGCGCCCTCGCGTGTGATCCTCTGCTTAGGTGGAGTCAGCCGTCGATTTCTCTTTCAAGCACATGACAGGAAGGAGCCACCGATGACGGATGCTCGAGAGATGCCGCGCGTCTGCGACCAGTACGTGTCGGCCATGCGGCGCGGTGAAAGCGAGGAGGTCGTCCGCTTCTCGATTGGGCTGCGCAACCACTGGGCGCTTGGTCCTGACGAGCCGGTCAACCGGCCGGCCGCGTTCGGCGCGGTCGGCGGAGGCGGCGCTGGAATCCGCTGGAACGAAGCCGGCAATATGATTTACGGGTACATTCCCGGCGTTCCACGCCGGCGCTACCAGATTCCCTCGGAGGCGACACCGCCGGACCTGATGACGCGTTTGATCTCGCGGGCACAAACTCATTTGCGCCGACGAGTAGCCGTTTAGCGCCCGACGACCTTCCGGACGAGCGGATAGCGTGCAATCGGTTCATGCCAAGCGCCGTCTCGTTTCAGGTAGCTCCGGATGAGCAGCACCTCGGTGACCTCGAACGGGCCCCCGGTTTCCGCCACGGTCCAGCCGATCTCGGGCTCATTGAACGCCTGCTGAACCTGCGCGCCGAGGTTCGCGGGGGGATCGTCGCGCACCCGGCCGAGCGTAATGTGCGGATGCGAGAGCCGGGAATCAACCTCGAAATCGAGTTTTTCGAGATGCTTGCCGAGCTCGGTTTGCAGCGCCGCCAGGCGATCGACCTCGCCGATCAAACCGAGCCAAAGCACCCGCGGCTTTCCGAAGTGGGGAAAGACACCGAGATCCCCGGTTTCCAATGAGAACGCCGTGTGCCGGGCGACGGCGGAACCGAGCCCAAGACGCACGAGCTCGCCCCGCTCCGGCGGCGTTTCACCGATGAAATGCAGGGTGAGGTGGGCAGATTCGGCGCCGACCCAGCGCACCGGCCAGTCGTGGGCGCCAAGCGTCGCCGAAACCCGGGCAAGCAACTCCTGTACTCGCGCGGGCATCGGAATCGCGAGAAAGAGCCGCCAGTCGTGATCGACGGCGCTTTGATCCGGGGGACGTTCCTTTACGAACTTGGGCTTCCTCCGTGCCATACAAGCTAGTATAGGGGGTGATTTGGAGCGCAATGCTCAACCGGCAGGAGTGACAAGATGGCGACGGCTTTCCTCGGTCCGAGAGGCACATTCAGCGAGGATGCCGCGGTAAGCTACGCGGGTGAAGACGGCGATCTAATGCCCTTTGCGTCGATCCCGGCGTTGACGGCCGCTGTCGAGACTGGACTCGCCCATGACGCGGTGCTGCCGATCGAGAACTCAATCGAGGGCTCGATTCCGACAACACTCGATCTGCTGATTCATGAAACTCCGCTGAAAATCAAAGCCGAGTTGGTCGTTCCCGTCCGGCTCTTCCTGATCACGACCCAATCGGCGTCACTGTCCGATATTAAGGTCGTCAAATCTCATCCCAATCCGCTTGGTCAGAGTCGTAAGTTCCTCGAGCGATGCTTGCCGGAGGCCGAGCAGGTGGCGGCATTGAGCACCGCCACGGCGGTGGATGAGGTCGTGAGGGCCAACGATCCCTCGTTCGCGGCGATCGGCACTTTCCGCTCGGCCGAGCTCTTTGGAGGCAAGATCCTGGCGAGCGATATTCAAGATGTGCGCTCGAATGTGACCAGATTCGTCGTGCTCGCGCGCAAAGACGCGGTCCCAACCGGCGACGACAAAACGTCGCTTGGTTTCACGATGAAGGCGGACATCCCTGGCGCGCTTCACACCTCGTTGACGCCGTTCGCCGAACAGGGGGTTCAGCTCACCAAGCTGGAGAGCCGGCCGACAAAGGCCGGTCTCGGCGAGTACGTCTTCTTGGTCGATTTTCTCGGGCACCGTCTCGATCCAATGATCGCGCAGGCGTTGGCACAGCTCGAGGATTTTGCCGCGGTGTTGAAGGTGTTCGGATCCTATCCGCGTTTCCCGCTCGAGACGCTGCGCGGGCTGACCGAGGGCTCCGCCTTCCCGAAATCGAACTGAGGAGCATTCCTGTTTGAAACTGCTGCTTCATGACACGCTCGCGACGGCGCCATTGGTCTACCCGTTCCAGGAAGGCTGGATCGATACGTCGTCGGGAGTCGAGTTTCGCGCCTCGGTCACGGCCGCCGATGTCGGGCAGCATGTCGCCGCGCTCGTGCCTTCGGCCGAGGTCGCCAAGCTGCAATCGACCCACGCGGTCGTGCCTGGTGTTGCGGTCGTTACGGAGGGCCATGGACTGATTGCGATGCGAACCCCGGTCCGGCCCGACGAAATCGTGTCGACCGGCGTCCGGCTCTACAACGTGTCAAGCACGGCGGAAGTGCTCGCCCGGGCCACGCTCGAATCTTTCTACGGCATCGTGCCGGCATCCTGGATCGAAGAAGATTCGTCTGAGGCGCAGATCGTTGTGGTCGAAGGGGCGGCGGCGCTCACTCAACCCGAAGCCGGTTTCTCTGAAGACCTGGTTCGCGCCTGGTTCATCATGACCGGGCAACCGGTCGTCACTCATCTCTTCGTCGTGCCGAACAAAACCGATTCCTCCAGGGTGATCGCGCTGCTAGAAAAAGCGAAGGCAATCGGCCACGAACGACGGCGCGATCTGCGCCGGGCGGTCGCGGAGCGATTCGAGGTCGATCGCGATCGATTGGTAGAGCTGGCGACTTCGACACGGTACGAGCTCCGGGACACGGATCGCCGGGCGCTGATGATGCTTCTCCAGAACGGGAACAAGGGATTTCGCTACCCCTACCTCTGGCAGATCGCCTACCACGGCGAGGCCGCCGCGGTTGAGTAAGTGGCAATTGATCGTTCCGGCGTCAGGGTCAAATTGAGGATTGCTTCAGTTCGCGATTGCTTTGCCGCTTTTGTTACGATTCGGCAAGGAGGATGCCTGAATGAGCATTACGTTGTCACCCCAGATGGAAGCCGCAATCCGCAAGAAAGTCGAGAAAGGTCTGTACGCCTCGACAGACGAAGCACTCGAGACTGCAGTGAAATTGCTTGATGAACGTGATCAGCAACTCCAGAAGTTGCGATCAGAAGTAGCAGTCGGGTTGGCGCAACTTGAAAAGGGCGAAATGATCAGTTACACCCCTGACATGCTGGATCGGTTGATACGTGAGGCGAGCGAACGAACTCATCTGGGCCTTCCGGTGAGAGATGTCGTCAAGCCGTAATCTTCGGTTCACCGTTGAATCAGAATGCGACCTTCGCGAAATCCTGCAATACAGCAGTGAAACCTGGAGCGAAAAACAAAGTCGTGCGTACGGCGCCAAGTTACTTGATGCGAGTAATCATCTGGCCGGATTCCCAAATTTGGGTCGCGCTCGCGACGATATTGCGCCAGGTATAAGAATTCATCAAGTGGGAGAACATATAATACTTTTTACAGTATCGGATAATGAAGTTGTGATCATTCGTCTATTGCACCGAAGGATGGACATTCACGCACAATTTGGTTCTTGATCCGGCGCCTCTGCTTCGGCGTTGGGTCGATTGACCAGATCGCTGTCGGTGCAGAACATGGAAAACAGGCAGTTCAATGACTCGGTGAAGCGCCGTTTCGTTGCGATATTGCCGCTCGTTGCTCGATCAATTCCGAAGGCGGCGGCAGCGTGATGGTGAAGACAGTGCCTTCATCGGTTTCGCTTTCGACCGCGATTGTGCCGTTCATCGCCTCAACCAACTCCTTCGCGATCGAGAGTCCGAGTCCAGCGCCGCCGCTCGAGCGAGCACGCGACTCCTCGGCCCGATAGAAACGATCGAATATGTGCGCGAGATGCTCCGGCGCAATCCCGATTCCTGTGTCCCGCACGGAGATCTGAACTGTCCCCGCTAGGTTGCGATCCGCGGTGATCAGGATGATGCCGCCCTCTGGCGTGAAGTGGATCGCATTGCGGATGAGGTTGAGAAGAACCTGCTCGATCCGCAGCCGGTCGCCCAGACAGGTGAGGTCTCCAGGCGCGACATCCGCCGACACGGTCAACCCGGCTTCTCGACGCGCGGGCTCAATGAGCGACTCGACGGCAGATCGAACCGCGGAGCCGGCATCAAATGGCGCGATGTCGAGCTCGAGACCGTGTGCCTCCAGCCGCGTGAGCTGGAATAGATCGTCAACAAGACGCTCCAGCCGGTCGGCCTCTCGCAACGCGATTCTGACGTATGCGTCACGAGATTCCGGGTCATCTTCTAATGCCTCGAGGTGCCCGCGGATCAAAGCCACCGGCGTTCGCAGCTCGTGTGAGACATTGGCGACTAGGTCGCGGTTGGCGATAAGCGCCTGCTCGGCCCGGTCTCGCTGTTTCGCTTCAATCGTCATCGTCGTTTGCAGCAAGTCGGCCATGTTGTTGAAACCATGTTGCAGGGCAGCGAGCTCGTCGTCTCCTCGTATGTTCTTGACTCGTGAATTGAGATCACCCGATGCGAATGCGCCGGCGGCTCTGGCTAGATCGAACACCGGGCGGCTGATCGCCCGTGCCCGTCTGATTCCAACGATGATCCCAATCGGGATCGCGGGAACGCCGACGAGAATGAGTAGCACCGCGCCAATCTGGGCGACAAATGAGAGCACGAGAACAATAAGCTTGAAACCTTCCGGAATCGCCTTTTCCGACTTATCGACCAAGATAACGCCGGCCATGACCCCCGAAGAATCGCGCATAGGAAATGTTCCGACAATTCCTCCACCATCCGCTCGCTTGCCGGAGAGGCGACTTTCGAAGTTGTTCGTCTCGCCATTCAAGGCGCGTTGGAAGAGCGTCCAAGCCATCGAGTCCATCGATGTTGCGGGCTGGCCAATTAATTCTGGGTCGGACGAGGCGACAACGACGCCGTCCGTCCCCAGGAGTGATATCGACCGGATGTGTTGGAAATCCCGGCCGACCGTGGCCTCGATGGTGATGTCTTCCTGTTGGGTGTTGTAGTTGATCTGCCCGGCGGCCACGGTTTTGAGGATCACGTTTACGTCTGAGTTTGTGAGCGGCGTTTCTGCCGCGGTTCCTTCTATGAGTTTGGATGCGTACATCGCTTCGAGCGCCGCTTCCTCGGCAGAAGGCAACGAAACGCGTGCAATTATCAACGCGCCGACGATTCCCACCACGCAGATCATGACCACACTGAGGAGAACAGTTCCGAAGTGGGAACCGGCAAGTCTCCACGGCAGGCTCGTCCGCGTCCTTCGCCGGTATGCCTTGAGCAGCGGCCAAATCAGAAGGTAGCGAAGGAAACGCGGGGGCCAAAGGCTGGGGTGTGGGATGTGCGGTCTAGCCACTGCTATTGCCCGCCAATCCCCGCCCGCTCGCTTTCTGGAACCGGTATCCGATTCCCCAAACAGTTTGAATCAACTCCGCATCATCGTTGAGTTTCTTGCGAAGCCGCTGGACGTGCGTGTCGACGGTCCGGTCGGTGACATAGACCTCGTCACCCCAGATCCGCTCAAGCAGATACTCACGGCTGAATGCGCGGCCCGGATTCTGGACGAACAAGGCAAGGAGATCAAATTCTTTGGGGGTGAGATCGAGATCGTAGTCCTCGATCATCGCGGCTCGCATGTCGAGACTGACGGAGATTGGACCGGAAACGGCAACGCTTGGTAGATCGGGCACCGGCGCCGAGGCTAACATCCGCTCTGAGCGGCGCAGGATCGCGCGCACCCGGGCGAGCAATTCCCGAATGCGAAAGGGCTTGGTCAGGTAGTCATCCGCACCGACCTCAAGCCCGAGGATGACGTCCGCCTCTTCACTGCGAGCGGTCAGCATCAACACAGGAACGACGTGGCGTGCTCGAATCCTGCGACAAACGACCAAACCATCGAGTTTCGGCAGCATCCAATCGAGCACGACGAGATCGGGCAGATCGCGATCGACCGCCGCCAATCCTGCCTCGCCATCGTGGGCCTGGATCACTTCGTGACCATCCTGGCGGAGTTGGCGAGCAATCAACTCATTGAGATCGGTGTCATCTTCAACAACGAGAATGCGTCCCATTTCACCATTATCCGTGACGAATGATTATCGGCCCACGATCCGAACCCCCTTCAGGATACTGGCCGCTCGTCACGTGGGTACGGTGAACCTGTCACGAAAATGTCACGACGTTGTCGTGAAAATGAGAAACGGCGCCAGAATTCCGGGTTCCGGCGCCGTGGGAGTAATCGATTGGCAAACGTTATATTACTTGTTTGCCGTCATTGCTGCTGCTTCGTCTCGCAAGTCGGCAAAAAGGAAGGTGCTCAGGTATCGCTCGCCGGTGTCGGGGAGGATCACAACGATCGTTTTGCCGCGGTTTTCTTCGCGGTTTGCGATCTGTCGCGCCCCCGCTGCCGCGGCTCCGCACGAGATTCCAAGCAACAAACCCTCGCTGAGCATCAGCTCCCGGGCGGTGGCGATCGCGGTGTCGCCATCGATATGCACGATCTCGTCGAGGATCGTGCGATCCAACACGTCTGGAATGAAATTTGCCCCGATGCCTTGAATCTTGTGCGACGCCGGTGAGCCGCCGGCGAGAATCGGCGACTCCTTCGGCTCAACCGCGACGATTTTTACATCCGGGTTGAGCTGTTTGAGCACTTGTCCGATGCCGGTGAGTGTGCCTCCGGTGCCGATGCCACCGACCACGATATCGACTTGCCCGTCCGTGTCCTGCCAAATCTCGACCGCCGTGGTCTCACGATGGATTGCAGGATTCGACGGATTCTCGAATTGCATTGGCATCCAGCTGTTCGGTGTGGCGGCGAGAATTTCCTGGGCCTTACGCACGGCACCCGACATTCCCTCGGAGGCGGGGGTGAGTACCAGTTCCGCTCCGTAGCCGCGAAGCAGCACCCGACGTTCGATGCTCATGCTCTCCGGCATCGTCAGAATGAGGCGGTAGCCCTTCGCGGCCGCGACCCACGCCAGTGCAATTCCGGTGTTGCCCGAGGTCGGCTCGACGATCGTGGTGCTGCCCGGTGTGATCAGACCCCGTTCCTCGGCGTCTTGAATCATTGACACGCCGATGCGGTCTTTGACTGAAAAGCCGGGGCTGAACGTCTCGAGCTTTCCAAGCAGTCTCCCCGGGGCTTCCTTCGCAAAGCGGGCAAGGTGAACAAGCGGGGTGTTTCCGATTAACTCGGTCGCGTCGGCGGCGACATTTGGCCGTCTGACTCGATTGAGCGAATCTGCTGTCACCGCCTCTACGGCACCACCGCCGTTGGTTGTTGTGCTCACGGTTAGGTCCTTTCAACTATCCGGTTCATGCGCTATCGGGGCCAAAGCACGTATTCATGATTTTCGGATCAACTATACATGGCCCTGAGCAGATCGATAAGATCATCAATCGGGCGTACTCGGAACGGTGATGTCGAGACCCGGCAATCCATCGATGCTGGCGGAGTTCTTTTCTGCCATATATTGCTGCTTCCAGGCTTGCCCGAGCTGCCGCTCCTTGCGTTCGCCCCAGCGGATGTGCTGGTCCCGTTCCTTAACGAGCTGGAGCTCAGGAACAATGAAGCCGCACGAATCGGAGATCCTGGTGACATCGACCACGATGACGGACCGCGCAAGCTGCCGGGTTTGGTCATCGAGTCCGAAGCTCGCGATCAACTCTCGGAACTCAGGTTCGCCGTCCGCGACAACCCGTCCTCGACCGTGGAACCGCACGATTTTCGGTGGACCGGCAAAGGCGCAGAACATGACCACGATCCGTCCGTTCTCCTGAAGATGCGCGGTTGATTCGATCCCGCTTCCGATTAAATCGACGTAAGCGATCTGGTTGTCACCGAGAATTTGAAATGTCTTGATGGAGCCTTTCGGAGAAACATTGATGTGGCCATTGACGTCTTTTGGCGCCGTGCCGACGAAAAAGACCGATTGCTTTGCAACCCAGTCTCGAATGGCGTCACCGATGGTGTCGAAGGTGCGGCCCACGGATGCTCCTGTTCGCGCTTGATGGACTATGAGGGAGACCGAGATCGACCGGTTTCGATCTGATAGCCGGACTCGCTGCCGATCCACGTTTCCCCATCCTGGTAGAACTCCTTTTTCCAAATCGGAACGATTTCTTTCAACCGCTCGATAGCGTACCGGCAGGCATCGAACGCCGCCTCGCGATGGGCCGACGAGATCGAGATCACCACGCTTGCTTCGCCGACGCCGAGCAGCCCCGTGCGATGGATGATCGCGATCCGCTCCAGTCCCCACCGCTCACGAATCTCATCCCCGATTCGGGCAAGCATTTTCTCGGCGGCCGGGGCGTACGCCTCGTAGTCGAGCGCAATGACCGATTGCCCGCGTGCGTGGTCTCGCACAGTGCCAGTGAATGTGACGATCGCGCCGGTGTCGGGAGAGGTGACGACGGTTTCGCACTCTCGAGGATCGAGCGGGTCGGCCGTCACTCGAAAAAGACGTCCTGGGACCTCAATTGCACCTCCGCTGACCGGGGGCACGAGCACAAATTCGTCACCGTCCTGGAGCACGTATTCCGGCTCGACATACTCCTGATTCACCATCAGCATCAGGGACCGGCGCATGCCGGCAATCCGCGGCGCCTCACCGATCAGCGCGTCGAGCAACTCACTCGCGGTTGCTCCCTCAGCGATGTCGCGTGTCTCCTCGGAGCGGCCAAGGGCTTCACGCACGATCGCGAAATAGCGTAGTTTGATCTTCATCGAGGATGCCTTTGTGACGAACAACATGATCGAATTCGGACTCTACCACTCTTCGGTTTCGCGTTCGACGATCGTCGCGATCCCCTGACCGACGCCGATGCACATTGCGACCATGCCGTAACGGGCGCTCCGGCGCGCCATCTCGTGAACGAGCGTAGTCATCAGGCGTGCCCCGGTCGATCCAAGTGGATGACCGAGCGCGATTGCGCCGCCGTTTGGATTGACGTGCTCCGGATCAAGACCGAGCTCACGGATGCAGGCAACTGCCTGCGCGGCGAAGGCCTCGTTGAGCTCGACCAGATCGAGATCGTCGACTCCAATTCCGGCACGGGCGAGCGCCTTTCGCGCCGCTGGAACGGGTCCGATCCCCATCACCGCGGGATCGACCCCGGCGACGGCCGTCGCGACGATCCGTGCCATTGGTTTGCGCCAAAGCTGAATCGCAGTTGCATCGTCGGTGACCAGAAGGGCGGCGGCGCCGTCGCTGATCCCGCTGGAATTGCCGGCCGTGACCGAGCCTCCCTCGCGGAATGCCGGCTTCAAGCGCTGAAGTGCATCGAACGTCGTATCAGGTCGAGGATGTTCGTCAGTATCGAAGACGATCGGATCGCCCTTCGGCCGCCGCACGCTCACCGGCACGATTTCGCCGGCGAATCGGCCCTCCGCAATTGCCGCCTCGGTTCTGCGCTGGCTCTCCACGGCAAAGCGATCCTGGTCCTCGCGGCTCACGCTGTAATCGACCGCGACATTCTCAGCGGTTTCGCCCATGGTGAAGGGCGGATAGTTACGGGCAAGCTCCTGGTTCACGAATCGCCAGCCGATGGTGGTATCGACCAGTGCCTGATCGCCGCGCGGGAATCCGGCGGCCGGTTTCGCCATCACAAGTGGGGCACGGGTCATGCTCTCGACCCCGCCCGCGATGAATGCGGTCCCTTCACCGGCTTCAATTGCGTGGGCGGCGCTGTTGATTGCCTGCAGACCGGAACCGCAGAGGCGATTGACCGTTTGACCCGGTACGGTGATCGGAAGTCCCGCCAGCAGCGCCGCCATGCGCGCGACATTGCGGTTATCTTCACCGGCCTGATTCGCGCACCCAAGGATCACATCCTCGATCTCACCAGGATCGATCCCGGAGCGCCTGACGATCTCGGCGATGACCAGGGCGGCCAGATCGTCGGGACGCACATCCTTGAGCCTCCCGCCGTATCGACCGACCGGGGTCCGAACCGCTTCGACAATGACCGCGTTACGCATCCACCGCTCATTCCGTTCGATTCGGATTGCCAGAGGTTCGAGTATAGTGCTGCGCCGGTTACAGTCATGAGATGTTCATAGTCAGGAGAAGCGATTGATTTCACGAGATGATTTGATTGCCGCGGTCGATGCCGCTCGCGACGAGATTGTCGCGTTGACCTGCGATCTGGTTCGAATCCCGACGATCAACACCAATGTGATGCCGACCGGCAACGAAGCGCCGGCGATCGAAGTGCTCCGGGCGAAGCTCGCCGCGGACGGGATCGCGGCCGATGTGCTCGAATCGGCGCCGAAGCGGGCAAATCTCGTCGCTCGCTGGCGAGGGACCGGGGAAGCGCCGAGCTTGATGCTGATGGGTCACGTTGACGTGGTGCCGGTTGAGGATGAAGCGCAGTGGACTTACCCGCCCTTTTCTGCCGAGATCGCCGACGGCCGGATTTGGGGCCGTGGCGCGGCCGACATGAAGGGCGCGGTCGCAGCATCCACCATGGCGATGATCTTGCTCAAACGGGCAGGCGTCACGCTCAAAGGCGATCTGGTGCTTGCCGCGTGCGCCGATGAGGAGACCGGCGGGAAGTACGGTTTCGAGTGGCTGGCGGCGAATCATCCAGACGCGGTTCGGGCGGATTTTGCGGTCAACGAAGGCGGCGGTCATCCTCTGAAACGCAACGGTCGTCTGACGTATCCGATCAATGCCGGCGAAAAAGGGCGCCTGGAAATCGAGATAACCGTCAAAGGCCGCGGCTATCACGCGTCGGCGCCCTGGATGGCCGACAACGCGATCTACCGCGCTCAACCGGTACTCGATCGTCTGGCCGAGTATCGACCGGCGGTGTCGACCGAGGTCGAGATGTTCGCCAAGATCGGCGAACTGCTCGGTGTTACCGGCGTGGTGAACGAAACCACGATCGATCGGATCATCGAAGAGCTGATGGCGACGGAGCCACAGCTCGGATCGTGGTTGCGCGCGGCGTCGCGGATGACACTTGTCGCGACAATGATCAAAGCCGGGGTCAAAAGCAATAGCGTCGCAGAAACATGCACGATCACCTGCGATTGCCGCACGCTACCCTGGCAGGACGAGGCGTTCGTGGCGCGCGAATTGGACAAGATTCTCGAGGGATTGAATGGCGTTCGGTACGAGATCCGGACTACGGCGATCCCGAGCGCATCGGCGGTGAACGCCACCTTCCTGAACCATTTGCAGAGCGCGACCAAGGCCGCGATCGGGCGCGATAATCTTGGTTTCATCTCAGGTCTGACCACCGGCTTTACGGATTCGCGGCTGGTCCGCCACCTCGGCGTCACCGCCTACGGATTTCACCCGTCGCATCCGGATTCCGACGCAAACAAGGACGGCGCGCATAACATCAACGAGAGCGCCAGCATCGACGACATCCTGACTCAGTCGAAGTTCATGGCGGCCCTCGCTTGGGCAATGCTGGCTAACGAGGGCTGATCGCCGGCCGTCGCGGAGCCATTGCATGCTGTTTCCCTACAGATTTGTTCTCGGGGCAGCGCCTGGCGCACTCAATAACATGGCTTCGACTTGTTCGCCCGCGCGGTAATCCGTATCGCGAGGGGGGACAACGAGCAAGGCGTTGGCGCCGATGAATGAGGCCAATCGCGAGGAGGCCTGGTTTCCGGTGGAGGCGGCCCAGAGACCGCCCTTGGAGTCAATCGTAACGGTTGCTCGCTGATATTCGATGCGATCGCCCGCGGGCGTATCTTCCGTGAGCGTGACGGTCACGCGCGGTCGATCAATCTCCCGTTTCCCGGCCATTTTCGCGAGTGCTGTGCGGATGAAGACCTCGAATCCGACCAGCGCCGAAACCGGATTGCCAGGTAATCCAAAGATCAATGTCGCCCCTGACGTTGCGAAATTGAGCGGTTTTCCAGGTTTCAGAAAGACGCGGCGAAAATGAACGTCGGCAATTTCCATCAGGATCGCTTTGGTCAGGTCGAGCTCGCCCATCGATACACCGCCGCTTGTGATCACGACATCCGAATCGGCGATCCGCTCGCGGAAAAACGCCTGAAGCGCCTGGCGCTGGTCGGGCGCTTTGCCTGACCAGACGACATCGGCTCCCTCCGCTTTCAAGGCCGCAACAAGGCTGATGCGATTTGAATCGTAGATCTGACCCGGCATGATCGGATCGCCGGGATCAACGAGCTCGTCGCCCGTCGAAAGCACACTCACTCGCGGACGGCGGCGAACCGGCAGAGGGGTGAGTCCCATTCCGGCAAGCAGCCCGATCTCGGCTGGTCCCAGCACGGTTCCGGCGGGCAGCACGAGCGCGTCCTTCTGGATGTCGGCGCCAATTCTCCGGATGTTCTCTCCGCTCTTAATTTCGTCTTGATGAATGATGACGTGGTCGTCGGCAACCTCCGTGCTCTCGACCTTGACGACCGCATCGGCGCCGGCGGGAACTGGCGCGCCGGTCGTGATTCGGATCGCGGTTCCGTCCGTGACCTCGAGCCCGATCATCGAACCGGCGGTTTGGACACCGATGACCTCCCGCCAGGGTGACGAATCGGCCGCGAGCACCGCGTAGCCGTCCATCGTTGCCGCCGCGAATGGAGGGTGATCGCTTGCGGCAGTGATATCGGCAGCGAGCACTCGCCAATGCGCTTCAGTGATTGGCACAAGCTCCTGTTCGAGCAACCCGGCGTGCGAAAGAACGATTTCACGCGCTTCATCTGGATGACGAAGGCGATCAAGCTCATCGATCGTTAGTTGTTGAGCATCAGTCATTTGGGACCCCGCTACATGTGCTTGGATTCGAGTACACGTCGTCACAATCTTCAAGCGCGAGCACGTCAGTGTCGAGTCACAATCGATTGTGACAGCTGTCACAGACTTTCGTTCTCTCGGAGTTGGTGGCAGAATGCCGTCACTCGCGCGGTCGAGCGCGATTCGCGGCTTCGGTTGTTGACGTTGAGTTGGTCAATCGGTACAATTCATGAAGCTGCAATCTATTCCCGTCGAACAAGTGTATGTCCGCGAACGATGCCGCAGCCTTGCGAGTTTGGTCTTGCAGTTAACGCCGAAATGAAGACCGAGGGCGGTGTGGTAGCAGCGAACGCAGCATTGCAGCCGAACACCGGCAATCCGATTATCGAAGACGCCGTCGCGCGATTCCACCGGGCGATCGATGAAGCAGAGCCCGGCATCAACGCCGACATCATCGAACGCGCTCTCGTCTTTGCGATCGATGCGCACGAGGGCGTACAGCGCCGATCCGGCGAGCCGTTCGTCGTTCATCCGATTGAAGTCGGAGTCATTTTGGTCCGAATGCGGCTCGATCCCGAGATCATCGCCGCGGCGCTGATGCACGACGTGGTCGAGGATTGCGGGGTCAGCCTCGACCAGATCAGTAATCTGTTCAGCGAGCGTGTCGCCAGGCTCGTTGACGGAGTCACTAAGCTCGGTCAAATTCCATGGACGGGCGACGTCGATCAAGCAACCCGGGAACGAACCGCCCAGGCCGAGAGCCTGCGCAAAATGTTTCTGGCGATGATTGACGATATTGGCGTCGTCCTGATCAAGCTTGCTGACCGCCTGCACAATATGCGAACGCTCCAGCACATGCCGGTCGACAAGCAAGTCTCGATCGCGCAGCAAACAATGGAGATTTACGCCCCGCTCGCGAACCGGCTCGGAATCTGGCAGTTCAAATCTGAACTGGAAGATCTCGCCTTCCGGTACATCAATCCGGTCGCCTACGAGTCGATCCGCTCCAAGCTCGACACCCGCGGCCGAGATCAAGCGAAATTCATCGCGGGCGTGATCTCGCATCTTAAGGAGTCACTGGCAGACGCCGGGATCGATGCGGAGATTTCCGGCCGAAGCAAGCATATCTATTCGATCTTCCGCAAGATGCAGCACAAGCAGCGGGCGTTCGACGAGATTTACGACGTGATCGGTATCCGCATCATCATCCCCGGGGACAAATCGCAAGATTGCTACGGAACCCTTGGGATTATCCACCAGATGTGGCATCCAATCCCCGGTGAGATCGACGACTACATCGCCACGCCAAAACAAAGCATGTATCGCAGTCTCCACACCGCGGTGATTGGTCCGGAAGGACGAGCGCTCGAGATTCAAATCCGTACCCGCCAGATGCACGAAAGCGCGGAGTATGGCGTGGCCGCTCACTGGCGCTACAAAGAGGGTGACAAAGGCGACGCGAAGCTCGACGCGAAGGTCGCCTGGTTGCGGCAACTGCTCGAGTGGCAAACGGAGGTCAAAGACGCGGAAGAGTTCGTCGAGACGCTGAAGTCCGACGTGCTGGAAGAGATGATTTACGTCTTCACTCCGAAGGGCGACATTATTGAGCTTCCTGCCGGCGCGACACCGCTCGATTTCGCCTATCGTGTGCACACCGAGATCGGTCATCACACCGTCCGCGCCAGGGTGAACGAACAACAGGTCCGCCTGGACACCAAGCTCCAAAACGGGCAGATGGTCGAGGTTTCGACCAGCAAGACCAAACTAGGACCGAGCCGCGACTGGCTGCGAGAGGATCTCGGCTACATCACGACCGCGTCCGCTCGCGAAAAGATTCGCCAGTGGTTCCGCCGGCAAGAGCGTGGCGAGAACATCGCCCAGGGCAAAGAGACGCTCGACCGCGAGCTCCGGCGACTCGGACTTGAGATGCGGGCCGAGGATATTCACAAGCACTTCCCGCGTTACCCAAAAGTCGAAGATATGCTGGCCGCAATCGGCTATGGGGCGATCTCGTCTCAGTTGATTGCCTCGCGGATCGGTGATGCCGGAGCCAAGGAGGTTTTATCCGCTTCTCCGCACGTCGCCAAGCCGAAGGCGCCGCTCCGCCTGGACGTCATGGGCGTTGGCGATCTGCTGACCAACCTCGCGCCCTGCTGCAAACCGGTAAACGGCGATCAGATCGTCGGCTACGTGACTCGGGGCCGCGGAATCACCGTCCACCGGGCCGATTGCCCAAATATCCTGAATCGCAACGACCCCGAGCGCATCGTCGACGTCTCCTGGGGCACCAAAACCGGTGAGACCTTCCCGGTGGGCATCAGGGTCAAAGCATGGGATCGTGTGGGCCTCTTGAAAGATGTCAGCACTGTACTGGCCGATGAGCGAGTCAACATCCTTTACGTTCAGACGACCACGGGCGACGACCGCACGGTCAATCTCTACGTGACCATCGAGGTCGAGAACGTCGGGCAGCTCAGCCGGATCTTGAACAAGATCGAAGCGGTACCGGCAGTCGACGAGGTGCGGCGCGACACCACCGGTTCGGCGGCGAGGCTCGCCGCCGGCGATTAGCGGCGGGAGCATTCATGACCGAACGACTTGTTCTAAGTTTCGGTGAGACACTCATCGATCTGATTGCTTCCGATGGAGCGAAGCAACTCGAGGACGTTACATCGTTCGCTGTGCGCGAAGGCGGAGCTCCCGCCAACGTCGTCGTCGCATTAGCGCGGCTCGGGGTGCCGAGTGCCTTTTGCGGTGTGGTTGGCAACGATCCATTTTCACGGAAACTGCGCAAATCGCTCTCTGGAGACGGAGTCGACCTCTCGCGACTGCGCGGCACTGACGAAGCGGATACGACGATCGCATTCGCCTGGAAGGATGAGCGAGGCGACGGTCATTTTCGGCTGGTACGCATGGCCGACCGGCTGCTGAATCGCGACGATATCGACGCCGCAAGAATAGAGAGTTCCACCGCGATTGTTGTGGGATCGGTCGCGCTCTCCGCGGAACCGTCCCGGAGCGCGGTCACCTACGCCGTGGAGCGTGCGGCCGAGCTCGGTGTGCCGATCTGCTTCGATGTCAATATGCGACCGACGCTTTGGTCGAGCCCAGAAGACGCGCGGGCAGCCTGCGCGCCGATCCTCGCGCGGGCGACGTTGCTGAAGCTCAGTCTCGATGATGCCAACGTCGTCTTCGAACCGCGGATCGCCCCGGAAGAGGCGCTGCGGAGAGGCGTCTCCACGGGTGCCAGATTCACGGTCCTGACCGATGGCGGTCGTGGAGCCTGGTTCACATCGCGAGACCACCCTGGGCCGGTTGAGGAGCATTTCGTGCCTGCCTTCTCGGTCGATGCCATCGAGCCGACTGGGGCCGGCGATGCGTTCCATGCCGCGGTCATTTTGCGACTGATACGGCGAAATTGGAGCGAGCTCACGCGTGAAGATGTCGTCTTCGCATCCGCTTCTGGGGCGCTGACGACGACGAGGCGAGGGGCCATCGAAGCGCTGCCCACTCTGGAGGAGGTCGAGCGTTTCCTCACCAAAAAGTCCGGATAATTCAAATCCTCAGCGCTAGCGTGTGGCAAATCAGTTCTTTCTTACCACTCCCACCGGTATGATGGTCCTGTGATGGATTCCGGTAGCGGCACGAGGAACTAAGAGGGGAGCATGGCTCACCTTCAAACAGTACAGACATCGGTCATCGGCAGTGCAACGTTCGATCGCGGTTCTGGGCTCGTTTCAATTAGTGACGTACGGCTCCGAGCGGACGTTATAGAGGCTTTCGAGCGAGCCGGTTACAGGTGCCAGGTTCCAGATGATCCAGAGATTCCCTTGAGTGAGGTTGTCGACCCTGATACTCAGATCGCGATTGTGGATCTCGATTTTCTGCGCCAGGAAACCGCTGGGCCGATTCTCGAGCGACTCAAAGGCGACGAGCTCAACGGAGCTGTCAGGGTGCGGCCGGCATCGGTGGTTGCGGTGCTCACCGACCATTCGACGAGCGCGATCGAGACCGTTCTCGCGCTCGATGTGGATGAGATCCTCTTTGCGCCACAGGAAATTGCGACACTCGAGCATCGAATTCGCCTCATAGAACAAAAGCGCGTCCGAGTTCGAACGTACGAGACATCAATTCACAGGCCGCCCGAAGCCGTCGTACGACAGGCGCTGGAACTGGAGCTTCTCCATCAGGTTCGAACCGCAATCGCGATCGATTCCGATCTTACGGCGTTGTTCAAGACCGTTGTTGAACAGGTATCCGAAGCGTTCGGCTACTCGCACATCAGTCTGTACACGCTCGACGATGAGTTTCTGACACTCCAGCACCAGATTGGTTACGAGGATGTCCTCAACCGGATTCCGGTCAATCGCGGCGTTGCTGGACGAGTGGCAAGAACCGGGGCTTCTGCCTTGGTCGAAGATGTCGCGATCGATCTGGACTTCTTGGCAGCAATTCCCGATATCAACTCCGAGATTTGCGTTCCGTTCTTCGTTGGCGGGAACGTTGCCGGAATCTTCAACATCGAGAGCGTTGGAGGACGGCGGCTCGGGAAGGACGATCTGCGACTGATCGTCGAGATCGCGGGCTATCTCAATCTCGCGGTCGAGCGCAACGCACTCCATTCCGCGATCCGTGCCAGCGAGCAGCAGCTGCGGCTCGCGGTTGACGCCGCCGATATGGGCACCTGGGTCTGGAATCCGAGCACCAGTGAAGTCCGGTGGTCGGAGCAGATGGGCCCCCTGTATGGTCTGCCCAGTGGAACCCAGAACCTCAGCTCGGATGGCTGGTTTCAGCTAATCCATCCCGATGATCGCGAGGTTGTGCGAAACGCGGATCGCCAGTTCATACGATTTGGAACCGATTATGAAATTGAGTTCCGGGTCATTCTGCCTAGCGGCGCGGTGCGCTGGTTGGAGGGTAAGGGCCGCGTGATCGAGCGGAGCTCAGACGGTGAGGTCACCGCGATCGCCGGTGTCACCATGGACATCACCGGCAGAAAGCGGCTGGAGGAAGAACGGCTCAGACTCGTTCAGCTCGAGATCGAGCGCGCCAAAGCGGAAGAGGCGCAACAACTCATCACCGATACGCTGGAGCGCATGACGGCCGCATTCATTGCGATCGATCGCGATTGGAAATTCACCTACCTGAACCAGCATGCGCTTTCGATGCTTGAGCTTGAACCAGAAAGTCCGGTTGGGCGGCCGATTTGGGACGTGTTCCCCGAGATTTGCGGTACCTCAATTGAATCCGTGCTGAGACGAGCCGCCGATTCGCAAGTTGTTGCGAACTACGACATGATTTGGCCCGGTCGCGAGCGCTGGATAGAAATGCATATCTATCCCGCGCTCGATGGTCTTTCGATCTATCTCCAAGACGCGACCGAACGTCGCTTGGCCGAGGAGGAGCACCGCCGCTCCGAGGCTCGCTTCCGATCACTCGTGCAGAATGCGTCAGACATCATCGTGATCGTCGCGCGCGATGGAACCGTTCGCTATGCGAGTCCGGCCGTGGAGCGCGTGATCGGACAGTCGCCTGACGAAGTGGTCGGCAGCGACAATTTTTTCTTGGTTCATCCCCAAGATGCTAAGCGGCTCCGGCGGGCGTTCGTCAAGGTCGCGAAAACGCCGGGCGTGAGCGAACCGGTCCTCCTCCGGTTTCGGCATCAAACCGGCAGCTATCGCTGGCTGGAAGTAACAGCGACAAACCTGCTCGATGATCCAACGATCCAGGGTATCGTCGCCAATTGCCGCGATGTGACCGATCGCCATGAAGCCGAGCACAATCTGTGGTTCCTGGCAGAAACCTCGGCCCTGCTTGGAACGTCGCTTGATCTCCAGACAACACTGTCGAGCATCGCCCGCTTGGCCGTGATGAACCTCGCCGATATGTGCATCGTCGACGTAGTGAGCGAAAACGGAGAAGCGGAGGCCTTCGCGGTTTCGCATCGGAGCGCCGCTGAAGAACGACGATTGCTTCAGTTTCGCACGGAGTGGCCGCTCAACTCGGCGTCGGATCACGGCCCGGGCTTCGTTCTTCGAACCGGGCAGTCTGTGCTTCACGAAACGATCGAAGCCGAATCGCAACAACTCTGGATGAATGCGCCGGCAGGCCGGTTCAACGTTGCGGAAATGGGATTTCAGTCCGCGATCATTGTTCCGTTGATTGCACGCGGTATTACGACCGGCGTATTGACCGTCGCATCTTTGACGCCCGGTCGTTTTGGAGCGGGCGAGCTCAGCCTCGTCGAAGAGCTCGCCCGGCGCGCCGCCTTGGCGGTCGACAATGCTCGCCTCTATCGAGCGGCCCGATCCGCGATTGAAGCTCGGGACGAGTTCCTCTCTGTCGCCGCGCATGAGTTGAGAACCCCGATTACCGCGATTACCGGCTTCGCGACCTTGCTCGAGCGTGAAGTGGCGAATCGGAACGACCCGGTTCGCGTCGAACGATTCGTTCATCGGATGACCGATGCCGGTTCTCGCCTGGCATTGCTGGTCGACGATATGCTTGACGTGTCACGGATTCGGCTTGGTCAGATGCCGTTGAGGATCGATCAGGTCGATCTCGTGGCGCTGGTCGAGCGCGTGATCTCAGGGTATGAGGAGCAAGACCCGGTTCCGCCTCATCGCTTTTCGTTTCAAGCCAAGAATTCTGAGTGCATCGTGCCGGCCGACGAAGACCGGCTGGAGCAAGTCCTTTCGAATGTGATCGATAACGCCATCAAATACAGCCCCGAGGGTGGGTTGATCGCGATCACCTTGGTGCGCGAGCACGACGGGTTCTTGCTGCGAATCGGAGACAGTGGAATCGGTCTTCCGGTCAACGACATCGAATCGATCTTCGATCCTTTTGGCCGGGGCTCCAACGCCGCGATCACGAGCCTGCCGGGTCTGGGAATCGGACTCTTTATCTGCCGTAACATCGTCGAGCGGCATCGCGGCCGGATCTGGGCCGAAAGCGCCGGCGAGGGGCAGGGCTCGACATTCTCGATCTGGCTGCCAGCGACCGATGCCCTGGGCGGGCGTCCCACCGCTGCCTGAGCGCGATAGAGTCGCAACTCACCGGGCATACGGCCTACCATTGGCAGTAGTGCGAATCTAGTCCAACACTGCCAGGAGCTGACGTTTGCCGACAATTCACGATCCGGTCGCATTCGAGGCTCTTGGACTCCAAGTTCGATGGTACGGTCTCATCATTCTGACCGGGATTCTCGTCGGCGTCGCGGTCGTCCGGTTGCTCGCCAGACGCCGCGGTCTCGATCCCGAATTCGCGCTCGATTCCGCGCCAATCGTGCTCGTGTCGGCTGTTGCTGGGGCCAGAATCTACTATCTCCTGCTCCGGTTCGATCACTATCGCAACAACCCGGACGAACTGATCTCACTTCAGCTCCAGGGCTTGACGATCCATGGGGCACTTGTCGGAGGCGTGCTGGCGTTCGTCTATCTCTGCTGGCGGCGAGATCAACCAATCTTGCGTTGGGCCGACGTCGTGATCGCCGCTGTTCCAATCGGTCAGGCGATCGGGCGGTGGGGGAATTGGGCAAATCAGGAGGCGTTCGGAACACCGACCTCTTTGCCGTGGGCGGTGCACATCGATCCTGACCGCCGGCCCGAGGAGTACCCAAGCCAAGCGACCTTTCACCCGACGTTTTTGTACGAGGGGATGCTAAATCTTATCGCCGCCGCCATCCTGATCTGGTTGCTGCTGAGAATTCCGCGCGACTCCCGGTTCCGCGATGGAGACGTGCTCGCGGCGTATTGCGTTCTGTATGGGATCATCCGGTTGATCGTCGAGAGCGTCCGCACCGACAGCCTCTACATTGGTCCATGGCAGGCGGCATACTGGTTGAGCGGAGCGCTGATCTTGGCCGGACTCGCGCTGTTGGCTGTCCAGCGTCTCCTCCCGTTTCAGGCTGACCGGGAACCACACGGAGCTCACCAATGATCGAGCAACATGCCGTACATCGACGCTGGCAATGGATCGGGAACATCAACGCCGCGCACGTTTTGATGCTTCGCGAGACTGAGTTGGTCGACGAGAATGCCGCTGCGGTGCTGCTCAAAGCGATCGATATTTGCCGGCAGGGGCGGATTCCCGACTCACACGCTATTTTTGATCTCGTCGCGGAATTCGACGAGCGGGTCGACGCCATCACGCCGGCCGGTTACGCCGGCGCGTCGACGGTCGGTCGCGGCTCCGTCGATGTTGCCGCCACTGTTGTACGAGGAACGCTTCGCGAAGACCTGCTCGAACTGGATCAGAAGTTACACGGCGCCAGAACCGCACTCGTCGAGATGGCGACCGGACATGTCGTCACGCTTATGCCGGCCTATCTCGACGGCCGGGTCGCACAGCCGACGTCCTTCGGCCACTGGCTCGGCGGAACTATCGGCCCAATTGGGCGAGCCGCTGAGCGATTGCGGTTCGCGTACGAGTTGACAAATCTCTGTCCGCTCGGGAGCGGCTCGCTCGCGTCATCGGGAATGCCGATCGAACGGGAACGGATTGCGACGCTCCTCGGGTTCGATGGTTTGATCGTCAACACCTTCGACGCTGTCAGTGCCAGCGACCACTTCGTCGCGGCCGTGGACGCGGTGCATGCGATCGTGGCGCCCATTCGCCGGATGCTCGAGGAGATCGTGGTTTGGACACGGATCGAGCCCGAGAGCTTCCTGTTGTCGGATGACTGGACGACCCTGATCGGTCAGTTGCCACAAGGCCGGTTTCCCGCTGATCTGCAGGCCTCCATTGCGGAAGCACGACGGATCGAAGCGGACTCAAATGGCGTCAGAACGGTCGCCGCGGCATTGCCGCATGCGCCGATCGCTGGTGCTCTCGACGTCCTGATAGACATGACGGCCTCCGTTGTCCAATGTTGCACTCCCTTTTTGGAGCATGTCACTGCACTGTTGAGAAATGGGATCGTCGTCAACCGTGCGTTGCTCGCGAACCGGGCGGGCAAGGCGTTCAGCACGAGCAGCGATCTTGCGGACTTCCTGATGATCGAAGAAGAGCTCGATCCCGGCTCGGCCAGGAACATCGCCGCGCTTGCGATTTCGCGGGCGCGCGATCAAGGTCTGGAAGCCGCCGGCATCACGGCCGAATTGATCGACGGCGCGGCACTGCTGGTGATCGGGCGCGAGCTCAAAGTCGAATTCGAAGCGATCAGCCGCTACCTAGCGCCACGGCGCTTCATCGAACGGCGAACCGCGACCGGTGCGCCCTCGCCGGCCGCGACCCGTGCCTACCTCGAAGCTGAACAAGCGAGGCTTTCGGAGGACGCCAACCGACATGAGGAGGCAGTAGCTCGTCACAACCGAGCCGGTGCAGAGCTTGCGCGGCTTGAATCGGAAGCGCTGGCCGCAACGCACCATTAGAGCGTGTCTGGAAAGCAGCGGAATCACCCCATCAGCAGGCGATCACCGTCT
>CAYJPA010000085.1:0-25183 GCA_964371945.1 uncultured Sphaerobacteraceae bacterium | reverse complement strand
GCACCCCTCTATCCACATCTCATTTGGCGACAAGACTTATGCGAAGCCGCTTAGCTGACAGCCTAGCTAGCTTCGCTCGAATTCGTCACGCAGGTTCCCGGTCCGTCGATAGTCGAAGTAGGTAAGTCGCGATCGCGCCTGACTGTCGAGTTGACGGCGCACATCACCTAAACAGGCGGTCAACTGGCAAATTGGCTGAGAACTTCGCGCCTCGGGTGGCGTCGCCGTCCACGCTGATTCCGTGGAGCGTGGTTGACCGTCTTCGTCCGACGCTCTGGCGGGCAATGGGGGATCTTTATGGACATCGTGCTGCTCATCGTGCGCCTATCACTCTTCGTGATCTTTGCATGGTCCGGGCTTACGAAACTCGCTGATCTAGATGGCACGCGGAAGGCGTTCCTCGATTTCGGTGTGCCTGAAGCGGTCAGGCATCCGCTTGCAGTTGTTCTGCCACTCGGCGAACTCGCGGTCGCGCTTTCGATCCTGCTGGCGAGATCGGCCTGGTGGGGAGCTTGGGGAGCACTGGCGCTACTAATTCTGTTCAGTGCCGGCATTCTTGCCAACCTCCTCAGTGGGCGGCGTCCAACCTGCCACTGTTTCGGTCGGTTCAGCAGCGGGCCAATCGGCTGGACATCACTGGGACGAAATCTTGCGCTGTCCCTGCTAGCGGGCCTGATCATCAGGCAGTACGACGGCAGCACCAAATGGATCGGTGAGATTCCATCAGTCGACAAGGCGGAGTTAACGCTGCAGATTGCGGCCTTCTGCCTGTTGGCGGTTGAGGGCTGGTACTTGGTTCGACTTGTCCGAGCGTACGAGCAGTTCGCTCCGCATCCGGCGGCATCGCCGTTGCCTGCTGAGCGGAGCAGCAAACCGGACACGAGCCTTCCCATTGGCAGCCTCGCACCAGAGTTTCAACTTCCTGACGCCGACGGCGCGCCCACGAAGCTCGCGGACCTACGTGCGCTGGGCAGATCGGTGGCGTTGATCTTCGTCGATGCTCGCTGCAACGCTTGTCTGGAGTTGTTGCCGGCTCTGGGTCACTGGCAGCGTGATCACGCGGACAAGCTGACATTCGTGGCCGTGTTCTCGGGGTCGGTGGAGACCACCCGAACGAAAAGTAGCGATTACGAATTGACCCATGTGCTGCAGCAATCCGCGCACGAAGTGGCTGACGCCTATGGTGTCAGGCGGACGCCGAGCGCGATCGTTGTTCGATCCAATGGCACGATCGGAAGCCGTCTCGCCTCAGGCACGCCCGACGTCAAGGCCCTCGTGGAGCAAATGGTTACGAATACGCACGCAAGGGGATGAGCAACCCGGCGTCATGCGCTTGCTGATCGATCCACTTGAGAGAGCTGGTCGAAGTTGCGGTCATACCGGTTCATTAGCGGTGTGACGGAGATGCCGTGCACGATCACGGAGATTGCTACTGTCGAGAGAGTTAGTTCGGCAAGGCGGCGTGCAATCGTGTCATCGAGACCGTGGCTGATCGCGTACGAGAGATAGAAGACGCTGCCGATGCCGCGAATGCCGAACCAGGCCATCAGATTGCGTTGCGCCGGCATGGTGCGGGAGCCGAGCAGACCGATCCAGACGGCGATCGGACGAATGACCAGGAGTAGGAGCGGTACGAACCAGAGCGCATCGATCGTGAGATTACCGGCCAGGAGCAAGCCGACGAGCACGACGATGGCGACTTCACCGATACGCTCGAGTTGCTCGTTGAAGCCGAGGAGTGCCTTCGCCATAAACGCGGGAGCGGTCTCCGGCTGAACCGCTACTTCGGTATCATCCCCTTCCGCCAGTTCACTCTTCACCTCTTCGTGATCTTCTCCCGTTGACCGTTGCTCGATCCGCCGAAGCGCCAGTCCCGCGGCGAAGACCGCGAGGAAGCCGTAGCTGTGCGCCAGGAGTGCCACGCTGTAGGAGAGCGCGATCAGTCCGAGCACGAGAAAATCGTCGAGTCCGACTGCCTGGTTGTGCCCAGTGCCACTCCAATCGCGGGGCCGCCGGCACACGCCCAACCGACATCGATCGCCAACCAGCGCCAGCCGAGCTCTCCAAGGTGATGGAGATCAAGCAATCCAAGACCAAGCATGACGAACGGAAACGCTGCCCCATCGTTGAGTCCCGCCTCGCCGGTCAGGCCAAAGCGGACGCGATCCTGGTCGTGCGGATGCGCGACCTGCACATCGGAGGCAAGGACAGGATCGGTTGGGGCGAGAATGGCTCCTAGTAGCACCGCGGCGCCAAGGGAAAGTCCGAGTCCAGCAACCCCGGCGATCGAGATGAGCGCGATCGTGATCGCCATGGAGCCGGCCGCCAACCGGAATGGGAGCTTCCAGTACGGATCGTTCCAAGAGACCCGGAGCTTCAGACCGGCGGTGAAGAGCGAAATGATGACGACGATCTCCGTGAGATGCTCGATCAGTTTGGAGTCAGCGACGATGTCGAGATCGAGGAGCTCCAGACCGTGCGATCAAAGCAGGAACCCAACGACGAGACACACGAGCGATGTCGTCAAGGGGAGCCGTCTGAGGAGCGATCCACTGAGCGCCATATCGATCAAGAGGACGCCCGCGACGAAAACGATCAAGGTAACGGTCATCGTGCCCGGTCGAGGTCCGGGATTCGGCCGCCGGCCGACCTGTCTGCCAAGGCGTAATCAAGCAACACTCATGCCGCTGGAACTGTGCACGCGCTCAACGAAAGAATGTCGACGCTGCTGGACGACTGCTCCCACCAGGGGTGGAAGTATTTGTCAATTCGCCAGTTCAGTGCGGGGCTGGCATGAATTGGGCAACAATGAATGTGGGATTCTGGTCGATCGCGAAGTGACCGCGTTGAATCCCGAGGAGCGAAAGATGGCGAACGCTGGTGAGATCGAATTCAAACACGCCGCTTTCCGGATTGCGAGATCGGTCTGGGATCGCGGAAACCGGTGGCATGCCGCGGTTGAGGAGACCTGGCTCGTGCGAGGATTTCGGAGGGCCGATGCAAGTGATTCGGCGACGATCATCGCTTTCAATGCTCTGGTTTCGCTTGTTCCGACCGTACTACTGGTCGCTGCCGTGGCAGGAACATTTCTCAAACAGGAACAAGTTCTACAGACGGCAACAATGACCACGGTCTGGGCGCTTCCACCGTCGGGCGCGCGGGACGCGCTGAACGGCTTGTTGCAGGTGCGCCGGGACTCGACCTGGTTCGGCGTTGCCAGCGTCTTGAGTTTCTCCTGGATCGGCACGACCTTCGTCGGCGCGATCGCGCACGGAATGAATCGGACGTATGGCGTTCCGAATCGGCACTTTGTGCATCGCCGGCTGCGAGGTTTCGTGGTCGTGGTGATCTTTGCCGGGCTATTCGCGACCGCGGCGATCGCCGCCGCGGCGCCCACGTTGTTCGTGAAAAAAGGCGTGGGCGTCTACTTTCGGACGTGGTTGCTCGCGGAGTGGCGCGGGCAACTGGCCAGCTACGCCCTGGCGCTGATCATTTCGCTGATCATGTTCGGGCTGATGCATCGATTGATTCCGAGTGCAGGGCAAACAGCCGGGGACATCTGGCCGGGAACGATAGTCGGTGCGGTGTTGTTCGTTGTGATGACGCA
The DNA here is from genome assembly GCA_964371945.1 of uncultured Sphaerobacteraceae bacterium. Taxonomy (GTDB): domain Bacteria; phylum Chloroflexota; class Chloroflexia; order Thermomicrobiales; family UBA6265; genus CAYJPA01. The sequence continues at coordinate 21,576 of CAYJPA010000085.1, read as the reverse complement.
GGCGTTCCCGCTTTATTTGCGATTAGCCGGGGGCGGCAACCGGTACGGCGCGGTTTTTGGGCTCATCTGGCTGCTGGTAACGTGGTTCTATGTGCTTGCCCACGTGCTGCTCTTCAGCACGTACGTCAACGTGACTTGCATGCGCCATAGGGTCCAGAAGCGGCGATCTCCGGCTACCCAACTTCCACTATCGCTGACATCAGAACCAACTCTGTAGTCGAGTCACGATGTTGTCCGCGGACCGTAGTTGAAATCATGACGGCCGATCTAAACTTGAGACTCGATCACGAACAATCCGCGACGATAGTCTGAAAGCCGCTCACCAATGTCGAAACCGCCGGTTCCAGCGCGATTTCACGACATTCTCGAAAGCGCGACGATGGGTCACCTGGCGACGGTCGACGAGCACGGCTTGCCGCGGGTCAATCCGGTTTGGTTTTTGTGGGACGGCGAGCAGATTTTGCTCAGCGTCAAACCCGACACAAAGAAGTACGGGAATTTGCGACGTAACCCTCATCTCGCGATGTCGTTCATCGATGCCGCAAATCCCGGCCGCTATGTCGAGCTACGCGGCGAGGTGGTTTCATTTGAGCTCTATGAGAATCTGGATTTCGTGAATCTCCTGGCGCACAAGTACACGGGCGCCGATTTCACCCACGGTTTTGTCGGCGAAGAGCGTTACAAGCTGACGATCAGGGTCAATTCCTGGACCGGGCAGTAGCCAACGCCCCGTACGCCCGTGGTGAACCGCGGTCCGTTGTGATCGTCGTCCACCTGTATGCGCGAAAAGTGCCTCCGCGGCCCTCCATCAAGTAGACTTATGCGTTCTGTTAGCGGGCGGTGGTGATCCGAATGCCCTGCGCTGTTTGGGACGTCCGGTTTACGCACGGCGAAGTTCGAGCATGGGACAATTCCAGGCCGTTCGCACGCCGCGCCCTTCGTTTTTGCTCGTTTCGGGAGTTCAGTGGCAACAGCAATCGTCGTCATCCCCACACCGGAGGATCGTGAGTACTCCCGTCTCATGATCGAAATCGAAACACGCAAGAAACGGATCGAAGATCTTCAATTAGAGCGCGACGAACTGGAGTCCGCGCTGAGCAGATTCGCCGTGCAGCTCAAGGGCCGGGTCGGTGGTCTGCGGGCGGAGCTCAACCGCGTTCGATTGCAGGCCGCGGAGTACCGCCGCCGGATCGAGCGGCTCAAAGAAGATGAAACGCTGGATCCGACGACGCTCGAACAGGAAGTCGCGGCCGAATTCGCCGGGCGGGAAGAGCGTGCCCGCGCCGAAGAGGCAGCGACCAATCGAGAAGGCACCCGGGTCGAGCGCGCACGGATCACGCGGCGTCTCGATGCCGAAAGTGAGGCGGAGATCCTGCGCATTTACCGCGAGTTGGCGAAACGGTTTCACCCCGATCTCGCGCGCACGGATAAGGAGCGACACCGGCGAACCGAGCTGATGCTCCAGATCAATGTCGCATACAGCGAGCGCGATCTGCTGGGATTGCAGACAATTTCCAAGCAAGCGGAATCGGTCGATCCCGTTTTCGCGTCACTTACCTCGAAAGAACGGCTGTCGTGGGCGCGGAGAGTGGTCGTACGGTTGGAAGGGCAGATCGACGATCTGGAGGGTCAGCTTGGATTGCTTCAGCGTTCGGAAACGTACAGCCTGTGGAAATCGCCAGAGACGAGCCTGCAGAGTATTGAGGAGCTCGAGACCCGCGTCCGGCAGCGACTCACGCGCGAGCGGGACCGGCTCGACGAAGCCATCCTCGACTACAACCGGATTCTGCGGCGACGGCGGATGCCGCGCACCGCGGGCGTCGGCCGCTGACCTCAGCTCTTGACTGCCCGTCAAGCCGTCGGATTCTTTCGAGTTGTGCGGGAGATGCGCTTAGTGTTCGATGAGGCATTACGAAGGACGCTCGAGCTGCTGTATGCCGGCGCACTCATGGCCATCGACGTCGATTGGGGCGATCTCGGCCCAGTGCGCTTGACGTGATGAGCGCGATCTACCTCGATGCGGACGCATGTCCGGTAAAGGAGCAGGTCTACCGAGTTGCGGCGCGGTACAAGATTCCTGTCTTGGTCGTCGCGAATTCGCCGCTCCGGGTGCCGCCTCAGGCGGGGCTGGATGCCAGCGTTGTGGTTGTTCCCGGTTCGCCGGATGCCGCCGACGATTGGATCGCCGAGCGCGCCGAAACAGGAGATCTGGTGCTCACCGCGGATATCCCACTTGCCGCACGGGTGCTTTCGAACAGCGCCCGTTGCCTCGATTTTCGCGGCGGCGAGTTTAACTCGAACCGGATCGGCGACGCACTGGCGTCACGTGAGCTGAATGCGGTGCTCCGGAGCATGGGCACGATCACTGGAGGGCCGTCCGCATTCACCGATCGGGACCGTTCGCGCTTCGCTTCCGCGCTCGACACGGCGGTCAGCCGAATCGCACGAGAAGAAGCAATCCGCAAGTCGCATGAACATTGAGGAACGGTGACCCAATCCAGAACTCAGCGGATTCGGTCAGACAACGATTTCTAGCTGGTCGGGATTCTGCACGGTGACCGGGGCTAACGGGAGCCGGACCTTCACGGTCGTACCCCGGCCTACCTCACTGAACAATTCGATCTTGCCGCCGTGTTGTTCGACGATTTGCTTCGCCTCGCTCAAACCAATTCCCGCTCCAGCGAACCTGCCCATGACATTGCTGCCGCGGCGAAAACGGTCGAGCACAAACGGCAAGTCGGACGCGGGAATCCCAACTCCTTGATCCGCAACCGCCAGGCAAGCCCCGGCTCCTTGGGAGGTCTCTTCGAGCGCCAATCCAATCGAAACCACGCCGCCGGCCGGTGAATACTTAATCGCGTTTGCGAAGAGATTGTCGAACACCCGCTCCAGTCTCCATCGATCCCAGTTGACAATGAGCTGCGACGCCGAGGACTGTAGCGTCACGACATGGCGATCCGTCGTTTGCTGATGCGCCATCCGCAATTCCTGGATAAGTGAGATCAGATCGAACTCTTCAGGCCGCAATTCGAGCACCCCTCCCAGGCACAGGCGAGCGATATCGGCCAGCTCGTTAATTCGACGCGCCATCCGGCCGGTACTTGCCTCGATCGCGGAGAGACCGTCCTTCGTGACCCGTTCATCGAGCACGCCTTTCATCAACCGCCGTTGCATGAGTTGGGCCTGAATTCGCATGCTGGCGAGCGGGTTGTTGAGATCGTGAGCAAGATCTGCAAGGAAGGTGTCTTCAAACCGTTCGGACGCTTTCCGTGCGGTGATATCCAACCACTGAATGAGATAGACGGTGTCTCCTGATAGTTCGACTTCCTCCGCATGAGCTTCGATCGGAACGGTCTCATTATCCGGGCGCCGTATATCCAGCTCGCCGTGCCATGTGCCGTCGCGTCGAAGCGAGATCCATACATTCAATTCGTCGCTCGAACCGACGGTTCCATCGCCAATTCGAAGTGTTCGGAGCTCAGCCAGTGTCCTCCCCAACATCCGCAGCGCTGCATCGTTCGCATCGAGGTACCGGCCGTCGGCGTTCACGACCACCACGCCGGCAGCCCCGCCGCCAAAAAGCGCACGGTAACGCTTATCGGCCGACCTTGCCTCGGCACACAAGAGCGCGTTGTCGATGGCGATCGCCGCCCAGCGAGCGAGCTCGCTCGCCAGGTCAAGATCGTCACAATCGAAAGGACGTCTGGGTGTGGTGACGTGAAACGCCAGGACCCCAAGCAGCTGACCCCGCGCCGTCAGAGGGACCGCCATGGAGTGCGACGATTCATACGGCTTCTGATCGTTCCGATGGCCAGCATCATCATCGTCCGCGATTCTGCTCGTGTCGGCGGGACTGCCGAGCGTCGCTCTTCCTGAATTGAACGCCCCGCGGATCAACGACATACCCTGGTCGTCTTCGAACATGCCACACGGGCCTAAGGTCGACATCGATTCGTGCTGAGCGCCCGCGATCTGGACGAACTCACCGTCTGACTGAACGAGGTATGCGGCAGCGGCGTCGGCGAGCGGCCCAACGGCGATATGGGTCAGCGCTTCAAGCGTTGCTTCTAGGTTCAGCGACGTCGAAAGCGCGTTTCCAGCCGCGGCCAGCAATCGCTGGCCCGCTTCGGTGCGTTTGCGGGCTGTCACATCGCGACAGATCTTAGCGGCGCCGATGATTAGACCGTCGTCGTTTACGAAGGGAGAAATGTTCACTGAAACGTCGATGCGGCGTCCGTTTCGGGCAAGGCGCACCGTTTCGTGGTGGTCGATCCGCTCCCCTCGGCCCAACTTCGACAGGATGTTTTCCAGATCCGACCGCTTCTCCGGGGGAACGATGCGCTGGATCGAATGACCGAGCATTTCGGCCGCCGCCCATCCAAAGAGCATCTCAGCCGCCGGATTCCAGCTTGTGACCGTGCCGTCGAGCGTTTTGCTGACGATGGCGTCATCCGAGGTGAGCACAATTGCCGCCAGGCCACGGTCGCGCTTGAGGATTGAGCTCTGATCGTCGGTTTCGACCCAGGTGGTGACCGCATAACTCACTCGATTATCCGGGCTGCGAATCGGGCGAGCGTGCAGCTTGAATGAAGATGGATTTCCTGCTCCGTGGCCACGGGTGGTCAGAAGAGCCGTTGGGTTTTTCTCGCCGCGAAGAGCTCGGCAACCAGGCAAGAGCTCAATTGGAACTGAGGAAATCCCTACCGCGATTTCGCGGATAAGGGCGAGTGCCGGTTGACATGAACGAAGATCGGCCAAATGCCGGGAGCCGAGCATGCCGGCGGCGACGGGGTTAACATAAACAAGCCGCCCAGTTGCGTCCTGGACGGTGATTCCGTTGCTCATTAGGTCGAACATTGCGATTAGGTCATCCGGCACAAGGCTATCAGGAGCCCACGGTGTCGAGAAATTTCCATCTTTCAGCGCAATCACATTGACGAGCTCCCGATCCGCGTTCGCTAATCTGCAACGTGGAAAGGATTACGCAAAGTTTGTGCCAACAAACGTGCACGAGCATGCGGGCGCGCTTTTCTTCGTCGCCGGTTGCGGCGTACGGCGATTCCGGCCTACTATCGACTCGATCCAGGCATCGCACCTTCGTTCCGGAGACACGAACGATGAAGCTTCTCGACCAGCGAATCTCGCGACGTGTGTTCACAACGTGCGGCGTGGCCCTCACAGGAGCAACAGCGCTGCGACAGCGGGGAACGAAGGCCGCGGCTCCAGTGATCGAAATCACGCCGGCACCGGTCTCCGATCCTTCGACCTACGAGGCATACATCCCAACAGCATGCAAGGCCGGGCCGTTCTACTACTACACGTGCGAGTTCGATGCGTCGTGGGCGATTCTCAAGACATTCGGTATAGACGCCACGCTTGAAGAGCAGGTCGCGGCGATCAAGATCGACGATCGCATCGAACCACATTATGAGCAGACAGCGAATGGATTTGTGATCCACGGCGGAGATATCTCGCAAGCGTACTCAGGCGACTACACGTCAAATTTCTTGGCGCGGACAACCGGTGACGGAATGCGAGGCGTCTTCAAGCATTTCGGGTTTCGCGCAATCCACTGTAACGACCGGGAGCGGATTGAGCAGCATCTCAAGCTCGGACGATTGGTCTTTGTCAAGATTCCAGTCGATTTCAAGGACTGGACTCCCGCAACCTGGCTCACCCCGGAAGGCAAGACCTTTTCGGTCGTGCTCGGGAATGACCATGCCGTGGTCGTCATTGGGTACAACCGGGACGTGGTCGTCATTCGTGATTTGCTTGGACCGACCGACACGAACTGGCAGCGGCCGTATGAGCTCGAGGTGCCGTGGGATCGATTCATGGCCTGCTGGGAAGCGCAAAGCTACGACGGACTGTCTGTTTGGCGACCCATCGCCGAGTAGTTCTTCCCTCGATCGAATCGTTGGCTAGGCTGGCCGTGAATAGGTGATTTCGACCGCCTGATAGTCGAGCTCGCCGTAGACGTTGTCCATTCGGACTTTGAGGTGGTCTTGATCGCCGGTGTCGACATGGATTCGCCACCGGCAGATAACATCCTGTGGGCCATAGGAAGCTTCGACGTGTAGAGAACCTTGTTCGTCGATGGTTCCTGTGAGCTCAATCCATTGAGGTTTATGGTGCCAGCTATCAATCCAGACAACACGAATTGATCCAGTCTCTTCACCGTTCGAGATCAAGATCACGCCGTCCTGAGGAATGCCGTTTTCGTCCGCCCAGGTGTAATTGATCGTGGCTGCATTCTCGCCTGCGGCCACAGCGACCATTGCGTTCGATTCGGACTCCGCGTATTCCTGGTCAGGCATCATCCGCAAGAGATTGGCACCGGACCAAGTACCGGTCACACCACCAAAAACCCCATAGCTTGTCTTTGTCATGGTGTGCCCTCGATTTTGTTTGAGAAGACCTTTCGTGTGAGGTTCCATTCATAACCCTTGCCGCTCGTTGCAGGCTATCGATCAATGTTTTGCGGCCTCATTAGCGTGATCAGTGAACCGATTTCGCCGCGATGCTCTGCTTCATGTTGCATCAGGTGGTGAATTGTCCAGGCTGGTGAAATCGAATAGTTGTATTCCGGCAAGACGCGCGCGGTCGTGAACTCCGTGGCCGTCATCGAGACAAAAACCTCGAGTACTTTGGCGCGAACGGCGTCGAGGCGGGAGACGTGATCGGGGAGCGAAACGCCGGTGACGACGCATAGTCGTCCGGACTCGTCGCGATCGGGATGTGGAAAGAGCACCGGAAGCGGATCGAGGTATGTTTTCCGGCCCAGGACATCAATCGATAAGTAGTCCGCCTCGATCAGTGCGATGTGATAGAGGAGCGTTCCAATCGAATTTGCCAATCCTTCAGGGACCGTATCGAGCATTGCGAGATCGCAATCTTCAATCATCCGTTTCGTTCTTGCACGGCTCTCTTCCAGCGCCCACAACCAACAACCGATCGCTTCGTCGACGGCGGGAAGTGGTTGAACGATTCGTTGAACATGATTTTCGCTCATGTTTCGGGATCTCCCATTGTCGATTCGATCGGGCCGGATTAGAACGTTACAACTCCACAAGAAGACGGCGAATTGATTGGTGGTCGGCTATCCTATCGCTCGCTGACGTCGAACGACCACATTGAATCGAGGCAAAACATGGCCGGCGGTCGATTTCAAATTGCTGATGTGCGGGCGTACATCCCGACCTCCGGACGTGAGGGCGGTGATTACCACGCGCAACCGACCGAGCATTGGATTGTCGATTCGATTATTGCCAACCCGATGTCGCGTTACCCGGAGTACCGGGAGCGGCGAACGAGCTGGGGAATCGATGTGCTCGGCGGTTTGATCGTCGAGATCGAAACTGAATCTGGCGAGATCGGAATCGGCATCAGTCACGGCGGCGATATTGGCGGGTTCATCGTCCAGCAACATCTGTCGCGTTTTTTGATCGGTTCCGATCCACGCGATGTCGAACGCCTTTGGGATCAAATGTGGCGCGGCTCCATGTACTACGGGCGTAAGGGGATCGCGATCTGCGCAATTAGCGCCGTCGATCTCGCGCTGTGGGACCTGTGCGGGAAACTCCGAGACGAACCCGTGTACAAGCTCCTCGGCGGCGAAACCAAGGCCTCGATTCCGTGCTATGTCACCGGCGTGCAGCCCGCGCGTTACAAGGAGCTTGGCTTCTTCGGCGCGAAGATGCCGCTTCCGTACGGGCCGGCCGATGGCCGGGAAGGCTTGAAAGCGAACATTGAGCTTGTCGCAAATGCGCGTGAGGCGGTTGGTCCGGATTTCGATCTGATGCTCGATTGCTATATGGCGCTCGATGTCGCGTATACGATCGATCTCGCCTATGCCGTGCGGCCATACCGTGTTCAATGGATCGAGGAACCACTCCCTCCCGACGACTACGACGGTCACGCCAAGATCAAGACGGCCTGCCCGTGGCAGCGGATCACGACCGGCGAGCATGAATACACCCGCTATGGATTCCGGGAATTGATCGCGCGCTCCCGCGTGGACATTCTGCAACCCGATTTGACATGGGTTGGTGGTGTGACCGAGGCACGCAAGATTGCGGCGATGGCCTCTGCCCACGATATCCCGGTTGTTCCGCACGGTTCGGGCGTCTTCAGCTCTCATTTCCAGATGGCATTCACCAATACTCCATTCCAAGAAGTGCTTGCGATGAGCCCTGACGGGATGGAGATCGTGCCGCTCTGGGGCGATCTCTTCGGAGGCGATCCGATCCCGGTCAACGGCAAAATCCGTCCCCCCGACCGGCCGGGATGGGGGATCACGCTGAACCACGATCGCGTGAGCCGGATCGAGGTCAGGCCCGAGCGTTCGACCAGGAGGTTGTGATGGTGGAGCGAGTGGCGTTTCGACTTTGGGTTCAACCGGACAAGCTCGATGAATACAAGCGACTGCACCGTGAAGTCTGGCCGGAGCTGCTGCGCGATTTGAAGTGTGCCGGTGCCCGCAATTACTCGATTTTCGCGGACGGAGCGGAGTTGTTCGGCTATCTCGAGTGCGATGATCGGGAGGCATTCAACGCCGCCCTTGCTCAGAGCGATGCGAATCGCCGCTGGCAGGAATTCATGTCTGGATACCTTGCGACCCCGGTCGATCCAGACGCATCCCAACCGCTTCGTCTCATGGAAGAAGTCTTCCGATCGGACTAATCGTTTCGCTATAGATTTCAAAATCTGTCTGCTATTCTTGAGACGAGGAGATAGATGGATATGGTTACACATACGAAGCCACCGAAGCGAACGGAGCTGATTCCTGGGGTTGACTATATTACCCCAGAAGAAGGCAAAGAGATATTTGAGCGGCAGGCCAGGAAATACATGGGCATGAGCGGTGAGGAATTCATCCGCCGTTACCGCGCTGGCGAGATCGAGGATCCAGATCGATCCGAAGTCATCATCGTTTCGATGTTGATCCCTTTCGCCGAGAGTTGAGTCTCGGTGGGCCGAACACCATTTGAGGCATACAGCTTATTCATTGAGCCACTAAACGACGCTTTGCAATGTGTCACCAATCACCGATTGATCATTCAATCCCCTTTCACTCTTCGGCTAAACACGGAGTATTCCGCTCCGTTGGCGGATTTTGATCTCGTCCCGCTAAGGGGAAATCTGGATGTGAAGCTTCGTGCTGGACACGTCCTTCGAATTGTCGAGTCCGAAACCTCCGAGAAGAGGACGCGATATACGGCGAAGACCATCGAGTACTACTATGAGTACCGCATTGCAGAACAAGAAATACTCGCTTTCCATTGGAAACCGGAATCACGTGTACCGGAGGTTGTGAGCTACCCCCATCTCCACGTCGGGCGAGCGCTACTGGCCGGTCAACAGGTGATCCGACCCGGCGACTTCCACAAAGTAATTATCCCGACCGGATCTGTTTCTCTGGAATCTGTGCTGCGTCTGGCGATCACGGAATTCGGTGTGCGACCGCTGCGGGCGAACTGGGAAGAGATCTTCGAACGAGTTGAGCGCGCAACTCAATCAACGATTCCTGGATAACAACTCGGCAGCGTTCGTCGGGCAAGCAATGGGTGGGATGCCACGATGGGAGAATTCGTTCGCCTGTTCTACGACGAATTGGCGGATGACTACCACCTGCTTTTCGCCGATTGGGAAGCATCGATTCAGCGTCAGGCGGGTGTGCTCGATCGGATCATTTCGATGGCGATCGGGTCCGGCCCACACTCAGTGCTTGATTGCGCATCGGGCATTGGCACGTCGGGCATCGGCACGCAGACGATCGGCCTCGCGCAGCTCGGTCATCGAGTCTATGCCACCGATCTCAGTCCGAATGCTGTCTCGCGTCTTCAGCGCGAAATCAAATCGCGCGGACTCACCGTCACTAGAGGAATCGCAGATCTTCGGTCGCTTGCGGAGGAAGTGTCAGGCTCGTTCGACGTCGTGCTGGCCTGCGATAACGCTCTTCCGCATCTCCCAAATCTTGACGATCTGGCCAAAGCAGTGGAGCAAATGGCTACGAAATTGCGGTCATGCGGGCTTTTCGTGATCAGCGTGCGCGATTACGACCGCCTGCGAATCGATTTCCCACGCACGGAAGGTCGCCGAGTGTTGGACGGGCCAGATGGTCGCAGAATCACGTTTCAAGTTTGGGAGTGGGCCGCCGACGGCAATTCGTACCGGCTTCAGCAGTTCATCGTGCGGCAGTCCGACGGCGGCTGGCGAACGGATTGCTTCGAGGTCGAGTACCAGGCGTTCGGCCGGCAGGTGCTTGAGCAGGCGGCACGTAACGCGGGGATGAACGACGTTCGTTGGCTCGAGCCTGAGGAAAGCGGCTTCTACCAACCCATCTTGACCGCCCGGAAGCCTGACGCCGATTAGCTTCGGCTGGCGGTCGACTGAATCCGGTCAAAGATCGATATCAGGAGTCGTTGTTCGTCATCACTCATCTGCCCGGTTAGCAATGCTCGGACGCGATCCGTATGGACCGGCGGCGCGGTGTGGGGTTGTCCGCCATCGCCTATGAGTTCGATCAACACGGGTTGACGATCGTCGTCCGCGTCGCCGCCGGTGTCAACTTGACGTAAGCTCTGCCGCGAGTTGTTCGGTCGCGGTCGAGGGAGCCATACCCTCGGCGGCGAGTACCCGCCGGCATTCAATCAATGCCCGCCGAACCGCGCTGGCGTTTCCGTTCGCGGCGAGCGCACGCATGAGGAGCCTGTGCCCACTCTCGCGAAGCGGGTCGAGTGCGAGGAGTTGTTCCGCTTCCCGTTCCGCGGTGTCCGCGTGTTCGCGCCGCAGCTCCGCTTCGACCGTGTACTCCATCGCGTGCACGCGAACCGAATGGAGCAGCCTACGTTGACCCTCGACCCAGGCTCCCCCCTCACCGTGCAGGAAACCACGAGCAGCGATTTCGACCGCGACCCGCGTCTCCGCGAGCGCGGCGGCGAAGGCCTCGGAGCGCATGAGGACATCCGCGCGGTGAAGTGCGGTGCGGGCTCGTTCGAAGTCGATGTTCGTTTCGGGAGGCAGACGCAGGTCGTAGCGTCCTGGTTCGCCAGCGATGGCCGGACCATCCGTTTCCGCAACTGGGCGGAGAGATCGCCGCAAACGGCTGATCAAGGCCTGCAATACGGAGTCCCATGCATCGGGAATGGTGTCGTCCCAAACTGCGCCGGCCAGCTCGTCACGGCTGACCGGTTGCGCGCGATGCAGCACGAGGTATGCCCAGAGTCGACGACCCTGGCGGGCAGGGAATGCGGACTCCGGTACGACCTGATCGCCTCGCGTCAGGGCGAGGCGGCCGCAGATGTAGATGCGAAGCGGACTGGATCGATCCTGCATCGTGCAAGCATAATGCAAGTAGTCTGCAAGGACGCGGCCGTACGGTGAAATCGAGACCGGTGTGGTTTCACAGCGTGAGTGACAGGAAGCAAGGCCATGAGCAGCGTGGTGCGATGCAGTTGTGGGGCGGAAGTGCGGTCACAGGACGAAGCGGATCTTATCGCCAAGGTTCAACAGCATGCGACGGAAGCACACGATCTCACACTCAGCGACGATCAGGTTCGGGACATGATCGAGGTCGAGCCGTAAGGGTGTCGTCGACGCAATACTCGACGCGGAGTACTCGCCGAAACGGGTGATGCCGTTCTCCAAAATTACCGGAGAACGGCATCAGCTACTATGGAAGCAAGCGATTAACTACGAGTCTTGGTTCGCCTGACTACCTTGCACCGCTCTGTTGCCAGATTGGGCTAAATCGCCGCGAATTTGACTCTTGTCTGGTGTTTTGGATCCAATCTGCAGGGCGATACTGTCAAGTTGTGAACCATCATCGGATAGGTGAAGCTCGCCGCTGGCAGAGCACGTGTCGCCTTCCCAGCCCCATTCGCAGGATTCGAAGCTGCCGCCGTCAATTTGGCACTCCGGCCAGACAAGTTATCCCTAGCTATCGTAACCGTCGATGGCCTCACCGCCGGCCGCGAAGCGGCCGTCCTCGAAGTCCTGAGGTGTTTCATCGGTCGATGGGTAGGTTATCTTGTCGTTCGCTCCTGTTTGGTTGCTCCCCAATCCGATCAAGAGCGCGGCCGCCGCCGCGATGATAGCGATCGATTGCCACAAGCCGTTCATCAGGTCGTCCTTTCCGTCTGCGATCGTGGCCGAAGCGTTCGGTCCGATGACAGCAGGGTAGGGCGGACCCGATCGACAGCCATCCGTGAGATCACCCAACCAGTGCCGGACCTCCAGCGACGATTGTGTTGAGTCTTGCGGAAATACGATTGATGAATGGCCGCCATCGGGGTGACCGATCACCATCGTGAAGCGAAAGGCCCTGCCAAATCAGATTTTCAAGTTGACGAGTGAGAGCTGCAGTCCATGCTCGGATTGAGGGGATTTGCCGCCTCCGTTGGTGGTGCATGGTGCCAGGCGGGTACGCGCGGCGATAGAGAACGCCCTTCAGGGAGGTCCTTCGACTCCGGCAGCGGCCTCCGCTCAGGATGACGGATGGGAATCAGTGTGTGCCCTCGCGGCGCCAGTATCCGATTGCCGAAATGGCCGAGGTTTTGAGGCTACGATCGCGGCGGAGATACTTGCCGTATGAGGTCATGAGGTCCATCTCGCCTCCGCCCCAGGCGTAGACTGTCTCTTCGAATGGTGGCAAAGCCTTGACCGCATTGATAAGCCGGCTGGGACGGCCGGATTCGACTGCTTCGCGATGGAGCCAGGTGATTTCGAAGTCGGCGGCGCTTGTCAACGATTGCTCGTCTACTGAGCTCTCGACTTCCACGATCACCTGTGCACGCGTACCTGGCGGCAGCGATTCGAGAATCGCGCCGATCGCCGGCAGTCCGGTTTCGTCGCCGATCAAGAGTCGCCAGTCGGCGTTTGGCAATGGGTTGTAGCCAACTCGAGGTCCCCAGAGCGCAACCTGATCGCCGGGTTTGGCCGCGGCCGCCCATCTGGTGCCGAAACCGATTCCGCCGTGGAGTACGAAGTCGATGTCGATCTCTTGGCATTCCGGCCGGTAACGGCGGATCGTGTAGTTTCGCGCTTCAGGGCGAATCTCGTCAGGCATCGCCTGCCACTCTTCCCAGGTGAACCCTGGGGCGATGGTCGGTCGCTCCTGCCCGTTGACCGGAAAGAGCAGCGTCGCGAACTGATCGGCGAAGTCGGTCACAAAGCCCTCGAGCTCCGGACCGCGAAATGTGATCCGAGCAACATTGCGTGTCACACGTTGGACCGCGGAGACCTCGGCGAATATCGTCTTCATCTTGTGCGTCGCCCGGCGGCGTTTTACGGGGACGCTTGTGGTCGCGGTCATGGAGCGCTCCAGTTTTTCGGGCAAAGCGAAACCAGTTACACGATCAACGGGACGCGGCATCGCGGTTGCTGATATATCTTATCATTACAGTCAGATATTCTTTTGATGTGCCGGAGTGGTGTCAAGTCGGGAATGGCGGAACCGCCGTGATGTTGCAGCACAGCAACACCGCCAGGGTGTGACATTAAGTGACATTTTGTGCGTTGGGCCGCTCGAACCGAGGGTGGCTAGATGGCGCGCATCCGGTTATTCCGAGCTTGGTGTTCGACTTCCGCCAGACCGAGCAGTTCCATGACCGGGGGAACGTAGTTTCCAAATCGACCGCGGTAGCCGCGTTTGATCCCGTACCAACCGCCGACCGGGTTGTCGGCCGACCGCGCCCAGGCCTCGACGGTGCCCTCGGCGGCGGGTTTCTGCTCGTCCGCGCTGCCGAGCGGCATCCAGTCGCCGTAATCCTTGAGCATCGCGTGCAAATCCTCGAGACAACGCAACTGATAGCTCAGGATGGTGCCGCCGATGATGCAAACCAACGCCGGCGGTTTTGCGGTTTCATCGCGATAGACCTTGAATTCTGATGATCTGCTCGGCGTCGTGAGAATCCAGGGTTGCTCTTTGATCCCATTTCCCTCGACGGGCTTGTCGCTCATGACGGTACTCCTGTTTCTCTCCTCAATTATCCAAGGCCATTTGATCTCGATGATAATGGAAGTCCGGCGTCAACAAGCGCCGTCCATTCAATAGAACTCCACAAACGCCGCAAATTCATCGCAGAGGGAGGATTTGGTGCAGAAACGTCAGATCGTGCTCGATGTCGACGTTGGGATTGACGATGCGCTGATGATGCTTTATCTCGCGGCAGAGCCGGGTGTCGAGATCGTGGCCGTTGGGAGCACGCACGGCAATTGCGCGTCAGCGCAGGCGGCAACCAACGCCCTCAAAGTGCTGGAGGCATGTGGTCTCGGCTCGGTGCCGGTCGCGGTCGGAGCGGAGAGTCCGATGCCGAATCCAACGACCTCACCGCATGTTCACGGACACGACGGGCTTGCAGATGTCGGGATTCCGGCACCGCGACGAATCCCAACCGGGGAGTCCGCGGTCGATCAACTGTTGCGACTATCGAGCGAACGCCCTGGTGAGCTCGACTTGATTGCGGTCGGGGCGATGACCAATCTCGCGCTGGCGCTCGATCGCGATCCGGCGTCTCTGCGGCGTTTCAGATCGGTCACGATCCTTGGCGGGCAATCGGCCGAACCGTCAGCAGGCGCCCCAGAGCTCTACGATGCGAATGTCTTCCACAGTCCGGATGCCGCGGAGCGATTACTTTCGTCGGGCACGCCGCTGACCGTTTGCCCGATTGACCTATCGTACACCGCTGTGCTCGAGGACCGGCATCTTGACGCAATCAAAACGGGTTCGACCCCGAAGGCGGAATTCGCCTGGAAGATCCTGCCGTTCTACTGCAATTTCTATCAGGCGCGGCTCGGTCGCTGGTCGGCCAGCATGCACGACCCGCTCGCGGCCGCGCTCTTTCTTGATGAGACGCTGATCATTGAGAGCGTCGACCGGCCGATGGCGGTTGAACCCTACAAAGATCGCTTCCGCGCCGCCGGCCGCGATTCACTTCGTGTTTCCGGACGGTCTTTGGTACGAATCGCCACCAAAGCCGACATCCCTCGTTTCCTCGATTCATTCGTGGAGTCGCTTCTTCGATCGTGACCGTTGGCGGACGTCAGACTTCGATCGGCGTCAGCTCGAGTCCTTGCGATTCTCCGTCCCTGCGGGCGATGCCGACGATCTGCCCTGAGTCGTTGATTCCATAGGCAATCACCAGGGTCCAACTGGTATCCGGCGGAATCTGATCGTTGAGGTTGATGATTTCGCCGTCCGACCAAAGAACCGCCGCCAATGTCAAGTTTGGATCCGAGGCCGTTGCCGGGTTTTCGGCCGAGCCGGCGACGATGCCGTCATTGTTGATGTCCCAACCGTGACTGAGTGATCCGCCCGGCAACGTGCCGAGATCGGTCATCACTCCGTTCTCCCAGAGGAAGGCATGGGTACCCGATCCGCCGTATTGGCCGTCATCCGTGGTGGTCGAGTGCCCCACGACTTGTCCCTGGTCATTGATCGAGCGTCCGAGGCTGGAGTCGCCGCCCAGGACGCCGAGATCGATCATCTCGTCGCCATCCTAGAGCGTGGCGCGGCCACCAGGAGCGGTGGGATCGGAACTGGGTGAGACGCTCCCAACAATTTGCCCCTGTTTGTTAATGGCATCCGCAAGGACCCAACCCTTCCGGGATGGAAGAGCTTCGGCCTCTCCGTTCACCCACCAGCATGCGTGATAGGGTCTGCCGGCGATTGCCTGTGAACCACCAACCACGACACCGTCATCGTTGATGCCGAATGCCTGTGAGCTCTCTCCGCCAAGCGCCGGCAATCTGATCCTGTCAGAGCCGTCCCAAACGGCGGCCACCGACGTGGTTGGACTAGTGCCAATGAAGCCTGCCATTTGGGCAGATTTGTTGATCGCCCACGCAAAGCTCGCATCTTCACCGTTGCTTCGATCGAGGAGCTTCCCGTCTCTATACCTGATGACCCTATTCGTTCCATCTTGTGTGTTGGAAGACCTGCCGGTGACCCATCCGCCGGAACTGATCGCAAAGGCGACGCTGATAGCGTCGTCATTCAGAACCCCAATCAAATCCTTTGAATAGCGTGGGGGAATGGATTGAGCGGTCGCACGGCTCAGGTTAGTCGTGGCTGGAGAGCCCGCGATCAGGACGAAAAGCAGCACAATCGAAGAAACTCGACGCGCACGATCCATTGCGGCTGCACTCCACTGGCGACACAGCTCTCGTTCACCGGGAAGCGCTCCACGGCCCTCAACGACTAGTAATCACGTTCGATAACTACCTTACGGCAGAGATCGCGCATGAGATGACCAGGCACGCAAGATTCACGTCCGGGTTTAGTTGAACTCATGATGTTACATCATACGGCCGAAGTCGAGTAATCATGATGTACGTTCACTTCACCGAATCTTGCGACCGCATTTTGTCGAATTCCAGTGATGAAGTCAGGGGAAAGCGGTTGAACGTTGATGCTTCGACAACACGCGGGAGAGGGGACCGCGCTAGGATGTGCCCGGGACGCTGAGTCGATTTTGCGCAATCCCGTTTGCGAAGAGGCGATCCGGCGAAACGATCATCGACGAGAGCCGAAGATCAGGTAGCGATGGAGATCCCGCCCCATCGAGACTTGCCGGCGAGCGATGGTGAGGAACGAAAATGCGCTGCATGTCATGTTCCGGTCACGGCTGGGTTCGTAACGAAGCGGTCAATCGCGAACTACTGCCGGCGGTGCCCTGCCCACGTTGTGCCGGCTCCGGATGGGACCATTGCTGTGAGGGCAGCGATGCATCGTGCGAAGTGCTGGTCGCAGATCCAAAGCCAGCGTTGTTTGAGCCACTAGCTGCTAGCTATGAGCCGCTGGCCATGAGCTATTAATTACGAGCTCGACGTCTCGAATCTGGCGCGGGGCTCGAAGTCGAACAAGGATGTTTGACTGGCGAAGCCCCGGACTGATCCCGAGTTGAGTGACTAGCAATTGCTTGGTCGCGCATTTGGATTAGCAAGGGCGAGCGTTCGACCGGATATCGGGCGTCGGTGTCGAGTTCTTGAAGCGGCGAAGGAAGCTCGTTCAACACCTTGATGGCCCGGCCGCGAACCCCGGCCAAGGGTGGGCATGAACTAGGGGTAACACGTCCATTCCGCATGACTGACGTCAACAATGGCCGGGAGTCGCCGGGCAGCGATTCGCTTTCAAGTTGGATTAGGTCGCGCTCAAAGGCCCCGATGCGGGCAACTTGCTTCTTTCCCGGCCAGGTGCTTTTGTCGCCGGCGATTTTGATCCTGGCCGGTGAGCCGGCTCCTTCGTACCAGACCAGTTTGTAGACCGCGCCGAGCGCACCACCGTCGACCCCGTGTTTGGCCGAGCCGGCACCGGTGGCGAGACTGGTTCCGACCCCGAATCCGTCTAGCTTTGCGCCGGATCGAACGAGATCCCTGACCCGCCATTCATCGAGGTCGCCGCTGGCGAGAATGCGTACATCGTGCAGTCCAGCGGCGTCGAGGACGGCACGGACCAACCGGCTGTCGGCTTCGAGTTCGCCGCTATCCAGTCGAACGGCCGTCAGTTTGTGGCCGAGTCGATCGTTGACGTCGCGGGCGACTTCGACCGCGGTGCGAATTGCGTGATCGATATCGTAGGTGTCGAGGAGCAGCGAGTAATGGTCGAGCGATTCCGCAACCGCTCGGAACGCGTCGGCTTCAGTTGGAAATGCCTGCACGAGCGCGTGCGGGATCGTGCCGGAAGAAGGGATGCCGAACTTTCGCGCCGCTGCAACGAATGAAGTGCTGACGCAACCGCCAATGTAGGCAGAACGAGAAGCAAGAAACGGCGCCTGTGCGCGGCGAAAACCGAACTCCGCGATCGGTCGGCCCGCGGCGGCGTGAACGATGCGGGCAGCCTTGGTCGCGATCAGGGTCGACACACCTATGATGTGAAGGAGACCGGATTCGAGGAAGAGTGCCTCGATAAAGGGGGCAGTCACGCGAAGGAGCGGTTCGTTCGCGAATGCGATCTCCCCTTCCGGCAACGCCAGTATCTCGCCCGTGAACCGGAGTTGACGGAGCATCGAGAGAAAGGGGTCGTCGTATGTTCCACGTGCCCGCAAGAACGCGATGTTGTCATCACTGAAATGAAAGCTCGAGGCGAAATCGAGCGCGAGCTCCAGCCCCGCGGTGAGAAGGAAGGCACCCCCGAAGGGCGTGTGACGCGTATAGAGATCGAAGGTGGCGAGCTGGTTGATCCCCGATCGCCAGGCAACGAACGCTGAGTCGATGTGATAGAGATCAACGTGAAGACCACTGCTCGTATGCGAATCGTGCAACACGGGTGTCTTGTCCTCCGCCTTTCCGAACCCGGCCCCGGCATTATGACAGCCTGAAGATCGACTCCTCTGCACTCCGAGATGTCAATCGTGCTCCAAGGCTGGCGCGCGAGCTGAACAACACGGATAGAATCGCGCGGAGTTTGGGAGTGCTCCGTTGTCCATCCTTCGATCGCCAGGGTCTGACCAGACAGGCGTGCCGAAACCGAATGCCGGTTCGCCCGCCTTCTCAGGCTGGACGATGCTGCTTGTCGCCGGGTTGGCGGTCTTCTTCTCCGGACCGGCGCAGACGTACGGCGTTTCGGCGTTCGTTGATCCGATGCTGGATGAGCTCGATTGGTCCCGTTCGCTCTTTTCGACCGTATATTCAGTCGGAACCTTGACGAGCGCTGGGGTGCTCGTGGTTATCGGTCGCCAGATCGATCGGTTTGGCAATCGGCTGATCATGTCGATCTCTGCTCTGGTATTCGGAGCAGCGTTACTGATTCTAAGCGTGACAGGCGGCGTGATTACGCTGCTCATCGGTTTCGCATTGCTGCGCACTTTTGGGTCGAGCGTCTTGACGCTTGGAGCGCGGACGCTGGTTCCGCGTTGGTTTCACAGCCGAGCAGGACGTGCGTTCAGTTTGATCGGCCTGGCGGCAATGCTGAGTCAGGCCGCTGTTCCACCGTTCAACGAATGGATGATCGGAACTTTCGGATGGCGTTCAGCCTGGCGGATCAACGCCGCGATCGTTCTCGCGGTGCTGTTGCCGATCGTCGCGATCGTGACCCGAAACCGTCCCGAGGATGTTTCGCAGTTCCCCGATGGCTTACCGCCAACTTCGAATGACAGCGCGGTCGGGTACATCACTGAGTCTGGTCCGACGCTTCGCGAAGCGCTTAGAACAAGCGCGTTTTGGGCTCTGATTAGTACGGGCGTCGTGCCGGCGCTTGTCGTCACCGGGCTATCGTTCAATCAGGTGGCGATCATGACGGATCGTGGGCTGCCGTCGTCGCTTGCCGCGACCACGTTTGCCGTCGATGCGGCCGTTGCATTGCCAACGAGCCTGCTAACCGGCTGGGTCGTCGATCGATTCCCAGTGCGGTATGCGCTGGCCGCGGGTCAGATATTTCTTGCGATCGCCATGACGATTCTTCTGTTCGTCGACTCGCCGGTGTTGGCACTGCTGTATGCGGCCGTGCGCGGAATTGCCGGCGGACTATGGTCAGTGGCGGGTGACGTAGCCTGGCCGCGGTATTTTGGGCGACGTCACCTGGGAAGTATCCGGGGGTTCGGGTTCGCGGTCGGTGCGACAGGCGCCGCGATCGGGCCGATCCCGTTCGGACTCGCATATGACCTGTTCGATGGCTACACGCCGGCGATCGCCGGTCTACTGGCGCTGCCAGTGTTGGCGGCGATCGCGGTATGGCGCTTCAAACCAGACCCTGTGATGAGGAGCCAGGGCTAAGTTCGCGGATTAGCTCTGAGGTTCAGATCGGCCACTCGTGCCACTGGAGACTTCTGGATTCACGGAGAGGGTCAGGGCGGTAGACTTTTGTGACGGGAAGTCGATCAACCTATGGAGAGTAGTTGATGTGTTACACCGATGATGCTCGACCGCCTGCCGCACCTGTAAATGGCGGAGGTGTCTTGAGCCAGAGTGATTTCACCTTGACTTCGGCGGACGGAACCCAGTTTATGGCGTATGGCGCGCGGGCGAGCGAGCCGTCGGGAACCGGGATCGTGATCCTGCCGGACATTCGCGGCTTGCACCAGTTCTACAAAGAGCTGGCGGGACGGTTTGCCGAGGTCGGGTTCGATTCGGTGGCGTTCGATTTCTTCGGACGCACCGCCGAAACTCCGAATCGGGATGAAAGCTTCGAGTGGCGACCGCACATCGATCAAACGACGCCGGAGGGGATCGCCGCGGACACGGCGGCCGCGATCGCATACCTTCAGTCGGAAGCAGGCGGGAGAGTTGAACGGGTCTTTACGGTTGGATTCTGTTTCGGCGGCGCTTATTCGTGGCGGCAGTCGGCGGATCAGCCGGATCTGGCAGGAGCGATTGGATTCTATGGCAACCCAGGACGGGTCAAGAGCGAAATCGGTCGCATGAAGGCTCCGCTTTTGCTGCTCGTTGCCGGCGCGGATTTCACGCCGCTGTCGGAGTTCGAACTCTTTGATGACGTGCTAACTGCCGCCGGCGTGCCGCACACGATGGTCGTGTACGACGGCGCGCCGCACTCCTTCTTCGACCGTACCTGGACCGAGCACGAAGCGGCATGCGCCGGCGCATGGCAGCAGATGTTGAGCTTTATAGCAGCAAGCTCCAAGCCGCAAGCTGCAAGGAGAACGTAAGGCCCGTTCTGCGCAGCTTGTTGCTTGAAGCTCGCGGCTTCGGAGCGGGGCCGGCCGGACGCCCCGTACGTGTCATGGGCCGGCCTCGCTCCTACCTACTGAAACAGGCTACTCGCCGACTTGGAGCGGTTCGCCCGTTTCAAGATAGGTCTTGAGGCCGGAGAGGATCTGCGACCAACCCTCGAACACGCCGGTTGCTTCCGGCGAGCCGACGATCAGATCCTCGTGTGTGAGTCTGAGCTTGCAGGTTTCACCCTTCTGCTCGATCTCATAGGTAACTTTCGAGGTGTAGGGACTCTTGCTCTCATCCCAACTGGGGATGAAGGTGGTTACGAGTTTCCGCGGCGGATCGGATTCGATAATTTCACCATCGAGCATGGTTCCGCCGTCTGGTGTCAGGTACTTGATTGGCGAGCCGGGTTCCCAAGTCGATTGAACGGAGGTGCCAAAATAGTAGAGCTTGGTGATCGCGCCGTCGGTGATTGCCTGCCAGAGTTTCTCCGGCGTCGTTTTGATGAAGACTTGCAATACCTGCGATGTTGTTTCTGCCACGGATAGATCCTCCAATGCGTACTTCAGCCCGACAATGGCCTTTGCCCAAGGTTTCGCGTACTTGCTGACCCACCGGTCGTAAACCTGCTGGATCGGCACCGGATTGAGATAGTGGAACTTTTCGCGTCCGACCTTGCGAGTCGAAATCAGCCCTGCTTCTTCGAGCAACTTCAGATGCTTCATCACTCCGAATCGGGTCATAGGGAGATAGCCCTGTAGCTCGAGCAGGGATTGCCCATCGCGCTCATGAAGTCGATCCAGCAGCAGGCGCCTGTGCGGATCGGCGAGCGCTTTGAAAACCGGTTCCATCTCATCCATTGGCTCGATTATAGGTGACCGTTTAGTCACGTGTCGAGTGGTTAGGGGGAAAGGGGGTAAGAAGGTGAGGGGGTGAGGAAAGTCGACAACACCCCCCCACCCC
>CAYJPA010000084.1:14066-26444 GCA_964371945.1 uncultured Sphaerobacteraceae bacterium | reverse complement strand
GACCGTCGGGGTCCGGGTTTTGGTCGGGGTCCGCGTGACCGTCGGGGTCCGGGTTTTGGTCGGGGTCCGCGTGACCGTCGGGGTCCGGGTTGGCGTTCGCGTTTTGGTCGGAGTGCGAGTGACTGTGGCGGTGCGTGTCCTTGCCGCGATGGACTCCGCCAACGAGCGCTGGCTGCCGAAACCGGCGCCAATCGAGCCGATAATGACCGCGGCGATCGCGACCGCGAGCACGACAAACACAAACCGACCAGATCTCGGGGACGGCATGACTCCTCCGAAACGGCACTCACCGATTAAGGCCGCCTCGGATTCGCCAACGCCTTACACGTTCACGATACAAAGGTCGCCTCGATCACCGGGTCACTCGATCATGTGTCCAAAGATTCCCATGAGTCGGCTTACTTGTCAAGGGAATTGTTAAAGATTGCGAGTGTGCCTTTCAGCATTGATCCACCGAGTATCATGCAACTGTCGACGAAGGCTTTCGATCGCACATAACGAGTCGACAAAACAGCCGATCGATTGCTCGACCGGCCGTTTCTCCGCTCGTCGTCTTGTCGTCTCAACTACTGCCAGGCGGCATCTTCCCAGGTCGGTTCGCCGTCGAGCGCAACCGAATAAGCCGAAAAGAAACTCCGAATGTCGATCACTGTTTCGCCGCTCGATGGAGGCGAGAACAGCACCAACGTCACCGGACGACCGCCCAGCGCGTACTTCTCGACATCCGATCCCGTGGCTCCCACTGCATCATAAACCGCGACCATCACTTGCTCCTCTCGACCTATCACCGTATCAATATCGCGTTGCCATTATTTGCGATCGGCGGTTCCGTCCGCCGTGGGTGTATCTTGGCTCACTAAGTCGATCCGGCCAATTGGGAGATTGTCGTATTTCGACACGCAAGGATCTGACGGGGACCTACGTCGATTCGCGTACCCCGGCATGGGATAGACAAGGGCGCGGCCGCTATTTGCGCGATTCACCCATACTCAAGCTCTGGCATTCATCGTACCGATCTAGGAGCAATTCGCCGAGCCGTCCGTTCAACCGGAATTCGCATGAGAAGAAAACGAGGAGAAGCCGTTCGCACGTTTGCCGAGCCAGACCGCCGCTTACTCGGGCGACTGTGGGGCGTTTCTGTTGGCGCTCTCGGTGATCATCGCTTGAACGATCGCGGGTCCGCTTTTCAGGTTTTCAGACACCTGGCAGCCCGTGATCAGCACCGCCACGATCGTGGCCTTCTTCATGGTCTTTCTGATTCAGAACACCCAAAACCGTGACGCGCTGGCCGCCCGCTTGAAGCTCGACGAGATCATCAAATCGATCGATAACGCGGGCAATGAGATTATCCGGGCGGAAGACGAAACCGACGAACAACTCTCAGAACTGCTGATGAATTATGCCGATCTCTGCAACGTGCACGCGGAGCTCAAAGGGCGCCTCGGACTGCCCGTTTGATAAGAGATTGCTCAGTATCACGATCAAGCTCCTCTTCCTTCTGAAATCGCACAGCAGATCGATCGTCGAAACGTTACGTTAGCGGTATTGCGTCGTGGTGCCGGATCTGTGTTATACTCCTCGGGTTCAAGCGCATTCTTAGCGTGCTTGCCCGTTTGGCACTCAAGTGAGTGTTTCGCGAGTCTTGTTCCGCCGAATCCGTTTGAAGTTGTCAATTTTTTCTTTTCAGCAGGCCGTCGAAGAAGACGGCGAGGAACCTAGGCGGAATGAGCGATAGCACATTGACCTGCCGCGACTGCGGACAGGCTTTCACATTCACAGCTGGCGAGCAAGCGTTCTACGCGGAGCGCGGATACTCGGAGCCACAACGGTGCCCATCGTGCCGTGCGGCACGTAAAGCACAGCGATCAAGCGAAGGCTACGACTCCGGTGGCGGAAGTTACGGCGGCGGCGGAAGCTACGGCGGCGGCGGCGGCGGGTACTCCCGCGGCGGCGGCGGCGGCGGGTACAGCTCCGGACCACGAGAAATGCACGCTGCGACGTGCTCCAGCTGCGGCAAGCAGACTGAAGTTCCGTTCCAGCCCACACCAGGCAAGCCGGTGTACTGCCGGGAGTGCTTCCAGGAACAGCGCGGATCGCGCTCCAGCTACGGAAGCGGCCGTTACTAAGATCTAGTGCCGGTTCAACCCGGCTTCATTTCTGAAATTGAAAGCCGGACGCGGTTTAGCGTCCGGCTCCTTATTGCCCACCGTTCAGGCCCTCCAGAACCGCCAGGACGACAAATCCGCCCGACTCATCCTGCCTAATGCAAACTCAAAAGCGGTTGTCGCTCCATCACCGGGCTAACTTCTCGTCGTCTTGTCGTCTCGTCGCCTCGTCGACTCGACCCCGCATTGTCGCCGCGGCATCTTCGTCCGGAACCATGAGGGCAAATGCAGCACCGGCGAGCGCCAGCGCGGCGGCCGTGAAGAAGGCCATGCGGTAGGCGAAGAGATGCGGCGACGCGATTCCTTCCGCGTTGATGCTAGTTACCCCGATACCGGCCAAAACGCTCGACAGGATCGCGACGCCCAGGGCCGCTCCGAGTTGTCGCTGCACACTCACAAATGTGGTCGCTCGCCCCGTCAGCTCGCGGGAGACGGTCGCAAGGCTTGCGGCCTGATTCGGCAGGAAGATGCAGGCCATTCCGGTGCCCATCATGAACATCATGCCGCGGATCGACCAGGTGCTGGCATCAGCGCCAAACGTGGCGATAAGCGATATCGCGAGCGCAACCCAGACGAGACCGGCGAACATCAACCGCCGCGGCCCGATCCGCGGATAGATCCGCGCAACCACCTGGGTGGACGCCAACACGCCGATCGCCTCGGGGAACGTCGTCAGGCCCGATGAAAGCGGCGAGGCGCCGCGACCCTCCTGCAAAAAGAGCGGCACCAAGAACAGGGTGCCGATAAAGGCCATGGTCGCGAACGACGAGACCAGGAGAGTCGACCGGAAGAGGCGGTTGGCGAAGAGCCGCAATTGCACCATTGGCTCGCGCACACGGAGCTCGGTGAAGACAAAGACAACCAGAATGATCGCGCCGGCGATGGCGGGAACCAAGATTCCCGGTTTCGACCACCCGTGCGACGGCCCTTCGCTTAATCCGTACATCAGCAGCCCGAATCCGGAGCCGGCAAGCACGAAGCCTGGGATATCGAAGTTACCCGCCTCCGGTTCGCGATGCTCTTCGAGAAAGAGCGCGCCAAAGACAAACGCGGCCAAACCAACCGGAACATTGACATAAAAGTTCCAGCGCCAGGAGAAATGCTCGATGAGGAAGCCACCGAGAATCGGGCCGGAGGCCGGACCGATGATCAACGCGAACATCAGGATCCTACTGACCGCCACTCGCTCTTTTGGCGGGAAGGTGCGATAGAGCATCGCCATCCCGACGGGCGTGAGCAAACCGCCGCCGGCACCCTGCAAAACCCGGAACGCGACGAGTTGATCGAGACTTTGGGCCATCCCGCAGAGAGCGGATGCTCCAGTGAAGATCAAGAGCGCCGCCAGAAAGATGCGCTTGGTGCCGAACCGATCGCCCAACCAACCCGACGTCGGAATGAAGACCGCGAGACTGACCAGATACCCGATGATGACTGCCTCGATCGAGGCCGGTGTGACGTCGAACTCGCGGCCCAGCGTTGCGAGCGCGACATTGACGATGGTGGAGTCGAGGGAGTTCATCAACATGCCGGCGACGTAAACGACGGCAACGACAACCTTCTGATTGGGACGGCGCAAGCAACTGACCTAACGCGAATGCCGATCTTGGCGACGGGACCCTCGCCACCACGATGGTACCTCACAAGCTATCCAGTTCGCGGCCCACAGAACCGCCGGCTGCCCAAACTCCACGGTAATTGAAACTGTGTCGATCCGTCTCGGCTATCGCCCGATGGAGGGTTCTGAAACCCTCACGTGCTCTCTCGGGGCGACGCTTTCGTCGTCTCGAAACGGATATGATCGAACGCTGGACAACTTGAAGCCATCGGCGTTCCTTGTTTTCCGACCGGACACACTATCACCAAGTGCAACAGCGGAGGGCGCTCATTGGCGGCGGCCCTTTCACATCTGCTACGTCTCGCCGTGTTCACGATTTGCGATTTGTAACCAAGCGTTATGCCGTTACGCCTTCCCGCGTCTTTACGGGAACGATTCCGTGCTCCGCACCATGCTCCCGGCAAAGCTGATCGCCAGTTGCCACTCGGTCCTCCGGTAGTTGCGGTAGCGTGGATGACAAACTAAACCGCACGAAGATGGCGGGAAATAGGCAGGTCTGTCTCGCCGAAGGTCCACTCCCAAGCCGCGAGGTCGGGCACCTGGTCAACACCGAACTCGAGGGATCCGAGCATCTCCACAGTGCAAAGAGCCATAGCAGACTTCCCGGCCAACGACATGCCGCGATCAGCAATCAGTTCGGGCATCGACCGAAAACACCGAGGGTCAACACGCCGGCGGGTGGTAGCCACACAACGAGGGTTTGAGCGAGCCGATCGACTGATCTCGATCATCCGATCAGTGATGAGTACTGACACCCCAGGCGAGGGAATCGGGCATGCTGCGAGACCCGACTATGCACCGTCGGCCAGACGGCGACTTCAGATAATCGCTGGCATCTTCTGCGGATATGGGGCGAACCACTTGTCCGCCCCGCGCTTGAATCGAATCAACTGTGCGGGCACAAATCTCAATTTACGCGTCGGGCGTTCCTTCCGGGGAGGCCGATTGATCGAACGGTACGAGGCGCATCCGCGTTAGCGAGCTGGCGCCGGAAGCATCTTGGACCACCTCGCCACTGACGTTCGTCATCGTTATTTTCCATTTCCCGGTCATGCGTTCGCCCGCCTGATCAACGGTGTGACGGCCATTGAGAGTCATCCGAAGGGTCACGCTTGCATCTCCCCAGGCAATCTGCAGACTCGAATCAGCGGTGCGGTCGTCTCGTGGCTCCCAAACTCCGAAACCGTGCACCGGTAAATTCGGTTCCCCGGCGCCGAAGGCGCCCGCCAGCAAGGGGTTGTAGTACGTAACCGTGCCATCGGAGTGAAAGACGTTGTACGAGAGAATGACCCCGGGTTCGATCCAGACCCCGACGGCTGGGTGCCCGCTGTACTCGTTTGCGCCTTTGTCCTGAGCAAGCGCCACCGCGGGTATGGAGATCGCAAAGGGAACTGCCATTCCAACACCGGCAACTCCGCCCATGATCTTTCGACGCGAGCAAACTCGATTCGGACCATCACCCACCATCGCGGTCATCTTTCTGCGGGCCCCAGACGATCCGGCCAAGGCCCGACCACAAATGAAACTGAAAGCACGGGAATATGGTTCTTGCCTGCTGCTTTACGCAGGTGTCACGCTCCATTCGACAAAGACGGCTGGTTCGTCGCCCCGATTTGTCAGAACGATGTCCTGTCCCCTGGGCACGATATTCCAGCCTAGCCATCCATACTTGTAGACGACGAACTCTATCTCGGGCGTCGCGTTTGACCCCGTGAACGCGCTTCCCCATGTGAGTTGTCCAGTTGAAATCAGGCGAATGGCCGGGTATCGGTCATCCGCCACAATCCGGCCGCCCGGGGGTATCGTGACCTGACGGATCGTGAGTGTCACCGCACTCGTCGCAAGAAGTTCCGGTTCCACGGACGCGAGAGTCGCCGCCATGATCTGATACCCGTCAATCGAAGAACCTACCGCTCCGAACAGTTCACCGTAATTCGGCATCCCGTCCACAAACGGTGTGCCGAAAGAAAGTCCGGCGTCCAGGTAGGAATCGGGGCCGGGATTTTCCAATCGATAAGCGGCAGGGTAACCATACGCACAAGCCTGTGAGTCTCCGGCATTGAGAAGCTGGGTACCCGCGTCTGTGCCGGGTAGTACCTGTCTGCCGGAAAGCACGAAAGCGCAATTGCTGCCGCTGGCGCCTGTCCAGTTCACAGAACCACTGATCGCGATCCCTATCGCGGTCGACTGCCCCAAATCCGTGGCCGGTATATCCACTGTGGTATTTGGCGGCATAGATATCCAGATCGCCCAGAATTCCATACCGGGTGACATGCCAGCAGTTGGGACAGTTATCGAGGTGCTCGTGGAGGTGATGATCCCGGACAATTCCGTGGTCGGGGTTGCCTCTTGCGCGCTCACCAGGGGCGGCAGCAAGAGCATACTTGAGATTACAAATAGAGCCCGGTATCATGAGAACTTCATAATCGTCTCCTTGCCCCGATCATTTATGGAAATGGTTTACGTTCAATACGGGCGAAGCACGTTCGCCCCTGAGTCAGGCGAGTGGAGTGGTCATGCCGACCTCCGTCATATGAAACTGCCATCCAAGAAGGTGTTCACGAGTTTCCATTTCCGCAACGACGGATGAAACCTCGACAGCGGCACTTAACACGCTTTCTTAGTGAACAAATGACTGATGGCGATGCGGGAGATGGAGGTGAGATCCAACCCAATGGAGCGCTGTACCGACTGGGTGCGACCGATGGGCGACTATCTGCTCAACATCATGACCCCCGCGGTCAATCACGTCACTGAGATCGCTGGCGGCACCGAAAGTGATGAACGGATACATGGGGACCTCCTTTCCTCGAGCCCCACCACGGTGCGCATGCACCGCGCGGGCGCATGCTCCCATGCGCCCAGTATCCGCAGATCGCATTTCAAAATCGTCAAATTCCGCGTGATATCGCAACACGGGTCCGGAAGCGCGGGAATCCGCCGGAGATCGTGATATGGTCGACAGGATCATCCACACGGGTGACGTCTCGCCAAAGGCCGGTTATCTCAATAACCAACCAGCGTGTTGAAATAGGCCAAGCGTGCTGGACGTTGAACGGTGCGATTTCCGATGCGAAGGTTGTCAGTCACTGACATGGGGCGAGACCATCGCTCGATGACAAACGGCTCCTCTCGGAGGACCGCGGATTCTTGCGTCGGTTCAACAGGTCCGGTTGCGTCCCCGCTCCGGGCAAATGGAGTCAGCGGACGCCTCGAGTACCACGATCATTACGTGGTCGATGGCGCAAAGGCGCGGATGATCCTGGCCGCCTTGGTGAATCCCGCAAAAATGCAAGACAACCAACCAGCCATCGGTCTCCTCTGGCGGACACGCTTCCGCTGGAAACTCCATCGTCGATGCATTTAGAGGGCTCGGTGGTGCGCTGGTCGCTCATCGCCGCACTACACTTCCTGAACCTGAACATGTCATCATCGCCGAGCAATTCTGATGGACCTACTTGAACTCCTCTTGGACTACGATCACTGGGCAACGGCCCAGCTCCTTGAAGCGAGCCGCGGCCTGACCGACAGGCAATTGGATCAGCCTTTCGACATCGGGCGCCAAACGCTACGGAAAACTTTCGGACACATGATCTTCAATGTCCCCTTCTGGACCGCGTTCTTGGCCGGGAAACCGGCCGACGAAGGATTCTCGGCCGACGCGCAGCCAGACGACCGTTCGCTAACCGCATTGATCGATCACCGTGAGCGCTCTTATGCGGCGTTCGCCGCGGTCTCGCGACAACTGCGCGACGAGCAGCGCCTCGGGGAGATCTACGCCGACCACTACGACGTGCGAAAGTCATGTGGCGGCACAATCCTGATGGTTATCGAGACAAGGTGGAGCACCGCACCGAGGTGCTCCACATCCTCCAACGCCTCGGCGTACCCGACCTCCCCGAAGTCGACCTCGGCGTCTGGGAGTACATGCTGCTGAACACCTAGTCGACTATTTCGAGCATCTCCAACCCCAGCGACCGCCGATCATGTGTCGTTGCGGTTGTCGTCGAATGCATTTTCTATCACTTAGATACCACGTGGATCGGATTCCCTTCTGGGTCATCGATCCATGCGCCCCGCAACACCCCGATGAAGTCGTGCGGCTCGCTGACCGGCATCGCCCCCTTCACGAGCAGAAAGGAGTACGCCTCGTCGCAGTTGTGGACCCAGAGCACCAACTCGGCGCGTGTCTCTTTCCGATTCGCATCGAAGCCGTGATGCGACTTCGCCGCGGCAACGCTCGCGAAGCCGAGCAACAGCCCCCGAGAGGCGCCTCGACGTGCTCAGGCGTCCCGGTTGTTGGAACCCGAAACGTCTCCTTGAACCCGAGATGCTCCGTGTAGAAACGTGTCATCCGCTCGACATCATGGACATCAATGTTGATCTGTGGATCACGACACTCGAGCACGGCCGCGCCCCTTGTCGCTGAAATCGGATGGACGCGAAGATCAAGTGCCTTGCTCATCGGACTGACGCCGTGGCGGCGACGTATCGCGCGAATGCGAGTAACGGCTCTCCACCTTTGTCGTCCAAAATCTTGCGCATCCGTTCGGTCTCGGAGCCGTAGCGTTCAAGTCGACGATGCGTCAGATCGACGCGCGTCACCCCCGAGCCCTCTTCGGTGAACGTCACCTCGATCTCTGAACCGCGGACGGGGTCCTCTTCGTAGGTCCAGAGTGGACTCACCTGCCAGGTCAGCAACAACCGGTGCGGCGGTTGCCAGGCGAGCACAGTGCCCCAATTCGTCTCGGTACCGTCTGCCGCTCGCTCATACCACCGCCCGCCCTGGAAGGGCTCGAGAATGGCTTCGCAACCAGGAGGCTCAGCCACGTGGTGGGTCTCCACGGGCCACCATCGATGCTCGATGAAAACCTCGAATGCCACTGCCAGTGGTGCGTTCACCCTAACCGTTTTTGCGACCACGACCTCTTGCTCGACCATTATGCTCTGTTCCTTGACCCGGGCCTCGACGGCACGTTGATAGGCGGTCAATGACCGCTCCCAATACCAGTCGATGTGATCCCGCACTCGCCGTAATGCTTCCGGCTCGAGGTGGTAAACCCGGCGATTGCCGACCGCCTGATCTCCAACGAGCCCCGCGTCCTTGAGCACTCGAAGATGCATCGAGACCGCGGTGCGACCGATCGGCATGCCGTCAGCGATCGCGCCGACATCGAGCGATCCGGCCGCCAGCCGTCCGACGATCCTGCGGCGCATCGCGTCCCCGAGCGCATCCAGTGTCAAATCTACGTCAGTATTCATTGACCGTCATACTAGACTGTCATTGATCGCCTGTCAATAAGCCGAGTGTGGGACCTCGGAGCTTCAACTTGATGTTCTTTGTTCGGCTCCGAAGGGCAAGGCCGGGCGTGCGGTGCAAATGAGACGAAAACGGACCGAGGAGTTTTAATGGAGCACTCGTAATTTCGCCATCACTTTTGATATGAACGAACAGCTGGATTCGGGTCGTTCAGGAATTCAAGCAGTCGAATGCTATTTCCCATCGTTGTGGAACTTCTTTGAGTCTAGAGGGTGTCTGAGAAGCGTGTAGACTGTGTACGGACACAAGTTTACCGCATTTTTGGAGACCTGCCATGGCCCGTCGTCCGTACCCGTCCGATCTCTCTGATGCCGAGTGGGCGTGGCTGGAGCCGATGATTCCTGGCGCCCTGCCGGGTGGTCGTCCGCGGGCGCATCCGACGCGCGAACTGGTGGATGCCATGCGCTATGTGCTGCGAGGTGGGATCGCCTGGCGGGCGTTGCCGCACGAGTATCCCCCGTGGCAAACCGTCTCCCACTATTTCCGGGTCTGGCAACGCGATGGCACGTGGGAGGCGGTGAATGCCGAGCTGCGCGGCCTGGTACGGCAGCGGGCGGGACGATCGGCACAGCCCACGGGTGGCATCGTCGATAGCCAGTCGGCGAAGACCACGGAAAAAGGGGGCCTCGTGGCTACGATGGCGCCAAACGCCTGAACGGGCGCAAGCGCCATCTGCTGGTCGATACGGGCGGATTGGTGCTCCGCGTGGTGGTGCATCCGGCGTCGGTCTCGGATCGCGAGGGAGCGCGTCTGCTCTTGGCCGATGTTGGGCTGCGCTGGCCCTCCCTGCGCAAGCTCTGGTTCGATGCCGGGTATACCGGACGGTTGCTCGATTGGGTCCGCACGGAGCTTGGGCTCCAGGCCGAGGTGGTCAAACGACCCCGCGCGTCGGTGTGGGTGCCGGTCGATCAGGACCCGCCGCCCAAGCCAACCGGGATTCAGGTGCTGCCGCGGCGGTGGGTGGTGGAGCGAACCTTTGGCTGGCTCGGCCGGAGCCGCCGCCTGAGCAAAGATTACGAGCAACGGCCAGCGACCGAGGAGGCGTGGGTCTACCTCGCCATGAGCCGGTTGATGCTCGCGAGATTGACCCGTTGACCCCTTCTCAGGCACCCTCTAGATGTAAGTCTCTCGCGGTAGAGAAGTTATCGCTCCAGGTGGTGGTCACAGGACTACGATCTGACATGGACTACGACTTTGTAGCCCGCCGCCGCAACCACCCGACGCGCACAACATCGACCAGCAGGAACGCGACCATCGGAGCCGTCAGAAACATCGCGAGATCAAGATGCACGTTGTAGAGAGGGATGCCGGTGTTGAAATGCGCCCATACATACGCCGGGTCATGAGCGAGCCCGAGCGCGGTCGCGGCAAACACATAGGCCAGCCCGAGCGGCTCCAAATCCAACGCGAACTGCCGAACGTTCCCTCCTCGTTTCGCCCAAACAATACCCGTGCTTCGTTCCACCTGCCGCACCATCCCTCCTCCCCATCCTTGGATGAGGCCTTAGGTCGACAGCTGGACGATGCACCAGTTTTATCGCGACGTTGCTCCTCAAACCGTCCACGCTGTAACCGGACGATGCAGTTGTGATTGACGTGGCGGTGCACTCACTATGCCCCAACACGAAAATCCCGAGGGTACCCGTTGACAGGGTTCACCATATCGCATAGTGTTCGTGAAAGTCACGAACACCTGGACGTAAATGTTTTCGAGATCGCCTCGTAGCTTGATTCCGGACAGTCTCGTATTCGAGGTTCGAATGCGAGTCGGTTCCCAACACCAGTGAGGTGCTGGGGTGAGCTTTCTAGGAGGAACGTACATGGATCGCCTCGAACGACTGCGCCGTCAGGATGAGTTCATTCGCGAAGTAGGGAAGCGCCGTTTCAATCGCCGGGAAATCATTAAGGCGGGCACTGCTCTTGGCATCAGCGCACCGATGCTCGCAGGGCTTACCCGTTTCGGTGTGGCGCCAACAAGCGCCCAGGGCTCCCCGATCACGATGGTCGGATGGGGATATTCTCCGGAGATCGTCGAAGACAACGTCAACAAATTCAAAGAGGCGTATTCGGAGAACGTCGAGTACCAACTGACAACCGGCGGGAACTATCACCAGATCGTCGAGACCAAATTCCTTGGCGGCGCCCACCCGTCGATCGTGTATTCCGAGTCCGAGTACATGTACCGGTGGTGGAAAGCCGGGTTCATACAGGACATGGAGGGCCTCTCGGGCGAGAGCACCGAGTTCTATAAGTCGGAGATCCTGCCATTTGGCATCACGAGCCTCTCGCTTCCCGATGGGAAGCTCGCCGGGATGCCTTACTACTCCGGCTACAACGCATTCATTTACAACAAGGATCATCTGGACCAAGCGGGTCTTCAACCTCCTACCACCTGGGAAGAACTGATCGCGCAGTGCAAGGAGCTTCAATCCAAGGGCATTTCGGCGAATCCGTTCTTGAGCGCACAGAACCATGAGTGGGCATCGCTCTCCTGGAGCATCTTCGCGATGTGGTATTCCGAAGGTGAGCCGGTTTTCGATGAGAACAATGAGCCCACCTTTGCGGACGGCGGCGTGGGCTTTAAGAAGGTCATCGAGATGCACAAGCAGATGCTCGATGAAGGCATCACCCCGCCGGACATCATGACACATGAGAGTGAATCCACGCCTGCCTGGATGACTGGCAATCACACCTTCATGGTCGTGCACGATTACGACCAGCAAGCGTTCAACATCGGTGAGAATTCCAAAACCAAGGGGATGGTCGGCAACGCGCTCATTCCGGGTTCCGCGCGAGACACCTTCGGCTGGACCGCGTGCTACCTCATGGGGGCCAAGGACGTCGATCGCGACCGGACCTGGAACCTGATCCAGTATCTGGGCGGCAAATCGAAGGACGGTCAATATGTAGGGAACAAGCGCTGGGCGCTCGAAAAGGGTCTCGGCAACCCGCATACGGAAGTGCTGTCCGATCCTGAGATTATCGAGTCCTGGAAGACCTGGCGAGATATGGACGTTCATGTCCAGCAGCTCGAGAAAGCCAAAGCGCGTCGAGTCGAAAAGACGATGTGGTTCCCAGAATGGAACTGGCAGATGATGACCGAGGTTCAAGAATACATGGGCGGAAAGAAGGAGATTGGCGAAGTGATCGACAATCTCGTGCAACTGGTCGCCGATCTTAAGGACCTCTATCCCGAGTAACGCCGTCGCGGATCTCTGCAGAGGCGCGCCGCCGGGCCCCCGGGCGGCCGGGGGCGCCGGGGGGGGCGGGGGGGGGGG
>CAYJPA010000084.1:11158-14056 GCA_964371945.1 uncultured Sphaerobacteraceae bacterium | reverse complement strand
CCCCCCGCACCGGCCGGCGGGCCCCTCCCCTGGGCCGCGCGCTCAAACCCGGCCCCCCGGGGCGCCTCTGAGCGGCCTCGCGTTTGCTCCGGGGGTGCCTCCAACCGATGCTGGCTTCCAAGTCCGCGACGACCGCTGAAGACGTTCGACCACGTACCCGTCCCGCGGCCAAGTTGACCCGCACAGAACGCGCGGATAGACGAT
Source organism: uncultured Sphaerobacteraceae bacterium (assembly GCA_964371945.1). Taxonomy (GTDB): domain Bacteria; phylum Chloroflexota; class Chloroflexia; order Thermomicrobiales; family UBA6265; genus CAYJPA01. The sequence goes on along the minus strand of CAYJPA010000084.1, from coordinate 13,852 downwards.
TTGCCATCTTGATGATCAGCCCGACCGTGGTCGCCGTCCTCGGGGTGATGGGGTATCCGTGGCTCTACTCGCTGTGGCTTTCGCTCCACTCAGTCAATTTGCTGACGAAACGTTGGGTTTGGGTCGGCCTTGAGAACTACACCAAGTCGTTCCACGACGATACGTTCACGTCCTCCCTCCTCAGAACGCTCTGGTTTAGTGGTCTTGTCGTCATCGGTGGAACACTCGTTGGTCTGCTCATGGCCTTGGTATTGAACGAGGCGTTTCGCGGGCGGGGCGTGATCCGAAGCGTGATGCTCATGCCGTGGGCAATACGGAGAAGGGAGCGCGATTCTCTATACCCTGAGTCTCATCAGCTTGACGCTTGCATTCATCTATTTTGTTTTCTTAAATCGCGGTCAACCGGCTCGGCCGGACCCTGCCGATGATGATCAAGCACGGATTCGCTCCGTCAACTGGGCGGCCGTCGCGGCAGAATCGCCAAGGATCGAGCTCAAAGAGCCGCTCATCGCTCCACTTCTGGCCCGCCGGCTAAAAAAGTCCGCGCTCTATGTGGCGGTCGTGGTCATCGGCGTGTGGTCGCTTGCCCCGTTCTACGTGCCGCTGAACGCCAGCTTCTCCACCACCGAAGCGATCATTAGCCAACCACCTAGTTGGTTCCCCGCCAATCCAACACTCGACAACTATCGCTCCACGATGTTTGGCGAGCAGGTAAAAGACGCCTCAGGCCCGAACGTCCAGGCCAAAGCGATCATGCTCTCAATGAAGAACAGCGCTATCGTCGCGATCGGTGTGACATTGGTGAATCTCTTCATCGGCGCACCGGCGGGTTACGCGTTCGCGCGATATGGCCGGTACAAGGCAGTCGGCTTCGCGCTCTGGCTTCTGATGCTGACCCGGATGATCCCGGCGCTGACGCTCGCGGCGCCATTTTTCATGATCTTCCGCAAGGTCGGGCTGATCGACACAAAGATCGGTCTCATCATCGCATTGACCAGCGTGATTCTGCCGTTGACGGTCTGGATCTTGAAGGGCTATTTCGAGACGCTGCCGCCGAACATGGAGCGCGCCGCCTTTGTGGATGGATGCACCCGAATTCAAGCATTTCGGCGCGTCGTCGTTCCAGTTGCCGTGCCGGGCATGGTGGCCGCGGGGATCTTCTGCTTTCTGGTGGCATGGAATGAGTTTGTGTACGCGATCCTGCTGACGAGTACACTCGATTCGCAGACACTGCCGACACGGACCGCTCAATTCGTTTCGGATCAACGCGTGTACAACCCGGGACTGCTCTTCGCCGCGGGCGCACTTGCCGTGATCCCGCCGGTCCTTATTACGCTGGTGCTCCAACGATTCCTGTTGCGAGGGATGTTGTCGGGGGCGATCAAGGGCTAGTGTCGCGGCCTTGTTCGGCGGCTTTGCACGTCAAGGAGAAGGCGAATTCGATGTCATCTCAACGAGTCAAAACGGCAGTGATCGGCGCCGGGCTGATTGGTGAGCAGCACGCCGAGTCCTATGCCGAGAATCCTCGGGCAGAACTCGTCATGGTTGCGGATGTGAACGCCGATTGAGCACGTTCCGCCGGAGAACGGTTTGGAGTCGTCTCAACGACAAGCCTGGCCGGCGTCGCCGCGAGTGATGCCGAGATCGTCAGCATCGCCACACCCGATTTTGCGCACTTCGAGCCGGTCATGGCTATGCTTGAGGCCGGAAAGCACGTCGTCGTGGAGAAGCCGCTGGCGACCATCACCGCGGAAGCGCCGGCAGTGGTCTAACTCGCCGCTTCGAAGAACCTAGAAGTGACCGTCAATCTCGGCAATCGCTGGAACGACCGGTTTCTTTCCATCCGAGACAGCATTCAGTCTGGAGAAATCGGCGACCCGGTGTTTGCCTACTCTCGCACGAGCGACACCATCTGGGTGCCCCGCACAATGCTTTCCTGGGCTGGGAAATCCGGGCCACAATGGTTCCTGTTCGGGCACACGATGGACCTCATGCAGTGGATCCTCGACCAGGAGGCGCATGAGGTCTATGCCATCGGGGAGAAGCGCATTCTGAAGAGCGAGGGCATCGATTGCTAGGACGCGATTCAGGCGATGGTTCGGTTCGGTTCGATAACACGTTCGCAACCTTTGAGACGTCGTGGATCGTGCCCGAGGCCTTTCCCCACATCGTCGAATTACAACTCATGATTAACGGCAGCAACGGTCGCCTTCATCTCGACGGTTCCATCCAGGGTTTCGAGCTCTCATCGGATCAAGCCCGCAAGCACATGTACGCTCGGCCGTCGTTGTAGACCAATTTCAAACCTCCGTATTGCTGGTGGGGAGGTCTGCGCGATATGGTGGACTGCGTGCTCGACGGCGGCGATCCAAAAATCACCGGGGCGGATGGACTTCGAGTGGTGGCGATGATCGAAGCGATGGAGCACTCGATCGAATCGCGGAGTCCAGTCATGATCGATTCTGTCCTGTAGTCGACAGATCTCGAGCAGACGGGGAGCGACGGAGACGTTGCGCCCCTCGAGTAGCTCGATTCGTCGCGCCAGCGAACTAGGCGCGTAAGTGAGGCAGGGAACCGGCGTGGCTCGAGTCACCCTTCGGGATCTCCACAAGTCGTTCGGAACGGTTACGGCGGTCTCCGATCTCAATCTCTCCATCGAGGATGGGGAGTTCGTCACGCTGCTCGGCCCGTCTG
>CAYJPA010000084.1:0-11148 GCA_964371945.1 uncultured Sphaerobacteraceae bacterium | reverse complement strand
TGTGGAAAGAGCACGACGCTTGGCTGCATTGCCGGACTTGAGGATCCAACGAGCGGCGACATCCTGTTCGATGACCGCGTTGTCAATGATTTCTCCCCGAGAAACCGTGACATTGCCATGGTGTTTCAGGACTACGCGCTCTATCCGCACATGAGCGTGTTCGACAACATGGCATTCGGCCTTAGCCTGCGGAACACCCCAAAGTCTGAGCGGAACTCCCGAGTGCGCCAGGTGGCCGACTTTTTGGGATTAGGGAGTCTCCTCAACCGCCGTCCTGGTCAACTCTCTGGCGGTCAACGTCAGCGGGTCGCACTGGGCCGGGCCATCGTGCGCAATCCAGCCGTTTTCCTGATGGATGAACCACTCTCCAACCTCGACGCGGCCCTCCGCGTGTCAACCCGGTCCGAGATCAAGAAGCTACAGCAAGAGCTCGGTACGACGACGATCTTCGTGACGCACGACCAGGAGGAGGCGATGGTCCTTTCAGACCGAATCGCCATCATGCAGTCCGGAAAGCTCCAGCAATTCGCCAACCCGACCGAGATCTACAATGACCCGGTCAATCTCTTCGTCGCCGGATTCATAGGGAGTCCGCGTATGAACATGATTCCCGGTGGGGCAAAATCCAATGACGGCGAGCAGGTATTTGTCGCCAGCGATGGCTCGATCCAGTGGATGTTGAAGGGGAAGCGTCTGGTCGCGAATGGACCTGAATTGACACTCGGGGTGCGGCCTGAGCATATTCGATTAACGCGGGGTGGCGATTCCGATATGACCGGAAAGATCGTGCTGGTGGAGCCGGTCGGCTCAGTGACCTACGTGGATGTTGAGATCGGCTCGTTGACGCTCAAGGCGAGCACCGATCCGGCGGACGAATTCAAAGACGACGAGATCGTCTCTGTCGACTTCAATCCGCGGCGAATCCTCCTGTTCGATAGCACCACTGGCGGACGATTGCACGCCGCCTGATATCTGGTGACGGAAATCAGGCGAGAACTGCAACAAATAGAAGAGGTTCGATGCCGCCTATGCCTGGTTGCGTCGTAGTTCGTCCGCCATCTTCTCGGCAATCATCACCGTGGTAAAATGGGTGTTCGCCCTTGGGTTCTCCGGCATCACGGACGCGTCGATGACGCGAAGTCCTTCCGCACCGATGACCGCACAGGACGGATCGACGACCGCGCGCGGGTCCGTCGCCGCACCCATCCGGCATGTTCCCACTGGATGTTGCGCATCCGAGATCTCATGCAGCAGCCACTGATCGATCCCATCGTCCGAGGGCAGCTTTGCTATGGTCTCACCGGTGATGGTTCCAAAAATCTGGTCAGAAATCCTGCCGAAGGCATCGTGCTGCGCAACCGCGAACAGGCGCTTAAATCCGTCGCGCATGCGAACCAGATCGCGGTCATCCGACAACATCCCGAGATCGACCGCCGGCTGCTCGCGGGGATCCAAAGATGTGAGCTCCAGGTAACCGCGGGAGAAGGTCTGGAACGTGTCTACGATGATCATGCCCTTCGCGCGCCCAGCATCGTCCATGCTCGAGATATTCATCGCGATCATGATCATGTCGTTGTCCCCCGCGCCGGCCACGCGTGAGCTATACCGTACGCAACAGTTCGTATGCCTGAAGTTAACACTCTTGACCTGATACTCGGGCTTAATCGCGACGCCAAGCCAGATGCCGGAGTGCTCCACCAGATTCTGTCCCACCGGGAGATCGAGCACAACCGGAACACCGAGCGACGAGAGATTGGCGGCAGGGCCGATCCCTGACCTCATCAAGATTGTCGGTGAATGAACCGTGCCGGCCGCCAGGATCACCTCGCGCGCGTCTGCCCGCTGTGTCTGGCCGCCGCGCTCGTATATCACCCCGGTCGCCCGGCGGCCATCGAGGATGACTCGATCGACCTGGGCGTCACCCTGGATCGTGAGGTTGGGCCGCTCCCGGGCGGGCTCGAGGTAGCCATCGTTCGTTGAAACCCGGACGGAGTTTCGGCTATTGATCGGATAGGGCGAGACCCCGGTCGCACCGGGCGCGTTGCAGTCATCCGCCCATGGGTAACCGAGGGCGAGAGCCGCTTCGCGCATCGCGAGATCGACCGGTCCCCATTCGCCAAGCGGCGCCCGGTACACTGGCAACGGACCGCCGGTACCGTGATAAGGCGCATCGCCGAAATCGAGATCATTTTCCAGCTTGATGAAGTAGGGGAGGACTTCCTCTCCGGACCATCCTGTGCAGCCTTGGGCCGCCCAGTCGTCGTAGTCTTCGAGCATCCCACGAATAGCGATCTGACCATTCATTGAGGAGGTGCCGCCAATGCCCCGGCCGCGCCAATATGCTCGCGGTTGCTGGTAGGCGTTGGGCCGGGCTTTGAGGTCGTCGTAGCGATAGCAGCTGAGCTCGGGATTACGAATGATTCCAAATGGATTGGGGACCTTCATGGCTTCAGGGCGATCAGCCGAGCGATAGTCGGGGCCGGCTTCCAGCAGCAACACGGCAGTTGATGCGTCCTCTGACAGTCTGGCCGCGAGGGTTGCTCCGGCGGATCCACCGCCGACGATCAGGTAGTCGTACATCGCGGCCATTCCTCTCATTCAGCAGCACGTGGCGATGGTTGCTATCCGGATCGATATGATACTGAGTGGGGTTTTGGTTGTCTTCGTCATTGTTCGCGGGTATGGGATGCCGCCGCGTAGGATCGGGGCAAACCAATCCACCCCACACGCACAACATCGACCAGCAGGAACGCGATCATCGGCGCCGTCAGAAACATCGCGAGGTAGAGATGCACGCTGTAAAGCGGCATGCCGGTGTTGAAGTGAGCCCATACATAAGCGGGGTAGTAGGCGAGCCCAAGGGCGGTCGCCGCAAACACATAGGCCAGCCCGAGCGGCTCCAAATCCAACGCAAGGAGCGCGAATATCGGGATCAGGTACCACGGGTAGAGATTGGTCATCAACAGTGAAAAGAGGATCAGCGTCAGTGCGGCGGCGCGCTCGAGCGAGATCAGCCGCTTCATCCGGGCGGCGATCACGACCAATGCCAGCACGACGAAGAGGATGGTGAACTGCCGGTGGAGCTTGTCTTGATCCTGCCGCGGAACGATGTCCGAGCTCGCGTATTTCGCCAGATACCGGCTCGATGGAGCTCGCTCGACTTGCTCTTGCTTGAGTTGCTGTTGCGCAAGCGAAAGCGGAGAAACGTGATCCATGCGCTGCGAGAGCCTCGTTCCTTCAAGAAACCCATCCCACGGTTTGCCGCCGTCCCAAAACGGCGCCGCGGTGACAATGACCACCGCCACGGTCACAACGCCCGCAATCACGAATCGTCGAAGCGGCCATTTACTCATCACCGCTTCCACGAACAATAGCGGCGCAAGCGCGGCCGAAAAGAGCTTGACCAGCGCCGATAGCGCAAGTGCCGGGACGCCCAGCCATGATCTTCGAGATCCCCGCAACGCATAGAGTGCGGCCACCATGAAAACGGTCATCATCACGTCGTTGTGGGCGTTGCCAATCCCCTCGAAAACAACAAGGGGGTTGCCGAGAAAGACGACCGGCGCCAGCCAGCGCCGGCGCTCGTTCGGTTGCGAGCGGGCGATCATCAGCGCGGTTAACGCCAGCAGCACAAGATTGAAAACTTTCAACGCAATCAGCAGATTTAGGACACTGTTGAAGCCCGCGATCAGCGCCGGGATACCGGAGAGCATTAACCAAGCCGGCCCATAGAAGAGCGGAATATTGAGCAAGAATGCGGAACGAACAAATGGATCGCCCTTGAGATAAGAAGGATTCGTCACCAGATAGGGGTTGTCGCCAAAGTGGAAGGCGAGCTTGAGATCGACCATATAATTGAAGATGTCGAGTGCGCCAACCGGGAAGAGGAAGATGTTGACAACGGCAGGACCCGCGATCAAGCCAACCGCGCCGAGCTTGATCGAATTCGTCAATCGTTTCGTCTTGGCGAGCACCAGACACGCGCAGACATAGACAAAACTCGCGATCAAAAAGAGCGCAAGCGTCCGATGCATGATCGCCGAATCGAATTGACCGGGGATCTTCTCGAACGCGAAGTAGGGAAACTCGATTCGGTCGCTCAGCCCATACCATCGCAGGAAAATCAGCCAGACCGCGGTTGAGATGGCCGCGAAGCCTGGAATCAAAACCGCGGCCGCATCCGTGGCCAGATCGCGCACCGGCGTCGCAACCGCGTCGTCGGACTCGAATGCCAAGCCGGGCTTGGCTCGACTCACGCATCGGGGTGTCGGAAGCACTCGTGGATTGACGGTCCGCTGTCGAATCAAACCAGGTCCTCTGAAGCGTCAAGCGTAAGGCGGCGAATCTGCCAAGCGTTCGTTTCGATCAAGAGTCACACCGCGGGCAAACGCCGGCATTGTCAGACCTTCGCCGTTGTCAAGACCAATCGCAATGTACGTTCCGTTGCCTTCACGACTGCCAAACACGGCAACACGCACGAATCCTGCCAAGCACAACTGTTCAATCCCTCAGCAACTCGCCGCAAACTCAAGTCAGTTTCGACTCACCCACCGTTCAGCCAAATCCTTGCGGCTTGGAGCCCGTAGCTTGAGGCTTGTAGCTAACGGCTCCGAGCTTAACTGCTAAACTTTCATGAAGATGGATGACCTTGGCGAAGCCATTCCTCGCGCCCAAAGACGCACTCTTGAGGCGATCGCGTGGCGGCGCAACCTCTACGCGATCACGATCGCGCAGGCGCTGGCCATCATTGGCTTCTCTCTTCGCGAATCCTTTCTTCCCTTCTATTTAAAAACGCTCGGCGCGGATTCCACTGATTCCGCCGCGATCTGGTCGGGTCTCATCGCTGCCGGTGGCGGCGGCGTGATGGTCATCTCCGCGCCGCTCTGGGGAATCGTGTCGGATCGCCGCGGCCGCAAACCGATGCTCATCCGCGCGATGTTCGGCGCAACGTTGACGGTTTCCTTGATGGGTCTAGCAACCGCTCCCTGGCATCTTCTGACGCTTCGCTTTCTCGAGGGCGCGCTGACCGGCACGGTGACGGCTTCGACCGCGCTGGTCGCCGTTTCTGCGCCCAAAGACCGGCTCGGTTTTAGTCTCGGTCTGGTATCGACCTCGGTCTTCTCCGGCGCCTCGCTCGGACCGTTTCTCGGCGGCATGCTCGCCGATGAGATCGGTTACCGGGCGACGTTTGCCATATCAGGCTCGATGCTCGGTTGTGCGGGACTTATCGTGCTCTTTTTCGTCAAAGAGAATTTCAAGCGCGTCGCCCAGCACAAGATGCGGGAGTCCCAGTCGTTCCGCAAGGGCATCGAATGGGTCCTGACCCCGATGTTGATGACGATGATCGCGATCCTCTTCGCCGTCCGCTTCGCGCAAATGAGCACCCGGCCGATCCTGCCGCTCTATGTCGAGCATGTCGGCAAGATGGTCGGTGATCGCGGCGATGAACGAGCTGCCTCCCTGGCCGGAATAGCGCTCGGCTTGTTGGGCCTGACGAGCGCGATCGCCTCAATCTTTCTCGGCCGGCGCGGGGACAGGGTCGGACATCGCCGCATCCTGCTCGGCAGCATCATTGGAGCCGGCGCGATCTATCTCCCGATGGCGGCAGTTACCGGCGTTTGGCAGCTCATCGCGTTACAGGGCCTGTTCGGCATTGCCGCCGGCGGAATGATTCCCGCGGCAAATGCCCTGATCGCGAATGCGACTCCAAGCGACCGCCGCGGCACCATCTTCGGCATCACCGCCGCCGCGGGCTCGCTCGGCGGCACCTTTGGTCCGCTCGCCGGTTCTGGAATGGCGACCACGCTCGGATTCCGAGCGACCTTTTTGGGAACCGGCGTGATCCTGCTCGCGGTCGGCGCCGCCGCCGCATTCGCCTTTAGTCGCCGCCTCGCACCGGCCGCGACAACTGCCTAGCCGCTTTGGTCAATCCATCCCCGTACGCCCCCCGGCTTCGACGCGGCCGGCAGACATCACACGCATGCAACTCCGAACGCCTATTCGAGGGCGCGACCGTCACCTGAACCAATGAGGGCCCAGCGCCTCATACCGCGATCGCCGAAGACGGCGACCTCGATCCCGGTCAGCTCGATCCCGGGCAATCCGGCAGCTTCACGTTCGACCGGCCGGGGATCTACACATATCAGTGCGCGTTCCACCCAAACATGCAAGGAACAGTGACCGTTTCATGGCGTTTCCGCCCGAATACGGACCCACCCGCTTCGAGCTCCACTAGTCAAGCATCTGCTTGACATACTACTACATAGCAGTAGAATATCGGCGGAGGGAGGACGGTGGAGTATGAATGGGACCCGAATAAGGAAACCGCCAATGTCACAAAGCCCAACATTAGTTTCAACCGCGCAATCTTGGTCTTCCTAGATCCCCACATGTTTGCAGAGGAAGTTACCAGACCTGAGTTTGGCGAACGGAGATTCAAAGCTGTCGGAATGATCGAAAGTCGCCTGATAACTGTCATCTTCACCGACCGAGACGCCAAGCGACGAATTATCTCCGCTCGGAGGGCAAGAACGAATGAGCGAATCAAATATGATCAGAGCAAGACTACTGGCTGATGGGACGGTTGTTCAGGTACTTCCTGACGGCTCAACTCGTCCATTCGAAGACCGCACCGATTGGGCGCGCGTGGACGCCATGACCGAGGAAGAGGTCGAGGCGAACGCGCTGGCGGACGAAGATAACCCGCCAATCTCCGACGAGGAGTTGGCGCGTATGAGACCGGTTCCGAATCCACGGCTGATCCGAAAACGAATGCACCTGACCCAAGAGGAGTTCTCGGTGAAGTTTCAACGTCCACTGGGAACGATCCGTGACTGGGAGCAGGGCAAGAAGTTTCCAGACAGCGCCGCGAAAGCGCTTCTGCGCGTGATCGATGCAAACCCTGAGGCCGTCATCCAGGCGCTGGAACGGTAGCAGGACGCTTCGTTTCGATCCGCCCACGTGACGCAACATTCGACACTCAATAGGTACGTGGTCGTCGATGCGCTCGTGCCAACCGCTCAACTACACGATTGCCTCGTCCACGCGGACCAGCATTACGGGTTGCGACACCTCCGCTTGCGCCCTGGCATCCCATGCCCTCTCGATTTCCAGAGCAGCCGCGTAGATCTTGGCCGGCGTCCGTACCGCTTCTTCGATCTGTGCCCGGTTGATCTGTTGTTGGGTCACAATCGTCGAATGCTCCATATCGGAATACCCGGTTCGTGCCAGCCAAACCGACCACTGTTGCCAAGATGCACGTGCATGCGCGCCATCACCGTTCATCGTCGCTCTCCGTCACTATTCCACGGGATGAACCAGTCGTTCACTCCAGTTCCCAGTCTGCTCCTGGAGGCAGTGACGAGCATCGGTGAAATCACCGATTTCAACGGCGTTCAGCAGGACGGCTACTGAACTTCAAGGCTTATCCAAAAGTCCTGATCGCGCGCTGCTAAGCGTTTCATCGGGCGGTTTCGGCAACTGGCGGCCCCGATTCTGCACCGAATCGTCAATACGCGCTTCGACGGGATAGCGCGCGGAGTTTGCTATGCGCCAGGTTCTTGTGGTCGACGACGATCCCATCAGTCGAGATTTGTTGAGTGAGCTCTTCGAATCGGAAGGATTTGAGGTGGCGCTTGCGACAGATGGTTATGAGGCGATCGATGCCATGCGCCGGCGGCGGCCCGATCTGATCGTCAGCGACATGGTGATGCCGAATTTGACCGGTGTGCGACTCGTGGAGCTCCTCCGCACCCAGGGAATCCAGGTGCCCGTCATCCTGCTGACAGGCATGAACGCGCTGCCACGGCACCTCGCCGATGCACTAGTACGCAAACCATTTACGCTGGATGGATTGATGGCTTCAGTCGGCGATGTGCTCAAGGACCAGCGCCACGGAAGTTGCCCGTCACTCTGCCAACCTGACCCGATCTCGAACGCCTGACAACAAGTGCCCAGATCGCGTCAAACCTGTTGCTTGGACTGGAGCGCATACCGCATTGCGCGGGCGGCCGCGACCATGTTGCCAAGCGCGGCCTCAGCTTCCGCGGGCCGGCGAGTCTTCAGGCCGCAATCAGGATTGACCCAGACCTGCTTGGGATCGAGTACGGTCAGCGTTGCGCGCAAATTGGCCGCCATCTCCTCGACCGGTGGAATCCGAGGCGAGTGGATGTCGAACAAGCCGGGACCGATGCCGTTTTGATAGCCGTGGCGGCGAAAGACATCTAGCAGCTCGAGACCGGATCTCGCGTTCTCGATCGAGAGCACGTCGGCGTCGAGCGCGGCGATCGAATCGATCACATCGCCAAATTCGCTGTAGCACATGTGCGTATGGATTTGCGTCTCGGGTTTGGCGCCACCGGAGGCCAATCGGAAGCAGGCCACGGCCCATTCCAGATAGTCATCCCAATCCGCGCGCCGCAATGGCAGGCCCTCACGGAGTGCGGGCTCATCGATCTGAATGACCGCGATACCGGCCGCTTCGAGATCAGCCACTTCGTCCCTGATTGCAAGCGCGATCTGCCGGCAGGTTTCCGAGCGCGGTTGATCATCGCGCACGAACGACCAGTTGAGAATCGTGACCGGTCCCGTAAGCATTCCTTTGACGGGAAGTGAAGTCAGCGACTGCGCGTAGGTCGCCCAACGAACGGTCATCGGACCCGGACGTGATACATCCCCGACGATGATCGGCGGACGAACGCAGCGCGAACCGTAACTCTGGACCCAGCCGTAGTGCGTAAAGATGAATCCCTCGAGCTGCTCGCCGAAGTACTGCACCATGTCATTGCGCTCTGGCTCACCGTGAACCAGCACATCCAAACCGAGCGCTTCTTGTTCAGCGATCGTCTCTTGAATGTAGTTCGAGATCACCTCTTCGTACGTCGCGAGATCAGTTTCGCCGCGCTCGAATTTCCTCCTCGCCGCGCGCAGCTCGCCGGTCTGCGGAAACGATCCGATCGTCGTCGTCGGAAGCGAGGGAAGGTGGAGCCGCTCATCCTGCAGGCGCGCGCGTTCGGAGAACGGTAGCGCACGCCTACCGGCGTTTAGCGGCAACGAATCGAGACGTGAGCGAACTGCCGGATTTCGTCTCAATGAAGAACCGGCAGCGGCAGCACGAATCGCTCGATTTGCGGAGAACGGCTCGGCAACCGATTCGATACCGTCATTGAGCGCCTTCGTGAGTGTGACGACCTCGTCGAGCTTCTGTTCGGCGAACGCGAGCCACGGGCGGACTTCCGGTGCGATTCCTGTTTCGAGCCGGACATCGTACGGCACGTGCTGGAGTGAGCAGGAGCTCGATACCATCAACTGCTCCGGCCCGACAATTTCCGCAAGTATCCCGAGCAGTTCGAGCGAGGCATCGAGATCGTTGACCCACACGTTGCGGCCATCGACCACACCGGCGGCAATCCGGCGACCTTCCGGAAAACCATGCCGTCGGATCAGATCGAGCGTTTCAGGTCCGCGGGTGAAATCGAATCCGAAGCCATCGACCGGCAGCGAAGTCAGCGTTTGGTAAGAGGGCCCGACATGCCCATACGCGGTGTGGACAATGATTTTGGTATCGCGTCGTGCGCTGGCAAGGTCTGTGTAGGCGCGAGTGAGCGCCTCTTCGGTTTCTGGTGTCGTCTCTCTGACGAGCGCCGACTCATCGAACTGGATCCATTCGACGCCGGCCGCCGCGAGTCGACCGACCAATTCACGGTACACCGGCAGGAGCCGGTCAAAATGCACCAGCGGAGTCGCGTCGCTGCCGGCATTTGTGCTAAGCAGAAGAAACGAAATCGGACCGATCAGTGCGGCCTTGCGCTGGACTCCAAGTCCCCGCGATGCGTCCAGTTCGGCGAGCGGCTTGTCTGCCGAAAGTGCAAAGCGCTGATTTGCCGCGAGCTCTGGCACAAGATAGTGATAGTTCGTATCGAACCACTTCGTCATATCCATCGCGGAGACGTTATCCGCGCTGGACTTCCCGCGGGCCATCGCAAAGTACGTATCAAGCCCCGGGTCAGCATCTCCAGTGAGGTATCTCGCGGGAATCGCACCGGTCAGGATCGATGTATCCAACACCTGATCGTAAAGCGAAAAGTCGTTGACCGGTATGAGGTCGAGACCGGCGCCGATCTGCCGCTCCCAGTTCGAAGCGCGAACTGTCGCGGCAGCCTCCATGAGCTCTTGCTCGGATCGTTTACCAGCCCAAAACTCCTCGAGCGCCCATTTCAACTCACGGGATCTTCCGATCCGCGGGTAGCCTGGAATTGTTGCGATGGCCATCGTTATCTCCTCAATTCGATAGAGCTCAGATTGGAATATCGTTGGGCGAAGTGTTCGATCGAACGAAGCGCCGCCACGATTTCCCTAAATCCCGCGCAATCCGCGGTCGCGATCTTGATTCCACATGGACAAGCTGATGGCCGGCCTTCCAAGAGCTCGGTCAATGCCACCGGCACGGATGCATGACAGGTCCTGCACTCAACCACAAGCATGCCGCGTCCGTCTTGTTGTGCGCGCGAACTGCGTTCCATGTCTCGATCGCTCGTTCGCGAACCGCGCAGGGCCCACGAACGTATCCAACGGCAAAAGCCGCGGAAGACCTGGAATCGCAAACCAAAGCAGTTGGGGGGGAGTGGGTGGAAGATCGGCAGGAAATGCCGAAGACCCACCCGTCCACCTCCCCGCGGAAGTTCGGGTCATTCCGCGCCTTTACGACGCGGGTCATCGGCAGGTCTTCGGGCTTCGAGGCAAATCGACTCAGCGCGAGCCGTCTCCTACTGACCGTCGCTTCCCAGCCTAGTCCGGCCAGTGCTTGTGACGGTGGTCGTTCCTCGATACCGCTGCGGGGCAACCCCGGAATCACACCGGGTTCCCTCTTACGTCACCGGTCGCAAAACCGGCGAACCAACAACGACCGCAATATAGCGGCACGCTGTTGGCCCGTCAACACCAGATATAGACACACGAGGAAAAAGTGCTCAGCACTTGTGTAAGGGAACCGCGCGGCAATCATGTAGGGGAGCCAGCCGCAGGCTTCCGCGCCGGAGGCTTCAGCCAGCGTGCACGAAAAGCACTGATTACATCAATGCCACCACTAATCAGCAGCCGATGCTAGTGTTGTGTCCCGTGCTAGGGTTGACTTACGGTGATCGCTATGGT
>CAYJPA010000083.1:0-28600 GCA_964371945.1 uncultured Sphaerobacteraceae bacterium | reverse complement strand
ACGCACCCATAACCCGGCGAAGGCTCCCACTACCGCGCTCGCTGTCGCACAGGACAAGACCGCCCGGCGGTTCGGGTCAAGGTGTCGCAACTCATGGACAACTCGTACGATCCCTCCGCGGCACTCCCGTGACAACGCGATCACCACGGTGACGGCAATCGTTGTCCAGACCCAGGCGGGCACGACGACGGCAAGCGACGAGCCGGATTCGGCATATGGCAGCGCTGCAATCGCGGAGACTGAGCCCATCGAAATCTCGACCGGCAGCACGGCCGGCGCCGCGACGATCGTCGCGGCGGTCGTACTGAAAAGCCCAACCACGCCGGCGATCAATACGAATGGAAAAGCCAAAGCGCACATCGGACCGACGATCAGGTTTGCCGGGATCGCGTAGATCGTGAAGCGACCGAAGGTCGGTATCAGAATCGGACTCGTCGCCGCCTGGGTGACCGCGGTTGCGATCACGCCCTGTCCGAGCCAACCACGAAACCCGGTCGGCGATCGCCGCCAAAGTCCGAGCACGAGCGCGATTGCCGAAATCGTCGAAAGCCGAAACGCGAGCGAATCGAAGTCAGCGGGGCGAATCACCAGCTCGGCCGCGGCAACGATTACGCTCAGGGTTACAAAGTCCGGCCTCCGCCCCGCGCGGATGGCGCCAAGTGCCAGAGTGGCGACGCAAGCGGCACGAAACGGCGGCGGCGACAGTCCAATGATCGCAACATAACCCCACAGCGCGAAGACCACGACTGCCTGCCACCAGAAGGTCTTCGCGCGGCCCACGAGCCCGCCCAGCACAGTGAGCAAGACCAAGATGACCGCCAAGTTGCTTCCGCTTACCGCGGTGACATGGCTCGTGCCGGTGATGATAAATGCATCGCGTTGATCTCGCGAGAGTCCCGCGTCGTCACCAGTGACGAGCCCGGCCATGAGCGCGCCGGTGTCGCCGGTAAAGGTCGCCTGAAGCGATGTCGTCATCCTTCGCCGGATGTGATCGAGTACCGATCGAAGCCCTGCTCCTTCGTCACTAACCTCGAATCGTTGAATGAAGAGGCTTCCAATGCATCCGCGACTCTTCAAATACCCGGCGGTATTGCCTTCGACCACATCAAGCGGCTGAATGGTTCCAAAAGCTCGAATCTCATCGCCGAAGTGAAGTTCCGGCAACACGGGAGCAGACGTGCAAAGCACTACCGATTCCTCGTCGCCGTTTCGCATGACATCGGGCTTGGCTCGAAGATCAAAGGACTGCGCTCGACCCGACTCGACCGGTCCGCTAGCGACCCTCCCGACGAGCAGACGCTCTCCGTCTGCCCAATCCGGGATCACGATCTGTTCGCGCCCATGAACGCGCAGACAACCCACGATCGAGAAAAGAACGAGGATCGTCAGCCAAATATGATCGCGGTCCCTTAGACTGAAGGCCACGGCGGCGATTCCGGCGCAAGCCACCACGCCCGACCACCCAAGTGCCGCTCCCAAGACAAGTGCAAGACCAAGCGTGATTCCGGTCATGAACCGACGGTGATCAGTTCGCGAAGTGAATCGACCATCTTGGACGACACGCCGTTCACGCCGGCGAGTTCTTCGATTCGCTCAAACGGTCCGTTTTGAGTACGGTATTCAACGATTCTCACGGCGAGAACCGGCCCAATTCCCGGCAACGACTCGAGCGTTGCCGCGTCAGCCGTGTTGATGTCGATTCGCGTGTCTGCTGTGACTATGGCTTTGGTCGGTGCTGCAGGAATCGCGATTGGGCTGCCGTTGTCCGGCAACTCCACTGAATGTGTGACGTCGGGAATCTCGATCCGGGCCTCGTCGTCAATACGCTCGGCCATATTGAGCGACCCGGTGTCGGCGCTCCCAGTGAGCCCTCCTGCTCGTTCGATCGCCTCGTTCAAGCGGGCCCCAGCGGGAAGCGTGTAAACGCCCGGCGTCGCAACCGCTCCACCGATCCAGACCACGATCTCCGTTTCGACGATCGGGTCTTTGATGACGATCGTCGAACCGCTTCGCTGATCGAACAACAAGGCAGCGACAAACGCGGAGACGCCCGCGCCTACCGCGGCCAGGACAACCACAAGAATGTGCTTGTTCGCCAAGATTGCGACTCCAGACCACGTCCGCCAAGATGCTTTCTGACCTGATCTGATGTACTTTCGGAGAAAAACGAGAATTTGGCAAGCGCGTGGTAAACTTTTCTGCCGCGACCAAACCGTTTCGGCGAGGTTCGCGGAATAAACGTTGGAGAAACGACATCGCCCCAATCCGGCGATGTCGCGTAATGGGGTGCCCGTGACCTTAGCCCACCTTCTCCCTGCCATCGGCGAGTCAAGTGAGATCAAGACGCTTCTGGCCAGGGCAGAGAGTGTTCGCGGCGTGCTGGCGATCGCGGATTTTCCTCTCTCAGCCCGTCCGGCACTTGCCGCGATGCTCATCCAATCGCTGAACCGGCCGGCGCTGGTCGTGACAGCCCGCGACGACCGGGCCGACGCCCTTTGCGCCGCTATCAATGAATTTCTGCCACCGGATTGGCCGGCGGAACGATGGCCGGCGCCTGAGGCGCTGCCGTACGAGCAACTGCCGGTCGACTTCGAGGCGGCAGCCCGCAGAATCACGCTCCTTCGCGGCTTTTCGAACGAATCTGCGAAGCCTTCTGTGCTGGTGATGCCCGCTCGCGGTTTAATGCATCTGGTCATGACGCCGGAAGATCTAGCGGAGCAGACGCGCCTCCTTCGCGCCGGAGATCGTCTCGACGCGGATTCGTTCATGCTTTGGGCGATCAAGCTCGGTTACCAGCCGGATGCGTTGGTGCAGGAACCTGGGTCAATAGCCCGCCGGGGTGGGATCGTCGACTTTTTCCCTCCGTCAAGTCCAACGCCAATCCGGATCGATCTTTTCGGCGATGAGATCGACAGCATTCGAACATTCAATCCATCGACTCAGCGCTCCGATCAGCGTCTGGTTGAGCTCACGCTGCTTCCACCCAGCGATCTCCCGCTATGGCGCCTCCAGGACGCGGCAACGGCGCTACGAGAACTGGATTGGAGTCGCTTGCGTCCCGAAGTCCACGTCGAATGGGAGCGCACGGTCGAACGGATGGAGATTGGAGACACGCCGGCGTCGGTGGACCTCTTCGCCCCGTACCTCATGAGCACACCCGCGACGCTGCTCGATCACGCGCCGGACAATCTGCTAATCATTCTGGACGAACCATCAGCGGTCGTGCGGTCCGCGGAGCATCTCGAATCCTATGCCACCGAGCTGCTTGGAGGGTTCGAAGAGAACGGGGAACTGCCGCCTGGATTGCGCCGTCCGTTCGCAACCTGGGGCGAGATTCGAGGACAGATCGTCCGCCGCCAACAGATTCACTTCGGACTCAGTGAGCCACCTGAGGGTGATCTCACCAGCCTAACGTCGATCGTCGAGTCGCCGGTTTTCGCGGGCCGGATCATGCGCGTCGTCTCCGAGGTGAAAGAACGCACCGACGAGGGCTGGCGGGTCACCGTGGCAACCGATCAAGTGGACCGGGTGACCGAGATCTTCGAGGAGCACGGCCTCTTTCCGAGACGCGACAAGCGCCGCGATCAGACCACACCAGCGCCGCTCCTGCCAGGCATGCTCGAAGTTCGGACCTCGGATCTCGACGGCGGCTTCATGCTGCCGTCCGAACGGATTCTCCTGCTCGCGGATCTCGAGATCTTCGGATTCCACAAACAAACCCGGCGTGGATCGCGCCGCTCCGTGGCCGATCAGGTCGCATTCGCAAACAGTCTGACGCCGGGTGAGTTCGTCGTCCACATCGATCACGGCATCGCGAAATTCACCGGTTTGATCCGGCAGAGCACAAGCGGTGTTGAGCGCGAGTATCTGCTGCTCGAATACGCCAAGGGCGACAGGCTTTACGTTCCGGTCGATCAGAGCGACCGCGTCACCCGCTATTCCGGCGGCGGCCTCGATCCAGTCGCCACCAAGCTCGGATCCGGCGAATGGGTGCGCACCAAGGCCCGCGTTCGCCGTGCCGTTCGCGAAATGGCGTTCGAGCTCATTCAGCTTTATGCCGCCCGCGAAACGATCGGCGGGCGTCAGTTCGCATCGGACACGTCGTGGGACGTCGAACTGGCCGAATCGTTCCCGTACACCGAAACAGCCGATCAGTTTCGCGCGATCGAAGATGTGAAGCGCGATCTCGAGTCCGCGAAACCGATGGACCGCCTCGTCTGCGGCGACGTTGGCTTTGGCAAGACGGAAGTCGCGCTGCGAGCGGCGTTCAAGGCTGTGAACAACGGACGTCAGGTTGCCATGCTTGTGCCGACCACGGTATTGGCGCTGCAGCACTCGACCACGTTCAATCAGCGCCTGGCAGCGTTCCCGGTCCGGGTCGAAATGCTCTCCCGCTTGAAATCGAAGCAGGAGCAGCGTGAGATCGTCAAAGGGCTGGCAGACGGAACGGTCGATATCGTCATCGGAACGCATCGTCTCGTTCAGAAGGACATCAAGTTCAAGGACCTCGGTCTGGTCGTGATCGACGAAGAGCAACGTTTCGGAGTCCGTCAGAAGGAGTTCCTGAAGTTGTTGCGAACCGAAGTCGATGTGATGACGATGAGCGCCACCCCGATTCCGCGCACGCTGCACATGTCGCTCGCCGGCATTCGCGATATCAGCGTGATCGACACCGCGCCTCAGGCACGTTTGCCGATCCGCACCTTCGTCACCAGCAGCGACGACAAACTGATCCGGGAGGTGATCCTGCGGGAACTGGAGCGCGGTGGGCAGGTCTACATCGTGCACAACCGGGTGCACAGCATCGACCGCATGGCGCATCGATTGCGAGAGCTCGTACCGGAAGCACGGTTCGGGGTTGGTCACGGACAAATGGACGAGGAAGTGCTGGAGGAGGTCATCCTCTCGTTCGTCCGGCACGACTACGATGTGCTCGTCTGCACCACCATCATCGAATCGGGAATCGACATCCCGAATGTCAATACAATCGTGATTGACGATGCCGATCGGTTTGGACTGACGCAGCTCTATCAACTCCGCGGCCGCGTTGGACGCAGCACCAATCGCGCGTACGCCTACCTGATCCACAAACCGGGGAAGCATTTGAGTCCGGAAGCCCAGGCGCGGCTCGAGGCAATCCAGGAAGCAACGGAGCTTGGCGCTGGTCTTCGGGTCGCGATGCGGGATATGGAGATCCGTGGCGCCGGCAACATCCTCGGCGCGGAACAGAGCGGACACATCGCGGAGATCGGGTTCGATCTCTACATTCGCCTCTTGAGCCAGGCGGTCGAAGAGATCCGCGCCGGTCGGCCGTTCGTCGAACACAATGCGATTACGCTCGATCTGCCGCTGACCGCATTGATTCCGGCATCGTACGTGTCCGATATGGAATTGCGACTCGCGACGTATCGGCGGGTCGCTGCCGTCTCCTCGTACCGGGAACTGACCGAAATGCGGGATGAGCTGGTCGACCGGTTCGGCCCGGTTCCCGAAGAGGTTGAGCACCTGCTGGCGTTGATCTCGATGCGGCTCCGATGCGAAGAGCTCGGTATTGAGTCGATGATCGAGCGCGAACGGGAGATCGTGATCAGACCGGCGCTCACCCGGCTGCTCGACAGCCGGAAGCTGAGCTCGAAGCTCGGTCAGGCAGTGCGCTTGACACCGAACTCGATCCGATTGCGGTTACCGGACCTCACCGTTCCCTGGGAACAAGCGATCAATACCGTTTTGGACGCGGTCGATCTCGCGGCAGAGCCCGTTCCGGTTTAGTAATGCCGGTTTGGCGCCCCTTCCTCTTCTCACGATTCGATCCTTGAAATAGGCGAACGTGCCAGACCAGCAGCATGGCTATTCCGTGAGGAAATAGGCCAGCGTCGCGCCGTCCCCGCCTTCGTTGGCCGGCGCGGTCACGAATCTCGCGACCGCGGGGTGGCTGCTCAAATAGTCACGAACTACCTGACGCAACGCGCCCGTTCCCTTGCCATGGATGATCCGCACATTGGGCAATCCGTATCGGTAAGCGTCCTCCAGATAGCGCTCGAGTGCGTCCTCGACCTCCGACACCCGCTGGCCCCGGATATCGATCTCAATCGGCACGAATCCGGCCGCCGCCGGTATCACCACTGCTCGCCGCTGCTCTTCCTGCCGGGCGCGTCCGAGCCGTGTCAATGCTTCGAGCGGCTGCCGCATCTTGAGCGACCCAAGCTGGATTTCGGCGGTGTCGTCATCCAGGCCGACGACTTCACCCTCCTGATTCAAGGGAATGATCTGCACACGATCGCCGACGCGAATGACCGATTCCGGGGTCAATAACCTGACCGGAACCTGAACGCGCTTGAACGTACGAACGACATCCGCGGCTTTGTCGACTTCCAGCCGTCGTTGATCGACCTGTTCTCGTCCAACTGAGGTCGTTTCACGATCTCGCTGAAGCCGGCGAAGCGTCTGCCTCACCTCGTCGAGTTCGCTTTGTGCCTCGGCGAGCGCCTGCTCGCGCGCGGAACGGCGTTCGATCTCCGCGTCCCTGAGCTCCTTGTTCGCTTGTTTCCGAAGTTGATTCGCTTCCTGTTCGGCTTCCTTCGCCCGCTTCAACAGCGATTCGGCCTCGTCGCGCCGGCGCCGGATATCCTCCAACAGCGCGTCCGCCCTGATCTCATTTGGATCAATGAGTGCGCTTGCCCGTTCGAGCACCGAGCGGTTCATCCCCAGGCGCCGTGCGATCGCGATCGCGTTCGAGCGTCCGGGAACGCCGATCGTCAGGCGAAAGGTCGGCGCGAGACTGCGGACATCGAACTCGACGCTCGCATTCTCAACCGAGTCTGTCGCATAGGCATACGCCTTGACCTCGGAATAGTGGGTCGTCGCGATCACGAGCGGACCGCGCTCGAGCAGCTCGGTGATCAACGCTCGCGCCAGCGCAGAACCCTCTTGCGGATCGGTTCCGGCTCCCATCTCGTCAAGCAGCACCAGACTGTCTGGCGCGACCTCGGAGAGCATCGCGATCACATTCCGCATATGGGCGGAAAAGGTCGAAAGACTCTGGGCAATGCTCTGCTCGTCGCCGATGTCGACATAGATGCCGGGGAAAACGCTGACGACCGAGCTATCGTCTGCCGGAATAAAGAGCCCAGACTGAGTCATCAGGCAGAGCAACCCGACCGTTTTCAACGCAACCGTCTTGCCGCCGGTATTCGGCCCGGTAATCAGCAACGCTCGATAGCGCTCGCCGATTTCGATATCAATCGGAACCACCGTGGCAGGATCCAGCAATGGATGACGCGCGCGCACGAGTCTGATCCGATGGGTCCGGTGGCCTTCCGGATTTGAACCTTTGCCGGTCCAGAGTGCCGGCCGTGTGGCGCGCATTTCGAACGCGAGTCTGGCCTTGGCCAGTGCCAGCTCAATCGCCGCCATTGCCTCAACGGTTTGCCGGAGCCGCTCGGCCCTTTGTCCGACGAGATCGCTCAAGGCGTCGAGAATCCGGTCGATCTCTCGCTGCTCGGCGATCTGCTCTTCGCGCCACTTGTTGTTGAGCTCGACGACCTCGAACGGCTCCATGAACAGCGTTTGACCGCTGGCAGAAGTGTCATGCACGACGCCCGATGCCTGTGCCCGGGCATCGGCCCTAATCGGGATGACGTAGCGGCCATCGCGCGTCGTGATGATCGCATCCTGCACGGCCGCGGCGTATTTGCCGTTCATCATCGAGGTCAGTTTTTCGATGAGGCGCGAATGATTGAACCGGATTGCTCGCCGGATACGGCCGAGCTCATCGCTCGCGCTATCGAGCACATCGCCGCGTGGACTGATCGAACGGCCGATGTCCGCTTCGAGATCCGGCAAATCGGCAACGTGGTTGGCAAATTCAAAGATGTTCCGGAAGCGCGTCTCCACCTCGGGCAAACGAAAAAGGGATCTCCTGAGCCCGCGTGCGGCCACGACCATGTCGTGAACAAGCAATAACTCAGGCGGTTGCAGCCTTCCGCCTTTCTCCGCCTTTTCCGCGTGGTCGCGGATGTCTCGTGCGCCGCCGATGGTGATGTCTGGAAAGTTTGTGACGAGGTCGACTGCCTCCTGGGTCACATCCAGGAGATACGAAACGATCTTCGCGTCACCGGTGGGGCCGATCTCACGTGCCCGTTCGGCGCTGACCGAGAAACGGCAAAGCCCGGCAAGTCGCTCGCGAATCGCCGGGAGCTCGAGTTTGGTCAATACGGTCGATTGTTCGAGATTCGACACGGAGAAGCTGTTACGCCTCCATGGCTCCGGAGAGGATCGGCGGTAGCCCGCGAGGGAACCATGGTTGGACTAAGCGCACAAAGTAGGGTGAAATCTTCATAAAGAGCGGAACGAGCTCCGAGTCATTGATTTGATTGTGCACAAAACCGACCATCGTGCCGCTGCTGCCCTCGCCGAACGTCTGATTGAGAGCCTGCAAGATCACGACTAACAATGTGGCCGCGAGCGTAACCGCCAAACTAGAGACAATCACGCCAAGCGCCGCGCCGCCGACATTATCTACGATTTCAATTCGGCGCGGAAACCTGAGTCCGCCAAGCCAGCGCGAAATAATGAACGTGAAGAGCGACGTGAAAGTGAAGAAGAGAATAACGAAGAAGAAGAGGTTTCCGGTTTGCTCGCCCATCGAGGTGATGTGTTCTCGCACGCTGTCCGTGAGCGGACCGTAGAATGCCGCGGATACGATCGACGCAAAGTAGATCGCAAGGATGGCCGCGGTCACTTTGGTCACGCCGCTAAAGAACCCCACGGCGATCACCGCAACGAAGGTGGCAATAATGAAAATGTCGAGCGCATTGAACATTGCTAATCCTTTGACGAACCGGCAACGCAATGTCATCCGATCGCGATGGCGTTCAAATGAACGCCGGTTCACAATCGATATTATGCAGACGCTTTCACCTTCTTTATCCCCCATTGGACCCAACTGCAGTTGACACGAACACTTGTTCGTTCCTATAATTCGTGCAGGCTCCGCCGCGCCGGCGGCGCGGGATGGGTCATCAAGGGAGACGACACGATGAAGGACTTGTCTCGGCGGCAACGGGCAATTCTCGAGTTCATTGAGCAATTTTTGATCGCAAACGATTACCCACCGACAATTCGAGATATCCAACGAGAGCTGGGAATCTCCTCAACTAGCGTAGTGGACTACAACCTGAAGGTGCTCGAGGGGCGGAACGACATTCGCCGGAACAAAAACATCTCCCGCGGGATCGAGCTCGTGGGCAGGGCCAGCGGTCGCCGCAATATCGTGGCGATCCCGCTGATCGGCCAGATTGCGGCCGGCCTGCCGATCCCGGTTCCCGGCGATCTGGAAGGCTCAGATGCTGTCGAGATGATCGAGCTGAGTGGCGATCTGGTGCCGGACGGTGGCCGCGATCTGTTTGCGCTTCGCGTCAAGGGTCATTCGATGGTCGATGCGTTGATCAACGATGGCGATATCGTGCTTTTGCGTCGTCAAGAGACGTGCGAAAACGGGGAGACCGTCGCCGTCTGGCTGCGAGAAGAGAAAGAAACGACGCTCAAGCGCTTCTATTTTGAGGGAGATCGCGTCCGGCTCCAGCCGGCAAATGTCACCATGGCCCCAATCTACACGCGCGCGGACAATGTCGAAGTCCAGGGTAAGCTCGTTACCGTGGTCCGCTCGATCACCTGATTCCAATCGCTATTTGACTGAAATGCCTCGGGGTCTTCTCCCTGGGGCATTTTCGTTTCCGCGCGGTTCCTCGCCGGTTGCGGTACCGTCTCCCCGGTCGGAATGTCGATACTGAAGCCGAATGATTCCATGACAGAAACGGTTGAAGTGCAGCGCCAATCCCCATCGCCGCCTCCACACGCGGGCGCGCTCGGCAGCGCCGTCGTGGCGTTTGCCGTTGTCCTGGTTGTTCTGCTGGCCTGGATGCCTCGAGTCATGGAGCGGCTCAATCCGCTGACCGGCGATGAGCCCTTCTATGTCATGACCTCATTCAGCATCCTCGACGACTACGATCTCGACGAAACCAACAACTACGCGCAGCGCGACTTCGACCGTTTCTATCCGGCATTCGGCCCGGCTCGATCCGGCTGGAGCTCCTATCCTGATCCTCTTCCTCCCCACGCGTCCCATACCAAACGCGCCGGTCTGTACACAAAGCATGGTTTGGGCATTCCCCTGATTGTGGCGCTGCCGTGGAAAATCGGTGGCAGAACGCTGACGCTGGTCGTGCTTGCCGTGCTCGCGGCATTCGTCTCCGCGAATATGGCGATGCTCGCGCACCGATTTGGTGCGACACCGTTGCTATCGATGTTCATCGCGCTTCTACTCTCGCTCACCAGCCCTTTGATGACGCATTCGCTCTTGATCTTTCCCGAGATCTTGTCGGCGCTGTGCATCGTCTACGCGGTCCGAAGGTTGCTCGAGCGAGAAAATGAGAACTGGCAGTGGCTGTTGACCGGTTGCGGGGTCGCGTTCCTGCCCTGGTTGCACTACCGGCTCGCCACAATCAGCATCGTGCTCGGCATTGCGGCACTGCGCCAACTCGGACAAGCGTATGACAAAAAAGGGCCTCCGCTGTTCATCGGTCCGCCCGTCGTCTCGGCGTTGATCATGTTCGCTTGGTACAACAGGCTCTATGGATCGTTTCGACCGCCTGCCTCGGATCACGCCGGATTCTCTGATCTGGCAGGGACGATCAACGGACTCGCGGGAACGTTTCTGGATCAACAATGGGGGGCGATCATTCACAATCCGCTGATCGCGCTGGCGATCGTCGCGTCTGTGCCGTTCGCTCTAGCCCATCGTCGCGATTCGTTTCTGCTTGCCGCGGTTGCCGTGCCCTATCTTCTCCTGATCAGTGCCTATCGCGTTTGGTGGGGCGAATGGAATCCGCCGGGACGGTACTTGACGGATGTCGTCCCACTTGCGGCAGCACCGCTCGGATACTGGCTTTCGACACTGAGTCTTCGGGCGGCCCGGGGTATAACGGTCGTCGCCGCGTTGCCCGCCTTGGCCGTCAGCGCCACCTTCCTTCACGACCCGCGATTGATGTACAACCAGCCGGACGGCACAAGTAGCTTGTTGGAAACGTGGTCGGATTGGGCCGGGCGGGACCTCACCGGTCTCATTCCCTCGTTCGTTTTTTACAGCGAGTCGCCCGGGACGGACAGAATCGTCTTTGGCGGTGGCGTCGCGTTGCTCATCTATGCCGCGTCGGAAGTGGCATTGCGCCATGGTGGTCGCAACCAATAGGGCCGGGGACTATACTCCGGCGGCCCCGATCGCCCGGGATCGGATTTTTTCGTATCCGTCGATGAGAGGCGAATGATCCCAGAGAAAGAGGCGTTCGGTGGACAATCGGATCTTCATGGGGATCGGACTCGCCGCGGCGGCTGGACTGAACGCATTCGTCCCGCTCCTTGTGGTTGCGCTCGCCGACCGGATCAGTGACAGCTTCGATTTAGGTCGCCCCTACGATTTCCTCTCCTCCTCGACCGGAATCGTCATCATCATGGTGCTCCTTACGATCGAGCTAGTGGTCGACAAAATCCCGCGGGCTGATCATCTCAACGACCTCCTCCAGTCTTCAATTCGCCCCGCCGCCGGGGCGGTGCTCTTCATGGCGGTCATCAACCGGGGCGATGAGATTCATCCGGTCGTGGCAATGCTCTTCGGACTGCTCGTGGCGGGTGCCATCCACTGGCACAAAACGATCACGAGGCCCACGATCACAATCAAAACACAGGGCATGGGCAACCCGTTCGTCAGCATGATCGAAGACGCGATCTCGATCGTGACCGCGGTGCTCTCCGTGCTGCTTCCGCTCGTCGGTGCAATCTTCGTGATACCCGCCGGTTACCTATTGCGTAAGACGTACCGTTGGGCTACGACCGGCTTCCTGGCAAAAGGGTAGACACTCTCTACACCTTGCGTCGGATCGACTCAAGTTTTACAATGATGTCGACGTAATGTTGGGGAGGTGCGGGCATGCCTGCCAGCAGGACTAAGGACTACTACAATACACTCGGGGTCGAGCGCGGCTCGGATGCGAAAACGATCAAAGCGGCTTTTCGCAAGCTCGCCCGCAAGCTGCACCCCGATGTGAACCGGGATAGCCCGACCGCGGAAGAGCAATTCAAAGACCTCAACGAGGCCTTCAATGTCCTATCCGAACCTGCCTCACGCAAACTCTACGATCGTTACGGCGAGGAGTGGGAACGCTATCGGGATGCAGGGTTCACCGGCGACGAGCCGGCGGGATCGAGCCGGATGGGTTCGCCGGACGGCTTTTACTCCTCGACCGGTGGCCCGAGAGGGACCACATTCCAGTTTGACAATGACAGTAACGGCGGATTCGAATTTGTGCAGTCGCTCTTCGGCAATCGCCGCACCGCTGACCGGTTCGGATCGACGCGTGCGATGCGCCAACGAGGTCAGGATCTCGAGCTCGACATCGAGATTTCGCTCGACGACGCGTTCCACGGAACGAGCCGCCGGATCGACATTCAAACGCCCGAAACCTGCGCAACCTGTGACGGCACGGGCGTGCTGCGGCAGTCTCGTTGCCCAACCTGCAATGGCACCGGCAGCATTTCTCGGGCAAAAACAATCGAGGTCAAGATTCCTGCAGGCGTCGCGACCGGCTCCAGGGTTCGGGTCGCGGGTCAAGGTGGACCCGGCACCGGTGGCGGTGCTCACGGCGATGTCTGGATCAACGTCAAAGTCCGCCCTGATTCCAGATTCGAGCGCGTTGGCGACAACCTCAAGACCGATGTCGATGTTCCGCTCCACACCGCGGTTCTCGGCGGAGAGATCGTCGTACCGACTCCCAGCGGAAAAGTCGCTCTTTTCGTTCCAGCGGAATCGCAGAATGGCCGCGTCTTCAGACTGCGCGGGAAGGGCATGCCGAAGCTCAAGAGCAAAACCGGCGAGCGCGGCGATCTCCTGGCTCGGCTGAATCTGGTGATTCCGACCGAGCTCACCGAGCGCGAGATCGAGCTCTTCAAGGAATTGCGCTCGCTTCGCTCCGCCTGAATCTCCGGAACCGCGAGTAGTCGAAGCCGACTCCACAAGCGTCGCTCAGGTATAGTGAACATCGCGATTATCCTGGTCTCAGGCGGCTTTGTGCCGCCGGCCGCGGCCTTGAGATTACTCTTTGGTGGGAATGACGAATGCCGGCGACGATCATCATGGGCGGCCAGTGGGGCGACGAGGGTAAAGGGAAACTAACCGATGCGTTAGCGACCAAAGCTCACGTCGTGGTTCGAGCAAACGGCGGAAACAATGCCGGCCATACCGTGACAACCTCGAGCGGCGTCTTCAAGCTTCAGCTCGTTCCTTCCGGTGTGCTCAACCCCGATTGCTTATGCGTGATCGGCGCGGGCGTGGTCGTCGAACCGACCACGTTGATCAAGGAGATCGACGCCCTGCGCGCTCGCGGCATCGTGGTCGACAATCTGCGGATATCGGATCGCGCGCATGTCGTGCTCCCCTATCATCCGTCGCTCGATCGCCTGCAGGAGATCGCGCGAGCTGATGACGAGATCGGAACAACCCTCCGCGGCAACGGACCGGCCTACGCGGACAAGATCGCCCGCCACGGCATTCGAATTGCCGATCTGATCGATGAAGCCTCTCTCCTCCGCAAGCTGACTCGTGAGGTGCAGCTCAAAAACGAGGTATTGACGAAGGTTCATGGCCAGCCCCCAATGAACGCGACCGATATCTACCGCGAACTGGTCGTTGCGGGCTCGAGGCTACGCGAGCACGTCGTGCCGGCTGAAATGCTGGTTCAAGATGCACTCGACGAGGGCAAGGACGTGCTCATCGAATGCGCCCAGGGCGCCATGCTCGACATCGACTACGGCACCTATCCTTATGTCACCTCATCATCGCCCACGGCCGCCGGCGCCTGCCAGGGCGCGGGCGTGGCGCCAACCCAGGTCGAACGCGTTATCGCTGTCTACAAGGCCTACTCGACTCGCGTCGGGGGCGGGCCATTTCCGACCGAGCTGCTCGATGATGCCGGGAACGCGATTCGCGAGCGAGGACGCGAGTACGGCACCAACACGGGCCGGCCGAGGCGAACCGGTTGGTTCGACGCGGTCGCCGCCCGTTACATCGCGCGTCTCAACGGCGTCACCGAGATTCAGGTGAGTCTGCTCGATGTGCTCGATGTCTTCGAAGAGATCAAAGTCTGTACCGATTACCGTCTGAATGAGCTCAGCATCGGGTATCTGCCTGCCCGCGAGGATCTTCTTGCGCAGGTGGTCCCTGTCTTCACATCGGTTCCCGGTTGGCAGCAAGATATTAGCTCGGCGCAGTCGGCGTCGGATTTGCCCGACGGCGCGCGAGCGTACCTGCGTTTCATCGAGCAGCACGTCGGAGCCCCGGTGACGATGGTTGGCGTGGGCCCCGATCGGGAACAGCTTGTGCCCTTGACCGATGATGCCGCGATCCTGAAGGTCGCCTAAAATCCTTGTCATGTGGGGGATAAACGATCATGACCGGTGCAGAGTCAACCATTCTGGAAGCGATTGACATCCAGAAGATCATCCCCCATCGCTATCCATTCTTGCTCATCGACCGGATCATCGAGATTGAACCCGGCAAGCGTGCGGTCGGAATCAAGAACGTCTCGATCGGGGAGCCCTTCTTTCAGGGCCACTTCCCCGACTATCCGGTCATGCCAGGCGTTCTAATCGTCGAAGCGATCGCTCAAGTCGGCGCGGTCGCAATGCTGCAGCTCGAGGAGTACAAAGGGCGGATCGCCTTTTTCGCCGGCATCGACAACGTACGCTTCAAACGACAGGTGCGTCCCGGCGACACCCTTCGCATCGAGGTCGAGCTGGGTCTATTCCGGCGCGGGGTTGGAACCGGCAACGGCACGGCCACGGTCAATGGCGAGGTTGCCTGCCGGGGCGAGTTCATGTTCGCGATCCCGCCGGCGAAGAGTTGACCGGCGCGCCCCGGTGACCAAATCAAAGGTGATCGGGGTTGATGCCAGCCGGCTGGCCGTCACTCGCAAAACCGGCACCGAAACCTACACCTTTCAACTCCTTCAGGCACTGTCCCGGCTCGATCACGAAGAACGATTCGAGCTCTATTTGAGCTCGGCCCGGCCTCCGGACGGTCTGCCTCCACTTGGCCAACCGGTCTGCATTCCGTTTCCCCGGTTTTGGACTCATGCTCGGTTGTCGTTCGAAATGATCAAGCGGCGACCTGATCTCCTCTTCGTTCCGGCGCATGTAGTGCCGTTGGTTCATCCTCGCGCCGTCGTCACGATCCACGACCTCGGTTATCTGGTTCATCCAGAAGCCCATCCCTCGCGTGACCGGAAAATGCTCGATCTCACGACTCGCTGGAGTGCACGGGCCGCGAAGCGAATCATCGCGATCTCGGAAACCACGAAATCGGATCTCGTGACGCACTATACCGTCCGGCCCGACAAGATCGATGTCGTCCACCACGGCGTTTCCGAATCACTTTCTCCCGCGCCACGGGAAGAGATCGATCGGGCTCGAGCCACCCACGGACTGCCCGACCGCTATGTGCTTGCGCTCGGCACAATTCAACCGCGAAAGAACTACGTCAGGCTTGCCCAGGCGATCGCGTCGCTCAATGCGTGCGGTGAAGAGATTGCCTTGGTGATCGTAGGAAAGCGCGGATGGCTCGCCGGTGAAGTGGAAACTGGGATCGCCGCTTCCGGAGCCGATGTCCGGATGATCGGGTATATCGAGGATTCAGACCTGCCGCCGATCTATTCGGGAGCGGTCGCCGTCTGCCAACCATCCTTGTACGAGGGTTTCGGAATGCCCGTGCTCGAGGCGATGGCGTGCGGCACGCCGGTCGTTTCGTCAAATCGATCGTCTTTGCCGGAAATTGGCGGCGATGCGGCGTTCTACGTCGATCCGCTCGACCCGGCATCAATCGCGGCCGGTCTTTCCCGCGTCTTGTCCGATGTCGATCTGAGGCTGAGTCTGATCGCCAGGGGTCGGCTGCGAGCGGCCAACTTCACCTGGGAGCGATGTGCGAGACAAACCCTTAACGTGCTCCGGCGCACGATCGAACGTTGATGGGCTGCACGGTGACGACCTGAGACGTATCATTTCACGCGTGAAGGCAACATACCTACCGCTCGAAAGCAAAACGCGGCCGGACGAGGCAGGAAGTAGAGCGATATTAGTGACGGCATCTGGACGCATCGTCGGACTTATCATGCTGGGCGCCGGCGTTATCGTCGGAGTCGGATTCTGGGCCTGGTTGATTCAAGGCATGCGCGAAGACCGAATCGGGGGCTCCGCCGCATTGTTTGGTGTCATCCTTTCGCTCTTTTTGCTCGTGCCGCTCATCGGCGGCGGGATCTATTTTCTGATCAAGGGAAACGCCGAAGCGAAGGATATGGCCAAAGTTCAGGCCCAGCGGCGTCTGCTCGACATCGTGACGACGAAAGGCACCGTTTCGGTGCCGGACCTTGTGCTCGATCTCAATTCGACCAAGGAGCAGGTCCAGCGCGATCTGTATGAATTGGTCGGCCGGGGACTCTTCAGCGGATACGTTGACTGGGACAAGGGGCTGCTCTACTCGGTCGATGCCTCGAAACTGCAGGGTCAACGCGTCTGTCCAAATTGCGGTGGCACCCTCGAATTGGCCGGAAAAGGGCTGATCAAGTGTCCGTACTGCGGCGTTGAAATTGCATTGACCGGCTAGTACGATCGAGTGTCACAACGGGGTGAGCGATGAGCCAAACATGGGCGGAACGAACCGCAACGCGCGTACTGAACGCGATTCCAGGCTTCGCCGGCTATAAAGACAAGGAATCACGACGCGACGCCGATCGCGCCGTTCGGGATCGATTGGCGGCTGACCTGGCAAGCCGGGCGGATCGAATAGATCGAGTCGCCGGACAGTTGGCCGATGCCCGCCGAATTGCCGATGTCGGTCCCGTTAACAGCTTCGCCGGAGCGGTTCGTCATCTTCGCGATCGTATCAACACTGCCTCGTACGGCTACGGCGGACTCTTTGGAAACCGCGATATCGACGCCACCGTCCTCGACCAAATCCGCCTCTTCGACGAATCGCTCTTTGCCAGCGTCGATCAGATCGACGGCGCAACTGTTCAGCTCGAGCAGGCATCTAGTTCGGGCGGGGACATCGATGCAGCGGCCGCGGTAGGTCTGCAAATGGTCAACCAGGCCTCAGCGCGATTCGATCAGCGCTCAACCGTGATTCAAACGGCCATGCCGGCCTCGGTCGAGCAAATAAACAGCGTGCTCGCGGTGCTGGAATCGCCGGAACAAAAACTGGCCGCTGCAACACCACCAGTTGCATACGAATTGCACGATCGTGACGCGCTCGCGGTGCTCGGCGACAATTTCGTGGTCGACGCCCGGATCGACATCGAATCGACGAGCGGCAATTTCCGGGTTTTTCGGCTCGACGTCGCCCCCGAAAAGTGGCTCATGGTGCCCAAAGCGCATGGTCAGCCGTATGCACTCCTGACCACAACCAAAGACAGTTATGTGCCCGGAACTGCACCTACAATCGGTGGTGAGAGCTTTGCGATTGATGCAAGCGGGCATGGTTCTGGCGACATGGTCGGCGTCGGCGGTCAATCCGGACGACGTCCGGTGGCGTACACCCTCCTGCGCGGATCAACCGATCCCACCAAACGGGCGCTGGTGCTGCAATGGGGAACTGAGCAGCAAGTGCTCGCCGGAGCGGATGTTCATCCCGATGATGTCGAGATCTTCGGAAAACCAAACTGAGAACGCGGCAACCGAACGCGCCGTACGCCTATTGAGCGAAAAAGGAGAAAGACCAGCATGGGAATCATCGATCGCATCTCGCAACTGACCCGGGCGAACATCAACGATCTACTCGACCGCGCCGAGGACCCCGAAAAGATGTTGAACCAAATCCTGCGGGATATGGAATCCAACATCAAACAGGCCAGGGAGCAAGTGGCCGCCATGATTATCCAGGAGAAGGAGATTTCGATCGATCTCACCGCGGCTCGCAAACTCTCCAACGACTGGGGCTCGAAGGCGCAACGGGCAGTCGATGCCGGGAAAGACGATCTCGCCCGCGAGGCGCTCCGCCGCAAACGTGACAATGACGAGGCCGCGGCAGTCTACGAGTCCCAACTAAGCACACAAGAGCAGACAGTCTCCAAGATCAAAGAGCAGCTGCAAATGCTGGTTTCGAAGTATGAAACCACGATGGCGCAAAAGGACGTGATGATCAACCGCCAGCGCCGGGCGCATGCGCAGGTCCGGGTCGCCGAATCGCTCTCCGAGTTCTCGCCGATGGATCCGACGGCCGACCTCGAGCGGATGGAGCGCAAGATTCGCGGATCGGAAGCGAAAGCCGCCGCGCTGACGGAAATGGGCGACGATTCATACACCGCACAGTTCCGTGAGCTTGACGTCGATTCCGACATCGAAATGGAACTGCAACTGCTCAAGGCAGGCGGAGCCACCGCGTCGTTGGCGGCCTCGACCACCGAATCGGAAGAGGAGAACGTGGCGATCCCACCGACAACACCCTCGGCCTAACGGTTTCGTCGCGGAAGGGAGCCATCGACGATGGTCATCGATCTCATTCAGCATCCAGACGAGTACGCCGGCGAGATCGCGCATCGCGAGCCGGAGAGCGGTTCCGGCGAGTTCCGCCTCGGTTCGCAGGTTGTCGTCCGTGAGAGCCAGCGAGCAGTCTTCGTCCGGGACGGCAAAGCGCTTGATGTTTTTGGTCCTGGCCGCCACACGATTTCGACCAACAATATCCCCTTCCTCACGGGGTTGATTGGATTGCTCTCCGGCGGAACCTCGATCTTTACCGCCGAGGTCTACTTCGTTTCGATGCGCGAATTCACCGATATGAAGTGGGGAACGCCGCAGCCGGTCGCCTACCGCGACGCCGACCTGGGCATGGTCAGGCTGCGCGCGTTCGGCGGCTATTCGATGCGCGTCGAGGACCCGCAACTCTTTATCGGCCAGGTTGTGGGATCGCGCACCGGCTATTCAACTGGCGCGATCGACGAATTCCTCAAGAGCATCATCGTCAATGAGCTCAACGATCTCCTCGGCGATGCCAAAACGCCGTTGCTCGATCTCGGCGGACTGACTAAAGAGCTCTCCGAATCGATGAAGGCGGCCTTGGCGGACGACTTCAAGCGCCTCGGTCTGCAACTGACATCGTTTCAGATTGGCGCAATCACGCCACCGGAAGAAGTGCAGAAGGCGATTGATCAGCGCTCATCTATGGGCGCGATCGGCGACATGGCCGCGTTCACCCAGTACCAGGCCGCCCAGGCGTTACGCGACGCCGCGAATAATCCCGGCGAGAGCGGCGGTGCCGCCTCGACCGGTGTCGGACTGGGAGCCGGAGTCGCCCTCGGCCAAACGCTCGTTGGAGCGATGCAGGGAGCCGGCGCCAAACAAACGCCCGCGGGAGCAGGCGCGGCCGACGCGATCGCGCAGATCGAAAAACTCGCGGAGCTGCACAAATCCGGCGCCCTCACCGACGAAGAATTCACCACCATGAAAGCAAAGATCCTCGGCTCATAGCGCGAGTGCTCCTTGCGGCCGAGCAAACCCACATGGGACTGCGCATCAATCGGTAAAGACCACGCTCCTAATATAATGTGTCCTGTACACACGTTCAACGTCGTAGGGGAGACACCTGTGGTCTCCCACTCCGGAGGCTTCAGCCGACGCGCACTCCCTGGCTTCATCCACGACGGACTCGACCCTTTCGGCACACTGTTCAAACCTGCGTGGCCCAATAATTATGACATCGTCTGCTTCTGTCCTCAGTTTTCGGCAAACAACCGCCTTGGCAGCTCACGATATTGGGCCATATGGCCCAATATCGTCGCATGCCGGATAATTTCCCGCAAGCTTGCGCTTATCTTGGGCCGGTGGTATTATCTGGCCCAATCGGAGGACGATCGATGAGAACATTGCGTGAATGGCGAGACATCCGCGGAATCAGCTATCGCGATCTGGCCGAACGAGCCGGCGTCGCACGCTGGACCGTCACCCGGATCGAGAGCGGCCGCTTTTCCCGGATCAACTGGTCAACCATGCAGTCGATCGTCGATGCCCTGGGCGTCGAAACGCACGAGGTCACCGAGTTCGCCGGCGCTGAGAATCGAAGCGGCGCGAAGCAAGAGGCTTCGAGCCCAAGGAGGACAACCCGCATGGAAACCAACAAATTGGCAGGCGGCAAACGAAAGCGTGGCGGCAAAGTCCGCGTCGCGATCATCGGCGTCGGCAACTGCGCGTCGTCGCTGGTGCAGGGCGTTCAATACTATAAAGACGCTAATCCTGACGATTTCGTCCCGGGATTGATGCACGTCGATCTCGGCGGCTACCACGTCCGCGACATCGAGTTCACCGCCGCTTTCGACATCGACGTGAACAAGGTCGGCAAGGACCTAAGTAAGGCAATCCTGGCTGAGCCGAACAACACCATCAAGTTCGCCGATGTCCCAAATCTCGGGGTGAAGGTCGAGCGCGGAATGACGCACGACGGTCTAGGCCGCTACCTCTCTGAGATCATCACCAAGGCGCCAGGACCGACCGCGGACGTCGCCAATATCCTCCGTGAGACCGAAACCGACGTTGTGATCTCCTACCTGCCGGTCGGATCGGAAATGGCGACCAAGTGGTACGTCGAGCAGATCCTCGATGCCGGCTGCGGCTTCGTGAACTGCATCCCGGTCTTCATCGCCAAGTCCGAATACTGGCAGAAGCGGTTCATCGACCGCGGCGTTCCGATCATCGGCGACGATATCAAGAGCCAGGTCGGAGCCACCATCACCCATCGCGTGCTGACCCGCCTCTTCGCGGATCGCGGCGTCCGGATCGACCGCACCTATCAGCTCAACTTCGGCGGCAATACCGACTTCCTGAACATGCTCGAGCGCGACCGCTTGGTCTCGAAGAAGATCTCCAAAACCGATGCGGTGACGTCGCAGATGGACTACCTGCTGCCAACCGCCGATGTGCACGTCGGTCCTTCCGACCATGTGCCCTGGCTGGAGGACCGCAAGTGGTGCCACATCCGGATCGAAGGCACAACCTTTGGCGACGTTCCCCTCAACATGGAGCTCAAGCTCGAAGTCTGGGACTCCCCGAACTCGGCCGGCGTGGTCATCGACGCGGTTCGCTGCGCCAAGCTCGCGCTCGACAACGGCATCAACGGCCCGCTCTACGCACCATCGTCCTACTTCATGAAGTCGCCACCGGAGCAGTATCACGACGACATCGCCCGCAACCGGCTCGACGAATACATCGAGATGTACAAGCAGAAGGTCGCCAAGAGTGTCGACGAGGCAATCGAGAACGCGACCCCGGCCGGCTAGCCCGGCAGATCATTCGAATACCAGTTCCGAAACAGCCGCCAGGCAATTGCCAGGCGGCTGTTTAAGTCCTCCGCGGACTGTTTCGAGTGACGTGACCTGGTCGGGAACGGAGCCAAAATCGGAACCGCGCATTGCAACACTTGAATTTGTGAGAGTTGAACGTACACCGCATTCTATTCGGAATATTTGGCGTTATCTGGTATAATTGTGTCTCTTTGTCCAGGGACAGAGCGCAGATCAATAAGGGGAATTACGAGTGGAGAACGACCCGAATCTCGATCCAAATCAAGGTGCGGTGAGAATCGCCAGCATCGAAACCGAAATGCGGACCTCCTACCTGGACTACGCGATGAGCGTCATCGTTCAGCGCGCTCTGCCGGACGCTCGAGACGGTCTCAAACCGGTCCATCGTCGCGTGCTCTACGCGATGAACGAAATGGGCATGCGGAGCACGACCCGTTACCGCAAGAGCGCAGGCGTCGTCGGCGAAGTGCTCAAGAATTTCCATCCCCACAGTGACACCGCCGTTTACGACTCGCTCGTCCGCATGGCGCAGGATTTCAACCTTCGATATCCGCTGGTCGACGGCCAGGGCAACTTCGGCTCGGTCGACGGCGACGCCGCGGCGGCCATGCGCTACACCGAATCGCGACTAACCGCGATCGCCGACGAGCTCCTGAGCGACATCGACAAGAACACCGTCGATTTCCAGCCGAACTACGACGCCTCCATGATGGAGCCGAAGGTGCTCCCGGCCCGCCTGCCGAACCTCCTGATCAACGGCAGCGCCGGCATCGCGGTCGGCATGGCGACAAACATCCCGCCGCACAATCTCACCGAGATCTGTGACGCGATCGCACTCTTGATCGACAACCCTGACGCCACGATCGACGATCTGCTCACGATCGTCACCGGACCCGACTTCCCGACCGGCGGCACCATCCTTGGCACCGAGGGCATCCGCGCCGCGTATGCCACGGGTCGTGGTCGCGTCGTCATCCGGGCCAAGGCATTCGTCGAGGAAGCCGCCCGCGGCAATAAGTATCAGATCGTCGTCACTGAGCTCCCCTACCAGGTCAATAAAGCGCTTTTGATGGAGCGAATCGCCGAACTGGTGAAAGAAGGCAAGCTCGACGGCATCAGCGACCTCCGCGACGAATCCGACCGCAGCGGCATGCGCGCCGTGATCGAGCTCAAGCGCGACGCGCAGCCAATGAAGGTGCTGAACAATCTCTTCAAGCACACCTCGCTGCAACAGTCATTCGGCGTCAATATGCTCGCGCTGGTCGAGAACGGCACCCAGCCGCGGGTTCTGACGCTCAAGCGAGCCCTTCAGGAGTACATCGAGCATCGCCGGGTCGTGATCACCCGCCGCTCGCAATTCGAGCTCGACAAGGCAAAGCGTCGCGCCCACATCCTCGAAGGACTCAAGAAGGCGCTCGATTCAATTGACGCGATCATCGCCACGATTCGCAAGTCGCAGTCAACCGAAAACGCGCGCAACAACCTGATGCAGCAATTCGAGTTCTCCGAGGTCCAGGCGCAAGCGATCCTCGATATGCGGCTAGCGCGTCTCGCCGCCCTCGAGCGTCAGAAGATCGAGGACGAGCTCACCGAGGTCATGAAGGAGATCGAGTACCTCGAGGGATTGCTGGCCGATCCTGCCAAGATCCTCGGTTTGATTCGCGACGACATGAAGATCCTGAAAGACAAGTACGGCGACGTCCGCCGCACCCGAATCCAGGATGTCTCCGGCGTGCTTTCGGAAGAAGATTTGATCCCTGAAGTCGACGTGCTCGTCACGTTGACCAAGCGCGGCTATGTCAAGCGAATCGCGCACGACGAATATCGAACACAGCATCGCGGTGGACGTGGCGTCACCGGCGTCACGATGCGTGAGGAAGATGCGATCCAGCACATCCTGGCCGCGAACACCATGGACTCGCTGCTGATCTTCACCAACCGCGGCAAGGTCTATCAGATCAAGGTTCACGAGCTGCCGGACGCGGGCCGCACCGCGAAGGGTCTCCCGATCGTCAATGTGATCAACATGCAGCCGGACGAGACGGTCACGACAATGATGACGGTCAGCGACTACTCGGCATCTGCCTACCTCTTCTTCACGACGAGGTTAGGTCAGGTCAAGCGAACGAGCCTGGATCTCTTCCAGTCCGTGCGCTCCACCGGAATGATCGCGATCGGCATCGATCCAAACGATGAGCTCGCCTGGGTACGCACCACCAGCGGAACCGATCACGTCGTTCTGATCACCAAGCACGGCCAAGCGATCCATTTCGATGAGAACGATGTACGTCCGATGGGACGGCCGGCGGCAGGCGTGATCGGCATCCGGCTGGACCGGAATGACAGCATCATCTCCTCCGAGGTCGTGCAAGAGGGCAAAGATCTCTTGATCGTTGCCGCGCGCGGTCTCGGCAAGCGCACCGCAATCAACCAGTATCCGACCCAGGGCCGCGGCGGCAAGGGCGTAACCGCGATGAAGCTCACGCCGAAAACCGGCGACATCGTTGCGGCATCGATGGTCAGCCCGGATCAAACCGCGATCCTCATGAACTCGATTGGTCAGGTGATTCGCATCCCGGTGTCTCAGATCTCATTGATCGGCCGCGCAACCCAGGGCGTCACCCTAATGCGGCTTCAGGGGAACGACACCGTTCGCACCATGGCGGTCGCGGATGCGAAAAACGAGCGCGACCCGTTGGATGGCCTCGGCGACAACGGCACCGCGCCGGAGTAACGAACCCTCACCCTGGAACCTCTCTCCCGCTCTGGCGGGAGAGAGGGCTTGCATCTAGCGCGGAACAACTGGTCCGCGATTGACGGGTTGACTGACGGCTTTGCGGCGAGGTTTCGGCCGGGTCTGCATCGCCACGCCCGCTCCGTGCCGGACCCAGGCGGCGACGTACGGCGCCATCACCACCAAGATGACTGCCACCGCCAGCATCAAGCTGTACAGCACTCGCACGATGTCCCCACTCGTCGCGTGGAACCATGGACCGTGCCCCGTTGCCCAGAGCGCCACGAATTCGATCGCGACCGCCACCGGCGGAACCAGGAGGCGTGAGGATTGCGGCAGGATCCAGGCGACCGCCGTCGCGCCGGCCGCAAGGAAGAGAACCTGTCCAAGCATTTCAAGCGCTGCTCCCTGCAGGATGGTCGAGCGCATCCCGATCAACGCCGGCACCATCATCGCCTGCGGCATGAAGAGCAGCCCGGCCTCGTCCGGGTTCTCCCAGCTCGTGGCAACCGCCCACACAGCGCCGACGATAAGCACCATCGTCACAATGAAGGTCGCAACCATCGAGGGGGCCGCCGAATGCCGTTCGAGCGACACATACGGCTCCCTGAGCAGCGTTACTTGTAGCGCCAGCAGAGGCATCAATGCCGCCGAACAAATGAGTGTCGAAATCCACGATCGCATCAACGGATGGCGCTCATTTGCCCGCAGCACGCCGAACACAATCGCCTGCACGGCAATCACCAGCATCAGCCCCCGAGGCGCGCTGCCCGGTCCGGCAAGCATTGGAATGAACGAGACCACGATCGACAGAAACCCGACCACGGCGGGCGCGATTGCCATTCCCAAGACGAAGCCGCTTTCATGCGCCTCGGTTCGTCGCTCTTGTGGTCGCTCGAGATCGGGAAGTGCTTCGTTTGTCGACTTCCGCGGCGCTGCTCGGGGTGCTTCTTCCTCGGGCTCCGGCTTCCAAGGAGGAAGAGTCCACTCGTCGTCGCGGGGTGTTGTTGAACGCGGTCGCCGCTCCCCTGTCAATCCAGCCAGCCTATCTGATCGAAATCACGCGTCCGCCGAACCCGGACGCAGGTTGTCGATATCGACGAGTTGACGACGGCGGCCGCTGAAAGAGGCAATCTGGTTGATGCCGCATAGCGCCAACATATCCAAGGTCTTGTCGAGGCCTGCTCCAATTGTTTGAGCGGCATGGGAATCGGTGCCCGTCGTGATTAACGACCCGCCGGCTTCGACGTACCAGCGAACAATCGCGGGGCCCGGCATGCTGGCCATCGGCGTTTGCCGCAATCCGGAGGTGTTGATTTCGAACGCGGTGTCGCTTTCGATGAATGCTCGAAAGAGAGTCGTGATTCGCTCGCGATACCTCGCGGGATCGTACGTTCTCAAGTTCTTGGGGAGATATCGCTTCGGAATATCCAAATGACCGATGGTGTCGAACCACCCCGTGCGTACCGCGGTCTCGAGTTGATCGAGGTAGGGCAAAACGACATCGTCCATCTCCTTCCCCTCGAAGTACTCCTGAAAAATGATCCGTGCATCGTCACCATAATGCACGGAGCCGATCACGAAGTCGTAGTCCCGGCCATGCCGTTCGATGAATTTCTGCACCATTTCAGCGGTGTCGGTGTGAAAATCCACCTCGGCCCCCTTCAGCACCTTCAACCGGCCGGCAAACTCGGCCTGAACTGCCTCGACCGAGGCCATGTAGTCGTCAAAACGATAATAGCCAAAGCCGGGATCCGTATGCTGGTGCTCGACATGGTCCGTGAATGCGATTTCGGTAATGCCCGCCTCGACCGCCGCCTTGCACGACTCTCGCATCGGCACGGTGCAATCCGCTGAAAACTCGCTATGGACGTGATAGTCGAACACCAACCGATCTCCTCGTTATCCTTGCCGAACCCACCGTACTATACCAAGCGTAACCCGGCGGCCTCAGCCATCGGACGTTCTCGCGTCGAACACGGGGTCTGGCTTTGGGACAAGGACGAATAGGCATACTCGGTGGCACGTTTGACCCGATCCATGTCGGCCATCTCATCATGGCGGTTGAGCTCCGTCACGAGCTCGATCTCGATCGAGTCCTATTCGTCCCCGCCGGAGATCCCCCGCACAAGCCAGATTTACCGGTCAGCGCCGCACATCACCGCCTCCGGATGCTGGAGCTGGCACTCGACGGCCGTCCTGAGTTTGCCATCAATCTTGTCGACATCGGCCGGGTCGGTCCCTCCTACACTAAGGACATGCTCGCGACACTGAAGGAGCGGCTTGCCTCGAGTGAGCTCATCTTCCTGATGGGTTCCGACTCGCTGCGAGATCTTCAGAACTGGAACGACCCAACTCGAATTCTTGAACTGGCGGAGATCGGGGTCGCGACCCGGCCGGACGTCGAGGTCGACCTCGAAGAGGTGTACCAGTCGCTTCCGGCCGCTCGCGGACGCGTCGCCATCGTCGAAATCCCGCTCATCGGCGTCTCATCGAGCGACCTGAGGCGTCGCGTCGCGGTCGGCGAACCGATCACTTTTCAAGTGCCCAGCGCGGTGGAGCGCTATATCCATGACAACCAGCTTTACCCGACAACATCGATTCAAGGGCGGGACACGGCCTGCCAAAGTTCAGGAGCATGACTGACGACAATTGACCTTCGGTCAAGCGCCCACCTATACTCCGGCCCGGTTACCCTCATCCCGCGGGTGCATCATTTGTTGACCGTTCTCTCTGGAGGTCGTGAGCGCACGCCTCCGGGCAATCATTGAGGAGCGACGGCGTGCGGATCCGTCCCTGGCATGTCTTGATCTTCATTATCGTTCTGACCCTCGTTTCAGGGTGGATCAGTCTCCCCGGCACGACGCTCGACGTGGCAGGAATCAAAGACGGAGTGAGGGTCCACGAGGGCCTCGATCTCCAGGGCGGTGTGCAGGTCCTACTACAGGCCGATCCTCCTGCCGGACAGTCGGTCGACAAAGACACGATGAACGGCACGCGAAACACCATCGAGCGCCGGGTCAATGGGCTCGGGGTCAGCGAACCGCTCATCCAAACCCGGGGCGATAACCAGATCATCGTCGAATTGCCGGGTCTTGAAGACACCGATGAAGCGATTCGAGTGGTTCAGCAAACCGCGTTGCTTGAGATCATCGATCCACAGGGGCAATACCTTCCCGAGGGCGCATTTGTCGATACCGAGCTCGGAACGTCCGCGTCCGTTCTAAATCCTCCGGCTGAAACCACCTCAGCGTCACCCGTCGCAGACGGAACGGCACAGGCGTCGCCGGTCGCAGATGGAACGGCGCTGGCGTCGCCGGTCGGATCTCCGGGCGCAACGCCCCTCGCGGAGGTCGCAACAACCCCGACCGGTCCGGTCTATACCACGATCATCAGTGGCAAGGATCTCGATGACGCCTTTCCAACCACAAACCAACTAGGGCAGATTGTCGTCGGGTTTAGGCTCAAAGGGGATGCCGCGGACCGGTTCTACAAGTTCACCAGCGAGAACCTTGGTCGCCCCATGTCGATCGTGCTCGACAAGCAGGTCATCTCATCACCCACGATCAACGGCGCCATTTCGGATCAAGGCATCATCGAGGGCATGCCCGCGGCTGAAGTCAACAATCTTGTCATTCAACTAAAGGCCGGCGCTCTCTCGGTTCCGCTGAAGGTCGTCCAGAGCCGGGTCGTCGGCCCGACGCTTGGACAAGATTCAATTGACAAAAGCCTTATCGCCGGCGGCGTTGGCCTCGGTATCGTTTGCCTCTTCATGATCATCTACTATCGACTTCCTGGGGCGCTCTCCGTGCTCGCGCTGCTCATCTATACCACGGTCACCTTCGCGCTCTTCAAATTGATTCCGGTCACACTGACCCTAGCCGGCATCGCGGGCTTCATCCTCTCGATCGGCATGGCGGTCGATGCGAATATTCTGATCTTCGCGAGGCTCAAAGAAGAGTTAAGGATGGGCAAAACGCTCGCCGCCGCCGTTGAAGCGGGTTTCGATCATGCCTGGCCCTCGATTCGCGACTCGAACATTTCATCCATGATCACCGCCGGCATCCTCATTTGGTTCGGGCGGTACACGGGCGCCAGCATCATTTCCGGGTTCGCACTGACGCTCTTGGTCGGTGTCGCGGTCAGCATGTTCTCCGCGATCACGGTCACCCGCACCTTTCTCCGTCTCATGATCGGAGCCGGGATCGGACATCATCGCAAATGGTTCGGAATCGACGAACTGCCAACCGCAACAACGAGCCCGGCCGGCTAATCCACCTCGTGCAGTACGAGTCCACAAGGAACGACCCTCAATGGAACATCTCGTAGGCAAACGCAAACTCTGGTACACGATCTCGTTCGTCCTGATCGTTCCCGGACTGATCTCGTTGCTCTTTTTCCAGTTGAGGCTCGGCATCGATTTCACCGGCGGCACGCTGTGGGAGATCGAATTCAACCGGTCAGTCACGACCGAAGA
>CAYJPA010000082.1:0-28611 GCA_964371945.1 uncultured Sphaerobacteraceae bacterium | reverse complement strand
CCCATAATCCGAGCGCCCTCAGGTTTAATGTCGGGCTTTGGGATCACGAAGGTTTCGCCATAGCGTGCGTTGAATCGCAAGGCGACATTTCTGGTCAACTCGATGTGCTGTCGCTGATCCTCTCCCACGGGCACCAGATCGGCGTCGTAGATCAAAATATCCGCGGCCTGCAGGACCGGGTAGGCAAAGAGCGCGGCCGAGACCGATTCGTCCTGCCCTCCTGACTTGTCCTTAAACTGCGTCATCCGGCGGAGCTCGCCGAACTGGGTGACGGAAGTCAGCAACCAGAAGAGCTCCGAGTGCTCGTGCAAGTGACTCTGCACGAAAAGGATCGATTGCTCGGGATCGATTCCGGCGGCCAGCAGCGTATTGGCCATCGTGACCGTATTGGCCAGCATTGATTCACGGGTTGTCGGTAGCGACAAAGCGTGCAGGTCGACGATGCAAAAGAGATTCTGATAAAGCTGCTGCTGGTTGACCCAGTTCCGAATCGCGCCGAGGTAATTGCCGATGTGACTCACTCCCGAGGGCTGGATACCGGAAAGCACGCGAAGCCGGCGTTCGGTCACGGTTTTGGGTACTCCTTGACACGCACTGACTGCAAAACCAGGCGACGAGGTTGACCCCGCGCCGGCTGAGGATTATAGATTGGTCGCTCGGGATATCGCGCAATGGCTTTCGCACCGCACGGGACGTTGAGTTCCGTGTCAGTTCGGCTCAATCGCCGGTAGCTATTCCTCTTCGGAATCGGTGGCGCAATCATCGGCCGGGAGCCAACGGGCGCCAAAGGAACGCATCTGGTCGATTACCGGCATCAGCGCGAATCCCTTTTCGGTCAGCGAGTACTCGACCCGCGGCGGGACTTCCGCGAAGCACTGGCGATCGACCACCGCCGCCTCTTCGAGCCGCTTCAAACGCTCCGAGAGGGTTTTGGGACTGATGCCGATCAGGGAGCGTTCGAGCTCACTGAAGCGGCGCTGCCCCGCGGCAAGATCGCGCACGATCAGTGGCGTCCACTTGTTGCCGATAAGTTGGGCAGTGCGGGCGACCGGGCATCCAAAGGTGGTTGCGCTCTCCTGATGCGTTCCAGCGTCGCGCGCAGGATGGTGCTCGAGGAGACTGGCCATCGGGAGTGTCCTTACGCGATGTAACTCACCATAACTATCAGAATGATAGCGGATAGACGGTTTGGAAGCAATGCGAACGGAATGAGCGAAGTCGATTCAACATCAGAACCGGAACGTTGCCCTATAATCGGTCGCTGGGTCGAACAAATTGATTTCGGAGTTGTTCGCAGACCATCGAGGGTTCAATTGAGTAACGAGAAGCATATCCATCAGGATTGGTTTGAGGTTTGGGAGGCCGAGCCCGGGGTTCATGTAATCGCTGAACCGTTCCATTTTGAGCGTGTCAGATCGTATCTGATCGAAGGCGCCGATCGGGCGGTCCTGCTCGACACCGGGATGGGTATCGGCGACATCAAGGCGATTGTTGACGAGCTCACGGATCTCCCGGTGACGGTTCTAAACAGCCGTGCGCATTGGGATCACATTGGCGGAAACTGGCGATTCGATCAAATCATGATCCATGAGGCGGAGGCCGAAGACCTGAGCAAGTCGCGTCCCGGCGGTACGATCGCGCACTGGTTCACGGATGATCTGCTTTCCGGCCCGCTACCTGAGGGTGTGACTCCCGAGAACATCGAAATTAAGGCGTCGCATGCAACAACATTACTGAAAGACGGCGAAGCGATCGATCTGGGTGGACGAGTGTTGGAGATCGTTCACACGCCCGGACATTCCCTGGGCGGGGTTGTTGTTGTTGATCGCAGCAACGGACTCTTGTTTACAACCGACGTCGCGTATCTTGCGCCACTCTATGCCTATGCCCCGTCGGCCAACGTTGCGGTGTATCGAAATTCGCTTGCGCTCCTCGAATCGATTGCTTCAGATATGCGGCTGGCCCTTCCCTCGCATGACCAGACACCGTTCGATCCCGCGAAGATCTCCGAGATGCGTCAGGCGTTTGACGACATCCTCGCCGGCAGAACTGCAGATGAGATCAGTGGTGACATCGCCACACACAAGTTCCATGAATTCAGC
The DNA here is from genome assembly GCA_964371945.1 of uncultured Sphaerobacteraceae bacterium. GTDB lineage: Bacteria > Chloroflexota > Chloroflexia > Thermomicrobiales > UBA6265 > CAYJPA01. The sequence continues at coordinate 26,509 of CAYJPA010000082.1, read as the reverse complement.
GTCATGGTGCCCGCCGGCCTCGGTCCTTCCGAGGGTGCGGCGTGATCGGACGCGTCGTTGCCTACATCGTTGGAAGCATGGTCGCGGTGCTCGCCGTCGGTACGCTCTTCCAGGATCGCTTTGTGACGTATGAAAGCGAAACCGCGGTACTGATCTTCGGTGTAGCGCTCGGAGTGCTCTCGGCGTATGTCAAACCAGTGCTGCAGTTTGTTTCACTCCCACTTACCTGCCTGACATTCGGGCTCTTTGCTCTGGTGATCAACGCGCTCTTATTCGGTGTCGCCGCGAGGCTCACGCCTGGACTCTCCGTGACAATGTGGGGCGCGTTAGTTGGAGCGGTCTTCGCAAGCATTACCAACGGGATCGTCTATTCGGTTGTTGACGAAAAGTAACCGGCAGCATGCCGGATGGAGGAGCTCAGAAGTGACATCGGCAAACGTACCGTCTGGAATTTTTGCGCCTGTCGCCACGATTTTCGGTGAAGACGACGAGCTCGATCTCGCCGGGTTCGGTTCAAATCTTGATTTTTACGGCAAATCGGATCTGGACGGAGTGGTGATCCTCGGCTCAAACGGCGAGTTCGCCTTGCTCGACACGAACGAGAAGCTGCGGCTAATCGAAGCAGGCGTACAAGCCATCGGCGGACGCAAAGTGATCATGGCCGGCACGGGCGCCGAATCGACCAGGGCGACGATCGACCTGACCAAGCGCGCGGCGGCGTTGGGGATCGATTACGCGCTGATCGTGACGCCGCACTACTACAAATCACGCTACGACAACGCCGCCTACCTGGCGCACTACAAGGCGGTCGCCGACGCGTCTCCCGTTCCGATCCTAATCTACGTGATGGCCGCATATACCGGTATCGATCTGGCGAGCTCGCTTGTGACGGAGCTCTCCGGCTATCCCAATATCGCCGGTGTCAAGGATTCGGGCGGGAACGCGCCCAAGGTGGCCGAGATGATCGCCGGCGCGGCCGGAGGATTCGCGGTCCTCGCCGGTTCAGCGAATTTCCTCTATCCCGCGCTCTGCCTCGGCGCGACGGGAGGCATCCTGGCCCTCGGGAATGTCGCCCCCGATAGGTGCAAACAAATTCAGCGACTGTTCGATGCCGGTGACCACGAAGCAGCGCGCGCTCTGCAGTTCAAGATGCTAGCTCCGAATGCAGCGGTGACGACCAAGCACGCGATTCCAGGACTGAAGGTCGCGCTGGAGGCGGTCGGGCTCAAAGGCGGCCCGGTGCGTGCGCCGCTTCGCCCGCTCAATGATCGCGATGCCGACGACGTTCGCAAGACGCTTCAAGCCGCGGGAATCGGCACTGTTGTCTGAGTCCGTGCCGTCGCTTCGACGTCAATTCGATGTTCCGCTGACGATCGGCGTCGTCTCCGATACGCACATCTATTCTGGCAGCAGGCGAAGGATGGCCGATGAGATGCTGGGCCTCTTTCGCCGGTTCAAGTGCGGATTGATTGTGCATGCCGGCGACTGCAACAACCTCGCGACCTTGCAAACGCTCGCGGAGATCGCGCCGGTACTGTCTGTGGTCGGGAATAACGACGTCGCTGAAGTACGAGAGATCGCGCCGCATGATCTGACCTTCACGGTCGGAGCGACGAAGGTCGCGTTACTACACGGCCACGGCGGCGATTCGGCGCGGTCTGAAGCGAAACTGCGGTTCGGGGGTCGCGCCGATCTGGTGATTTACGGGCACAGTCATATCCCGATGATCGAGAAGATCGAGAGAACAACCTATTTCAATCCGGGCTCGGCGACTGATCGCCGCTGGCACGAACACTTCGGTCTTGGATTGATTCACATTGCGGATTTTGGGATACGCCCAGAGTTGGTGCTCTTTAAGGACCCTCGGGAACTGGTGAATGTCAAACCGGACTAAACGAGTGCCGGTTCAGGGGTTGGGACCGGTGCTGCCGGCATTGTGGTGATCGGAATCCCAACCGCGGCGAAGAGTGAGCCGGCGATTCCGTCCGGCGTCACCACCGACAGCGCAACTGAGTGTTCCGTGACGGTGCTGGCCAGTTGCTGCACGATCTCCAGGTCGCTCCAGCGCAGTACACCGGGTTCGATCAGGAGCACGATCGTCCAGTTGATACGCTCCTCGAGCTGATCGATCAGAGTACCGATGTCAGCGCGATCGTTGACAACCTCGATATGCCGCATTTCTCTGGTCATCAGCTTTGCATAAAAATAGGTGACCAGGATCTTGACCACCGCGGCGATCGGAACAGCCAAAATCAGACCGAGAATGCCACCGAGCGATGTTCCGATCACGACACAGAAAATCACCAACAGTGGATGAAGATGGACGATCCGGCCGATTAAAGTCGGAATCACGAGTGCGTCTTCCAGCTGCCTCAAAGCGAAATAGGCAAAAGCGACCACGAGCGCCAAGGTGAGGTGGGTCCATCCGAACGGCGTGCCCTCCTGGAAGATGGCGACCGAGACCGCGATTGCGCCCGCCGTCCAGGGACCAATCAACGGAATGAGCTCGAGAAAGCCGGTGGCAATCGAGATGATCAACGCGTACTGCACGTCCAGCGTATACAAGACCGCAAATGAGGCGACCGACATGATCACCACCAGCAGCGCCTGACCCCGTATATAGGCTCCTAAGGTGTTGTTGATTTCTTGAATCAGCCGGTCAAATTCGCCGTGGAACCTCCGGTGCAACAGGTTTCTGAATGCCAGCACGAACTTGTCGCCATACACGATGAGATAGAATGAGGCGACGAGATAAATGATGAGCTCGATCAATACCGAGACCGTGCCGAATAAAACGGGCAGAGCGGCGGAGCTCAAGGCATCGGTGAACTCGGTCGTCAACTGGTCGACGCGTTCCTGCAGAAAATCGGCTTCCAGCCCCAGTCGATCGAGTTGGCCCTGCTGATTGGTTTCTAGCCACTCTTCGATGTCGGTCGATACGTTCGGCAGTTGATCCCTGAATTCATCGAACTGTTCCACCGCGCTGGGCATGAAATTGATGACCAGAATCGTGATCAACAATGCCAGCATCAAGTACAGCCAGGTTGCGATCAAATGTTTCGGCAATCTGGTTTTGCGATGCACCGAGTTGACGAGCGGATGAAGAATGAAGGCGGTGATCGTCGCCCAGGCAAAAGGGCGCAGGGCATGCGCGGCCTCGAGCAAGATCACGCCACCGGCGATGAGACCTACCCAGATCACGATCATTCGGGCGCGCGGTGAGAGCGTCACTTCCATATGTGCGTAGACCAGCACTCCGTCGCCCGCTCGCAGCAAAGGGCGTTCCTGAAGAGAATTTAGTACACATTCAACGATTGCGGCTGGATTCTAGCATGGCAGGTTGAGACCTCTTTGGATACTGGCAATCGGTTTCTTCATGTCGATACACTAGTGAACGAACTGAAGACCTAGCCTACACCTCGGAACCAGAACGGAGCCGATCAACGTGGTGGTGAACTTTCGACTTCCGGGCCCAACCCCGCTGCCGCCGGCCGTCATCGAGGCAATGCAGCGCCCGATGATCCCGCATCGAGGACCCGTGCTGAAGTCGCTTTATGCCTCAATCCTGCAGCGGCTCCGAGAAGCTCATCGCACTCAGAATGACGTTCTCGTCTGGCCCGCATCGGGATCGGCCGGATGGGAAGCGGCGATCGTCAATTTGCTTTCGCCTGGGGACCCAGTGCTGGTAGTCGTGACTGGCGACTTCGGCGAACGCTGGGCAAAGGTCGCCAGGGCATTCAGACTCGATGTCCGCCGGCTGGACATTGATCCCGGACAAGCCGCGACCGCCGGCCGGGTGGCTTCCGCGCTCGAGCGGAATCCCGATGTCAAGGCGGTCTTTTTGACCCACAATGAGACCTCGACCGGGGTAACCAATCCGCTGAAGGAGACCGCCGCGATTGTGCGGGATTACGGAGCGCTGGTCGTCGTCGATGCGGTGAGCTCAGCCGGCGGACTGCCGCTGCTGGTGGATGAGTGGGGCATCGACTTCGTCTCATCGGGATCGCAAAAGGCATGGATGTGCCCGCCCGGCTTGATGATCGCGGCGGTCGGTTCGCGCGCCTGGTCCGCCTATGAATCATCGACCTATCCTAAATTCTTCTGGGATATCGCGAGCGCGCGAACCTTTGCAGCGCAGGGAATGACGCCGACGACTCCGCCATTGACGCTGCTCTTTGCGCTAGACGCCGCGCTCGACCTGATCTCCGAAGAGGGTCTCGAGCAGGTTTGGCAGCGCCACGCCGTGTTGGGCGAGCGAACCAGAACCGGTATCGAGCGTCTTGGGATGGAGTTGTTCGCGGATCGGCAATTTGCCTCGAATACCGTCACCGCGGTCGGGCTGCCAGAATCGGTTTCGGCGAAGGACGTGTTGAAACTCATGCGCGAACGGCACAATGTCGAGCTTCAAGGCGGCCAGGGTGGGCTGACCGATCGAATGATCCGGATCGGTCACATGGGCTGGGTTTCGGCGGCTGAAATTGACGATGTGCTGGCAGGACTAGAAGAGATCGGACCGATTTTGGGGATCGTTCAATCTAGGACAGGTGAACGTGCGATCGCCTAACGGAAAATGCCCATAAATCGCCTGATAACTCCATAAAAACGGTCTTCGCTGTTGCGCCCGCCTACGTCGCGAAGATATACTGCCCGCTGCAAGTCTCCCCGGAGCGTGAGCTGGCTATGCCCGCCCTTCTGGGAGACCCATTGCGTGTCCAACGTATTTAAGGACGGTGTATGGAAGGTACGGACGTGAGTGAGCTGGGGGAAACCAACGCCGGGGCGCTGGGCCAGGGCGATGGGCCCTCGCTTTTGGAGCAATATCTAAGCGACCCAAGCCATGACTACAAAACCCTGAAGTATGGGGATGTCATGGATGGGGTCATCATGCGCATCGACCGCGATGAGATCCTGGTCGATATCGGCTCGAAATCCGAAGGGGTTGTGCCGGCGCGTGAGTTCTCCAGCCTCACGTCGGACGAAAAACTCGAGCTCGCCATTGGCGAATCGGTTCTTGTTTTCGTTGTGCAACCGGAGAACCAAGAAGGTCAGGCGGTTGTCAGTATCGATCGCGCTCGCCAGGAGAAAAGCTGGCGCAAGCTGCAGGAAATATACGAGGCCAACGAAGTCATCGAAGCGGAAGTCACCAATTACAACAAGGGTGGCCTGCTGGTGAATCTCGACGGCGTGCGCGGCTTCGTGCCCGCATCGCAGGTTTCTGAGATTCGCGGCGGCGACGACGCCAGCAAGCAAGCGGACATGGCGCGTCTCATTGGGACATCGCTTCCGCTCAAGGTCATCGAGATCAACCGCCATCGCAACCGGCTGATCCTCTCCGAGCGCCAGGCCGTACAAGAGCGGCGCGACGTGATGAAGGAGAAGCTGATCGAAGAGCTGAAAGAGGGCGAAGTCCGGCGTGGCCGCGTCTCCTCGATTTGCGACTTTGGCGCTTTTGTCGACATCGGCGGCGCGGACGGGCTTGTTCACCTATCAGAGCTCTCCTGGAGCCGGGTACGGCACCCATCGGAGATCCTCAAGGTGGGGCAGGATATCGATGTCTACGTCCTCGGGATCAATTCCCAGGAGAAGAAGATCGCCCTTTCGATCAAGCGAACCCAGGCTGAGCCCTGGAGCCAAGTGGCCGCGAAGTATGAAGTTGGACAGCTCGTCAAGGGTACCGTCACCCAGCTTGCGAACTTCGGCGCCTTCGCAAGGATCGAAGATGGCATCGAGGGGCTCATCCACGTTTCTGAATTGACTGATGAACGGATCACGCATCCGAAGCAAGTGGTCAAAGAAGGCGACGACCTCCTGCTTCGCATCATCAGAATCGATCCCCAGCGCCGCCGGATGGGGCTGAGCCTTAGGCGAGCGCTCGATACGCCGGATGCCGAACTGATCGAGGTCTTCGATGACGACGTGCTCGCCGAGCGAGACCGCATCATTGCCGCGATTCACGCCTCACTCGAGGCCGAGGGCATCGAGATCGGCAGCGGTCGGCGTGATGACGACGAAGAAGGTGATGTCGACGAACAGGGTGGCGAGCGCCCGTCTCGCTCGGCGTCGACCGAGGACGCTGCCGACGATCCGGTCGCGGCTGAGGCCGACATTAGCGCCGCGTCAGCCGTTGCATCGGCAACTGCGCAGTTCGAAAAATCGGAAGCCACCGCGGCGGCGGCCCCCGTTTCCGAGAAGCCCAAGCGAACCCGAAAAGTGGCCGAGCCGGCTGAGATTCCAGCGGAGCTACTCGCGGGCGAGCCGCTTTCAGCGATCGGCATGGCCTTCGCAATGGCAGGAGCCGCGCTGGAACTTGAAGAGGCGGAAGAAACCGAAGTCAAGAGCGAATCGACCAACGGGGAGGCGAGCGAGGGCTAGATCCTTGCAGCTCGGCCGGTTGTCGGGCGTGCACTTGGATTCAAAGACGGCGGGCGTTTTATCGCCCGCCGTCTTTTTGCATGGATACTGGCCGATAATCGTCAGCGCAACGTCGTGTTCGAAGATGGCTCCATATCGAATCAAGCCGGCGCAAACTGTGCTGGAAGCCCGCTGGGAAAGCGGATAAGATTGGGTATCCACGAACAATTCGGGGTCCGTTGAGAGCGTCGCATGCAACGTCCAAGCGGATCGCGGACCTCCCACACGATGCCGAAAATGACAGGCACCGGCTCCGAAATCGCCGCCTCCATGGCCTTGCGGGTTCGGGTCGAATGAAGGAAGGTTGGGGAACAGAGGAAAATCGATTGGGTGAAGGTGATCTTGCGTCATGAGCGGTCGCCTTCGGGCAGCTCGTTTTGCTGGAGGATTCGAAGCGCGATTTGCGCCCTGGGTGTACGCTGATAGTACGTCCGGGGTCTCGTGCTTCGCGTATGCTTGTAGTAGAACCGCGGTAGAGCTACGGTCAGATGACCGAACGCTTGACCGCACCGGGAGAGCGAAGGATGTCCCAGTTCGACAAATTCACTGAGCGCGCGCGCAAAGTCCTGACGCTCGCCCAAGAAGAAGCACAGCGCTTCAATCATAACTACATCGGCACCGAGCATCTGCTGCTGGGTCTTGTCCGTGAAGGCGACGGTGTCGCTGCTCGCGTGTTGAGCAACATGGGTGTGCAGTTGCCGAAGGTCCGATCCGCGGTCGAATTCATCATTGGACGCGGCGAAGGCGCGGTGGTCGGTGAAATCGGCCTGACCCCGCGAGCCAAGAAAGTCATCGAACTGGCCGTCGACGAAGCTCGGCGGCTGAACCACCATTACATCGGCACCGAGCACCTGCTGCTTGGTCTCGTCCGTGAGGGCGAGGGCATCGCCGCGGGCGTGCTCGAGAGTCTTGGCGTGAACCTGGAAAAGGTTCGTGCTCAGGTAATGCAGGTTGTCAACCAGTCACCGGCCGGACACAGCGCATCGAAAACGCAAACCAAGACTCCCTATATGGACGCACTTGGGTTCGACCTTACTGAAGCGGCCAGGCTCAACAAACTCGGGCCGCTGATCGGTCGCCAAACCGAAATAGACCGGGTCATGCAGATCTTGTCCCGCCGGACCAAGAACAATCCCGCGCTGATCGGAGAACCTGGCGTCGGCAAAACGGCGATTGTCGAGGGACTCGCCCAGCGAATCGTCAGTGGCGATGTTCCCGATCGCCTGCAAGGCAAACGCCTAATTTCGCTCGATATCGGAGCACTAGTCGCGGGTACGAAATACCGGGGCGAGTTCGAAGAGCGGCTGAAGAAGATCGTGGCGGAAGTCAAAGAGACCTCGAGTATTCTCTTCATCGATGAGCTTCATACGTTGGTCGGCGCAGGCGCGGCCGAAGGCGCGGTCGACGCCGCCAATATCCTCAAACCGGCGCTTTCGCGTGGTGAGGTCCAAACAATCGGTGCGACAACCCTTGATGAGTACCGCAAGTACATCGAACGCGATGCGGCACTCGAGCGGCGTTTCCAGCCTGTCAATGTCGCCGAGCCATCTGTTGAAGACACGATCTCGATCCTGACCGGCGTGCGATCCCTCTATGAGGAGCACCACCGCTTGAAGATCACCAACGAGGCACTCAAGGCGGCATCGCATCTGGCGGCTCGCTACGTTACCGACCGCTTCATGCCGGACAAGGCGATCGACTTGATCGACGAGGCCGCGTCACGCGTCCGAATGCAGCGTTCTGCCGCGCCGCCGAGTCTGAAAGAGGCAATGGCCGGACTGCATTCCCTCCAGCGAGAGCTCGAAGCGGCTGTCGACAGTAAAGAGTACGAAATGGCGGCCGAGCTTCGCGACCGGGAGCTGAAGCTTCGCGAGCGAATCGAACGCCAGGAACAGCTCATGCGCGATGAGAGCTCCGAAGACGAGGTCTATGTGACCGAGGAAGATATCGCGCAGGTCGTTTCGATGTGGACCGGCATTCCGGTCTATCGAATTGCCGGCGAAGAATCCGAGCGGTTGCTCCACATGGAAGAGGCGCTGCACGAGCGGATCATTGGCCAAGAAGAGGCAATCTCAATGCTCTCCAAGGCCGTGCGACGAGCCCGAGCCGGTCTTAAAGATCCACGGCGGCCGATCGGCACATTCATCTTCCTTGGCCCGACGGGTGTCGGCAAAACGCTCGTGGCGAAGGTGCTGGCCGAATTCATGTTCGGTTCCGAGAATCACCTTATCAAGATTGACATGTCTGAGTTTATGGAGCGCCACGCGGTCGCGAGGCTCGTCGGAGCGCCTCCGGGCTACGTTGGTTACGAAGAGGGCGGACAGCTCACCGAAGCTGTGCGGCGTAAGTCATACTCGGTGATTCTGCTCGACGAGATCGAAAAGGCGCATCCTGAAGCATTCAACATGCTTCTTCAGATCATGGAAGACGGCAATCTGACCGATGCCAAGGGGCGCAAGGTCGATTTCCGCAATACGATCATCATCATGACCTCGAACGTCGGCGCGGATCAAATCGCGGGCGAGCTCAACCTCGGCTTCACGGTCAAGGTGAATGAGGCTCAAACGCTGAAGCGCGACTACGACAAGATGAGCGAAAAAGTCATGTCGCAGTTGAAGCAAACCTTCCGGCCGGAGTTTCTGAACCGGATCGATGCCTCGATCGTCTTCCACTCCCTCACACAAGAGCAGATCCGCGAGATCGTGGAGCTGGAGCTCAGGCGAGTTCGCAAGCAGCTTGCGGAGCAAGAGATCACGCTTGAGATCACGACCGACGCAATGGACTTACTCGGCACGCGCGGATACGATCAGACCTACGGTGCCCGGCCGCTTCGGCGGATTATCCAAAACCTGATCGAGGATCCGCTCGCGGAGGGACTGCTCAACAGCAAGTACCTGGCGAACACGACGATTCGGGTCGAGGTCGAAGACGATCTGCTGAAACTGGTTCAAGTCGAGGAACTGGCCACCGTTTCGTAATCGCGCCGTTTGTTCCATGAAGTCAAGGTGAGGGGGCGGCTCGGGCCGTCCCCTCGTCGTATCCAGGCAGATGAGCATATGCGAAAAGCAAGAACGACTTTCATTTGCCAACAATGCGGCGTGTCGAGCCCCGCATATCTTGGCCGTTGTCCCGGTTGCGGCGAGTGGAGCTCAATGGTCGAGACATTGGAAGAGCGACGACCTAGCAGCGAGTCACGAGCGATTGCTTCGAGTGCCGCGAATCCGATTGCGCTCAGAACGGTCGAATCTTCTGCTTCCGACAGACTGAGGGTCCCGATCAGCGAGCTGGATCGAGTGCTGGGCGGGGGAATGGTGCCGGGATCGCTCGTTTTGCTCGGCGGCGACCCGGGAATCGGAAAGTCTACGCTTGTTCTGCAAGCCGCTTCCGCGCTGGCCATGCCCAATGCGCCCGTGCTCTATGTTTCCGGCGAGGAGTCGACGCAACAAATCAAGCTTCGGGCGGACCGGCTTGGGGTCAACATCACCTCGCTCTTCGTGCTCGCTGAAACGGATCTCGATCGCATTCTGGCGGCGGCCGAAACGATGTCGCCGGGTCTGTTGATCGTCGACTCGATCCAAACGGTCGTGGTTGATGAGATCACCTCTGCCGCGGGAAGCGTCTCTCAGGTGCGCGAGTGCACGGCTAGGTTGATCCAATGGGCCAAGCCAAGGCAGATTCCGGTCTTGATCGTCGGTCATGTGACCAAAGAGGGAACGATCGCCGGTCCGCGCGTGCTCGAGCACATGGTCGACGCGGTGCTTTATCTGGAAGGCGATCGCTATCACCAATACCGGATCCTGCGTGCGGTCAAGAACCGGTTCGGTTCGACCGACGAGGTCGGCGTTTTCGAAATGGCCGATGCGGGACTGCAGGAAGTGCGCAATCCTTCCGAGGCGTTTCTGGAGGAGCGAAACCGCAACGCCGCGGGCTCGACCGTCGCCGTGACGATGGAGGGCAGCCGGCCCATCCTGGTCGAGGTGCAGGCGCTCACAAGCTCGACCGCCTTTGGATTGCCGAGACGCAGCGCTAACGGGCTCGACTCGAACCGGTTGCAGCTCCTGGTGGCGGTACTGCAGAAACGGGTCGGTCTCGCTCTCGGCGCGCAAGACATCTACGCCAATGTAGTCGGAGGATTGCGGATCGCCGAACCAGCGGCGGATTTAGCAATTGCAGTCGCGGTCGCCTCGAGCTTCAAAGACCGTCTGGTGGATCCACGAACCGTGGTGATCGGCGAAGTCGGTCTTTCCGGAGAGCTTCGTTCAGTCAATCAACTCGAGCGCCGGCTCGCGGAGGCGGCTCGCCTCGGATTCAAACGCGCCGTCGTGCCCGCCATTCTCGGACGTCGTGGTGGCGGCCTCGGCGACGGCCTCGAGCTTATTCGCGCTGCCACCGTCTCCGAGGCGATCGCGGCAGCCGTTGATTAGCAGGAAGGGCGGACACAACGACCTGATCTTGCCCAATGTAATCCAACACTGACGCTCCTACAGTCGAGCGAGGGCAAGGAGTTCGTCGACGATGCGGGCAGCCGCTTCGGGACGTCCAAGGGATTTCGCGTTTGCGGCCATTGCCGAGAGCCGGTATGGATCGCCGAGCAGACTCTCGATCTCCGTCAACAGTCTGTCTGGTGTTGCCCCCGATTGCTCGATGACGAGGGCTGCTCCGACGCTTTCAAGCAGCCTCGCGTTCACGAGTTGTTCATTGCTGCTGGTCCCAGGAAGCGGGATCAGGATCGAGGGGATCCCGATCAGCGCGAGCTCGGCGATCGTGCCCGCCCCGGCGCGCGCCACCAGTAGTGTCGCCGCGGCATAAACATCGGCCAGTTCTTCTCCGACGTACTCTGTGATCTGATAGCGAGCCTGCAACTCCGGCGACCAGGTCGAACGCAGATTGCGAAGGTGGTTCGCATCGTCTTGGTCTGGATTCGCGGGTCCAGTTTGATGGAGCACCTGGCAGATCTCGAGAAGTCCGGGCAACAACCGCTCGATTCTTTTGTTCAGTGGACTCGCGCCGCGGGCGCCACCCGTGACATAGAGCAACGGAAGATCTGCTTGAAATCCATATCGGTTGAACGCCCGCCGCCGGTCGCCGCCAAGCAAGGAGAGTCGAACGGGGTTTCCTGTCACGATCACTTTTGAGCTGTACCCGCTCGCCAGCGCACGTGTCGACTCGTACGAGAGCGCGACCCGGCTCGAAAAGCGAGCATTGATCTTCGTAGCCAAACCGATCGTGGTTGTTTGCTCGTGAGTCAAGACCGGTGCGCAGCGCGAACCGCCACATACGCTTGGAACGCTCACGAACCCGCCGGTGGCGAAGATCACGTCTGGTTTGAACTCCCGAATGAGCCTCCGGGCCTGGAACGCGCCAACGGGCATCCGGATCAAGTCGGGCATCATGCGGCGATCGAGATAGCGACGAAACTTCCCGGTCGCGACGGAAGCAAACCGAATTCCAGCTCGTTCCGCCGCCGATCGTTCCACCTCTGTCGTGCCGCCGATCCAGAAGTACTCCGCCTCAATGCCCCGGCGCCGGATTTCCTCCACAACGGAAATCGCTGGAAGGACGTGCCCGCCCGTTCCGCCGCCGGCAATCACGATTCTGATGGATCTCGAGGAGCTCATTATTCTTCCTGAGTTGTGCGTTGTACGCGGCTTGTGTGCCGATCTGGAAGTATAAGTCGGTGACTTGAGTCCGGCCGCTGCCATGGGCTGTGCTACCATCGAGAACTGCTCAACCGTTGAGCAGACCGGGGTGGGCCGATGAATCCGCGTTCAGTGTGGGTTTTCACGTTGCTGTCAGCGGCGGTTGTGGCTGTCGATCAACTTGTGAAGTCCGCGGTTGTGCGACAGATCGGCCCCGAGAGCGTTCGCCAGGAGCGCTGGTTGTTTGGGGACTGGCTGGGTCTCTCCTATGCGGAGAATACCGGAGTTGCGTTCGGATTGATGCGCGGCCGATCGACACTTGTGCTGGCCCTGGCATCGTTCGTGGTGCTGGCGGTCCTGGCGCTCTTTCTCAGCGCACATCGCGATTCCATGGGGATTTGGGTCGCCGGCGCGCTGATTACCGGCGGCGCGATCGGAAATGTGATCGATCGAGTCCGATTCGGCTACGTGCGCGATTTCTTTACGGTCGGTCCTTGGCCGCGGTTCAACATTGCGGACGCCGCAATCACGGTCGGGATCGGTGTCGCATTCCTGGCAACGATGAGAGATGAACAAAAGATGGATCGAACACCAATCGAACGTTCACCCCGAACTGAGAATCGCCGGGTTCTCACGGATGTGCCGGAATGAAGATGACACTGAATGGCCAAGATGCCGGTCAGGCGATCGAGCTCGATCTCGAGGCGATCGGTGAAGAAGCAATTGAAGACGAGATGCTCGCCCGAAACGCGATCGAGCTGAAGCCAACCCGAACGGATCTCAATGAGCGGCTCGACAAGTATATCGCGTCGCATCTCACCGACTTCAGCCGCTCCTACATTCAACAGCTCATTGATGAAGAGCAAGTATGGGTCGACGGCATCGTTCGCCGCAAGACCTTCAAGATGACACCGGGACAGGTCGTTTCGATCGTGATCCCACAGCCGCTAGTCGATGTTCTGGAACCGGAGAACATCCCGCTCGACATCGTCTACGAAGACCGCGATGTGATCGTGATCAACAAGCCGGCGGGCCTAGTTGTCCATCCAGCGCCCGGTCATCCGAATGGAACACTCTCGAACGCGGTGCTCTTTCATGCCCCCGAAATCTCGGTTGCCGGGAGCAACCGACCCGGAATCGTGCACCGGCTCGACAAAGACACCAGTGGGTTGATCGTGGTCGCAAAGAGTGATCGCGCCCGCGTGACGCTCGTCAAGCAGTGGAACAGCCGGAGTGTCGAAAAGCGATACATTGCGCTTGTGCATGGGATAGTGGCCGAAAATGAGGCGACGATCGACGTGCCGATTGGGCGCGATCCGTCTGCTCGCAGCCGGATGGCGGCGCTCTCCGGCGCTCGCGATGCGCTGACGCACTTCACGGTTATCGAACGTTTTCCAGATGCGACCCTGCTCGATGTCGAGATCGTCACCGGCAGGACTCACCAGATTCGTGTGCATCTGGCGTTCATCGGGCACCCGGTTGCCGCGGATGTGACCTATAACCGCTTTTCGGGACCGACCGGCGGGGCGTCTGCGATCGTTTCCCGGCAGTTCCTGCATGCCGCCGTGCTTGGATTTACGCTACCGGAGGGCGAGCTGGTTCGATTCGAAGCGCCTCTGCCGCCGGAACTTTCGAAAGCACTGGACACGATGCGGCTGGAGCGTGACGGGGCATCAAGGCTGTGATCCCCATTGCCGCGGAGGAAGCCGCGGCGGCGATCCGGCGCTGGTTCGACGCCGCGGTGTCGGCGGTCAATCCGGCGAACGCGGTTCAGAGCCACCTGCGGCGATGCGACCTTGTGCTGCAAGTTGACGATCGCACGATACCAATCACCGGTCGATTGTTCGTCGCGGCGATCGGCAAAGCTGCGCTCGGGATGTCACGAGGCGCGAGCGCTGTTTGCGGAGACTTGATCGAACGCGGCTTGATTATCACCAAGGATGGACATCTCGACAGTCCGCTACCGGAGCGATTCGAAGCATACGAAGCCTCGCACCCGATTCCCGATCGGCGGGGAATCGAAGCCACCGAGCGGCTACTCTCGCGGGTTTCAGATTACGGCGAAGGCGATGTAGTTTTGGCGCTGATCTCAGGCGGCGGTTCGGCGCTGATGGAAGCGCCGATCGCTGGAGTCAGCCTGACTGACGTCGCGACAACCACGGACCTCCTGTTGCGCGCCGGAGCGCCAATCCAAGATCTGAACGCGGTTCGGATTCCGCTCAGCCGCGTGAAGGGAGGGGGTCTGCGACGATCGGCGCCAAACGCGCACTTTGTCACACTTTTGCTATCGGATGTGCTCGGCAACGACTTGCGTGTGATCGCCAGCGGGCCGACCGTTCCAACCGATTTCACTCGAGAGGGAGCGATCGATGTGCTTGTTCGCTATCAGGTGATCGACCGCGTTCCCATCGGAGTGCGCGCTGCGCTTTCAGCTGAAAGTGAATCGGTGGACGACGTTATCTTCGGAAATGACGCCACTGCTGTCGTTGGCGACAACGCATCCGCCTTGGAAGCATTCACCAAGGCTGCAGGTCAAAATGGCCGCACCGCCCGAATCGTCCGGAAAGAGCAGCAGGGAGAAGCGCGCGAGCTCGCCAAGCGCTGGGTTGAACTGTTGCAGTCTTGTGATTCCCAACTTGACTTGCTTCTTGGTGGCGGAGAAGCAACAGTCACCGTGTGCGGAAATGGCGAGGGTGGGCGCAATACCGAGTTTGCGCTTGCGGCGGGTATTGAGCTCGAACAGCGTGGTTTGACTGGGTGGATGGTCGCGAGCCTTGCGACCGACGGACAGGACGCGCTTACTGGAGTTGCGGGAGCGATCGTTACGGCCAAAACCATCAAGGATGCTCGCGGATTTGGCATCGATCCAGAACGGGCTCTCGTGAACAATGACAGCCTGGCGGTGTTCAGGGCAGCCGGGGGAGTTATCGAGTCCGGCCCCACCGGCACCAATGTCAACGACATTTACGTGGCACTCAGAATCGCATCGTCCGAATAGCCTCGCCGCGCCTTTGCTATAGTCTCGCCATCTGATACGTCATTCCTTCTTCCCCGTTGGAGGTTCTGATCATGCAAGGGGCCCGCGCGCTCGTTGATGTGCTCATCGAGAGCGGTGTCGAGCACATCTTTGGATTGCCGGGTGACACCAGCATGGCCTTCTACGACGCCCTCTTCGATTCCCGTGACCGAATCACCCACATCATGACCCGGGACGAACGATCCGCATCGTTTATGGCTGATGTTTATGCCCGTGCAAGCGGGCGGCTCGGTGTCTGCGAGGGGCCAAGTGGCGGCGGCGCGACGTACATCGTGCCGGGCGTGGCCGAAGCGCACGGTTCGGCCATTCCGCTCCTGTGCATGACCTCGGACACGCCTGTTGGGCAGCACGGCCGCGGTGTGCTCACTGAGCTCGATCAGGAATCGCTCTTCCGGCCAGTCACCAAGTGGAATACGCGCATCAATTCGTCGTTGACCGTCGCCGAAATGACGCGCCGCGCAATCCGGATGGCGATGTCGGGCCGGCCAGGGGGAGTTCACCTCTCACTGCCGACCGACACCCTCGAGGGCGAAACGCCGGACGCATCGGTCTATGGCATTCCTGATTTCGCTCACGCTCCGGCACTGCGCACGAGGCCTGATGCGACCCTGGTGCAACGGGCGGCCGATGCGATTGCAAACGCCGCTCGCCCAGTGATTGTTGCCGGTGGGGGAGTGCTCACGTCGGGCGCTTGGGATGAGCTGACTGCGCTGGCCGAGGCGCTCGACATTCCGGTTGCGACGTCGATCAATGGCAAGGGAAGCATCGCAGAGACGAGCCGCGTCTCAATCGGGATCGTCGGCGGGAACGGTGCTCGGGCTTACACGAACACCACCGTTGCCGGGGCTGACCTCGTGATCTTCATTGGCAGTCGCACTGATTCGACCACCACTCATCACTGGACCGTTCCGTCCATCAATGGAGCTCAATCGGCGATTCAAATCGATGTCGAGCCGTTCGAGATTGGCAACAACTACCGGCTCGCGGTGCCTGTCGCCGGCGACGCAAAACTCGCACTCGCTGACATTTTCGACGCGATTCAGAAGAAGGACGCAATTCGGAAGCGAAACAGCGAGCGCATCGATAGTCTCCTCGCGGAGCGGGATCGTTACTGGGCCGGCGTCGAGGTTCAGGCGCGCAGCGACAGCCGGCCGATCAAGCCGCAACGGATTGTACGAGCCATGCGGGAATTGCTCGACGACGATGCGCTGATCGTGGCCGATCCCGGTACGCCGACACCCTATCTTGGTGCTCAGTACGAACTGAGAAAAGCGGGGCGCACAACGATCATCCCGCGAGCGCACGGCGGACTCGGCTACGCGATTCCCGGTGCAGTCGGCGCGCATTTCGCGGCGGATGGCCGCCGGGTCATCGGCATGACCGGTGACGGCAGCTTTGGCATGTCGGTCGGGGAGCTGGAGACGATCTCCAGGTTGAACATTCCGGTCGTTGTCATCCAGACGAGCAACGGAACATTTGGCTGGATCAAAGAGCTCCAGCATCTTTATCACCAAGACCGCTACTTCTCGGTTGACTTCAATCCGGTTGATTACGCCGCAATCGCCCGGGGTTTTGGGTTCGCGGCACGGCAAGTAGTCGACCCAGCCGAGATCAAACCCGCGCTCCAGGAAGCACTGGCCGACGGCCGACCGTACTTCGTCGATTTTGTCACCGAATCCCAGATCACGGAAACGCCACCGGTGGCGTCGTGGACCGAAGCCGAGGCCCGCAAGGCCGCGGGCGTTGCTGGAGGTAGCCGCCACTAATGTGCGAGAAGCAACCGTTTATTCTCGACGTTGATACCGGCATCGATGACGCCGCCGCGCTCGCGCTTGCAGTCAACTCGCCGGAGATCGAACTTCTTGCAGTCTCGACCGTCGCGGGTAATGTCGACATCACGCAAACGACCGATAACACGTTGCGGGTGTTGAGCTGGCTGGGTGTGGAGAGCGTTCCCGTGCATCGGGGCGCCAGCCGTCCGTTGGTGCGGCCGCATCACGATGCCGCGCACGTGCATGGCACCAACGGTTTGGGCAACACGCGGTTGCCGGCTTCGCCCGCGGAACCGGGGCGTGATCGCGGTCCGGCAGCGATTATCCGCATGGCATTTGCACGACCCGGTGAGATCACTCTTGTTTGCGTCGGACCGCTGACCAATCTGGCAATCGCGTTGAATGTCGAGCCCTCCATCACGACGCTGTTGAAGCGGGTCGTCATTATGGGCGGCTCGTATTTCAATCCAGGCAATACGACGAAGTACGCGGAGTTCAATATCTATGTCGATCCTGAGGCGGCGGAACAGGTCTTTTGCGCGCCGTTTGCCGATATGACGGTGATCGGCCTTGACGCGAGCCACCAGGCGTTCATTTCGCGCGAAGAGTGGGATCGAGCGGGAGCAAGCGCATCTCCCGCGGCGAGACTGTTGCACAAGGTATATGAGCGCTCCTTCACAACTCGAGACAAGAACAGCTTCTATCTACACGATCCGCTTGCGCTGGCGATCGCGACCAATGCATCACTCGCGGGATTTGCGACCGGGACAATCTCGGTCAGTTTGGAAGGTGAAGAGCGGGGCAAGACGACGCTGCACGAGACGCCTGTCGGCGCGAAAGTAGCGAGATCGGTCGAGACTGAACGGTTCAATTCGATGTTCCTGAAACGCCTTGAAGTTGAAGATCGTTGAGGATATGTGCCAATTGTCCCGTGTGTCGTGGTAAATTCGCCGCTATGATGGACATAACGGGCGGTGGCTGCGGCCGGCGGCGATTCTAACAAGGAGGTCAGCAATGGCTGATACTTCTGATCTCATCGACTTGGCCCCTCTTCAAGATCGGGATTTGCTCCTCAGGCTCAGCATCTATTTCGATGCGTTCGAACAGCGCCTGCGGCAGGGGCAGGGCTGGTTCATTTTCAACGCGTCGAGTGGCCGTTCACGGCGGATCTCGACCTTTATCCAGCACCGCCTCGCGGAACACGAACAGTCAGTCAGTGCGTACATGGTGCCCTGGCGTGACTTTGCCCTGAGCGCCTATGTGAACGAGGTCGGACTTCAAGAGCTGGTGCCCGATTCCGAGGGCGAATTTTCGGACCCGGCCGCCAAGAAGGGGTACGAGGTTGCTCGTCACGTGACGGCCGATACGCGCGAAAAGCTGCTCTTTAGTGATCTGCTGGTGCTCACCGGGCTGAAACCGCACCACTGGCACGAAGCGACCTTTCTCGACCAGACGATTGACGCCCGCTACCAGAAGAAGCTTGCCACGATTCTGGTGACCCCGGATATGCCGACCGAGCTCGAAGCCGAGTTCGAAACCGTCGATCCCAGCGGCACCTTTTGGCCGCGTCTCTTCCAACGCATGTACGAAACGAGCCTGGTCGCGTTGTAGACCGAACCGATCGCACCGTAGCGATCGCGAAGACGGACATCGTTCCTTATCGAGCTCATGGGGTTGTCAAATGGGGAAAACCGGAGGTTCGCCCCTTACGGGGTTACATCATACCCACGATGTACATCGTGGAATGTCAATCATCTGTAGGGGCAGACCGCCGTGTCTGCCGTTTCCCAACACCGACCAGTCCGGTACGACAACTCGTTCGCTGACTATTCTGACCTTACGAATTCCGGCTGAGGGCGATTTCCGCAATTTCTGACAACAGATCCCGTGTTTCCGGCTCGGGCAGAAATGCGATCTGAGCTTTGGCGCGCTCCACGAACGATTCCGCGATCGCGAATGTCCGGTCGACCGCACCCGATTCCCGGATCGCGTCGATTAGGGCTGAAAACTCCGACTCATCGAACACGTTGCCGGAAGCGACACGCTCCAACCGTTCCCAGTCATCCGAATCCCGGGCAATCGACGCGGCGTACAGCATCGTCGGCAACGTGATCGTGCCTTGTTTGAGGTCATTGCCGGCTGGCTTTCCAAGGTCGTTGGTGCCGCCTGTAACATCCAGCATATCGTCCACGATTTGGAAGGCCATCCCTATATCGGATCCGTATTGACGCAGACGCTGGATTTGTTCTTCGGAGGCGTTGCCGAGGACCGCGCCCATCTCCGCCGCACCGGCAAAGAGGGAGGCCGTTTTGCCGTAGATCCTCGCCTCGTAGTCCGCTTGCGACTGATCCAACAGGTGGCCGTCGAACATCTCACGAAGCTGACCATCACAGAGCGAGCCCAGCGTCGACGCGAAGATCGCGACTACTCGCACATTGCCGGTAGCCGCCGCGAGCATCGCCGATTGAGCGAAGAGATAATCGCCGATCAAGATCGTCGCCCCAGCACTTAGAACCGAGTTGAGCGTCGGTTTGCCTCTTCGCAACGCGGAGCGATCGACGGTGTCGTCATGGATCAATGACGCGGTGTGGAGGAGCTCGACGCCGGCAGCGGCGGTGATTAACTCGGGAAAGCGAGACTCGTAATCAAACGCACGGGCTGCAAGCAACAGCACGAGCGGCCGGAGACGCTTGCCTCCCGCTTGAACGATATCGTTGACAAGGGATGCCGCGGCAGGATGGTTAACCCGCGCAACCTCGAGCACGCGTGCATTCACCCGGTCGAGGTCGGTGCGCATGATCCCGAAAACGTCGGTACGCCGCAGGGCCGTGCGCTGAATCCTGGTCGATACCGTCATGAACGCCTTGCTCGATTGTGAAATTCACAACTTTTCGCCGCGCGGATTATGGGTTCCAGGCTAAGTGCCTGTCAATTGAGGCAAGCAGGTGCTTGTTCGAATGGAAGTCCTCCGCGAAGACACATTCCCGTCACGTTGTTCGTTTCAGTGCATAGGTTCCGGGCTTCAATTATCCTGTAGGCGCATGAGCGCGAGCTTAGGAGCAAGGCAACCTGGTGTACGGAAGCAGAAAAGTGCAATCGGCGCGACCTGTCGTACGCACCCGTGGTCCGATTCGGATGACGCGGCCGCGTCGTCGCTGGGATCAGGTGAGTTGGTGGTTTAGCCTGCTTTTTGTGATCCCCGCGCTGCTTATTCTCTCCGGACAGGTCTTTGACGTTGGTCCCGGCGGCAATTCCCCAATGATGACCGTCCACGTGATCGATCAAGTCAGCGGCGCCCGGATCGAAGGCGCGACGGTCGCAATCGGCGACGAAATCAAACAGACAAACGACAAGGGCGAGGCGAAATTCCAAAAGCCGGACAGCGATACACTCGCCCAGATCGCGGCGCCTGGATATTCGCCGGTCTATGGATCAGTCGGTTCATCGTTCGATCAAAGCCAGAAGGCCGCCCTGCGGCCATTGAGCGTTCCGGCGGGTGACACCGAAGGCGGGACCGAGCAGGCGACTGAGGAATCGACCCAGGAACCAGAAGTTGCCGCCGCCACCCAACAACCTGATGAGCCGACGGCGACCTCAGACACCGCCGAAGTTGCGAGCAGCGGAGTCGTCGCGTCGGGCAAAGTGCTCGATGAGAAGGGCCGGGGCATCGATCAGGCGCTCGTTCGAGCCGGTACCACGACTACACGCACGAAATCGAGCGGTTCCTTCACGCTGAAGAATGCCGACGTTTCACAGGGAATCGTGATAACGGCCCCAGGCTACGCGAAGCAAGAGATTCCCGCGGGCGAGGATCTTTCAGTCAAGTTGAAGCGGAAACAGATCAAAGCGCTATATCTAAACGGACGTGCAGCCGGTGACGAGGCGACTGTCGACCACATCATCGATCTGATTAGCAAAACCGAGATCAACGCGATCGTGATCGACATCAAAGAGGGCGTGGTCTTCTACGATACAAAGGTGCAGTTCTTCAGGGACGCAAATGCGGTCGAACCGACCTACGATCCTGCCGTTCTCGTCCAGAAGTTCAAAGACAACGGGATTTATACGATCGCACGCCAGGTTGTCTTCAACGATCCGAGAGTCGCCGAGGCCAATCACGAGCTGGCCGTGCAAGACGAGGTGAGTGGTGACGTTTGGCGAGGATATGACGGCGGAGCCTGGGTGAATCCGTTCATGCGAGGGCTCTGGCAGCCAAACATTGATCTCGCGGTCGAAGCGGCCGGATTCGGCTTCGACGAGATTCAATATGACTACATTCGCTTTCCGTCTGACGGTGACCTCACAACCGCCGATTTTGGACCTGACTACACTGAAGAAGGCAGAGTGGCGGCGATTGTCGAGTTCCTGATCGATTCACGCAAAGCACTGGAGTCAACCGGCGCGATGTTGGCGGTCGATGTATTCGGGATCATTGCGATCTACCCCGACGACCAGGGGATCGGGCAACGGCTTGCAGATGTCACCGAGGTCGTCGATTACGTTTGCCCGATGATCTACCCATCGCACTTCGACGCCTCATCGATCGATGTCGGCGGCGAACCGAACGAATTGCCCTATGAAACGATCGAATTGAGCGTTTACCTCGCGCTTGAGAAGATGCCGGGAATGGAATTGAAGCTCAGACCGTGGTTGCAGGATTTCCCCTGGGGCGATGAGCCATACGATGCGGACCAGGTGCGCGCGCAGATTGACGCGACCGAAGATCAAGCAGGAAGTGGCTGGCTACTCTGGAACGCCGGAAGCGAGTTCACCGAGGACGCCCTTAATCCAGAGCAGGGTTCCGTAATAGGCGCGGCGTTCGCGGGCCTCGTTCGCCGTTCAAAGCGGCTCATGCCGCCCACCCGTCCCAGTTAATGGACAACTCCAAAATGATTGGCTCTCTTTCCATTTGATCTGGCCGCGAAGGCAACAACATCGGAGAGAGTCAAGTAAACCGCAACAAGAGCGGCTGATTTGGCTCGGATTTGCCGAAAAGTCCGAACCAGTTGTCGCCCGGCTTTACGACCAGGACCTAGGACTAACAAATAGTTACCTTACACGGCTCGTAGCAAGTAACCATCTCGTCGTGTATAATCGCGTCAGTTTGCCGGCAGTGATGAGCGCCGGGATGAGGTGAAACCAAAGATTCGTTCGGCGTCAAGCGAGACTCGTGCCGGAACGCACCCACCCGTTCAATCGCACCCGGCGTTCGTGCCAGGAGTGAAGATGCTGATTATTCGCCGGACCGTCCAACGTGATCCGGATCGCGTTCAACAGGAAATGGAACAGGTCTTTCGATCGCTTATGCCGCAACGGCCCCACGTCGCGCCGCGACAGAACCAACGCTGGCGTCCGCCTGTCGAGGTGTACGAAACCGACGTCGCGCTGATCGTTTCGACCGAGATCGCCGGAATCAATCAGGACGATTTGAGCGTCGTCATCGAGCACGACGTGTTGTCGATTCGCGGCGAGCGGCTCGACGATCGTGGCGGTGAGCGTCGCTCGTATCGCGAAACGGGTATCGCTTACGGACCGTTCGGGGTCGATGTCTACATTCCGTTCTCCGTCGATGCAGAACGAGCATTGGCCGACTATGTCAATGGATTCTTGCGAATCATATTGCCTCGCTCAAGCACCAGAACCATCGTTCCGCGCACACCTGCTCTGAATGGTGAGCCCGGCCAGGGAGCATAAGTAATATGTCCGAAAATGAGAAAGAACTCCAAGAAACCGCAATCCCAATCACCGAGATCGAGGATGAATTGCCACCAGACGAACTGATCGAAGTCGGCGGCACTGAAGCTGAGAGCGTTGACGACGAGCTCTCGATTCCTGTCGCGAGCCGCACGCTCACACTTCCCGTGTTGCCGCTCCGCGGAACCGTTGTCTTCCCGCTAACCGTGGTGCCACTGGCCGCCGCGCAAGCACGATCGCTGCGACTGATCGATGAGGTCATGTCCGGCGATCGCACCGTCGCGCTCGTTATGCAGAGAGATGCCGAGCAAGAAGGTGCGGGTCCTGAGGATTGCTTTGAAGTCGGCACGGTCGCGACCATTTTGCAGATGATGCGTGTGCCCGATGGCAGCGTTCGGTTGGCGGTCCAGGGCTCAGAGCGGATGCGGATCAAACGCTTTCTTTCCGAGGAGCCATTCCTGACCGCGGAGATCGAAACAGCGCCTGAAACCAGCGAAACGTCGGTCGAAGTGCAGGCACTTTCCCGCAATACACTGGATCTCTTCCAGCGTTTGGTGTCGCTTGTCTCGCACCTTCCGGATGAGCTTGTGACTGCCGCGCTGAATGTCGACGATCCGAAGCATCTGGTCTATTTGGTCGCGACGAATCTGCGAATGGACCCGGCCGAGCGCCAGCAACTGCTCGAGCTGGACTCAGTGCATGAGAAGCTGACCACGCTCAACGCCTTTATTGCCAAGGAGCTGGACGTTCTGGAGCTTGGAAAGCGACTGCAGTCAGAGGTCCAGGAAGAGCTTGGGAAGTCGCAGCGTGAGTACTACTTGCGCGAGCAGTTGAAGGCGATTCAACGAGAGCTCGGCGAATCAAGTGAAACCGAAGCCGAGGTCAGCGAGCTTCGCGGCAAGATCGAGTCATGCGAAATGCCTGAAGAAGCGGCCAAGGAAGCGAGGCGCGAGCTCGACCGGCTCTCGAAATTGCCTCCCGCGGCAGCGGAGTATGGCGTTATCAAAACCTATCTCGACTGGTTGACATCGCTGCCCTGGAACAAGAGCACAGAATGCGCGATCGACATTCCCAATGCGCGGGCAATTCTCGATGAGGACCACTACGACCTAGAGAAGATTAAAGACCGGATTCTGGAGTATCTGGCGGTTCGCAAGCTCAAACTGGCGCTCGCGGCCGAGGAAGGCACACCGACCGGAAACCGCGAACCGATCCTCTGCTTCGTCGGACCGCCTGGTGTTGGCAAGACGAGCCTGGCGCAGTCAATCGCGCGCGCATTGGGCCGGGAAGTGACGCGGATGTCGCTCGGTGGCGTTCGCGATGAGGCCGAAATTCGCGGTCACCGCCGGACATACGTCGGCGCGATGCCGGGCCGGATCATTCAGGCGATTCGCAGGGCGGGCACGAACGATCCCGTCTTCATCCTGGATGAGGTTGATAAGCTCGGCAACGACTGGCGTGGCGATCCATCGTCGGCGCTTCTAGAGGTGCTCGATCCCGAGCAGAACAACAGCTTCCGGGACCATTACCTGGATGTGTCGTTCGACCTCTCGAAGGTGATGTTTATCGCGACCGCAAATCTGCTTGACACGATTCCCCCCCCGTTGCGAGACCGAATGGAGATCCTCGATCTCGCGGGATATACGGACGACGACAAGTTGAACATTGCCCGCAAGTATTTGGTGCCGAAACAACTGAGGGCGCACGGACTATCGAAAGACGTTCACTCGATCACCGACGATGCATTGACGCAGATTATCCAACACTATACCCGTGAAGCAGGGGTCCGGAACCTCGAACGCGAGATCGGATCCGTTTGCCGCAAGGTTGCCACGCGGGTTGCCGAGGAGCGAGAAGTCGCATTCGAAACCGGGCCAGAACAGATACGCGAGTATCTCGGCCGGCCACGATTCTTCTACGAGGAGCGCGCGGCGAGAACATCGCAGGCGGGTGTTTCGATCGGCGTCGGCGTCACGAGTGTTGGCGGAGACATCATGTTCATCGAAACATCCAGGATGCCTGGCAAGGGCGGTGTGACCGTCACCGGTCAACTCGGTGATGTCATGCGAGAATCCGCCCAGGCTGCGGTTTCGTTCGTGCGATCGCGCGCGGATGATTTGGGGATCGATCCGGAGATCTTCGCGAGCTCTGATATTCACATCCACGTGCCTGCCGGCGCTGTGCCGAAGGACGGACCGTCGGCCGGAGTCGCGATCACAACGGCGCTCGTTTCCCTACTCACCGGCGTGCCTGTTCGGGAGGACGTGGCAATGACCGGCGAGATCACGTTGCGCGGTCAGGTCCTGCCCGTTGGTGGGATCAAGGAGAAGGCGCTGGCCGCGAGGCGCTCCGGGATCAACACCTTCGTGCTACCGCATCGAAACGATGTCGATCTCGACGATCTGCCGAAGGAGCTGCGCGAGCAGATGACATTCGTTTTGGCCGATCGACTGGACGACGTTCTTGCGACCGCGATGCCGGAGGAGTTCCATCTCGGACGGAACTCGAAGGTTGTCCGCGCGGCGGCATCCGCGGCCGCCGCGGAAGCGGAACTGCGCGAGCCGGTTGGCGCGGTCGTGTAGGCGGTTCGTTCAACGCGGGAGCGCCGAAGAAAGGCCCGGTGGACATTGAACTGCTCCCCAGAGGTTGGGCTGAGAAAGTCAGTTCGACGTTATGGAGAGCAGTTCACATCCCACCGGGTTCATTCATAGTCCGCTTCCGATCAGGAGGTGATTCCCGCCAGACGCCGTGCGGTCGCGGCTTCGACGAGATGCCTGAACGGCGCCAGATGCTCTGGGTGCTCGCGGAACA
The DNA here is from genome assembly GCA_964371945.1 of uncultured Sphaerobacteraceae bacterium. Taxonomy (GTDB): domain Bacteria; phylum Chloroflexota; class Chloroflexia; order Thermomicrobiales; family UBA6265; genus CAYJPA01. The sequence goes on along the minus strand of CAYJPA010000082.1, from coordinate 1,145 downwards.
TCATTTCGGGGTGCCACTGCACGCCGAGCACGAAGGAGTGATCAGGCAGCTCCACCGCCTCGACCAGCCCATCCTCCGCCTGTCCGGACCTGCTCAATGACGGAGCAAGGTCCTTCACGGCCTGGTGATGGTAAGAATTGACCTTGATCTCATCGTCTCCGTATGCCGTCGCAAGCAAGCTTCCGGGCACAGCAGTCACCGTGTGGCTTGGCTGGTGCGACTTGAGTCCCGCCTCTTGCTGACGATGCGGGATAGCAGCGTCGTACTGATCTGGCACATGCTGGAACAGCGTCCCGCCACACACCACATTAAGCAATTGAATGCCGCGACAAATGCAGAACGTGGGGTAGTCGCGCTCGATCGCTTTCGCCAGGAGCTCGAGCTCGAATCGATCCCGGAGCGGGTGTACGTCGTAGGTCGACGGGTGGACTTCGATGTCACCGTAATAAGTGGGATCGATGTCGGCGCCGCCCGAGAAGAGCAGGCCGTCCACCAGGTCAAGCAAGGCGTCAGCATTGCCGTCTTGCGGCGGAAGCACCACGGGAATGCCGCCGGCCGCGATCACGGCATTCACGTAGGTCGACGTGATCGCGTAGCGCTCGTGCGTTCCCGACGAAGATGTGTCATTGATTGGGGATGGAGTGATGCCGATAACCGGCTTCATGGTCGAACGTGCTCCTCTCATGAGCGATCCGTGATAAATCCAATTGGCGATCGTTGCGCCGGATTCTACGATTATACGGCCATTGAACGGCGACAATCGCCGGGTTGTTCGCGGTATTTGCATAAGCGGATATGCTGGTCCCATTCGGACTCGTCGAACTGTGAACAAAATCTCAAGAACCACCTTGACGAGTTCAGCGGGCCGTTGTAGTATCCACCCCGCTGCGGACGACAAGTTCGCGGTTCTGCCGAGCGAAGAGCGAGGCGGACGGGGAACAGCAGGAGGCGTGGCCTTGTAGATCGTCAACGACGATCCGAGTCGCGGAGATCCGATTCGGATCTCGCCGGCACAAGGTGTGCCGCCTGGTAATTCCGGGCGGTTCTCTTTTTGTAAAGAGAATCGGAAAAACTGGGAATGGCTGTTCTCGCACTTTCTAAAGCTCGCGGCGACCGGGGAATCTGGTGGTACGCGGAAGACGGAG
>CAYJPA010000081.1:0-29381 GCA_964371945.1 uncultured Sphaerobacteraceae bacterium | reverse complement strand
GGCAGCAACGCATCGTCGCCTGCCTGCAGCGTCCGTAGTTGCGGCAGCGACCGCGCCACCGGATCGAGCGTGGTCTCATCAATCGCGACGACATCGGTGGCAAAGGGCGCGAGCTGCTCGTCGTGCCACGGCGCGATCCGCTCGAGCAGCAGCGTCGTCACGTCGGCGAACAGCCCGCCCAGCGGACTCGGACCGGCGGTGGCCAGCCGTTTATAGACCGCTTCATCCGACACCACGATCCGCGGTCCCCGCCACAACCCGGTGTCCAGCACGAGCCGCCAGACGGCGACCTGACTCATCACGCCACGCAGGACCCCGATGGTCAGGCTGGCCCACACCACCATCGCCGGCATGATCGGCGGACGACCACGTCCGCCGACGCGAGCCGGCGTCATCCCCTGTACCAGCTCGACCAACACCGCTTCGATCCGGCTCGCCATCGCCGGAGCTGGTTCACCTGGTTGACCACCCACCGCCACAATCCTCTCGTCCATGGCGGCGGGACGCCTCGGAGACGCAAAATCACGTCTCGCACAATCCCGATATTCTACGCTTATCCGTAATTAGTTGGTGCAGATGACGGCGGTGCACCCGGTCCGAGGTCGCGAACGGTCGTTGATTCAATGAACCGGTCGTGGTCCAGGCGATGGGTGCACCGCCGTGTACCCCTACGGCATCACCGGCCGGTGGGTTGATCGTAATCAACCCGTGTAAATGATTCGGCATGACCACGAACACATCGATCGCCACCCCCGGGCGAATCACACCCGTCCTGGCCCATTCCCGATCCACGATTAACCCGAACGCATTGAGATATATCTCGCCATCGCGGATTTCGCCAAACAGACAAGCGCGATCAATTGTTACCAGAGTCACGAAGTAGGTTCCGCCGCCGGCGTAATCGTGCTCCCGCAACCGCACCGATTGCCGGTGATGCCGCTCCGGGTCATATCGCATGCGGTTCCCACGCCATCAACACGACGATGCCCCAACCCTTTTTCCAAGGCCGACCAATCGGGATTGTACGGGCACACCGCGGTGTGCCCTCGTCCCCCGCCTCACACCTCCCAAATCGACCTTCAACAGCGTACACAAATTCGCTGTGGTGATGATCAACAGGGCACACCGCTGTGTGCCCCAACAATATCCAACCCGATGCCGCAACGCGATTACAACGGCAATTGGGTCGCGCTCTTGCCCCGTCCGCGTTTGGCTTTGGTCTTGGCCGGGGCCGCCGCCCGCTGCGCCCGGATGCGCTCCAGCAGCACGCTCGCCGGTTCGTCGTTCGGGTCCCGCGGCGCGAACTACCCGGTGAACGCCTTTCGCAGAATGGATTATCGCGATCGAACGCGGCCTCATGGTGGGCCGGCAAATCACCTCGACTCGGTGGCCCGGCCCTAATCTGTCAACGCGAGCTCGAGCGCTTCGATGAGCGGCGGCAAGTCACGATTGGCTGTGCGCCAGACTTCGTCAATGTTGATGTCAGTGTAGTCGTGGACGAGTTTGTGCCTCATGCTGATGACCTTTGGCCATGGAATATCGAGCAGCGATCGACGTCGATCGGCAGAGACCCGTCGCGCCGCCTCTCCGATTACCTGGATGACGTAGATGACGGCGCGTTGCCGCATCTGGTCGCCCGCAAAGTCAGCAAAGTCGATGCCGTCAACATAGGTTAACGCTTCACGGGCGGAATCAAGCATTTGGCCCAGGTAGACCCGGTCGTCATGCTGCGTCATAGATGACCCTGGCTTCGCTGAGCACACGATCCTTCAGCCAGCGATTCAGATATTGCCTGGTTCCTAAGTCGATCGATCGCCCTTGAAGGATCTCAGACAATTCCTCCTCGAGCTTCAACCGACCGAACAAGCTGGGAGTCTGTTCGGGTGCGTACTCCACCAGGATGTCGATATCGCTGGTTGGGGCGAAGTCGTCGCGGAGGACTGAGCCGAAGACGGCGAGCCACGTGATGTGGTGTCGCCGGCAAAATGCCTCGATTGCCTCCCGGGGTATTTCGAGCCCCGGGCGAAGGCAGATAGTCTCCATGTCTCGTCATTCCCCTGACTTCGACGTGTCGTCAAGAGATATACGTCTCGGGGAGGCCGTTCTGCAAGCGTTGGTAACCGGCGGGTGCGGCCGCACATACACCTAGTTGCCCGCACTCCGCTTCTTGTGAACGGCCGCGATCGATTAGTGCGGTCCGTTCGTCAGTACCTCAGTAACCGACTATCGATTGACTCGATTATTGGGCGGTACCGGCCGCCGAAATCCGCGTTTGTCCCTGGAGCCGGAGACCGAATCGGACGATTGCGCTTCCGACTATTGCAATCGCCCGCCGTCCCGCTCCGACTTTCGCCGAGCGATTGGGGCCAGATGCCCGTAGCGCTCGCCGAGTTTCCGCCTGCTTCAGCGCCGTCCGTTGCCATTCCTGGCGCTGAAGCGCGATCGCCCCAAATTCACCATAAAGCTCAGTCACTCTATTTGCCCCAGAACCATATCGCTTGCCGTTCATCTTATTGACCCGCTCTCTTGTCACCACTAGACGCATCACCTTGTCGTCGATTACATCATGGCACGGGCGCTTTCGCGGGCCATCCGACAAATGACGTAACCGCGATACGTAGATTTCGGGGAGGCACGGATTTGCGGCATACGTAAGTGGAGGGATGGGGATGACGTTCGTGTACGACCCGCACACCAACCCTCTCCCGCCCAGCAGGAGGTCGTTTCCAGCTTGGAGCTTGGAGCCTGCAGCTTGAAGCTTGGAGCTAGCGGCTAGCGGCTCACGACTAGAGCGACGCGATCTCGCGCTTCAGCCAGTCGAGGTTGGCTTCGTCGATGCAGTAACAGACGGCGGGGCCGTCGATTTCGCCGCGAATCAGGCCGGCTTCGCGCAGGCGCTTCAAGTGCTCGGAGACTGTCGACTGCGCCAGCGGGAGCGATTCCACGAGCGGACCACACTGGCAGGCGGCGCCGCGAGCGCGCAATTCCTGAAAGATCTGCAGGCGGGCAGGGTTGGCCAGCGCGCGCAGCATGACCATCAACTGTTCGTCGACTTTGGTGACTTCAAGCGTTTTCACGATTGACTCCTGGTACGGGAAGCGGGGCTATTCGGCGATGCCCCATGCGATGACTTTGGCGGGCTTCAAACGAACCGGTTGGGAATAACGAGCGGCCATGATCTCCGGCGAAGAGCTGATCCGCTCCCAGAGATGCGCGTATTTGCCGCCGAAGGCGGCCGGCATCGCGGTCGTGGTCGGTTCGGCGGGAAGCTCCGCGTCGCCCTCGAAGATGATCACAATCTCGCCGTCGTCTTCGGTTTCGAGCGCAAGGGTGACCGCCGGATTTTGGCGCAGATTCCTGATCTTCCGCGTTTCCGGTTCGCAATAGATGGTGATCGACTCCCCGTCCCACCAGAACCAAACCGGCACGGTGTGTGGGCGGCCGGCTGGGTTGACCGTCGTTAGCCAGATCATGAGATCGTCGCGCAAACGCTGTTCGATCGCGGCACGCCGGGTTGCGGTGAGATCAAGCATTCGTACCTCTACGCCATTCAATCTAAGGGCGTAATCCGCCTCTATCGGAAATACCCGATTCGGCCCCTTCTGTCAAGCCGGCTGGGAAACAAAAGCTGAGTGCCGGCGGCGCCCGGCCCTATTCTGACCGCGTGTTAGCGGCCGGCAACCGGGTTCTGTCGCGCTTTTGAAATACCGGCTCTGCAATGCATGACGATCGCGCAACCGCCGCCCGGTTACGATCCACGAGCGACGGGCGATCGCTCGATGTCGTATTTATGTGTTTGACGGGACAACGAAGGCACAAGGTAACGACGAATGCACGCCGGGACGATTGCACGTGTACGGCTAGTTCACAAAGTCGAGGGGAAACAGGCAACCGAGCGCGCGCGACCCATACGCTCCGCCGCAACAGATCACCTCATCATCCGTCTCGTGCTGGTCCTCGGACTGCTCGCGGTCGGGCTCGGGATTGCCACTGATATCGGCACGTACAGCTCCGGAGCACTCCCGATACGATGGGTCGAGATCCCGGTTTTTCCCAACACTCCGGCCGTGACGGCACTCACCCGGCACGGCACCGTGTCGGAAGGGTTGAATTACGATGTGACCCTGGCCACACCCGAATTCTTCGAATCGGTTCATCGACCGGATGACATCATTGCCACGGGAGCCTATTTTTCGGTCGTGTTCGTGCTCGTCGAGTATCACTATCACGACGGACTGCACAACACCTTCACGACCACATTGGTGACGGATGGCGGCCGGTATTCGCGGCCAATTCCGCTCCAACTTTCGGACGACGGTCACAATCGGCTCACCGCGTTGTCATTCCCGGATCTTCCGCTCTCCATGCTGAACGAACCGCATATCTTTGAGATGCCGCTACCGGCGGACGCGGACGGGAATCAGCAGGTGCTGGTGTGGGAAACGCCGCTCGAGCTTCCAAAAACCACTTCGTCATGAAGTAACGGTTCGATGTTCCCCATGAGAAGCCAGGTACGCGGCCGGAGGCTGAAGGCAATCAGAAAACCCAGCCCAATCGCGGAATCGAATTGCACCATTCTTCGATCTCCCGTCTCCCGTCGATATGAGGGGGAGATTAGGGCCTAAATGGCTCGCTGATAGCTCCGGAAGGCACGAGTCGCCAGCCAGGCGCTCGCGATCGTCAGGACGATCAGATAGCCCATTTGCATGAGAACGAAGGTCCAGTCAATTTCCGAGCCGAGCACTTCGCGCCCAGCTCGCACGGCCCAGTTCAATGGATTGAAGCGCGCGATCGTCTGAATCCAAACCGGGGTGAGATTGAGATCGATGAAAACGGCCGAGAGGTAAGAGAGCGGCAGCAGGATGAAGTTGGCCGCGCCGATGACCGTCTCTTCCTTGCGCGCGACCAGCGCCATCGCATTCGACAGCGCGCCGACCGGGGCCGCCAACAACACCGCGCAGAGGATCAACACCGCGATTCCGATCACGCCGCCATCGAACCGGGCGCCCATCGCGATGCCGACTCCGATGATGATCAACGCCTGAACCACGGTGATCACTGATTGCAGCAGCAATCGACCGGCTATGAGCGATGTCCGGCTGGTTGGCGTCACCAGGAAGCGATCGAGCACCCCGCGATCGAGATCGGTGATCGTGCCCATACCGCTCCATCCCGCGCCAAAGAGGGCGCTCACGATCACAATACCCGGCGTCAGAAACTCGATGTACGAATCCGATGCAAAACCTGGGAGCTCGACGATCCGCTTGAAGAGCTGCCCAAAGAGAAGCATGTAGATCAATGGCTGAAGCAGTGAGAAGGCGATCCACCAGGGCTGGCGGATCAATGCCCGCATATGACGCAACGTCATGAACCAGGTCTCCTGAGCGACGGTCATCGGATGACTCCTTTTCGATCCGCATCGTCGAACGACCGTCCGGCATAGCGCAGATAGACATCGTCGAGGGAGGGGCGGGAGACCGTGACCGCGGCGACCACGATTCCAGCGGAGTCCAGCGCGGTCAAAATGTGCGGGACAGCGGTTGCGCCGCGATCGACGCGGGCGCGCAACCGGCGCCCATCGACCAGGAGCTCGCGCAGGCCATCGATTCTGTCGAGCGCGCCCTGGACATGCCCGTCGAGCTCGGTGTTTGAGAGATCGATCATGACCGCGTCGCCACGGAGCTCGGCTTTGAGCTTCTCCGGCGTGCCTTCGACCACCACTTTGCCGTGATCGACGATCGTGATGCGGTCGCAGAGCTCATCCGCTTCCTCGGGGTAGTGGGTGGTGAGCAGGATCGTGATGCCTTCGTCGCGGGCAAGGCGGGCGATCTCGTGCCACATGTCGGTGCGGACCTCGGGATCGAGTCCGGTGGTCGGTTCGTCGAGAAAGAGCACTTTCGGACGGTGGACCAGGCCGAGCGCGACATCGAGCCGGCGCTGCATGCCGCCGGAATAACCGGTGAGCACGCGATCGGCCGCATCGGTAAGCCCGAATCGTTCGAGTAGATCGCTCACGCGCTGTTTGAGCTCATTGCCGCGGAGTCCGAAGAGCTGCCCCTGCAGGGTGAGATTTTCGCGGCCGGTCGCCTCGCGATCGACACCCGAGCGCTGGGCGACCACGCCGATTGCCCGGCGGACGCGATCCGGTTCACGCAGCACGTCGAGTCCGGCCACGTGGGCCCCGCCGCTGTCGGGACGGGAGAGCGTGGCCAGAATTCTGACCGCTGTCGATTTTCCGGCGCCGTTTGGACCGAGCAGACCGAAGATCTCACCTGCCTCGACGCGAAAATCCATGCCATCCAGGGCGCGGATGTTGCCCTTGAAGGTTTTGACGAGGTCGCGCACCTCGATCGCGGGGCCCTCCAGGGGAAGCGGTCATACCATTATCTCCTTCGCACAAGAGGGCTTTCTCCGCGGAAAGCCGTGATAGAATGTCTTAGCGATCGTGATTCTTATTTTCTTGTTTTCTCTTTTTCTAAGAATCTCACGGTCTAAGAGATATGGATGGTAGCGGTAGGCAGGGATCATGTCAAGCGAACAGATTGATCGGGAGGAGTTGATCTCCCAGTTAGTTGATCAGGTACGCCGTTCCAGTGCGATGGCGGTTTTGCTCAGCCAGGCGGTCGCCGAACGGGTGGGGCAGAATTCGACTGATATGGAAGCGATGGATCTTCTGATGCTCAATGGTCCGATGACCGCGGGACGGTTGTCGGAGCTGACCGGTCTCTCGACGGGCGCGATTACCGGGATTGCGGATCGCCTCGAGCGAACGGGGCTTGTCCGGCGGGAGCCTGATCTATCGGATCGGCGGAGGGTGATCCTTCGTGCGCTGCCGGAGCGAATCCACAGCGTGATTGGTCCCTTTTACCAGGGGTTGGCGGAGGCCACGCTGGCTCTCTACGATCGCTACAGCGACGAAGAATTATCCCTCTTCGTCGATATGCTGAACCGCTCGTACGACATCTGCCTGGAACATATCGCGAAACTGAAAGCGGAACCAAGCGCGCCAAAGCGGTCACCGGCTCTTTCGAAAAGTCGGAGTCAATCCGATTAAGGGTTCCTTCCTACGGGCCGGGTCCTGTACGTATGGGCATTTTGTGCAACTGGATGTCGAAATCGGTCCGTACATTCGCGGGTAAATTGTGAAATCTCCTTGAACGGACACCTTGCCTCGCGTATGCTCAGCGACGCTGGAGCGCCCGCGTCTCCCCATCCCGAATCCAGACCTGATTCGTTTTTGAGACGGATGCGGACTTCTTCTATGGCGCGACCGCGGTGACTGATGCCGCGCTCGTGAATCGCTTGAGGCTCGCCGATGCGCGGATTCCTTCACCGCGACGACAAATTCCAACCACTGCAGGTGGATGACGACCGTCCCGACCAAAAGGACTTCGGCGCGCTTTGGGTTAAGTGTCCGAAATGCCAGGAACTGATCTACTCCAAAGAGCTCGACCACAACGACCGTGTCTGTCCGAAATGTGAGTATCACTTCCGCCTCCGCGCCCGCGATCGCATCGCGATGTTGGTCGACGAAGGATCGTTTCAAGAGTGGGACGCCGGGATTCAACCCGAGGACCCGTTGTCGTTCGCGGATAGCGGCGGCTCCTACACCCGCAAACTGCGCTCGACTCAGAAAAAGAGCGGCGAAGCAGAGGCATTGATCACCGGGCTGGCGACGATCGAGGGTCGGCCGATTGCGCTCGCGGTCGCCGATTTCGACTTCCTGGGAGCCAGCATGGGCTCCGTCTTCGGCGAGAAGCTCGCGCGCGCCGCCGAGCGATGCGCGGCACTCGGCACGCCTTTGCTGACGATCAACTCCTCCGGCGGCGCCCGCATGCACGAAGGGCTCTTCTCCTTGATGCAAATGGCGAAGACGGTCGCAGCGCTTTCCCGGCTCGGCCGCGCCCGGGTTCCCCATTTCGCGCTGTTGACCGATCCCTGCTATGGCGGCGTGACCGCGAGCTATGCAACGGTGGCCGATGTGATCCTGGCCGAGCCCGGCGCGCTGGTCGGTTTTGCCGGTCCACGGGTGATCGAGCAGATCACGAAACAGAAACTCCCGGAAGGATTTCAGACCGCTGAATTCTTGCTCAATCACGGCATGATCGATCTGATCGTCGAGCGTGCGTCCCTGCAGTCAACCCTGGTCAAGTTGCTCGACCATTACGCCCGGGCGAGTGCGCCGCAATCGCAGGTCGCCCGCGAAACGCCCACGTTTGCCGCCAACGGAACCAACTCATCAGTCGACCCTGTGCCTCGCGGCGCGGTCGTCGATGCCGCGAACGGCTATGAGGCAGAGCCATGAACACTCTCCTCCGGCGCGGACACGGCGCCGACGGCACTGCCGGCGACTTCACAACCTCCGGCCCATTGTCGGCCTGGGATCGCGTCAAATTGGCTCGTCATCCGGATCGTCCGCACATGCTGGACTACATGAACGAGCTGATGACCGAGTTCGTTGAGCTGCACGGCGATCGTGCCTTCGGCGACGATCACGCGCTCATCGGGGGCCTGGCAAAATTCAGTGACCGGACCGTGTTCGTGCTCGGCCACCAAAAGGGCCGCGACACCCGGGAGAACATCACCCGCAACTTCGGAATGGCGAAGCCCGAGGGGTATCGCAAGGCCGAGCGGTTGATGCGCCACGCCGAGAAGTTCCAGATTCCGATCGTGACTTTTATCGACACCCCCGGCGCGGACCCGACGATCGGCTCCGAAGAGCGTGGACAGGGCACGGCGATCGCGGAAGCGCTGCTGACCATGGCGAGTCTGGAAACGCCGATCGTGGCGGTCGTGATCGGCGAGGGCGGGAGCGGCGGCGCGCTCGCGATCGGCGTCGCGGATCGGATCCTGATGCTCGAGAACTCGGTCTACGCGGTCGCGTCGCCCGAGGGCTGCGCCGCCATTCTATGGAAGGACACCTCGAAGGCGCCCGAAGCCGCGGAGACGATGCGTATCACTGCCGCCGATCTGAAGCGGTTCGAGATCATCGACGAGGTGATTCCAGAGCATCAGCCTGCTCACGAGCGCGCTCGCGACGCGATGATCGCCGTCGGCGAAGCGATCGGCCGCCACCTGCGTGAATTAATGGTGCTCGCGGACGGCGAGGGCGGCACGCAGCGGTTGCTCGACGCGCGCTACGCGAAGTTCCGCCGGATCGGCGCCTGGCGCGAGGAGATCGTGGTCGGAACGAACCTGCCGGTCGAAGCTGTTTAGATAACCCCTGACTTCAGTCTGGGGCTCAGTTCGCAAAGCCTCTCCGAGGCTTGAATCCAGGACAACGCGCCTTCCCCACTCTTGCTAGCGGCTCACAACTCAAGGCTGTTCGCGTTGTGTCTTTGATGGCATTTTCGCGAGAGGTTTCTTGATGAGCCCCCAGCGCCCAGTTGTGGTAATCGACGCACCGACGAATCTCGGGCTGCGCCCGCCGGCGCCTGGCCGCGTGCCTGGCGTCTACCAGATGCCCGCCGCGCTGCGAGCGCACGGTCTTGCTGAACGAATTGGCGCAATCGAGGGTGGTCGCGTTGTGCCGGCACCCTACTCGCCGGAGTGGTATCGGGGGTTTGGAACCCGAAACGAGGAGGCGATCCGCGAATACACGATCGAACTGGCCGAACGCGTTGGAAACGAGATCGATGCGGGGCGCTTTCCGCTGGTTATCGGCGGGGATTGCAGCGTGGTGCTTGGCAATATGCTCGCCCTTCGACATCGGGGTAGGTTTGGGCTGGTGTATGTCGATGGGCATACCGATTTTCGTCATCTGGGGAATTCCGATGCCGTGGAAGCGGTCGCGGGTGAAGATCTCGCGATTCTGACCGGTCGAGATTCGGAACGGCTCACCGATATCGACGGACTGCGTCCGTATGTGCGTGAGAGCGACGTGATCGCGCTTGGGGACCGCGAAGGCGATCCTGAGGCCACCGACATCTTCGATACCGCGATCACGGTTTGGGATCTGGCGCATCTCCGGCGCACAGGTGTCGAGGAATCGGCCCGGCAGACATTGGAACATATGCGATCCCAGAGCCTCGACGGATTCTGGATCCACTTCGATGTCGATGTTCTGCACAACGACGTGATGCCCGCGGTCGATTCCCCTCAACCCGATGGGCTGACCTACGACGAATTGTCGGACCTCGTGCGACCACTGCTGCATTCGGAGCTGGCTGCCGGCATGGAAGTAACGATCTACGACCCCGATCTCGATCCAGACGGGATCTTTGGCTCCGGCTTGGTCGATGCAATTGTCGACCTCATGTCGCATAGTCCTTAGGGGTGTTGCTCTCAATGCTTGAAGCTTGAAGCTTGGAGCTTGGAGCTAGCGGCTTGAAGCTCCGGGTTCGATCGCGTCCCAGAGCTCGGCGAGCAGGCGTTTGAGCTGGGCGAATTTACGTTCCCCGAGCAGCGCGGACCAGTCCGTTTCCAATTGCGTGACCAGGCGACCCGCGAGGGCGTAGACCTCGTGGCCCTTACCGGTTAGCCGCACCAACCGGGCGCGGCCATCGGTTGGATCGGGCACGCGTTCGACGTAGCCGTGGGCGGCCAGGTGATCGACGAGCTCGCCCATGGACTGGGCCGACATGTTGGCCGGTTTCGCGAGGTCGGTGATGCGGGAGCCATGCTCCCGGTCGATGTACTCGAACACGGCCTGATGAGCCTGCCGGATCGCGGGATGACCGCCCTCGGCGAAACCGCGTTCGACGTAACGGTCCCGGGCCGCGTTCGGATTGCGGAGCAATTCGCCGATCAAGCGATGATCCGGTTCATGGCGCATGCACGTACCCCTCTTGACACACTACACAGGTATCCTTAGCATCAACCCAGGATACCTTGGTAGTTGATTGTACACAAGTCCGGTGTGCGCGAGCGTGCCCGGCTAGCTGATCGGCGGCGTTCGATTGAGCGCGCATTCAAGGAGGGAAAGCAATGAGCCTGGTGGAGAACAAGGCATTGGTTCGACGGTTGTTCGAGGAGGATATCAGTCGCGGCAACCCGGCAGTCGCGTCCGAGATCATTCATTCCGATTTTTTCGATCACACCAACCCACCCGGTATGCAGCATGGCTTGGCGGGGCATAACGCGATCGTCCAACTCTTTCACGCCGCATTTCCCGGACCAGTGGTGGCAGATCGAGGATCTGATCGCTGAGGAGGACCGGGTGGTCGCGCGAACAACCATGACCGGCACGAGGACGGGCGACTTCTTCGGCATCCCGCGGACCGGAAGCGCCGTCACCGTCACCGGCGTGCACATCGTCAGGATCGCCGACGGGCGGATAATTGAGCACTGGGGCAGCAACGACGATCTGGGCATGATGCGGCAGCTCGGCGCGATTCCGGGGTGAGATCGCGGCTCCTCCCCCAACGCTGAGGAGGGTAGCACTCCAAGGCGTCGTGAGCTCGCTCTCGGGCCGCGGGAGAGGGTCCCATTTAGTCCCGGATCACGAGACCTTGTACCTTGTAGCATCACGCCTCGCCACGACATGCTGACACATGTTTGGACTCAACCCTGGTTGCGCGCTCAACTCGCCCAGGGAGAAGCCGGGGAACTGGGCACCATTGGTTGGTCCCGGGGGCGGTCGCGCCGGGCAGAAATTGGGGTTGCTTGTCAACAGCAGCAGACCGTACGACTTCCGGGATAGCATCTGGCACGGTTGACAGGTTCATGATTGAGGTGAACGGACGCGCGCGAAGAAGAAAAGTCGCTCAGTTGTGGGACGAGCCGGCACTTGGTCTCGAAGCGTCACATCGCGGGAAGTAGGAGCTTCGTCAAGGCGTCGAGAATCCAGGCTTCGCTTTCGTCAAATGTCAATCCGTGCTCCCAAGTTAGCTCGTTCCATACCGTCGACGACGTCAAGACCGAGATCGCCTGACCGGCTTGCGCCACATCGATCCCAGGTCGTAGCGCTTGCTTTCGCATCATCATCCAAGCCCAGTCCGTGGTGCCCGCGACATGGCGTCGCCGCCCTTCCGAAACCGCTTCGACCGCATCTGGTTCGATCGCAGCGGCATGGATCAATAGCGTGATCACGTCCCCGCAACGCTCATTAATTCGGCGCAGCAAGTGAACGCCGATCGCGAGGAGTGTTCTGGGATCATCCGCTGCCTCTGCCCGACGGATGGCATCTGCGATCTCTGCTTGTTGATCAATGACATCGAGCAGCGCCATTAGGATCGCGCATTTCGGACCGACCCTGTCGTAGATCGTCTGGACTGCCGTGCCGGCGGTTTCCGCGATCGCCGCCATCGACGTCGCGGAATAGCCCCGCTCTTTGAACAGAGCTCGTGCCGCCGCAAGAATCTCCGCTCTCGTCGCCGAGGCCTGCCTTTGTCTCCGAGTCTCTCGCGTCGTGGTCATAGCATTGACAGAGGCCTCCGAACGGATTATAAGTCAAATTAGTGGAAGGAGACTCCAGTGAATTGGATCTGATTCTCCAATCGTCCGAAGAGCCCAGACGTGGCCATCGTCATCTGAGAGGCGAGGCTCAATGTTGAGAAGACGGTTCATGACTCGGCGGCGGATGATGGAGAACTAATTGCTGGAAGTAGGATCGCGGCATTTGGACGGCGCAGGGCGAATCGCTTCCGCGCCACGGGGGCGACACCCTCGGCGCAGACGATGGACTGCAACGAAGAAGGAGGGATCATGGACCGGAGAGTCATAAACCCATGGCAATGGCAGGACGAGCTCGGATTCGTCCAGGCGATCGAGGTTCTAGGCGCTCAGCGGACCCTCATCTGCTCCGGCCAGGCGTCTCAGGCTGGAGACGGTGTACCGATCCACATCGGGGACATGGGAGCCCAGACGATGCAGGCTCTGGACAACCTCGAGACAGTCTTGAAGCAGGCAGACTTCAAGTTGGCGGACGTGGTGCGAATGACTATCTACACGACCGACGTTGACCGCTTTTTGGCGGAAGGTTCGGAAGCGTGGGGCCGAAGGTTAGCGGAGTCCGGTTGTCGACCCACCGCTACGCTACTGGGCGTCGCCCGTCTCGGTTACCCCGAGCTCCTGATCGAGTTCGAAGCCACTGCCGTGTCCTGAACCTGAGCTCTCGCCTGAAGGTTCGCCCGCCACCTGGTAGGCCGCCCGCCTCAGACGGCATCAGCAAGGACACTAAACGTCAGGGAAGTTCTGCTCTTTCCCTGTTCAAGAAGGCGGTTTTTTCCTTCTCTACCGATTGCGTACCGCGATGCGTCTCTCCTCCCAGTCGCAGCCGCTAGCGCTACTCTTGCCCCCGGCACCTGCCCAGACGTCGCGCCGGACGCGCGCGGTCTCCTTTGTGGGGTTCAGATAACATGAAAGCCGATTATGAACGGACGGGTTGGCGCAGGATTGGGGGGGGTCGTATCGCGTCCATGGCGTGGTGTCAACGACTGACGCGGTCATCGGCCACCGAAGCTGCTGACCGGTATACCGGATGTCAGGTTTCCCGCAATTTCGGTGAAACGTGCCCTCACTCCACCATGGGTTGTGGTCAGACGGATGCCACTACCCCAAACGGTTGTCGGGTTCATCGAAAGTCTGTTGCGTTCTTGCAACATCTTATAGGGATTCCACAATGCGGCTGCAACGCGCCACGGCCAATTCTCGCGGTATCGGCGGCAATATATCGATCCAAGAAACGCGAATCCGGCTCGACTCCGATTGTCACCGGAGGTTCAGTTGCCTTCTTTTCTTCGGCCGCGGCGAGTCGAACGGTCCACCCGGAGCGTCACGCCAGTATCGAGCGTCTTGGCTGGACAAGAAACCGCGGTGCCTCACCGATGCTTGAAGTCACGAGAGTCGCGCGGCCGACCAGCACGAGTGTGGTGAGGCAAGAGCGCCGTCCGCCGTGTACGGGTTGGAGGGCGTAATGGCGAGCCCATTCCAGAGCGGTGACTTTGCCTCACGAATCGCGCTGCTGCGTCGCTCTGCGCTGCTTGCCTGTCTGACCGAATCCGAGCTCGCGAACCTGGGCAGCCGAACTCAGCTTCAAACATACAGCGCGGGTCAAGTGATCTTTCTCGAGGGAGAGCCGTGCCTCGGACTTTGTATCGTCGAGGCCGGAAGAATTCGACTCTTTACGAATGTGAGCGGTATCGAAGAAGGTTATGACCGCGGGCGCGAGCAGACGATCGGTCTCATGGGACCGGGCGCTACTTTTGCCGAGGTGCCCGCATTTGACGGAGACCGGAACCCGGTTTCGGCCGAAGCGCTCGTCGCGAGTCGCATCGTTGTGGTCCCCGAGGCCGATATTCAGGCGCTTCTTGCGAGCAATCCGGCATTCGCCGCGGCGGCACTCGTTACCATGGCCGGCCGCACCCGCCATTTGCTCGCCATGGTCAAGGATCTCTCGCTGCGCCAGGTCCACGGCCGTGTGGCAAAGATCCTGTTGCAGGTCGAGAACCCGAGCTCAGGTGTTGGAGCGGGCATCAACCTGCAGGCGCAGTTCACCCGGCAGCAGATCGCCCACATGGCGGGCACCGTGCGAGAGGTTGTTGCTCGCTCGCTCCGCGATTTTGAGCACGATGGTGCAATCGCGATCGAGCGAGACTCGATCACAATCATCGATCGCGCCAAACTCGCCAGATATCAGTAGGCCCTGCACTCGCCGGGGATCGCGCAACCGCTTGAGATGCTGTATTCCGTGACTTAAGTCACTTCATCTTCGTCGGGAATGGCCTATCCTCGGGCATCACCGTTCTGGGACAAGGGTGTACCACATCTTCCATCGAGCGTGCCGCATGGCCGCGGAACGCGCGGATGTTGCGGCCTTGAACGGCTCGCTAGCACCTCGGGAGGAGGGACTACTCGGTAATCGGTTCAGCTGGGGAGATCCGATGCCCGGCGAGACGGTCCTCGATCTCGGTTCCGGTGCTGATTTTGACGCGTTGTTGGCCATCACCGCCGTCGGTCAGGCTGGACGCGTGTTTGGCGTCGACATGACGCTGGCGATGATCGAGAAAGCCAGAGCGGACACCGCGGTGCTGGGCTGGAGCATGTCGCGTGCCGCGCTGGCTATCTCGAGGCGTTGCCTGCCGCACGCGGAGAGGTCGATCTCGTCATCTCGAACAGAGTCGACCGATCGGCGATCGTCATCTGTGCTCGACGTGGTTGAGCCGCACCGCAAGCATCGGTCGGACCTAGGTCTGGAGGATCGT
Source organism: uncultured Sphaerobacteraceae bacterium (assembly GCA_964371945.1). Lineage (GTDB taxonomy): Bacteria > Chloroflexota > Chloroflexia > Thermomicrobiales > UBA6265 > CAYJPA01. Next base: position 14,238 of record CAYJPA010000081.1, on the reverse strand, counting down.
CATGCGCGCTGCTGTGTTGTCGAAGATTTCTGAACCTCTCGAAATCCTCGATGTCGACGTCGACCGGCCGGGGCCGCATGAGGTCCTGGTGCGCACCGTCGCGTCTGGTCTCTGCCACAGCGATCTGCATTTCATGGAGGGTCTCTATACAACGGACATTCCAGCCGTGCTGGGGCACGAAGCGGCCGGCGTCGTGGAGGCAGTCGGCGACGCCGTTGCCGATTTTCGTCCAGGTGACCATGTGATCTCGTGTCTCTCCGTTTTTTGTGGCCATTGCCCGTATTGCCTCTCGGGGCGGCCGGTGCTGTGTGATGCGCCGGAACGGGATCGAGGGTCCGATCAACCGCCGCGCCTTTCGCGGAACGGAGCCGCCGTCCACCAATTCGCCCGCCTGTCCGCATTTGCCGAACAGATGCTCGTTCACGAGCATGCGCTGGTGAAGATCCGTTCCGATATGCCGTTGGATCGAGCGGCGCTCGTCGGTTGCGCGGTCACCACCGGGATCGGCGCTGTGACCAACACGGCACGGGTGCCGCCGGGCAGCACCGTCGTCATTATCGGCTGTGGAGGGATCGGTCTCAATTGCGTTCAGGGAGCGAGAATGGCCGGGGCCGGTCGGATCATTGCCGTCGACACGCTCGCTTGGAAACTGGAAATGGCGCGTACGTTCGGCGCGACCGATCTGGTTGATGCGTCCGAGGGCGACGCGGTGGCTGAGGTGCGGGATCTTACCAGTGGTGGCGTTGAATATTCGTTCGAGGCGATCGGGTTGAAGAAAACAGCCGAGCAGTCGTTCGCGATGTTGCGGCCGGGAGGAACGGCGACCATTATCGGACTGATACCACAAGGGGTGCGAATCGAGTTGCTCGGCACCGATTTCCTTGACGAAAAGCGAGTCCAGGGTTCGTTCATGGGCTCGAATCGCTTCCGGATCGACATCCCACGCTATGTCGACGCCTACATGGCCGGGCGTTTGAAACTCGACGAGCTGATCTCGGCCAGAATCGAACTGGACGAAATCAACGAAGGCTACGCGCGACTGAAACGCGGCGATGTCACGCGCAGCGTGATTGTGTTCAAGTAGGGTCCTCTCAGAAAACAAAAGACATCGTACGCCAAGGGATGCTCAAGAACCGAATCGGCCTGAATGTTCCCGCGCCAATCTTGGTGCTGCTTCACCGATGGAAATCACTGCCCGAGACAACCCGCACGGCGATCAACTTCGCGACCGTGCGATGGAACAGCCCACGTCAAGACCAGGCGGAGGAGAACCCATTGACACAACTACCAAATCCCGGCCTGCCACCACAAGCGGCACTAATGCAGATCGTGTACGGACCGATCGTTGCCCGCATGGTCGCGGCGATGGCCGAGCTCGGCGTTCCCGACCTGCTCGCGTCGCAGCCGCGGACCGTCGAAGCACTCGCGGCAACACTGGAGCTCAATCCCGGCGCGCTGGGCCGGATGTTGCGCGCCCTAGCCGGGATCGGATTTGTGACAATCGACGAAACGCTCACCTTCCGGAATGGTCCCGTGGCGGAGCTACTGCGTACGGACACGCCCGGATCGATGCGGGATTACGTGATCTACGCGGCATCGTTGCCTCTTTTCCAGGCGTGGGATCGCGTGCTCGAAGTGCTGCGTACGGGCGAGCCGGCATTCCGGGATGCCCTGGGAATGGACTTCTGGGACTACGGACGTGCACACCCACAGTTCGGGGCACGCTTCGATCGGGCTATGACGTCGCTCGGCAGCGGCGCCGCGCGAGCGCTGCTGGGAGCCGCCGGGGCTCGGTTTTCCCAGGTGCACACGGTTGTGGATGTCGGCGGCGGACAGGGGCTCTACCTGGCGGGCATCCTTCAGGAGCTGCCATCCCTGCGCGGGGTGCTGTTCGATCTGCCGGACGTCGTGGCGGGTGCGAGCGAATCGCTCGATCGTGCCGGCGTCCGAGACCGTATCGAGGTAGTCGGCGGCGACATGTTCGCCGCCGTGCCACCAGGCGGCGATCTCTATCTGATGAAAACCGTGCTCCACGACTGGGACGACGACCGGGCGAGCGCGGTTCTTGCATCCTGCCGGACGGTGATGGGGCCGGGGAGTGCACTCTGGCTCATTGAGGTAGTCCTTCCGGACGGTCCAGAACCTCATCCCGCGCGCTTCCAGGATCTGCACATGATGGTCGTTCTAGGTGGCCGCGAGCGGACGGAAGGGGACTGGCGAGCACTTCTCGCGGTTACGGAGTTTGAGCTGACGGAAGTCATTCCGCTCCCGGGACCGCAGTCGATCGTGGTCGCGCACCCTCGTTGGCCTGTTTGAATCGTGCCCGTGATGGCGGCTCTGGGTGGATTCCACGCCTCACCTCGTCCAGACAGAAGAGCGGATTGCGTGCAGCCAGTTGATCGGGGGTGCCGCGGCGCGTGGGCCGGCAACCGGAGCACCGGCAGACACCCATCCTCACCCCGCGTCCAGAGCGGTTGTTAGGGCGAGCGATGGGCCGTGTCGAAGAGCTGCTTTGGCGTGAAGCTCTGCAGCCGCTGCTTGTCCGGCGATACGTCACCCGGGACTGCGCCAATGGCTCATCACGGTAGACCAGCGTGAGATGCTCGGCATGGAGCCAGACGGCGACCGGCTCGCCGCGGAGACCGTTCTCGGCATAGACGCGCCAGCGCCGGAAGCGGGCGTAGCCTGCCCGATCCAACACCCGGCCGAAGCGGGTGCTGTAGAAGATGCGGTGCAGCTCCTCAGGACTGAATAGTCGACCGCACACCCGATGCAACAGGGCCGCGGGACTGCGCCGCTCCTCCGGCCGATCCTGATGCGCGAAGTGACCTTGATCGTTGTGCTCGGTGACCCACTGATCATGGACCACGAGGAGCTCCGGCCAGGATCCTGCTTTGGCGAAATCATGATCGCTCAGCCGTCGCTGGACCCCGAAATCGGCCTCGATATAGTTCTGCCGCGGCTGTCGCCGCCGAATCGGTTCGGGCTCAGCATGGTAGGGCCGGAAGCGACGGTGCGTGCGGGGCGGCGGTGGCTGCTCGGCGAGGATTCGCTTGACGGTATGGGCACTCGGGCGGTGGCCGAAGCGTGCCCAGCAAATCGTGGTCAGCTCGTGGATGTTGAGCGGTGGATGTTCGCGCTTGGCATCGAGGAGTGCCTGGCGAACTTCGGTTGGAAGCAACCGGTGCTTCTCTGGCTTCGGCGCCGAGACGAAGCTGGCCATCCCAAGTTGCCCTAACTGTGCCACCTGACGGAAAACCGTGCGCTCCGACAGGCCGGTCTCCGTGGCACGCTCGGCCGGGGATTGCCCGAAGAATGAGCTCGTGGGTCCGCTGTCCCGGTTCCCGCGCAAGCAGGGCGATCTGATGCCAATCGTCGGTTGGCTCGACATGCAATCGCGGGGACATACCGCGCGACCCGTGCTTGGCTCCTGGAGCCCGTAACCAGAACGTGCATTACAGGCAAGCGTCATCGCCTCGCCACGACTGACAGGAGTGGGTGCTCATTTGTGTCAAGCATGTCCGAGGCGAGGTGTGCTGCAGCATGAAGCTAGTGACTTGAAGCTGAAGGAGAAGCCTTGCGGTCGATGCCCTAGTCAATCGTTTGTATGAGTCATTTCTCGGTACGTTCGATCTTTTCAGTGTCTATCTCGGTGACCGGCTGGGGTATTACAAAGCACTCCACTCCGACGGACCCGCGACATCGGTCCAACTTGCGAAGCGGGTGGGAACGGACGAGCGATACACCCGCGAGTGGCTCGAGCAACAGGCGGTGACCGGACTTCTCGGATGTGAGAATCTGGATGCCGGCGCGCTGGACCGGCTCAATTTCCTGCCTGACGGCTACGACCAGGTACTGATCGATCCAGCCAGCCTGACGAACATGGCGGCGGTCGCGCAAATCACCGTCGGAGCGCTCGCTCCGTTGCAATCGTTGGTCGAGGCGTTCCGAACCGGCGCCGGCGTTCCTTACGAGGAATTCGGTCCCGATTTGGCCGAGGGGCAGGCGGCGACGACTTATCCGCTCTTCATCAACTTCCTGGCAAAGGAGTGTATTTCGGCCATTCCCGAGGTCGACGTCCGGCTCCGCGCCGATCCACCGGCGAAAGTCGCGGATATCGGGATGGGTCTTGGGTGGTCCAGCATCGAGATTGCTCGCGGCTACCCGAAGGTGCAGGTCGATGGGTACGATCTGGACAAGGCGTCGGTTCGGGAGGCGCACGCCAATGCCGAGCACGCCGGTTTGAGTGATCGGGTTTCGTTTCACTTGCGGGATGCCGGCGATCCCGATCTTGCGGGCACGTACGACTTCGCGCTCGCGTTCGAATGCATTCACGACATGTCGAATCCGGTCGCGACGCTCTCGGCGATGCGCCAGTTAGTCGGCACGACTGGAACGGTTTTGATCGTCGACGAGAAGGCCGCCGGCGCGTTTGCCCCGAATGGCGATGCGGTCGAGCGCATGTTCTACGGCTTCAGTGTTTTCCACTGCCTGCCGGTCGGCCGGGTCGACACACCGTCGGTCGAAACGGGCGCGGTGATGCGCGAAGAGACCTTTCGTGGCTACGCCACCGATGCGGGATTCGGATCGATCGAGGTCCTGCCGATCGACCACGAAACATTTCGCTTTTATCTGCTGAAGAGTTGAGTACCGACTGACGACCCAACGAGTCTCAGGCCGAATCTGATCAGCAGTTCCGCAATGCACCGGCGAATGAGACCAATTATAGGCATTGGTCTCAGTTCAGTACGGTCGCACGCGAAATCGTTCGGTTCTCGCGTCCGGCTTTCGCCATTAACCCTCACGACCGGTACATGTTGTTCCGCCCGCCGAACATCCGCATCAGACCAACTGCATAAATGCGTCCCAAGTCTCGCCGACGTGACACTCCACTCATTTCTCGGCATTCGCCAATTATTGGGTTGGAACGCGGTCGAAATCGGGAAGTGGAATCTTCTAGCGAAACCGTCTGGAGCAAAAGTAAACTGTTAGTTTGGCGCCCCGAAGGTCACCTCTTTGCAACACCGAAAAGCTTCGGCCCGTAGCACCGCCGGGGCGGAGAATCGAGCCTCACCCGTAACCATTTTGCGAGTCCGGTGTCTTACTTATAGGACTCCTTGTACGATCGAGCAATAACCGGGACCACGGCTGCCATGCTGCGCCTGCGACGCCAACCCATGCTCACGATCGCGCCGGCAACGTTTGCAGACGACGCCACGTCTGTCTCGCTGGCGAAGCGCGATCGTCAGGCGTTCGAGCCGCTGTACCGGGCATATCTCGGTCGTATCTACGCGTATTGTTATCGACGCCTCGGTGATGAACAGGCCGCTGAAGACGCCACGCAACAAATCTTCGTGCAAGCCATGATCCAGCTCCCCTCATGCCGAGACGAATCGTTCCGCGGCTGGCTTTTCACCATTGCACACAACGTCACCGCGAACATTGTCCGCGGCTGGCGTTCGAGCGATCCGCTCGAAGCGGCCGCGGGTCTCCCGGACGGTACGGCCTCGTTTGAGGACCGCGCGGTCGACGTCGCGCTGATCGACCAATTGACCCAGGCGCTCGATCGACTCACTCCAGACCAACGGGAGGTCATTTTGTTGCGGTTCAGCGGTGTCAGTGTGCACGAAACCGCCGGCATTCTGCACTCGACCGCCGGGGCGATCAAGCAACTTCAGCATCGTGCGCTGCTCCGGCTTCGATCACAGATGGGACTCGATCCCGAAGGGAAGGAGACCCACCATGACTGAGGGCGTTCAAGGACGGAGCGGTCTGACAACTGAACGCGATGCGCTCGATCTCGCCATCTCCAAGCGCACCGGTGAACTCAGCGGGGCTCTGAACGGTCCGAGCCTCGATCCAACGCTCGTTGAAACGGTGCGTCTGTTCCACGCGCTGCATCAAAGCGCCCGGCCTGACCGAGCGTTTGGCGACCAACTTTGGGAGGAACTCATGAACCAGGGCACACTTGCTGGCTCGCTTCGGCCCTCCGCCATCGCCCCTCCGGCCTTCGTCGGTCGTAGTCAATCGAATCCCAGGAGGGACATACGCCCAGAGGTCACCGACACTCGCCGGCTTTGGCGGCACGGTCCAACCTGGGCAATGGCTCAATTGGCGACGGTCGCACTTCTGTTGATCACTGTAATTGGCATTTACCGAACCGCTTGGGACGACCTTCCATCTGGCAATGGTCCGCATGGAGTCATCGTACCCGCGACGGAAGAAGGATGCCGAGCACGCGAAGGCACGCCTGCGTCAGCGGCCAGCCCCGTCGCACTCGACATTCAAATGCCGAATTCCGCCACTTCCACCTATCCTCCCGTGAGTTTTCTGTGGGAGTCGGCCGGCGTTCCGGGCGAGGAGATTTTGTTCGGCAAGCTGGCGATCGGTCCTCACTGTCAAATTTGGGCAGTGGACCAACTCGCCAATCGCTTCCTCATCTTCGACTCCGACGGCAATCTGCTCGACACCTGGGGATCGGGTGGCGATGGCGAAGGGCAGTTTGACTTTGGGGGACCAGACTTCTTTGCCTGGGGCGGTAGTATCGCGTTCGCACTCGATGGTGGCTTCTACGTTTCAGACGTTATGCATTCTCGAATTCAACAGTTTGACACCGACCGTCGTTTTGTGCGGGCATGGAGCATCACCAGCGATGCCGCTGTGGAGTCCGATGTCCCAACGTGGATCGGGGTTGGTCTCGACGGCAACGTCTACGTCGTTGTTGACACCAATGATGACATCATCCAGGTCTATTCATCTGACGGAGTCTTTATCCGTAGCTTCGGAAGCAACTCCGTTGGTCCGGGCCAGCTCTCCGGATCAGGCGCAATCGCATTCGATCCTGCGGGAAATCTTTGGTTCCTGGACCAGGACCTCAGGCGACTGGTGCAGTTTTCACCGACCGGGGAGCCGATGGCGATGCTCGAACCACCGGAGATCGGAAGAACCCCGTTGGGACTCGCTATCGATGCTGCGGGCCGCTTCTATGTCGTCTCGCACGCCGACAACATCATATCGGTAATCGACCCCCTCGGGTCATTGCTCTACTCGTGGGGCGGGCTGGGTATGCGTGGGGGCAAATTTTTGAATCCAACATCGATCGCACTCGACGGCGACGGCGGGGTCTACATCAGCGAATTCGGCAATCCGCGCATGCAGAAATTCCAGATTCAACCAGGCGTGCTCGCGACGGCAGAAAAATGCAGATCAACTGATTCGGCAGCCAACTCCATGGCTCCTAGAGTCCAATTGGCGACTCCGGACGCAATGAACGACATCATCTCGTTCATCTGGGCATCGACCGGTGCCCCGGAAGTCCCAGAGCTCATCAGCCACATCGCGATCGACGCCAAGTGTCGGCTCTGGGTTATGGACCACAACGCGAATCGGTTCTTGATCCTCGACCTCGATGGCAACCTTATCGAAACCTGGGGGTCCCCCGGCAGTGGCGAGGGACAGTTCAACTTTGGGAACGCGGAGTACTATTTCATGAATGGCATCGCGTTCGCGCCCGACGGCGGGTTCTACATCTCCGATGCGGTGAATTTGCGGGTTCAACAATTCGCTGCCGATCGTCAGTTCATCCGAGAGTGGAGACTGAACGGCGACGACGAGGCGGAGTCTCAAATACCCTCCTGGATCGCTGTTGGCCCTGACGGTAACGTCTATGTGACCGTCTACGCGGTCGACGGGAAGATCCAGGTCTTTACACCTGACGGGAAGTTCATCCGCAAATTCGGCAACGCCGTGCCCGGACCCGGACAGCTGTCCGAGTCAGGCTCAATTGCGTTCGACCCGGCTGGAAACCTCTGGGCCCTGGACCCCGGCAGCCGAAGACTCGTGCAGTTTTCGCCAACCGGGGAACCGCTGAACGTGCTCGATCTCAAAGAAGTGAGCACCACTTCAAGCGCTCTGGCCATCGATGACACTGGCCGTTTCTATGTTGTCGACAGCCACGATCACAGGGTGTTGGTATTCGATTCGGCCGGGACTTTCCTCTACTCCTGGGGCGAGCTCGGCTTCGCCGAAGGCAAATTTGTGAACCCCTTCTCGATCGCGCTAGACGGCAACGGAGGCGTATACATCGCCGAGGGCGGCAACCCGCGAATCCAGAAGTTCCAGTTCCAGATTCACCCATAACCTAACAATTTAGCACCTGCGAACTCTTCCAGTGGAACTCGCCGTTAGTCCACTCGATGGTGGATTTTATCCGACGAGGCAGCTCGCACGACCTCAGTCACAGAGGCTCAGGTCCGCGGTTGCTTTGTAAGAGGCCGTCGTTTCCAGGACCGGGCTGCATCCGGAAGGTCGGACCTAAATCTCCCCATATTTGAGGATGCCGCCGAACCCTAGAGCTCGCATGATCTCGGCATCGACCAAAACAAGTGCTCCGACCGGACGAGCCCTGGACAAGGAGGCAAATGACTGAGCAACCGACGAATTATGGCGCAAGAAGCTCTGAAGCCCATAGTAAGCAAAATCCGAACCTACGCCGACATTACGAAAAGAGAATTCACTATGATCACTCGTCGCATGTTCCTGGCGTCCGCTGCCGTCGCTCCGCTGCTTGCCGCACCAACCATGCTGGCCCAGGACGCCGCTCCGATGGAGGTGACCGTAGAGCAGGGCATCTCCTATGGGGAAGCAGATGGCCAAAGCCTCATCCTTGGCGCCTACCGTCCACCGTCTCGCGATACGCCGCGCCCGGCAATGCTCGTCTTTCCCGGTTGGGGCGGCGGCCGAGAATACGTGGCCCCGAACGCTCGGGCGCTGGCCGAAGGTGGCTACGTCACCTTCGTCGCCGACTACCGGCTCTCGTTTGCGACGTTTCTCGATGATGCGCGGCTCGCCGTGCAATGGGTGCGGGACAACGCCGCGACGTACGAGGTCGATCCCGAACGAGTCGGCGCCTACGGTCACTCGGCCGGCGGTCAGTTGGCAGTGCTGCTCGGTACGTCCGCTAAGGAGCGGTCAGATACAACATCCGGGACGACCACGGGCGGCCGGATCGGGTGCAGTGTTTCGGTCGCCGGCGTCGGCGACGTGTCGATCTGGGAACGTGATTCCGACGAGATGGCGGTCGTGACGAGCATCGTCGGTATGCCTCCAGAACAGGTGCTGGAGGAGCTTCGCGATCAATCCCCAGTCGAGTTGGTCGACGAGCAGAGCGCTCCGGCGATGTTGCTGCACGGTGGGCAAGACGAGGTCCTCTCACCCGATCACTCGCGGAACCTTGCCGCCGCGCTGCACGAGGCCGGGGTAGAAACGGTCTTTGTCTTCCTGCCCGAGCTTACGCACGTCCCGATCATCGAATGGGAACTCGGCAGCGGTCTCGTTCTGGCATTCCTTGGCCGCCACCTGCACCCCGAGGATTGATTCGATTGTCACGTTGCGGCTCGGAAGACGTCGAATGTCCAAGAACGATGTCACCGGATAACGGCGATCAATGACTTGATTCCACTTGCCGCTTTGACCCTTTTTTTCTCTATTGAGCGTTTTGTCGCAGCCTGGATGGCCCGCTCTGAATATGCCGCTCCCGGTCCCGAGTCCATCCTCATTCTCCGTAGTTTTGGGGATGGATTCGCACTCAAGCGAGCGCATCCTGACGGCATCGACCAAGTCAATAACGCGCCCGGAATAAACCACTGATTGGAATGAGCCCGTGAAGGATCACCCAATGTACACCCTGGCGGTTGCCCTCGCTGACCAGTTTCGTTGCGAGCGATCCGCGGGCGACGCTCGTCTCTGCGAACCGGGCCGGGACACCCCAAAACCGCCGTCGCGGCGCCGGTCTCTGAGCGTTCGGAATCTCCGTGCCTGGTTGGCGTTCCTGGCGATTGGCCTCGAATGGAAGGAACTGCGCATCAAGCCAACCGGAATTTCTCAGTGGCGGCGAACCCCAGCGCCATGCTCTCTGTGCCATTGTGCCTGATTCCATCCGGTATCGGAACCTGACTCGCCCGGTGCCATCACGGCGGATTGCCTGTGCGCGACGTGACGGCCTCCCTTTTCCAATCGAGGCAGTCACGGAACGATGAAGACATGGACGAGGAGTTGACGTAACGCGGTTTCGCGAATCTAGGAGGAAGAGCAATGAGAACTATGCTGCGACTGATTGTCGTCGCCCTTGTCCTATCGCAAGTAGCCGCGATCTCAAGTGGAGTGCGCCGAGCCGAGGCCCAGGTTGACGGCTCGACCTACGTCGATCCGGACGGTCGATACACCATGGAGTGGGAAGCTCCCTGGGAGGTCAAAGATTTTCAAGGCGATCTGCCATTGCTGGGTGATGGCTCGCTGGTAGTCATTCCAGTGGGATCGATGCCGGTGTCGTCAATTGGAATCGACGGCTGCCTGCTGCTCGTTCAATTAACGTTTGGCGATGGAAATGAATCGAACTATCAGGTTCTCGGCGAAGGCAAGACCAGCTGGCGGGCCTGGATCGTCTATCAAAATGACACCATTGCCGCCGGCGAGTATTTCGAGTGTCAGCTCGTTCCTGACGGCTCGGGGTATGCCGCTTTTGTGGGTGCGTTTCAACTGTTCAATGTAGCGGACGATCTCGCCCGCCTGATTGAGTTTTTGGGAGGCTCGGTCGTTCAGCCCGAAGGCGAGGCCGCACCCGCGCTCGCGGTGAATGGATGGCGAATGGGGGTTGTCGATTGGACTCGAGGACGCGGTTACCCCGATCTTGATCTTGCTCCGAAGGACGGTAAGGAGTGGGTGGTCGCCATCGTCGACATCACGAATCAGCAGGCGGCCGCCGAAGAAATTCCGCTGAAATCGTTTGCGGTGCGCGACATCAGCAAGACCACGCTGAATAAGGCGTCCACACGCGACTCTGGTCTGGCGGCTGCATCGCTCGGAGAGGCGCCGCTGGACGGGGCGTCAGCGATCGCCGTTCCCGCGGGATCGGTACGACGCGCCGTCCTTGTCTTCATCGTCAGCGAGTCAAGCAAGGAGCTCGCGCTCTCCTTCGACGGGCGAGAGTTGCTCCTCGCGGACGGCACCACGCCGACCAAATTCGCGATGCTGACACCTCCGACAGCCCCTGTGCGCTACACGGCAGCGACCGTGGTCAAGGCGATCGACGGGCGGACACTGACGGTCACGCTCGACGAGAGCGGCGAAACCGCCAATGTGCAGATTATTGGCCTCAACGTTCCGGTCAAGGACGCGTGTTTTGCCGAGGAATCCAAACAACAACTTGCGGAGCTTGCCGGCGGCACGATCCTGTTGGAGATCGACGGCCGTGTCGCCGATGACAAGCGGCTCAAGCGACACGTCTGGTCAGCAGATGGCCGTCTCCTGATTGCTGACCAATTGATCACCGACGGCTTTGCCACCACATCGGGAGTGGACCATCGATTCGATGCGATGTTCTCCGCGTCCGCGCTGATCGCCGAAGCCGAACATATCGGGCTCTGGGCGGAGTGTCACGCTGAGCCGGTCGCCGATCAGCCGTTGACGGGGGCCGAGCGCGACTACCTCGACGGGCTCAACGCGATTGTCAGCACCCTGGACATCAGCATGGGGGCGATCGGCGACGTGCTCGCCGACGGTCAGATCACCGACGACCCGGCAAGCATGAACCTCGAATTTGCGTGGCTTGCGGGCGGCCTGGTCGCCCTGGGGCAACAGGAACTGTGGGTCCAGGAGCTCACGCCGCCGGCCCGCTACGAGGGCCTGCATACAGCGTACCTTGCGGCATTCGCACCTCTGACCGACGAGGCAAGGACTTTCTCGAATTTCGATGCGAACGTGGCCGCGTTCGGGACGCCCAACGAGGGTCCGGATTTCTACGTGAGCGAAGTCGACGTCGTGGCACTCGCCGCCGCCTACGAGACCACAAAGGCGTTGCTCGCCGAAGCGCAAACCCAACTCGACGCGGCACTCGCCGAGGCAGCGAACGAACCGGTCGACGCGAGCGCTGACGCGAATGAGATTCCCGACGGTGTCCAAACCTTCAATTACGTCGGAGCCCAACACGACAACGGTTCAATACTTGGCCTGAGACTCCTCCGGTAGGCGGAACTCACCACAACGTTTGGCAGACCTGTGGGTTCTATGACAAACCGATTGGGAGCGGCCACGCGGTCCATTCATTGGAGCACGGCGCGGTTTGGATTACCTATCGGTCGGACGTGCCGCCGGACCAAATCGATGAGCTCAGGTCGCTCGCGAAAGATGAACCATATCTCCTGGTCAGTCCTTATGAAGACCAGTAATCCACCATCGTCGTGACGTCATGGAACCATCAGCTTTCGTTGGAATCCGCTGACGACGAGCGATTGGGACAGTTCATTGAAGTCTTCAGGAACAGCCCGGCATACACGCCCGAGTACGGTGCCCCTTGTGACAACGGCACTGAAGCGACCATCTGACCAGATCCCTTGGCACCGACCCACTTCGGAGAGTGACGACCACGAAGTGAGTGAGTTCGCTACGAATTCGTGGTCTCACGGATGCTCAACGGTGATCCAGCCATATCAGAAACTCGGAAGGTTGGCCGAACCAGGCGGCGCCGGTTCGAGAGACAACCAAATGAACTCGTCCTGAACTCGCGATCGATCGGGAACGTGATCTAACAAATCTAGCTCGGTCCAAACTCGAGTGCTTTCGCTTCTCTTGTCGTGACGCTCGTTCTTCAGATACTCAGACAGAGGGGCCCGCGGAAGCATTGGATGACGGAACGTTCCTCCTGCCGCGGTCCCTACTCGGCAGGAGTTACCCACTCGATCCGGCGCCAGGACGGGCCGACTTCGTGCATGCGACGGAGACTCACAAGGAAGGCTTGCCACCCGAGCTTGTAACCGCCGGAGGTCTTTTTGTCGGTGAAGCCGCTGTGCACGAGGGTGAGCCGGGTTTTGCCCCCGGAGCCCTCCAGTTCCCAGCGCACGACCGTTTCACCGGTTTCGGCATAGTTCCAGGAGTAGGACAGGGTTTTGGGCGGTTCGAGATCGAGGATTTTGATCGGTCCATGGTCCCATCCGAAGTCGTACCGGCCGCCGATCCTGGGCTCGACGGACGATTCGCCGCCGACCCACCGGTTCAGTTGCTCAGGTACGACCAAGGAAGCGAAGACCTCTTCAGGCGACGCGTCGATCTCCACTTCGGCGGTCGAACGACCCGTTTCAATGGAGGTGACATCGCAGCGTGCCGTGATCAGGCGGCCTTCGCAGTAATTGGCGAGATTGTCGATCGAGATTCGCCAGAAATCGGCGGCGAATGGCTCAGCCCCGTCCCGCTCCGCCATGTCGTGGTGGCTCAGAGTGATCCGGGTCGCGCCGTCGTCAGTTGGTTCGAGCGCGATCTCGACGGTGGTTACCTCGCCACCGAGCAACCAGGTGAAGCTGAGCTTTCGATCGGACTCGCTGCCAATGAGCCGTTTGCGACCCCGTTCACCTTCGAGCGAGTAGCGGCCCCAGAAGTCGAATCTGCCGTCATTGAGCGAGACATCGGCGTGCTCGTCGAGCCAAATTTCGAGCGCTTTGGCATCAGTCAACGCGGCGAAGACGAACGCGGGTGATGCGGCGATGCTGCTCCTGAACGCGAGCTCTTTCACGGACGATCTCCCTTCGGATAACACGCGAACGCGATCTTGAGCGCTTCGCCCTCGGCTCCGCCGTATCGAGTGAGCAGCGCCTGCATCGAGGCCTGCAGATCGTGCAAAAAGGCCTCCCGCTGCTCCGGCCGCAGGTGGATTTCCGCCGAAAAGCCGAGCGATGCGGCCTCGGGACTTGTCGCTGCCAGCCGCGCGACATCCTCTGTCAGCTCCTCAGTGAGGGTCAGGAGAAACCCCAGACTGAGCTCGCTTTCGGTTCGCTTGCGCCCAATCTGACCAACCAGGCGCGGCGAGAGCCAGTACGACCGGGCCCGCGACTGGTAAATGCCCTCGACGATGCCGCGCACGCGCCGTTCCGCGACGCGATCGATGAGATCGGCTTCTTCCAGGCGCTTGACGTGGTAGTAGATCTTCTGGGTTGACTCATCGAGCGCGGTCGCGATCTCCGGGCACGAATGCGGCTCGGCCAGTCGCCGCAGAATGTCGATTCGTCTGGGTTTGAGGAGCGTTTCGGCCTGATCGATCCGTTCGAGAAACATCACATCCTGCATCATACAATCGAATTTATACGTTCAAAGATCTTTTGTCAATGGCTTCTGAGCCGTTAGCATCTAGCCTCTAACAGGCTGCTGAAAAAAGAGCATTCTCTTCCCACCACGCGTAGTTTGCCTTAAAAT
>CAYJPA010000080.1:0-29436 GCA_964371945.1 uncultured Sphaerobacteraceae bacterium | reverse complement strand
TCCAAGCTCCAAGCTCCAAGCTCCAAGCTCCAAGCTCCAAGCTCCAAGCTCCAAGGAGATGAAACCATATCGTTACAAGCGCGGTTGGCTCTTCGCTTGTGGTTGTTTAGTTGTGCAAGCGCGTTCAATTGCGCGACTACAGGGCCGTACAGCGGGCTGAAAATCCTGGCCGGCCATTTTCAACCATTTCTGAATGACACCATCTAGAATGCGATTAGTCGGGTTTCGTCCCAACTCCACTACTCAATCGATCCAGAAACGAAGCTCCAATGGACAGGCGAAGTCTCTTGACCGCGGTCGTGCTCCTTGGGCTCCTGACAGGATTCCACCATCCCCAATCGACGTTCGCCGGCGATACCGACTCCGCGGTTTCCATGTTCCGGGGCGACGCCGGGGGAGCCGGGCATCTGCCCGGTCCCGGCCCCGTTGGCGATCCCCGTGAGCTCTGGCGATTCACCACGAGCGGGCCTGGGAATGTGAAGAGTGTCAGCGCTTCGGGCGAAACGGTTTACGAGGGTAGCGTCGTTGGCCTTCACGCGCTCGACGCTTCGACGGGAACCGAACGCTGGCGCTTCTCGTCTGGCGGCTGGGTCTTTTCGGCCCCGGCAATCGACGACGCGTCGATCTTCGTCGGCAGCTGGGATGGATATCTCCACGCGCTCGATGCCAAGAGCGGCGAAGAGCGGTGGCGCTTCTACACGAGCGACCGGATCTCGTCGTCTCCCGCGGTTGCGGACGGCAGGGTTTTCGGCGGCAGCAAGAATGGACGCTTCTTCGCATTGGAGGCCGAAAGCGGAGGTGAAGAATGGCGATTTGCCGCCAGTGGCGCAATCGATTCGTCTCCGGCCGTCGTCGACGGCGTCGTCTTTTTCGGGAGCGACAACAAGAACGTCTACGCGATTGACGCGGCCACCGGAATCGAGCGGTGGCATTTCGGGACCGGCGGCCCCGTCGACTCTTCGCCCGCGGTCATTCAGGGCGTCGTCTACGTGGACAGCGATAACAGGAGTCTCTACGCGCTCGATGCCCAAACCGGATTGAAGATCTGGAAGTTCACCAGCGGGGCGGCGATCGATTCATCGCCCGCGGTGGTTGAAGGGATCGTCTATGTCGGGAGCATGGACAAACACCTCTATGCGATCAATGCCGCCACCGGAATCGAAGAGTGGCGTTTCGCGGCAGACGGGGAGTTTGAATCATCTCCGGCGGCCTTTGATAGCATTGTCTTTATCGGAAATGTGAACGGCAATCTCTACGCCGTGCATGCGGCGAACGGTCAAGAGCGGTGGCATTTCCAGACCGGCGGCTAGGTGCGATCGTCTCCAGTTGTGGTTGACGGCCTTGTTTGCGTTGACAGTTACGGTATTAACGTTTATTCGTTGGATGCCAGCGCGGGCCATGAACAATGGCGCTTCACGATGGGCGGCGGAGTTTACTCATCACCCGCGATCGTCGTGGGCGTTCTCTACATCGGCGCCAACGACGGCCGCCTCCATGCGATCGGCGGGGCAAGTACGGATTAGCACCCCCGCCTCGACACTCCCGCAGCTTTGAGGCAGTTGCCAACTTGATACTGATCAATTTGTCGAATTGCGGCAAATAGCTCGAAGCTAGTGGCTCAAGGCTAGCGGCTATCTGCTCGAGTGCGGATCCAATGCATCTCGGAGGCCGTCGCCGACGAAGTTGATGCTCATCACAGTCAGGAAGATCATCAGGCCGGGCGCGACGGCGTAGATGGGCAGTGTTTGCATGTGCTGCTTGGCGCCTTCGAGCAGGTTGCCCCAGGAGGAGGTTGGCGGCTGAACGCCGAAACCGAGGTAACTCAAGCCCGATTCGGTAATGATCGTCGCCGCGATCAACAGCGTCGCCTGTACCACAATCGGACCGACCGCACCCGGAAGCACATGCCGGAAGATGATTCGCCCGCTCCCCGCTCCGATCGACCGGGCAGCTTCGACGAAATCGTTCTTGCGCAATGCCAGGAAGGTCGCACGCACGATCCGGGCAAGCCCCATCCATGAGAGCACACCGATGATGAAGGCGATCGGCAAGATCTTTCCCTGCAGCGCGCGCAAATCAGTTGTCCTCATCAACGTACCGAAGACGATCAATACAAAGAGCTGCGGGAAGCAGAGGAACGCATCGGTCAGCCGCATCAATGCGGCATCGACCAGCCCGCCGAAGTAACCGGCGACCGCGCCGATCAACGTGCCGATCAAAAGGGCGATCACCGTGGCGGCCACGCCGACCGTGAGCGAAACACGACCACCGTAGAGTGTCCGGGCGAAGAGATCGCGTCCAGCCTCATCCGTACCAAACCAGTGCGTGGAGGATGGCCCCTGTTTGCGCTCAGAAACCGAAAGCGCATCCGGGTCCATCGTCAAGACTGGTGCGAGGATGGCGGAGAGACAGATCACCGTAATCACGATTACGCTTGCAGCGGCCAGCCGGTGGCGGAGGAAACGACGGATGATGAGTCGGGTCATCGTCTCGTGGTGAACCGATTGATCGACACCGGGACCAAGTCGTCGCCTGGCGCCTGGTTCGGCTTTCAATTCCGCCGCGAGGCTGTGGCTCGACTTTGCCATGCCGTCCTCTCCGGGCTCTAGCCGGATAACTGATTAGGAGTACTTGATCCGTGGATCAAGCCAGGCATAAATGAGATCCGCGATCAAGTTGGAGACCACGATCAAAACCGAGGTGATCATGATGATCGCCATCAGCAGTCCGTAGTCGCGTCGCTCGGCCGCCTGATAAAAGAGCCGTCCCATGCCCGGCCAGGAAAAAATGACCTCCGCGAAAAGCGCCCCCGTGAAAAGGAAAGGCATATCCAGCGCCATTAATGTCACCAGCGGGATTGCGGCATTTCGCAAAGCATGCTTGATGATGACGGTGCGTTCGCCGAGTCCCTTCGCCCGCGCGGTACGGATGTAGTCGAGATGGATCACCTCGAGCATGGTCGCCCGCAAGAATCGCGAATACCAGGCAATCCAGCCGAGCGAGAGCATCATGACCGGCAAAACCAGGTGAAGAAGACGATCCTTTACCATGTCCCAGCCGTGGTAGTCAGCGCCGATCGTGCGAATGCCGCCGGAAGGAAACATCGGTTTGCCACTAAAGGGATTGTCGATCTTGACATAAAAGAGCAGAATCAACAACAATCCGAACCAGAAGGTTGGAATACTCTGGCCAACAAATGTAAAAGCCGTAACAGCATGATCGAACTTGGTGTATTGCTTCAATGCCGAGTAGATTCCGATTGGAATCGCGATTATCAGCGTGACCAGCCATGCGCTTCCCATCAGGTAGAGCGTATTCGGCAAGCGGTCGATAATCTCCGCGCTGACAGTCCGTGACGAGGTCACGGCCATGCCGAAGTCGCCCTGGAGCACATTGCTCAACCAGCGCCAATATTGAATGTAAAAGGGATCGTTGAGTCCCAGCGATTCCTCGAGCTTGGCGAGATCCTCGCCGTTCATTCCGGCCCCCCGCCGGAGATACATCGCGGTCGGACCACCGGGGGCAAGCTGGAGGAGGCCGTAAACGGCCACGCTGACGAAGAGCAGAAGCGGAATCGCGCCAAACGTGCGGCGTATGATGTAGGTGCCCAAGATTTCGCCTCGCGTGGTTAGGGGACCACGAGCGCTGCCCGCGGTCCCCTAACCACGACTGAATTACTGCTCGAGCCACCAGTTTTCAGCGTCCCAGGTCGCCCACTCCCAGGTGCTGACCGTGAAGTTGTGCATCTTGATCGAGTAGGCACTGCCCTCGGCGAACTGGAGAATTGGGAAGGTCACAACATCTTCACGAAGGGCGTCCGCGACCTTGCAGTAGTTTTCCTGGCGGATGGCAAGATCTGGAGTTGCATTGGCCGCGGCGATCCACTCGCCAACATCCTGGCGCACCCAGCGGTAGAAATTCTCTCCGCCTGGGACTTCAGCGCTCGGCACTTGGTCCGGCGCGTAGCGGTTGTAGATATCGGGACCCGGCTCGGCAAAGAGGCCGGCGTCGTAGAGCAGGATGTCGTAATCACCGGTCTTCCGAGGCGAGTTGTCATCCCAAGTGCCGAAAATGACCGCGAATTCCTGATTCTCGATCTTGGCGTCGATCCCGACCGCTTTCAGGTCCTCCTGCACCGCGAGCTCGATCAGGTCAAGGGTTGCGAACCCTGTATAGCCGTTGATCGTGAGACTGAACTTCGTGCCGTCGTCGACCCCAGCAACTCCGTGCGCTTCACGGACTCCGTCGCCATCTTCATCGAGCCATCCAGCCGCATCGAGCATAGCCTTCGCGCCTTCGACATCGTAGGTCCACGGTGTGACCTGGCAGCCCATCCAGCCGACCGCGAGCGGAGAATCGATTTCATAAAGGGTCGACTCGGCGAGCAGCTCATGGATGATTCTGTCCCGATTGATCGACATCGTGATCGCGGTTCGCACATCGACCGTGCCGAGCATCGGGTGGGGCGGCGTGACCCCCGGATCGCCATCGAACGGCTTCGACTGATTGAACCGCATTTCGACGACCCAGATTCCTGGCGCGGTGCGGCCCGCGGCCACGCCCGAATCATTGATCTGGGCCTCGGGCTCCTGGCCCGGCCAGAGCATGATCTCAGCGCCCTCTTCCATCATCATCGCGGTGCGGACGGCTTCATCCGGCACAACCAGGAAGGTGATTCCATCGAGGTGCGGTTTGCCACCTTCGCGGTAGTTCTCGTTCTTCACAAGCTGGATGAACTCGCCGGATGACCATTCGTCGAGTTTGAAGGGCCCCGTCCCAACCGGCTCGCGGTTGAACGCCCAGTCCGGCATGGACGCGACGTCTCCGGTGGCGTGCCTCGGCAGGATCCATGGGAATTGATCGAGGTATCCCGCATTGAACTGCCCATAGGTCACGACAACCGTCAACGGGTCCGGCGTCTGCACATCGGTGATCAGCGCGTAGTCTGAAGCGAGCGCTGAGCCGCTGGCCGCGTCCTTGGCGGCTTCCCAGGTGAACTTCACGTCATCACTCGTGAACGGAGTGCCGTCCGACCAGACAACGCCCTCTTTCAGCTTCCAGGTGACGGTCGTCAAATCGGCGGAGACACCGCCGTTGTCCAGCGTCGGCAGCTCCGCGGCAAGAATTGGCACGAAGCTGCCGTCCGGCGCGTTTTCGGTCAGTCCGTCGAAGATCGCGTTGATGACCTGATAGGCGATCGAGGTCGCGCCCGCGATCGGGTTAAGGGTATTTGGGTCTTCATAGAGCAAGAAACGGACGGTGCCGCCCTCTTGCGCGGGCTCCACCGTATCGGAGTAATAAGGCGGCGCATCCTGGGCCAGAGCGCCACCGGCAACGGACCCAAACAGCAAGCCTGCCAACACGATGAGACAGGCGAATCGGAACGAACGGGACGACGACGTTCTCATCCAGTGCTCTCCCTTCAACAAATGCGTATGCCGCAACGACGATGCACCCTGCGAAGACGAATCTCCCGCGACCTATCATTCCTCCCGGTAAGCATTGATGGCTGCGCGTGATCGCGGCCAACATGACGCCAGCATGCGCTCCTCAAGGGCATTCGCTGTTCAGAAGTCCCACAATCGCTGGGCAAGGGTTGGTTTTTCGGGATAGCGACCTGTGCGCTCGACCTTGTCCATCATTCGCTTCCGGCTGAGTGTCACGAATTTTACACCTAACCAGCGGAGTGGTTCCGGTTCCCAGGGTTTCGTCTGATGCGTGGTCATCGGCAGCCGGGTCAACGGCGTATCCGCTTCGGTGATCAAGTCGGCCAGCACACGGCCCGAGAGATTGGCGGTTGCCACACCTTCGCCGACGTACCCGCGACCGGTCGCGATCCCGCTCGCTTTGTCATAGGACATCACCGGCATATGATCGCGAGGAACCCCGAATACGCCGCCCCAAGAGTGTGTGAAACGGACACCTTCGATCATTGGAAACCAGTTGACCGTGGACTTCCGGGCGTGCTCGAAGATCGACTCCTCGCGGTCGAGCGCATCCGTGATCTTGGAGTTGAATGGGTATTGCGCACGATAGGCGCCGAAGGCGATCCGCCCGTCGCCGGTGTGGTTGATATAGCCGGCTGAGGTGCCGAATCCGCCGAGCACCTCTCGCCGTTCCCACCCGATCTGCTTCCACTGGGCGTCGCTCAGCGGCTCGGTGACGACCATGTGCGAGGTCAGCGGGATGATCTGCCGTTCGAGACCGGGCAACGCGGAGAGATAGGCCTCACCCGCTAGCACGACGACCTTTGCACGAACATCGCCGCGATCGGTCACCAGCTTTGGATTAGGACCGTCCGTGTAGCTTGTGACTCGGGTCTGCTCGTAGATCGTGGCGCCCCGTCGCTCGACCGCGCGGGCCAACCCGCGCGCGAGCCGCGCCGGCTGAATGGCAGCGCCCTCCTTGTTCCAAAACGCACCGACCGATCCGGCGACCCGAATGCGCCGTTCCGTGCCGGCCGCATCGAGCAGTTCATAATGATCGCCGAGCCCGATCTTCTTGAATTCGTCGTACATGCTCTGCAGTTTCGGAAGATCGTAAGCGGCGCGGGCGACCTCCAGCTCTCCGCCCTTCGCATAGTAGGCCCCGATCCCTTCCGCCGCGCAGACCCGGCCGACATCGTCGACTGAGTCATACATTGCCAGGGAAACCGCGCGCGCCGCGTCGACGCCGAGTTTCGCGGCCAGAGTGGTCGGCGAGACGGGGAATCCGGCGAAACACCAACCTCCGTTGCGTCCGGATGCGCCGAATCCGGCAATCTCCGCTTCGACCACCGCGACCTTGAGAGAGGGTTGCTTGATCAGAAGGTGATATGCCGTCCAAAGTCCGGTGAAGCCTGCGCCAAGAATGGCGATGTCGACATCGATCGAGCCGTTGAGCGATGGCCGGGGAGTGAGGTCGTCATCAGCAGTGTCGAGCCAAAAGCTGTACGAGCGGTAATCTTTCATATCCAGCGATCTCCAACGCCGTTCTGCCGGCCAGGTGATTGAACTTCGAAAGCGCAGTCACATTATGAAGGAAGTTCGTGAAGCCGGCTTGGGCAACGCGCCCTTGTTTGAACTGGGCTCGTCTGCCGAACGCTCAATTGCAAAATTGGAACTGCTTCCAAGTCCTCCGTATGGCTCAGGGGGAGACTTGATCGATAGCGAGCGGACGAGAGCTTCAGAAATCGAGAGTATTTGCAAGAGCTCGGATATCGGATAGGATGACCGGCAGCTAACACGGCGAACTGCATAGAAACCGGGATCCAGGTCTGCTTGAACTGGATGAGCTCCGTCGCTCGGACGAATCGTTACGAACCCGGATGTGCACGTTGCACCGTGTCGAGCGGTCGGCAATGTCTAGGAGGAATACCGTGAGACTAGCGTCGAATTCACAAACTCGGTCGGTCGTATGCGAAGTCGATGCGCTCATTGCCGAATGGCAGCTTGGGCGCCTGACTCGCCGTTCATTGATGCGACGAGCCGCGCTGCTCGGCATGTCCGCGCCCGCGCTTGCAATGCTGTTGGGTCGAGCCGGGACAGGGCAAGCCTCCGCGGCCGCCCTTCGCGCGCTGCAAGACGATCCAGCGGCAGGCACCGCTGGCGGAGTGCTTAAGGTTGCGACCATCGGAGAGGCGCCGCACCTGGACGAGCATCAATCCACTGCTGAAATCATCGCGGTGATCGGGTACTGCGCTTACGAGGGCCTCTTCACGTACGACGCCGGTTATCAGCCCGTTCCCGAGTTGGTGGAGACCCACACGATCAGCGAAGACGGACTGACCCATACTATGGCTCTCCGCCAGGGTGTCATGTTCCATAACGGCGAAGAAATGAGGGCCGCGGATGCGATCGCTTCGGTTCAGCGTTGGGGCCGGATCAGCGGCGTCGGCAAGAATCTGATGGCGAAGACAACCGAGATCGCTCAGATCGACGACTACACGCTCGAGTTCCGATTAACACAGCCCTACGGCTCGATTCTGATCGGGCTCGCGCACAACACGCAAGCATGTACGATCCATCCGAAGTCCATCCTCGATGCCGCCGGCGACGAGCCGATAACGGACTCGACATTGTATGTCGGCACCGGTCCGTACAAGCTCGTCGAGTGGCAGCGAGATGCGGTGATGCGATTTGAGCGCTTTGACGGATATCAGCCGGCGGCCGGCGATTCGACCATCGGATACGGCGGCAAGAAATTCGCGTACGCGGACACGATCGAATTCATTCCCGTTCCGGACGAAGCGGCTCGCGTGGCCGGACTCCAAGCTGGCGACTACCATCTGGCGCTTAACGTCGGCAACGACCAGTATGAAGTGCTCAAGGACTACCCCGGCGTCATCGCGGAAATCCTGCCGCCGACGGGCTGGGACATTTTCTTCCTGAACTGGAAGTCGCCGATGATGGGCAATCTCGCGATGCGCCAGGCGGTCCAGGCTTCGTTCCACCACTCCCCGATCCTGCAATCTGCACAAGGCGCCTATGAGTTCATCCGGCTCGACCCCGGCATTATGATCAAACAAACCCGGTGGTACACGACCGCGGGAGAAGAGTTCTACGATATCAACGACCCAGACCTCGCGAAGGCGAAGCTAACCGAGGCCGGGTACGCGGGCGAGCCTCTTCGCTTCATGACGACCCAGGAATACTCGTACATGTACCCCGAGGCGGTCGTGGCCAAGCAGCAGATGGAGGCAGTCGGCATCACCGTCGATCTGCAGGTGATGGACTGGGCGACCTTGCTCGAGCGGCGCGCCAAGCCCGAAGAGTGGGACATGTTCGGCACGGGTCACGGTTTTGTGCCCGATCCGACCCAGATTTCGTACGTCGGACAGATGAACATTTATCCAGGTTGGTGGAGCTCTGAAACGAGTCTCGCGCTCGCGGCGGATCTGGCCTCCGAGTCAGAATTCGACGCTCGCAAGGCGCTATTCGAGCAAATCCAGACCGCGCATTACACTGAGATTCCGGCAATCAAGATTGGCGACTCGAGCACTTGTTCCTTCCGCTCGGACAAAGTCGGCGGCTGGGACGGGCAGTTCGAGCGCGGCGTCAAGTTCTGGAATCTGTGGCTTAAATAGCCGCAAGCTGTCAAGCCACAAGCCACAAGCTTCAAGCTGTCTGCTCCGGGACCTCGTCATCGACGAGGTCCCGTAAGCTCACCTGAGATTCGATCAAATTGTTTCGAACTCTTGGCTTGAAGCTTGTGGCTTGCTGCTTGTAGCTCGGAGCGTTCATGACCGCATACATTCTCCGCCGGTTGGTGTCGTTGATTCCGGTGATCCTGGTCGTGGGCATCGTGGTCTTTGCCCTCGTCCACCTGACCCCGGGCGATCCCGCCGCGGTGATCCTCGGCGACCGTGCGAGCGGCGAGGATATCGAACGTCTGCGTGAGCAGCTCGGCCTGAATGATCCGCTTCCCATCCAATTCCTCCGCTGGTTCGGCGGCGTGCTGCGCCTGGATTTCGGCGAATCCATATTCATTGGCGAACCGGTGACCAGATCGTTGCTCGATCGGGCGCAGCCAACACTGCTGCTCACTTTTTACGCGATTCTCGTTCAGATCGTCATCGGCGTACCTGCCGGTGTTCTATCCGCCGTCCGGCACAACTCAATCATCGATCGAGTCTTGACCGTGCTCGCGATCTCAGGCGCGGCGATCCCGACGTTTTTCCTCGGCATTGTGCTCATTCTTTTGTTTGCCGTTCGCCTGCGCTGGCTACCCTCTGGCGGTTATGTGCCACTTACCGAGGATCCGGCCCAGCATTTCAAGGCGATGTTGATGCCCGCATTCACGCTCGGCTTTTCCTCCGCCGGTCTGCTGGCCCGGCTGGTGCGATCGTCGATGCTCGATGTGCTGCGTGAAGACTATGTGCGAACCGCATTTGCGAAGGGTCTCCCAGAACGTTTGGTGGTGATCCGCCACGCACTGCGGAACGCATTGATTCCCGCGATCACTGTCATTGGTACGTCGCTTGGCGCGCTGCTCGGCGGAGCGGTGGTCACCGAGACCGTATTCACCATTCCTGGAATGGGTCGCCTCGTCGTGCAAAGCATCGCCCGGCGCGACTACCCGATCATCCAGGGCGCCGTGATGACCATTGCGATGACCTATGTGCTGGTCAACCTGATTGTCGATCTGCTCTACATCTACGCCGATCCGCGCGTGCAGCTGGGGAGCGACTGATGGCGATCTCGGTCGAAGCCGAAGCCAAGCAGCCCGCAAATTCCGGGATCGATCGTTTGCGCCCGGTCCGGCGCGCCCCGTGGATGCACTCGCTCATGGCCAATCCGATCGCGGTCGCGAGCGCGATCTTGCTTGCAATCATTGCACTCTGTGCGATCTTCGCCCCGCTGCTGACGTCGCACGATCCGACATTTCTCGATCCCAGCGTGCGCCTTCTGGGTCCTTCGATGGATCGCTTCTTCGGCTCAGACGATGTCGGCCGGGACGTCTTTACCCGCGTCATCTACGGCGGACGCGTTTCATTGTTGATCGGGATTAGCGTGACCCTGGCCGCGGGACTCTTGGGCTCCTTGTTGGGCCTAATCTCCGGTTACTACGACAAACTCGACTCGCCGATCATGCGCACGCTAGACGGTCTCATGGCGTTCCCGAGCATCTTGCTCGCGATTGCGATCATGGCCAGTCTCGGTCCGTCGACCACCAACGTCTTCATCGCGCTCGTGGTCGTCTATACCCCGACCGTTGCCCGGCTCGTGAGATCGACGACGCTCGTCACCCGGCAACAGCCATACGTCGAATCGGCACGGGCGATCGGGATGAAGGACAGCGCGATTCTCCTACGGTACGTCTATCCAAACGGACTCTCGCCATTGATCGTGCAATGCACGTTCGTGGTCGCGTTCGCGATTATCTCTGAGTCTTCACTCTCTTTCCTGGGCGCCGGCGTCGATCCAGAGACTCCTACCTGGGGCAACATGCTGCGAGACGGGCAACGGGTGCTGCAACGCGCCTGGTGGCTTGCGATCTTCCCGGGCATGGCGTTGGTAATGACGGTGCTCTCGCTCAATTTGCTCGGTGATGGTTTGCGGGACGCCTTCGACCCGCGCGCTCGAAAGCGCTAACAGAATTCGGTCGGCAGTTTGATCTTGGAGTAAGGAACGGGGAAAACATGTTTGCGGTTGATGCTCATCTTGATCTCGGAATGAATGCAATGCTTTGGAATCGCGATCTCAAGCTCAGCGCCCACGAAACGCGCGAAATCGAGCGTAACGAAGGCATGACCGAAAAGGGACGGTGCGCTGGAACCGTCGGATTACCCGATCTGCGCAAAGGCGAATTTGGACTTGTCTTCGCGACGGTGATCGCGCGCAAGAATCAGGGAATCAACAGCGGAATCGACTTTCGGACGCATGACATCGCCTACGCGCATGCCCAGGGGCAGCTCGCGGTCTACCGCGAGCTTGAGCGCCAGGGCGAAATGCGCCAAATTCGCACGGCCGCGGAATTGACGGCCTGGAAGGCGGAGTGGGATGCCGACCCAGCGCGAGCGCCAATCGGCTACGTGCTACTTATGGAGGGGGCCGACCCGATCGTTGAACCCGACGAGGTCGAGGGTTGGTGGAACGACGGTCTGCGGATGGTCGGGCTCGCGCATTATGGACCGAGTGCTTATGCGTTCGGCACCGCCAGCGCCGGACCTCTCACGCAATGGGGTCGGGATCTGCTCAACAACATGGATGAGATTGGAATGATCCAGGACATTTCTCATCTCACCGACCAGAGCTTTTTCGAATCGATGGATTTGTTCAAGGGTCCGATCATGGCGAGCCACTCCAATTGCCGCGCTCTGGTGCCCGGCGACCGCCAGATCACGGACGAGATGATCAAGCTCATGGTCGAGCGCGATGGGGTGATCGGCGCGGTGATGGATGCCTGGATGCTGCAACCGAACTGGGAGCGCGGCGTGACGACAAACAAGGATGTCACGCTCGCGACCGTGGTCGATCATATCGACCACGTGTGCCAAGCCGCTGGAAATTCAAAGCATTCCGCGATCGGAACTGATCTCGATGGCGGGTACGGCATCGAGCAAACGCCCAACGATCTCGACACGATCGCCGATGTCCAGAAGATCCCCGATCTACTCCGTGGCCGTGGCTACAAGGAAGAGGACGTCGCCAACATCATGCACGGCAACTGGCTCCGCCTCCTGCAGCAGGCATTGCCGGCGTCGTAGGCAACGAGATCGATTTGCGCATGCTGAAGGCACAATGAACGACTCCCCGGAACCACTTGGTTCCGGGGTGCCTAACCCGTTGATTGTACTGTTGTTTACGCCTTGTCTTGGACCCGGCTTGCGCGGACGACCATCCGCTCCAGGTAAACGCCGGCGTTGTAGTCGAACGGGCCACCGCAGGTGATCAACGTGAGCTGTTCGCTGTCAGTTCTGCCGACGATCTCGCTCACACCTTTTGCATCCAGTTCGGCGACTTGAAAATTCTTGACCCAATCGACCTTGTACTTGTAGACAACCTTGTCCTCACCGGTGACAAGGATAACATCGCCCTTCTTGAGATCGCCAAGCTCCCAGAAGACCGCCTCGCCGACATCCCAATAATCGAGGTGACCGGCCATCACGATGTTGTCGATCGCACCGAGCTTGCCTGTTTCGCGGTACCAGGCGACCACGAAGGGACCCGACGGATTCAGCATCACCCCATCGACGATCTCCTGGATTTCAACCTGGGAATCGACGGCTGCTTTCTCGATCTCGATTGCGACGGGCGCGACCCCGAGTATCTCCCACGGATCAGGCGCGATGCCGATCGGACCGGGTCGCAGCCCGCCCGTGGTCGGCATCTCACCCTGTTCCGCGGAATCGACGGGCGCCTTGGCGGTCGTTCCAACTGGAAACGCGAAGCCCGACAGCAGCAAGAGCACGAACAGTGCGAGTGCACTGCCTGAACGGAGGGAGGCTGAAGGTTGAGGCATATCTACTTCTCCACGATGTTCGATCAAAAGATCCGGTTCCCCGCGGGCGATAGCGGTTCGGGGGCGAATACTCATATCTACGAGAGTATAGAGACCTTGGTTGCGCAAGGGCACGCTTCAGGTAGGCCGAACGTCCAGTTTCGGTAGGGGGTGAGGCGGTAAGTCGACTGGTCGACGTGAAAGCCGAGGCGGCGCGACGTAACGTTGAATACAGTGAAACCACTAGCCTGGCAAATTCGTTTAGATGGTAGGTGTCATGTAGGCGCGGCTGGTCGCTGCGTACCTGAAGGAACGCCTAAAGCGTCGTTGACCTCGAGCTTGGCTTGACGCCGAAGGGTTTGACTGGCAGCATAGCAACGGTAGAATATGTACGTACACTCTAGCGACTTCTGGATGGCGGGCTCCCAGCGCCGGCATATCAATTCAGTTGAAGCCGATCGTCCGTTTCGTTGCACCGCAATCAAAACACACCCCGCCAGATATCCCGCTGGAAGGACCTGATTCCCGTGTCGCGTTACCACTCGATCTACGCCACACAACAACGCAAACCGTCGCGATGGCCGCTGGCTTTGCTGATTCTGCTGGTTGTGGTTGTTTCCGCGGCAACCGGCGCGATGATCGCCCAAGGTGAGACGCCGCGGACACTGCTCGACCGCGCTGCTTCCCATGATGCGACTGAAACACCTGATCCCACACTGGCCTTTGCGGTCGACACGCCAACGGAGCCGGCGACCGCCGAACCGACGGCAACCGAGGAGTCGACGCCTACCGTCGCTCCCACGGCGACGGCCGAAGTTAAATCGGCATCGGTTGGCAGCCCCGCATCCGAGGGCGAGGCGGCGCTGACCGCGGCAACGCCGCCTGAAGCGAGCGCAACTGCTGAAACGATTGAGCTGGTGGACCCGTCGTCGCCGCGCGATGTCGTCGAGACCTTCGGCGCGCGCTGGGCGGCCGGCGATTACGGTGGTCTCTACGACATGCTGACGACAACCGCGAAGGGCACGATATCGCGCCAAGATTTCATCGACCGCTACGCCGGAATCCAGGCGGAAGCGGGTCTCACCTCGATCAAGCTCACCGTGACCGGCGATCCCAATCTCGAATCGATCGTACCGGTCAAGGTTGAGTACACGTCGAACAAGGTCGGTCAATTCGACGACGAGAACGGCATCAAACTCACAAAACAGGACGATGTCTGGAACGTTGAATGGACCCCTTCGGTCATTTTCAGCCAATTGAACGACGGCTGCATCGACTTCGTTGCGGAATCGGTGCGGCGTGGCAGCATTCTGGACCGGAACGGCAAACAGCTTGCTTATGACGGCACGATCAGCGTGGTTGGCATCGTGCCCGGAATGCTCGAAAACGAGAATGACACGATCTCCAAGCTCAGCAAGCTCATCGGGATGACCACCACGGAGATCAAGGAGAAGTACAAGGACGGTCAGCCTACCTGGTTCATGCCGATCAAAACCTATCCGAAGGATGTTGATTCGACGCTAATCACCGGCATTGGTGAACTTTCGGGCGTGGCGATTCGTACGGAAACCGCTCGTCTCTATCCTCTCGGCGCAAAGGCCGCGCACATTACCGGCTATGTCACCCGCGTGAATGCGGACGACTTGGCGGAAGATACAACGGGAAATCTGACCGGGGACCAATGGCTGGGCAGAGCCGGACTCGAAGCCGGCGCGAATGAAATCCTCGCCGGTGTACCGGGCGGCCAGCTCGAGATCGTCGATTGCAGCACACGAATTGAGCGGGAAACCATCGCGAGCCGCAAAGCAGTGCCGCCGCAAGATATCCTGCTGACGATCGATCGAGATTTCCAGATCGTCGTCGACGATGCCTTGGGAGACGTTTCCGGCAGCGCGGTGATCATCGATCCGCGCACCGGCGGGGTTCTCGCGCTGGCCAGCCACCCCAGCTACGATCCAAACTGGTTCGTGCTCGGTTTCACCGATAAAGATTGGGCTTACGTCAACGACGAGGAGAAGCGTCCGCTCCTCAATCGAGCGACCGAAGCCGGCTACCCAACAGGCTCCATTTTCAAAGTCATCACCATGGCAGCCGGAATGGTGGATCTCGGATACACCGGCGAAACCGAAATCAATTGTCCGCAAGAATGGAGCATCCCAGGCACCGACCAGATCTGGCGCGACTGGACCTACGAAGAAGGACTTGGCGCGCAAGGTGTGTTGTCGTTGCATTGGGCGCTGGTCAATTCCTGCAACACGGTTTTCTACCAAATCGGCAACGCACTGGATGAGAAGGACGATCACTTTCTGCCGGACATGGCAAAGAAGTTCGGACTCGGCGCTCCGACCGGGATCCCCTATCTCGCGGAGATCGCCGGCACCGTTCCGGATCCGGAATGGAAGTTCGAGAACATCGGCGACTATTGGGCGCGCGGCGACGCGGTGAATCTCTCGATCGGTCAGGGATACTTGGAAGCGACTCCGCTGCAGATGGCGAACGCCTACACGGCGATCGCGAATGGCGGCAAGCTGCTCAAACCGTTCATCGTCGAGTACACCCAGGATGAGGATGGATCGCTCAAGCAGATCGGCAAGCGAAAAGTGATCCGCACCTTGCCGTTGGACAAGGATCAGGTCGCGGAGATCCAGAGCGCGATGCGGGACCAGGCCAGTAACATCTATGGCGCCGGGTCGGTTCGGGTCTTTGGCGATTTCGAGTGGCCGATCGCCGGCAAAACCGGCACAGCCCAAAACCAGATGACCAAGGATCAGAAACCGCACTCATGGTTCGCCGGATGGGGACCATATGGGGAAAAGGCGACAATCGCCTCGATTGTAATGGTCGAAAGCTCCGGCGAGGGAGTCAGCTTCGCGGCGCCGCGAACTCGCACGATTTACGATGCCTACCTCCAAACCGATCTCGCCGATTAAACCCGACCGGAACTGACCCACTTGCCCGCTGGCTGCGACGAACTCGGGCTGAACTCGGTGGTTGTCAAAAGGCCGGCTCGAATGTGGCGACGATCATCCCAGTGGCGCAGGCGGGTGGTGCCTCGTAACTGAGCACCTCCGATCGCACCGTCAGTTCCTTAATCGCGCCGGTCAACATCAGCAATTGCCACAATCCGTCAATTGCCGCATCCTCGACAAGTTGTTCATCGAGATCGATCAAACGCCCCAGGTCATTCTCTCGAAGGGCGTTCAGAATGAGCGCATCAACCTCAGCCGCCGCCGTACTGAATTCGGCACGGCCCCCTTCATGGGCGTGCGCCCAATCGCATGAGGCGATAAACACCACCCGTCTGCCGTCCCGATTGGCAGCATTGGCGACCGCGACGCCGAAGTCGATCAGCGTTTGCCGCGACAACCCACGCCAGGGAGTGACGATCACCACTGGCGGTCCCTCGTCGACCTTCGGATCGTCTGCCAACACATTGCCATGCCCGACCATGTTCCGGCCGTGACCGGTGAACCAGAGCGGGACCATGGTTCCCCAATTGAGCGGGATAACGCTTTCGGCAGGGTCGTTTCCACCGAAGCCGGCGAGCGCGACAGGAATCCCGGACTCGCGTGCGACCGCGACAATCTCGCCGGTTAGGCGTCCATCAACCGGCACATTCAATTCAATTGTCCGCCCTTCGTGGTGCAGGGCTCCGGCTCCTCGAGCTACCGCGGCAAGGCAAACCGCGCCTTCCACGCGCACTCCGTGTGGGGTTGCAACAACAATCACATCGGGACGCGCCGCCGCACAGCGGCGACCGACCTCCTGCAAAGCGGAGCGCGTCCGCAGCGCACCCATTGCATCGGCGCTGAGATCGGGAATAGTTGGCCAGCCGTGGGGTGCGACTCCGGCGAAAACGATTCCAGGCATTCCGCACTACCTCATTCGAGTCGACTCGCCGGACGATGCTTTCGACCGGCTGGTCACAAATCGATTTCAAGGTCTTTAACGTGGCATCACTGATTGGCGAGACTGAGACTCAATCAAGTCACTTGACGCCAGTTCTGGTCGATTGTGGCGCGACTGTAACGCGAATGACCGGACGACGGACACATTCGCGAGGCTGAAACGAGTACTTTGCGGTGGGCGATCGCGGCCGAACTGATGCGGCGATGTTCGCGATCGTTGCAAGCGAGAATGGAGGCCGCCATGGATCCGACCAAACAACAAGATGAGGCCTATAAGCGGGCCAAACTGCGGGTTGAGGAGCTGAAAGGCTTCTACTCGCACCTCGTCGTCTATGTCGTCATCAACCTCGGGCTCTTCTTGATCGGCTTTGCCACCGGCCGCGATAGCTGGTGGTTCTACTGGCCGTTGGTGGGCTGGGGAATCGGACTCCTCATTCATGCGGCATTCGTCTTCGCCATCGAAGGACCGCGCGGTCACTCCTGGGAGGAGCGCAAGGTGCGCGAGCTCATGGAGCAGGAACGAGGTTCGGGAACAGTGTGATCAACCGGCATCGCATGGCGACAGAGGCGGAAGTCCTCATACCGACGCCCAAGAAGTCAACCTCTCAAGTGGTGAATGTGGGAACTCCCTAGTCCGTTGTCCTGCTCGAACGAATTGCGCTCGTCCGGGACATGGAGGAGCAAGGGCTCATCCTAGTCGTAGTATGACGGCGCCATTTTGAGCTGCGCCCATTGTTCGGGATCGTGTCCCGTGATGAGCATAGCTCCCTCTCGTTTGGCGATATCGGCGACCCGGTGAGCGCTTTCGAACGACGCGGCCGGATCCGTGTATCCGCTCCAGTTGTCGGTCTCGAGGTTCTCCATCGTGTAGATCGCGTCGATCGCGAGCATCACCGGTCCAGTCTTCGGCAATCGAACCAGAACCGACATGTGACCCGGTGTGTGACCGTTGGTCTTCAGCAGCTCCACCCCTGGAACCAGCTCCATATCGCCATCGATCATTTCATAGTTCAGATTTGGCAGGTCCCAGATGTCTCTGGGAAATGGAGCAGGATTCTCCTTTGCGTACTCGTAAGCTTCGCGCTGAGTCACGATTCGCGATGCGGAGAAATCGCCGTGATTGCCGGCGTGATCGAAATGGAAGTGCGTGCTCACCAGGACGTCGATGTCCTCGACCGTCAATCCGATCTCCCCGAGCCGGTTCTTGATATCGTCCTCGGGTTTCATCACCACCTTGAGCCAATTGCCGAATTCCGTCCCGCGGAACGTCGCATCTGGATCGGCGATGTGCTTTCGGTGCATTCCCGAATCGATCATGATGTGTTGTCCGTCTTCGGTCTCGATCAGATACCCGACGATCGGTGTGCGCACTACTTTTCCGACATCGCTGCCCGGCGTCAGCACTCTGCCCTTGTCGATGTCGCAGTGGCCGAGATCGATCAAATACAGCTTCATTTCGCGTCCTCCATGCCTCGAATCGAGTGCACGTTACCGGCGGCACAGTCCGGGATCCAGTGCCTCCGTTAGCCCATCGCTTAGAGAATTGACGGCCAGGATAACAAGTGTGATCGCAGCTCCCGGCGCTGTGCTGACCCGCCATCCAACGTTGAGCCATAGCCGCCCCGCTGCCAGATCGGCTCCCCATCCAGGGGGTCGGAGACTGCACGCCCAATCCGAGGAAGTCGAGTGTTGCCGCAATCACGATCGACCATCCGAGCGCCGATGTCGAAAGGAAGATCACCTGAGACCAGATGTTGGACAGGATATGACGAATCAGCAAACGGGATGGACTGCAGCCCACGACCTGAGCGGCAATCACATCTTCGCACTCCCGGACTGAAGGCAATGGTCCGCGCACGAGCCGCACGCAAACCGGAATCAATGAGATGCCGACTGCGATTTCCGTGTTGACGAGACCCGAACCGAGGCCCGGCAAGACCACAGGCGCCCGCAGCAGGCCCGGAAAAGCAGCAAGATATCCATCGATCGGATGATGACCGCACCGACCCAACCGCGGGCGTATCCCGCGAGCGCGCCGAGTGCGACCCCGAGGATCGCGGCCAATCCGACCGCAATGAATGCGGAGAAGAAAGTGAGTCGATCGCCAAAGACCAGCCGGCTCCGCACATCGCGCCCGAACTGCTCGGTTCCCAGCAAACGACCACGCGACGGCGACGTCAATCGTTCAGTGATCGCCAGTTTTTCTGGTTGATAGGGGGCGAATAGCGGTGCGGCTCCTGCAACGATGATCAACAGCACGAAAAAGCCCAGCGAGGCAATCGCAATCCGGTTGCGAACGAACTGGCGAACCGCCGGGACCGATCGCAAATGATTCAACGAATACCGGCCACCGGGCGAGCGATCATTGTCCGGAAGGGCGTGAGCGCTACTGAGCATGACGAATCCGGGGGTCGAGCACGGCGTAACCGATATCGACCAAGAGATTGACGACCACGTGGATCGCGGCCGCCAACAGGACGAGGCCCAGAATCATCGGGATGTCTTTCGCCCGGGCCCACGCTCCAAACGAGAGTATCCGGCCCGAGGACTATCGCACCGGAATCCGGATCATCGGGCGGCTGATCGACACGTTTGCCGCGATCTAATCGAAACGTGACGGAACGAGTCTTCGTCTGTCCGGTCGAACCAGATCTGTCAGGTCCGGGCAATCAACTCGCGACTCGAGCGCCAGGCGGTTCCGCCGCGTTCCGGTCGACCGGTGATCCCCGCGATGACCGTTGCCGCACGCGCAACCGCGTCATTAGGCTCCAATTCGCCCAGGATCGCGCTTTCGAACATGCGCTGGAGCTGCAGTGAGACGCGGGTGTATTCGTGTATCGGCCAACGGGGCCGGGCGTATTCGTAGAGCTTGGCGGTTTCGCTCAAGAACGGTTCGCGCTCACGTTCGAGCGCCCGCGTGCCGGTGATCGTGGCCGGATTCTGGCCCGTTTGCGAACAGAATTCCTTGACGATATCCGGCCGGCCGGCTCGAGCGAGCAGTTGCAGGGCAAGCTCCGCCCGCCGCGACTGGCTGTAGATCGTATAGCTTAGGCCGCCATGAACCGTCGCCGGGGTTCCGCCTGGACCGGCAGGGATCGGCAAAAAGCCGACTTTGGAGATGAATTCCTGTTCGTCCCACCCGGCGGCGGCCCGGATGATTCTGTTCTCGTAGCTGCCGCCGATCGACATTGCGACTGACCCCGCGGCAAAAGCGAGTGCCGGCCCGTTCCAGGGAGTCATGACCACATCGCGGCCGGCAACTCCATGCTTACGCACCAGTTCCGCGACGAAAGCGACCGCATCCCGGCTTCCTCGCGAATTGAGCACGACCTCATGGTTAGAGATCACGCCGGCGCCGGCCGACCAAAGTACGGGCAGTAGTTGATAGGTCGTCGCCTCACCTGCTTCGCCACCCCCTGCGAACGCAATCGCATGGGGACCGAGCGCGTATCGGTGACGAACGATAGGCTTCTGAAAGTGGCGGAGGCAGACGAGCCACTCATCCCAGGAGTGAGGCGGATTCAAGTTTTCGGACGCGAACCAATCCTTGCGGTACCAGAGCAGCGCGAAATCCGCGTCGCCCGGGATCGCGTAGACATCGCCGCGGAATACGCTTTGAGAGCGCAGGGTCGGCAAGAGATCGGTAAGTAACTCTTCCGCGCGGGCAATCATGGTCAATCCTGTGCCGCTAGACGAACTTCCGACCTATACGTCGAAGGGGACCCGGCGCCTCCGAACGGGAAGAGCCCTGCGAACGCAGATCATTCCACGCATCGTACTTGTGGCGCTTGGTGCGTTCTACTTCTTGCCGCTGTACTGGCTGGTCGTGAACGCACTCAAGTCGAATTCCGAGCTCAACGTCTATCCTCCGACCTGGTATCCACACAATCTCGAGTGGTCCAACTTCTCTCGGGCGGTCGACGTCTTTCCGTTCTAGACCTTTTTGAAGAACACGACGATCATCACCGTGGCTACGGTGATCGGGGTGGCAATGACGACGCCGATGGTCGCGTACGGATTTTCGCGCATTCAATGGCCGGGCCGGGACAAGTTCTTCTACCTGGTATTGGCAACGGTGTTCATTCCCTTTCCGGCGCTGGTCGTGGCTCTGTTCGACATCTTCGCCAGGCTCCATTGGATCAACACCTTCAAACCATTGATCGTGCCCTATTTCTTCTGCTTCTTGCCGGCCCCGTTCTGAATCTTCTTGCTTCGCCAGTTCTTCATGCAAATCCCGCGGGAGATCTCCGACGCGGCCCACCTGGACGGAGCCAGTGAGCTCCGCATCCTCTTTCAGATCATCATGCCGCAATCCTGGCCGGCGTTGACCGCGGTCAGCCTCTTCGCCGCATTGCACGCCTGGAACGACTTCCTTGGACCGCTGCTCTATCTCCAGGATCCGGATAAGTACACCCTGTCGGTCGGTTTGACCTTCTTCACCTCACAGGCATCGCACGACATTCAGTTCAATCTGTTGATGGCGGCCTCGACCCTGGTTATTCTGCCCGTGGTGGCGCTCTTCCTCTCCTTCCAGCGAACGTTCGTCGAGGGAGTCACGGTCGGCGC
Organism: uncultured Sphaerobacteraceae bacterium; assembly: GCA_964371945.1. Classification (GTDB taxonomy): domain Bacteria; phylum Chloroflexota; class Chloroflexia; order Thermomicrobiales; family UBA6265; genus CAYJPA01. The sequence goes on along the minus strand of CAYJPA010000080.1, from coordinate 8,041 downwards.
TTTCAAATAGCGATGCACGAACCAAGCGGCGTTGGTATAACGACCTCTGTCATTTTCCTTCTAGCGAGAGAGGATTCCGTTTTTGGTTACACCGCTTATCGAACGACGGGAGCAGCGCATCGAGCGCCGCCTTGAGGAGCTCCGCGCCTGGCGCAACGCGCGCGAGCAGGTCATTCCAACCTGGCAATTCTCAACCAGCAGCGGTGCGACCCGCGAGCTAGAGCTCGGCGAATTCTGGCCCGTAATCGAAACACCGGTCAGTTTCACGACGACGGCCCAAATTCCGGCAGCGTGGGCGGGCCAACCGGTCGAGCTGGAGCTCTGGCTCGGGGGCGAAGGCTTTGTTCGCTTCTCGACCGGTTATCAGGCCGGTTTGAATCCGATGCATCACCGCTTCCCGGTGGTCGAGCGGGCCGCCGGCGGCGAGTCGATTACGATCGACGCCGAGGTGGTTCCGAAGGGCATTTTCGGCAGCAACATTCCGGAGCCGCGGATCGAACGGAGTCACCTCGTCATTCCTCATCGTGAAGCGCGAGCGTTCGAGCGCGATTTGACAATGTTGCTCGAAGCGTGCGTGCAGCTCAAGGGTCATGAGGTCGTTCCATTCCTGCTTGATGTCGCGGAGCGCTCGCTTTCGGAACTGGCCGGTGGCTGGCCGACCTCGACCGATATCGCGGTCACCCGCTATGTGCTCGGGTATCACAATGGGGTTGGCGGCGGCACGAATGCGGTTCCGCCCGAGTGGGTGCCCGAGGCGATCGACGCCAAACGCCCGACCCAACCGACCTGGAGCCTCCCCCCCGCACCGCGGGCGCTCGAACCGCTGCCGGACGAGGCGATCGCCGCGCTGCGGCGAGCACGGGCCGTCTACGCGGAGGGAATCGAGGGGGTCAAGGAGCTCTACCCGCCGGTCGGGCAACTGACGCTGACCGGTCACGCACACATCGACCTCGCCTGGCTCTGGCCGTTGGAGGAAACGCGACGCAAAACGCGGCGAACCTTTTCGACCGTGCTCGATCTGATGGAGCGCTACCCCGACTTCACCTTCAGCCAGTCCTCAGCGCAGGCCTACGCCTGGATCGAGCAGGACGACCCGGCCGTGTTCGAGCGGATCAAGCAACGGGTGAAAGAAGGCCGCTGGGAGTTCAGCGGTGGAATGTGGCTGGAGTCCGATTGCAATGTCACCGGCGGCGAAGCGTTGGTGCGGCAGCTCATGTACGGGCAGCGCTATTTCGAGCGCGCGTTTGGACATCGCAACCACGTCGCCTGGCTGCCGGATGTCTTCGGCTTTTCGGGCGGGATGCCGCAGCTTTTGCGCGGCGCCGATTTCACCGGCTTCTTCACGATCAAGCTCAACTGGAACGAAGCCAATCGCTTCCCGTACGACCTGTTCGCATGGGAGGGGATCGACGGCAGCCGGGTGACGGCCCATCTCTTCCTCAACCCCGGGCACGGTTACAACGGCAATATCGTTCCGCTCGACACGCTCGGCACCTGGCGAAATTACCGCGCCAAGACGCTCTACGGCGATAGCTTGCTCGCGTTTGGCTGGGGTGACGGAGCGGGCGGTCCGACCGAGAAGATGCTCGAGAACTACGCCCGGATCAAGGAGTTTCCGGTCCTGCCGAAGCTCCGGATGGGCTCGATCGAGGCGTATTACGCCCGAGCGCCGAAAGAGGGATTGCCGCGGTACGCGGGCGAGCTCTATTTCGAGCTCCACCGCGGCACGCTGACCTCGCAGGCGAAGGTCAAGGAGCTCAACCGGGCGTCCGAGCATCGCTTGCTCGAGGCCGAGGCATTCGGGGCTCTGGCGGCGCTCAAAGGCTTCGATTACCCGAGAGATTTGATCGAAGCGACCTGGAAGGTGCTCCTGCTCAATCAGTTCCACGATATTCTGCCCGGCTCCTCGATCAACGAGGTCTATGTCGATTCGCACAGGCAATTGAATGAGGTCGTGGACACGGCGACCGATGTCCGCAACCAGGCCATCGCGAGTCTCGGCGGCAAAGCGACCGGTTCTGGCGACTATGTCGTCGCCAATGCCGGATTCAACGCGAGATCATTGCAGGTCCTGGTGCCGGGCGACTTTGGGTCGGGATCAGCTGTGACGTCCGGGGATCGTGCACTGGCAACCCAGCAAGCCGAAGGCGGGCTGCTGGTCGCAGACTTCGAACAAAGCGTTCCCGGGCTTGGGCTGGGGTCGTTTCTAATAGTAAATTCTGGTGCCCCCGCCACACGGGCTTTGGGGGGGGGCGCGGCCAACGCTCATTCCGAAGGCGGATTCACGCTCGAGAACGAGCTCCTTCGGGTCGAGATTCATCCAGGCGGGGCGATATCCAGGCTCTATGACAAAGGCGCGCGGCGTGAGGTCTTGACCGACTTCGCCAATAAACTCTGGGCCTATGTCGACAAGCCCCGTTCCTGGGACGCGTGGGATGTCGACGAAACATACGAACGCGACGGCGAAGAGATCGGCGGCGTAACCGGGATCGAAATCACCGAAGCCGGTCCGTTGCGGGCGTCCGTCCGGGTCGAGCGCACCTGGCGCGATTCCCGGATCGTGCAGACCTACCGGCTTTGGAACGATTCGCGCCGGATCGATATCGAGACCGAGATCGACTGGCATCAGCGGCAGGTGCTGCTGAAGGCACGCTTCCCGCTCGCGATACATGCCCGGCACGCCACCTTCGAGACCATGTACGGCGTGGTGCAGCGGCCGACCCACCGCAATACCTCGCTCGAGGCGGCGCAGTTCGAGGGATCGGGGCACCGGTTCGCCGACCTCTCGGAACCAGGGTACGGCGTGGCGATTCTCAACAATGCCAAGTACGGATACGGCGTGCACGACAACGTAATCACGCTTTCACTTTTGCGCGGACCGCTCTATCCTGATGCGCTCGCGGACGAAGGCAGACATCGCTTCACCTACAGCGTCTTCCCGCACGTGGGCGATTGGACGACTGCGGGGGTAACACGCGAGGCGTTCGCGCTCAATAGTCCGCTGGTCGTGCTGCCCGCGTCGGGCGACGGCAATGAAAACGGCGGGTTCGTTACAACCGAAGGTGTCGAGCTGGCGCTCGGCAGCCTGAAACCGGCCGACGTCGGCGAGGGACTGATTCTGCGAGTTTACGAACCGCACGGAGCGCGCGGAACGGCGGTCCTGCGCTTTGCCAACGTGCCGGTAAGAGTCGAGCGGGTCAATCTACTGGAGGAAGCGACCGCGGAGGGATCGAGGCCTGAGCTCGAAGGCAATTCAGTCACGCTGCAATTTCGTCCGTTTGAAGTCACGACATTGCGTCTGGTCTTCTGATCGTACCCGGAGGAGAGTGTGGAATCGTTACGAGTTGGAGTTTTGGGCGCCGGCGGGATCGCGCGCGAGCATGCGATCGGATGGCGGGACAACGCACCGCGGGGCGAGATCGTTGCCTTCGCCGATGTGACCCCAGAACGGTCGCATTACCTGTCCGATCACTACACGGGCGGCAAAGCACGCCATTACGACACGGTCGATGCGCTGCTGGCCAATCCGGATATCGACGCGGTCGATCTCTGCCTGCCGCATCATCTGCACACCAGTGCGATCATCGCGGCGGCCAAGGCGGGCAAAGCGATTCTGTGCGAGAAGCCACTGTGCACGTCGCTCGACGACGCCAATTTGATCGGCGACGCACTGAAGGAGACCGGCGTCACCTTCATGATGGGGCATAACCAGCTCTTCCAGCCGAGCCTGATCGAGGCGCGGCGGCTGATCGGCACCGGCATGATTGGGCGGCCCTATTACATCCGCTCGATCGAAGCGTTCCAGCACCGCGCGTTCACCACATCGGCGCCGGCGCAACCGCACCTCAGAACCGGCGAATCGCCCTTTGCCTGGCGTTCCGATCCGGCCAGAATGGGGGGCGGCGAAGTGCTTGACACCGGTTGGCACTCGTCTTACCGGCTGCTCGCGCTGGCGGACGACCGCCCGGTCGAAGTTTCGGCGCTGATGGAGCGCTTCTTCGTGCCCGGACTGACCTCCGAGGATACGGGTGTGCTGCTGGTTCGATTCGCGTCCGGCGCGATCGGCGAGATCGTGACAACCTGGGCGTTCGGCACCGTCAATGGCTGGCACTTCGAGGTCTCGGCCGAGAACGGCAGCATTGCCGGCGGGAGCACCAAGATCGCGCATCAGTTGCACGGGTGGTCGCAACCGGCGGAACGCGAGGTGACGCCCGTTCACACGTTCACGAAGGAGATCGCGCACTTCCTGGATGTCATCCAGTATGGAACGCCGAGTCTGGCGCCGTTCGAAACCGCGGCGAGGGTGCTGCAATTGACGATGGCGGCATACAAGGCATCGGCCGAGCACCGGGCGATCGCGTTGCCGGAGAACCCGGTCGAGCCGGGAGTGCCGGCGACCGCATGATCGCCCCAGAGGCGCCACGGGAATGATGGATGTTGCAGAATTAGGTCGGTAATCCGGCACGCCCGCCCGGCAATGAATTGACCGGGCTACGCCTACGAAGCCCTTCCAGGGCTAATAACGAGCGGCCGTTTACTACTACCGAGATATTTCGGCTTCATCCAAAATTCCCATGTCAGTCCTTAAGGTCCCTCCGGGACTGAGAACGCCAACTGTCAACTGAATGCTCGCCGTTCGCTGAATTATCCGTGAGAGGACGACATGCTCAAAACGCTTGGTCTTCATGCCATTGGTTTGCCGGGTCGCTCGATTCCAGAGGCGATCGAGATGGCCAGCCGTCACGGGTTCGATGCGATCACGTTCGACATCCGCGAGGCCTCAGCACTGGCCGACGAGCACGGTGCAGGCTACGTGCGGGATTTCTTTTCCGCCAAGCAGGTGGTTCCGGGATCGTGGAATCTGCCGGCAGCAATTCGTGATCCGGAACAATTCGAGACCGATTTGAAGGCGCTCCCGAAGCTGGCAGCTTTGGGCGTCGAGCTCGGTTGCAACCGCGTGACCACAGGCGTGGGACCGGGCAGCAACGATCGCACGTATGACGAGAACTTTGCCTGGCATGCGGAACGGCTCCGGCGCGCGGCCGAACCGCTGGCGGCGGCCGGTTGCTGGATCGGGATCGAGTTCATCGGTCCGAAAACGCTTCGCGCGCCGTACACCCACGAGTTCATCTACACGATGGGCGGTATCCAGGAGCTTGGCCGCGCGATCGGCACCGGGAATATCGGCGTGCTGCTCGATATCTGGCATCTCTACACCTCGGGCGGTTCGATCGCCGATATCGATTTGCTGACGGTGGACGAGATTGTGGCGGTGCACGTCAATGACGCGCCCCCGGGCATTCCGCGGGACGAGCAGATCGACAACGCTCGCGCGCTGCCGATGGAAACCGGTGTGCTGGAATCGGCGCCGTTCATGCAGAAGCTGCAGGCGCTCGGCTTCGCCGGCCCGGTGATGCCGGAGCCGTTCAGCAGCCGGATCGACGCGCTCGCCGCCCAGGACCCGAACGCCGCCGTCCGCGAGACCGCCGAATCGATGAACGCGCTGTGGCGTGCGGCCGGGCTCGAGGCTGGGAGTTAGCGGGAGACTCGGGCAGGCAACAATCGGCAACATTTGGCAACAGTTTTGCGCCTTGGGCAGCGTGATACGGCCTGATTGTTGTTGGACAAACATAGGCTTTGGTCGTTAGGGCCATTCCGAACATCCTGTTATGACACCTGCATGCTGATTGAGGTTTTGGCCAGAGTGTTTACAAGGACGTGATCATGCGACGCCTCGTCGCGATCAATGCAGCCTTCGTAGGCGGATCGACAGGCGGCACCATCGGCAATCTTGCCGAATTGCGCCGGGTCCGATTCAGCCGGCGCCGATGTGTTTGAGGATCCGTTTGATGCGGGCGGCTTGCGGCGGGGTGAGCTCAGGGAAACGCCGTTCAAGGACTTCGATGAACGACACGCGGTTTGCCGGGTTCACCGCGACGAGCGTGCTTTCGGCGTGCTGCGGCACTTCTTTGGAGCGACAGGTTTCGAGATGCTCGATCAGCGCCGGGAAGAGCGCGGCGTTCCGATCCGGTGAGGTTGATGCGAGGCGAGCGAGGGTTTTGATGCCTTCGTCCACCGTGATCACGGAGCCGCCTGCGATCGCCGTCTGAATCTCACTGGCATGGGGATAGAGCTTGTCCGCCGCCACGATCGCGATCGTGGCGAGGGCGCTCATCCCGCCCCAAACGAGCCGGTTCTGCTTGTCGCCGAGTAGCCGGACGAAGTCCATTGCATAAGGCGCAATCAGGTCGGGTTTCAATTCCCCGGCTTCGTAGAGCACCTTGATGCAATCGCTCCGGACGGCGTTATCCCTGTCCCAAAGGTGGGCCGCGATCTCCGAGATGCCGGCCACGTCGCCGCGTTCTGCCAGATCTCGCGCGAGCTCCTTGTTCGGTTGCTCGTCCTGCCGCCCGAGCCTCGACGCGATTCTGTCTAGCGCAATCATCGCCTCCCCTCCTCCACGTTTTTCACCGAACCCGCGCGCGCAATGATAGGCCTCATAAGAGACCGGACGCGTGAAATGGGTGAGGCGGTAAGGCGGTGGGGCGGTAAGTTGGAGAACGGTGAATCTTGACGTGACATATGCGCCCGCGGTGAACACTGGGTTCCATCTGCTGCCAGGCGATAGGGTGTCGATCTCGGCGACCGGCACAACGCAATGGTGCAATGGCTGCAACATCGTCGGCCCAGACGGAGAGGTCCCATGTGGTGGCCTGGGTATCCCCTTCCCCTGTGGATCGTATGCCGGCGTCATCGGTGGTGGAGACATCTACACCGACTACTGGCCGTTCTTCCAACTGGGGACCGGCCCGACCGAGATCACCGCGGCTTCAGAGGGATGCCTTTATCTCCAGTACGTCGATGGCCGCAGTTCCTGCGTCAACGACAACACGGGCGGCTTCACCGTTACCGTCACCAGCTGCACAGGACGGTGCGTCACGTAGTCGCCCACGCGAGCATTTCTTAACGCGAACCCAGGAAGTTCCTGGGTTCGCGTTTGTTCGCAGTCCGTCCGCGCGACGTTACCTCGCGAGCTTCGCCCGCCACTCGATCAGCGCCTCAACCGAGGTCAGGTCGAACGGGGTGCTGAGGCCGAAGACGAAATCGGTCGCCCCGGCGGCGATGTAGGCCTCGACCCGCTCGATCAATTTGGCCAGCAGTTGGGCGTTGTTGGCGCCGCGGTCGTCGGAGATCGAGACACTGCGCTTGATCTCCGCGGGATCGCGGCCCACCTTCGCGCACCACTCGTTGAGGATCTCGTTTCTGCGGCCCCATGACTCTGGTGAGCCGAAGCTGTGCCAGATGTCGGCGTGCTAAGCGACGATCCGAAGCGTCACCTTCTCACCACCGCCACCGATCATCACCGGAACCGTGCCATTCGGCGGCGGCGGTGCGTCGATTTGCCAGCGCTCCTTAATGATCTCGATCCCGCGCTCGAGATCCTTCAACCGGCTCCCAGGTGTGCCGAAATCGTAGCCGTATTCGACGTAATCGCGCTCGTTCCATCCAGCGCCGAGTCCGAGGATCAGTCTACCCCCAAGAAAATGGTCGAGCGTTTTAGCCATGGCGGAGGTCAACGCTGGATTTCGATACCCGATGCCGTGCACGAGGCATCCGATCTTGGCGCGACTGGTCTGAACTCCGCACGCGGCGAGCACCGTCCAGGCTTCGAACGAGGCGCCGTCCAGATCGCCGGTGAGCGGGAAGAAGTGATCCCATGTCCAGATTGTGTCGACCCCGACGGCCTCTGCTCGCTTGAACGCGGAGAGCAGCTCATCTGTGGTGGTGTGCTGTGGGTGAAGGGTCGCGCCGATCGTGATGGTTGGCATGGGTGCTCCAGGATTGGACGTTAGCGGGTCCGACGGTGGCAGTCGTCAGGGCTATCGCATCTAAATCTGCTCAAAATTGGCAAAATTGGAAACCGCGGGCGGTCGTTTCATGTCGTAGCACTGTTACCCGGCGAAATCGGCGCACAAAAGTCAGAAATTGATTGATTAGCTCGCTGTTCAGCCGATCTGGGATCGTAGATTTTGTTCGTTGC
>CAYJPA010000079.1:0-29540 GCA_964371945.1 uncultured Sphaerobacteraceae bacterium | reverse complement strand
CTATGGTAGACTGTCGTCATGACAAGGCGATCAGGGGTGGTGACAGTCTCAGCAGATGATGTGGTCGAGTTGGAGCGGCTGGTCCGCTCCGGCAAAACCGAACAGCGGGTTGCCTTGCGGGCACGGATTGTGCTCTGCGCGGGGGAGGGTCTGAGCGCCATCGAAACGGCGGAGAAGCTGGCGACCTCCCGCCAAACGGCGACCGACTGGCGCTCGCGGTATGCGCAGGAGGGGATCGCCGGGTTGCTGCGTGACCGCCCGCGGGGACGCGGTTTTCCGGCGCTGGCGAGCACGATCGAAGCGGCGGTGGTGGAGAAGACGCTGCATGCGAAGCCGGCGGAGGGCACGCACTGGAGCTGTCGCAGCATGGCGGCGGCGATGGGGATCAGCAAGAGCTCGGTGCAGCGGATCTGGAACGCGCATGGATTGCAGCCCCATTTGGTGACCACCTTCAAACTCAGCACCGATCCGCACGTTGTGGAGAAGCTGACGGATGTGGTGGGGTTGTATCTGAACCCGCCGGAGCATGCGCTGGTGTTGAGTAGTGACGAGAAGAGCCAGATTCAGGCGCTCGACCGGACGCAGCCAGGATTGCCGATGAAGAAGGGGCGGGCCGGGACGATGACGCATGACGACAAACGGAACGGCACAACGACCCTCTTTGCCGCGCTGGATGTGCTCAAGGGCGAGGTGATCGGACAGTGTCTGCCGCGTCATCGCCACCAGGAGCTCCTCACCTTTCTGACAACGATCGACAACGCGACGCCGGCCGATCTGGAGGTGCACTGCATCGTGGACAACTACGCCACGCACAAAAAGCAGGAGGTGCAAGACTGGCTGGCGGCGCATCCCCGCTTCCATGTCCACTTCATTCCGACCTCGTCGTCCTGGCTGAACCTGATCGAGCGCTGGTTCGCCGAGATCACCAACCAGCGTATCCGCCGCGGTGTCTTTCGCAGTGTCAAAGACCTTGAGGCAGCCATCACCGCCTACATCGCGCACCACAACGAACATCCGAACCCGTTCGTGTGGACGAAGTCAGCGTCCGAGATCGTGGAGAAGGTCAATCGAGGTAAGGCGATGCTAGGGACACTACACTAGTTGTTCGAGGGGTCGTGATCCGCTTCAGTTTTCGTCATCATTTGCGCGTAATGATTCCGGTTCCGAACTCGGCGCCCGAGTCCCCAAATGAGGACCTCGAAGACCTCGCACACGACACCGGCGGCAACCATCACCAGGCCGAGGAACGCCCACATGGCGGCATCGGGATCAGAGGATAAATCGCGATAGGTAATGAACCCCAGGAACGCCCCGAGCGCGGGCATAATGCTAACGAGGATGAGACCGACCCAGGCCGACCTCATTCGGCGCCCGAGCTGATACGGCGCCACGATCGTTAGTGCGATTGAGAGCGGTACCGCCCATAGCATTGCGAGCTCCACGACTTCGTCTCCTCTCCACAGCATAACCGCGACTCAAAGCGACGAGCGCGGCGATGGTGGACGGTGCCGTCACCCCTGCGCGGCAGCCGGTCGGCGTTCGCGACGTCGAAGCGAGCAGACGCAGTTAGTCGGCGACCGTCGCCGAAAGAAGCTTGTCAGCCAATCGGACGATTCCTGCCTCCGAGCATCGTATCGATTGTTGCGCCCGTAGATTAAACGGAGCGACGACCTCATACATCCCCAAGAGCAAGGATTCCTGACCGCCAAGTTGCCGGAAGCGTGAAGCCATCGTCTTGATCGGACACGAGGAGCCTCGGCACGTTGACTGTCGAATTCCTGACCGCCGCCTGTGAATCCGCAACAACCGGCCAGATCGTCAGCAGGTGACTCGTGGCGATGTGAACAGAGACAGCGCACTCTGCGCCTACAGCGGCGGTCATCGAACGAGAGAGGTCTTTCGACAGGCTCAAGATGACGGTGGGGGATATGGCGGCCATCCTAACGCCACGGTGTGCTGAGAGCCCGACGCCCTCCGGGGAGTTCCCTCGTTCCTCAGGATCACTATTGGTTTGAGGCGTCGGCCAACAACTTCCAAAGCGTGATGCCAATTTCTCAATTGCAAACCAGGTCGCTGGGCAAGAGCGCCGACCCCGGTGGTTTCATCCGACCGGCGGCCATCAACCGGCAAACGAGCGTTCGGTTCGTTGGCGACCAATTGCTGCCCGGCTTTCGCGGCACGAACCTGATGCCGTAGCGCTCGTCGTCGATTCCTTTGGTCTGGACGTCGATCCAACCCCAGCAGATCGCGATCCCGAGCAGATCGTCGAATGAGACGATCTGTTTCTTGGTTGATTTCTTGAAGATAGCGGCCCAAAGCTCACGCTCGCTCGCGTGATGAGCCGCCATCCATTCCTCGAATTGAGCGGCCGCCGAAATGTCGATGGCCTGCTCGATCCCCATTGCTACGGCGACATCCGCACGACGCCGGCTTTGACGATCGCGCGGAAGGTGTGGATGAGCTCGACCCCATCTGACGGCGTGAAGGTTACGAAGCGCTCGCCGCCACGCTCGACGCCTGGGATGTAGCTGGCCTGATCGGCTCGGGTTTGATGCTCGAATTCGATCTCGATGACGGCCTTCTTCGGAAGTACGAATGGTTTCGCCTTTTTCGTGGCTTTGATCGCGGCTTCCGCGCCTTCGCGGATGAGCTGTTGCGCCTTCACCGGATGGAGATTGAGGGCGGAAAAGGTCGAAAGCCCCTCTTTGACCACAACACCGACGACCTGCTTGCCGAGCAATTCCTGGGTTTGCGCGACGGCGCGAGTGTCGCCCGTGACCAGCGTCACCGGCACTCCGAAGTGGCCCGCGACCAGGGCGTTGATGCCGAATTCGCCGGTCGATTTACCGTTGACGCGGACATCGTTGAGCCAGCCGGTCCAGGTGTGCGCCAGGGGCGCATTCGGCGTTCCCGCTTTCGCGTGGTAGCCGGTGTAGAAAACTGCGCCGATTCCGTCGAGATCGATCCCCTGCATCATTCCGAACGGCTTGTCGTTGCCCGAGATGAAGCGGCAGTTTGGATTGAGCTCTTCCGGAATCAAGTTGCGCATCCCGTCGTGGCTGTCATTGACGATCACCTCTTCGGCGCCGCCGGCGAGCGCCCCTTCGATCGCGGCATTGACCTCGCGCGTCATCCGCAGCCGTGCTCGCTCCTACTCGGCGGTCGACGACGGACCGTCACCGTACTCCGGCGGTGTGACGTGCACCCACGACACGACCCCACAGGTCCCTTCCATGTCCGCCGAGATCAAAACCTTCACAATCCGCCTCCGACGACCACTAATGCAAATGAACGAACAACGTTACTTTGGAAATCCGCCGCCCTCGAACCGGGTAATCACCTCGTGCGCGGCATTGTGACCGGGAGCGCCCATGACGCAACCGCCCGGCCAGGCGCCGGAACCGCACAGGAAGAGGCCATCGATCGGTCCTTCATACGACGACGAGCCCGGCACCGGCCTTAGATCGAACGCCTGCTCGGGGACGAGCTCGCCATGGAAGATGTGACCGCCGGTGAGTCCGAATCGTGCTTCGAGGTCGGGCGGGGCCAGCAACTGCTTGCCGATGATCGCGTCAGGAATGTTCGGCGCGTATTCCGCGAAGGTTTTGATCGCGTTGTCGGCGATCGACTCGCGCCGTTCGTCCCAGGTGCCTTCCGCTAGATCGTACGGAAAGTATTGCGAGAAGATCGAGATCGTGTGCTTTCCCGGAGGCGCCACGGTATCGTCGATTGCGGATTGCATGTGGATGTTCAAGAAGGGCTTCGAAGCCGGAATGCCCATGGCAGCTTCGTGATAGGCGGCCTGAACGTAGTCGATCGATGGACCGATGAAGAGCCCGCCGGTGCTGCCCTGGCGCTGATCCTTGCCCTCGAGCGCGGTGAAGCGCGGTAGCTCGCTGACGGCCATGTTGATCTTCATGACCGGGCTGGTGATCTTGATTCCCTGGATCGCCTTACGGTACTCGACCGGGAGATCGTTCTCGTCAACGAGCTTCAAATACGCCCGTTTCGGATCGGCATTCGAGAGCACGACTTTGGCCGTGATCTCCTCGCCATTTTCGAGGATCACGCCGGTCGCGTGACCGTCTTTGACTCGCACCTTATGCACTTCGGCGCTCGTGCGGAATTCGACGCCCTTCTTGCGGGCCACCCGCTCCAGCGCTTTCGAAATCGAGCCCATCGCGCCGCGCACATAGGCCCAGCGGCCGCGATGTCCGGTTGCCATGCCCATCGAGTGGTAGAGCTTTACGTAGCCGGTGCCCGGATCGCGGGGACCGCGAAATGTGCCGATGATGCCAGTGGCCGAAACGATCGCCTGCATCTGGGTGCTTTCAAAAAAGTGCTCGGCGATATCCGCTGCCGATCCGAGAAAGACCTTCTGGAAGATCATTGCGTCTTCGGGTGACTTGAACTCCGCTGCGACCTCCGCCCAGGAGGGCGGCCGGCGGAGGATGTACTTGTCCATCACCTGGCAAGCCCGCTCGATGAACTCGTCGTAATGCCACCACGCGACGGCGTCCTTTGGCGACAGGCGGCGGATCTCCTCCATCCATTTGTCGTCGTCTTCCCAGTACGTTAGCGATGTTCCATCCGGGAAGGGCGCGAAAAAGCGAGGGTTGCGATTGAGCAGTTCGATCCCGTCGTCCCAGGCGCCGAGCTCATCGAATATTTTGCGCGGCGCCAGCGAGAGCACGTACGAACCGGTCGAGAAGGTGAAGCCCGGCACGAACTCCTCGCTGATCGCGGCGCCGCCCACGGTGTGATACCGCTCGAGCACGATGGTTTTGAGTCCGGCGCCGGCGAGGTAGCACGCCGCCACCAATCCGTTGTGCCCGCCGCCGATTACGACGGCATCGTACGGACCGCTACCTTCAGCCATTGGATTCTCCCGTGCACGGAGCGCCAATCATTCGGATGGGCTGCACTCGGCGGCATGATAGCACCCGGCCGTTAGCCTCGCCGCGATCGCATCGTCGGCACGTTTAGCCGCAAGCAACACGAAACGCCGGCCGGTTTGTACCGGCCGGCGTTTGGTTCCGAGAGCTCGAGCGTTTTGCGGATTAATGGCGGATCGACAGCCGATCCAGAGGGATTAGGTCGCGTTGCGGCGGCGGCGGCGTTCGGCCTTCCGTCGTTTGGCGCGATTCTCCTCCTGAGCGCTGATAAAGCGCAGGCCGCGGCGATGCTCGCGGATGATCCCCGACCGCTCGATGCCCTTGGTAAAGCGCTTCAGAAGTTGATCGAACCCCTCGGAATCTTTTAGCTCCACTCGCATGCGTTATTGTCACCATCCTCGACCGCGCAACGGTCAACACCCTCGTCCCGTTGCGCACACCAAGTACTCACCTTACGCTCAAAAGCGCCGGGAAAGTATACGACAATGTTGGCCAATTGAAAGGAGGCGTCATTTGACGTCAAGAACGCGTGTCGCGGGTCTTGCAATCTATCCCGGAACCGCCCATTCGCTTCATCTCACCGAGCTTGATTTGCCCGGGGTTGGACCGTCCGATGTCGAGGTTCGCGTGCTTCAGGCCGGTGTATGCGGCACCGACCGTGAGCTGATCGAGGGCCGATTCGGCCGGGCGCCCGACGATGCAACCGAGCTCGTGATCGGTCACGAGATGCTCGGCATCGTCGAGCACGTCGGTCCCGACGTTTCATCGCTCGCGCCCGGCGACCTGGTTACCGCGACCGCGCGCCGGGGTTGTTCGTGCGATGCCTGTGTCGCCGGAGAATCGGACTTTTGCGCGGTGCACGGCTACAAAGAGCGCGGCATTCTCGGGCTCCACGGTTACTACACAGAACGCTTCGTCGAGAATGTGAAGAACATCGTGCGCGTTCCGCACGAGCTTGGGCACATCGGCGTGCTGGTCGAGCCATTGAGTGTTCCTGAAAAGGCGTGGCGGGTCGCCAAAGGTGTGCAAAGCCGGATCCAGAGCTGGAAGCCGCGAACCGCGGTTGTGTATGGCGCAGGACCGATCGGTCTTCTCGGCACGTTGATGCTGCGCGCGCATGGTTTGGAAGTGCACACGATCGATCTGAAACCGGTTCCAAACGACAGCGAGGCGATCGTGCATGGCTGCGGCGGGAGCTACATCTATGGCCCGGATCACACGGTCGCGGAGTTGAAGAGTGGGCTCCCGAACGTCGACATCATCATCGAATGCACCGGCAGCACCGCCCCGCTCGGGAGCGCGATGCAACTTCTCGGCATCAACGGCGTGCTGGTGCTGTTGAGTGGAACCGGCGGCACGACCGAGAGGACGATTCCGGCCGATCAGATCAACCGCGGTTTCGTGGGTGGCAACAAGGTGATGGTCGGTTCGGTCAACTCATCGCTGACCGATTTCCGCGCCGCGGTAGACGACTTGCGAACATTTGAGGAATTGTGGCCCAGGTTGGCCGGAAAGTTGATCACTCATCGCATTCAGGGACTCGCGAACGGGGTACACATCATGGAGCTCGGAAAAGGCGCGGTGAAGGCAATCATTGAGGTGAGCAGAATCTAGCCGAGGAGACCGTCTCAGTCCCGCCGCGAAATGAGATCCGTTTCACCACCAGCCGTAGGGAATGTTTCGCCGCGGGTTGAGCCGCGGGTACTGGCCCTTTTCCGCGAAACGGCCGATACGTGCGAGAAGCGCGTCCAGTTCATATCCGGCGAGGAAACCATCGAACGCCAGTCGCACCTCGTCTTCCCGTTCCATCACCCGACTGAGATCGGTGAGCAACCGCTCTGAGATCGGCCGGCCAACGAACTGCCAGAGCGCCGTTCGGAGCTTCGGATACTCGTTGAAGGTCAACCCGTGGTCGATGCCCCAGATCTTGCCTTGTACGTCCCGGAGACAGTGCGAGAGCTTCCGATCGGCGTTGTTCGCAATGTGATCGAACAGGACCAGTCGTTCGATCTCCAGCGAGCAGCGTCCCCAAAACTGGCGAGGATCCCACGATTCCGACTCCGGCATTGGCTCAACGTAAAGCTGCAGGCTACCGATTCCATGGGGTCCTTCACGGACGATGGTCGGCGGCACGATGTCCCAGCCGAGCATCTTGCTCAGGTGGTAGGCGGCCACCTCGCGCAGAAAGAGCGTGCCGTCCGGGAAATCGTAGAGCGGCGCTTCGCCCGCCCTGGGCTTGTAGACAGCCAGTTGGTCGCGTCCGGCAGCCGTTTCGAGCGCGACCGCGAACGAATAATTCGAGCCCCAGGGGATGAGCTGAGCCGCCGTGATTTCAGATTCATCGAGGAGCAGCAACGCTTCGTCCTCAGTCAGAGGCGGGGGGGTGGTCCCTGGCGTGTCATCGTGACGGAGAAGCTCGATAAAGAGATCAGGCATGTGAGATTCCTGGGTCGAGGACGTGAGCGCATCGCTTGCACATGGCAATTTTGTTATGAACGAGAGTAGCGTCCGGAATCGACGATTTCACTCTTGCTTCGCGCGAGCATACCTGACTCCTGGGCACAAGCGTACAATTCCCGGCTGGGTTTAGTGCCTAAACGCGATCGAAGGATGAGCAGATGAGAATCGTTCGGTACCTGGACGAGTCGACCAACCTGCCGGCATTCGGCATTCTCGACGGCGAGACGGTTTTGTCCGCGGCCGGCGATCTGTTTCAAGGTCTCACGCCGGGATCCGCCGCCGGTTCCGTGAGCGAGCTCAAACTACTTTCACCACTCGATCCCAAGAAGATCGTCTGCGTCGGGCTCAACTATGCCGCGCATGTCACCGAACGGGACGCCACCCGCAAGATTCCTGAAGAGCCGGTGCTCTTCATGAAACCGACCTCGGCGGTGATCGGATCGAACGAAGCGATCGAGATCGCCTACCCCGACAACGAAACGCAGCACGAAGCGGAGCTCGTGGTCGTCATCGGCAGGACAGCCGATCACGTTTCGCCGGCCGATGCCCTCTCGTACGTGCTCGGCTTTACCTGCGGTAACGACGTCTCCGACAGAACCCTACAAAAAAAGGACGGGCAGTGGATCCGCGCGAAAGGCTTCCGCACCTACGGTCCACTCGGCCCATGCATCCAAACTGAGCTCGATCTCGCGTCGACCCCGGTAATCTCACGGGTCAATGGCGAGGTCCGGCAATCGCAGACCACGGCGAGCATGCTCTGGGATGTGCGGACATTGATCGCCTACATCTCGGGGATCATGACCCTCGACCCGGGCGATATCATCATGACCGGAACGCCCGAAGGAGTTGGACCACTTAAGCCGGGTGACGTCTGCGAAATTGAGATCGGCGGGATCGGCATCCTTCGCAACCCGGTCATCGCCGCGACGACCCGGCCGTTTGTCGCCCCACCCGCACGGCAGTAACTAAAACGGGACGACAACAGGAGGCTCGACGGGATCATCCGGTCGATAATCGGCATGGCAACGACCTTGAAGATAATCTGGCAACGTGTAGATGCCCGTTACTTGCAAGAAGCATTTCGATTCGTCTCTGAAGGCCCGCGCCAGCCCTATTCGGATGTAAACCGAGTGGCTTTCCGAGAGCAGACGACGCAGCTTTTCGCAGCGTCGTCTGCCGTCAATCTCTCGACGTTTTTCCAATAATCCAGCAGATACCTCAGGCAAAGGTCCGTTACAGACAACCTGAAATGGTCGCCGTTTTCGTCATCAAACTCAATGCGATAGTCCCATTTCCGGTATTCGCTTCGCCATCGATAGCTGAAACCCAAGGCCCGCTTCGGGCGGATCGTGCCAAGCGATTTGGCGCCGGCGCCGGCTGGAACATACCAACTGCGCTCAAACAAAAGCTCATCCCCGTAGAGATCACGAACGCAACGACTGCAAGTCGCGTCAAGGACGGATGAGACAAGATGCTCCGCAAACGGATCAACCATTGAGTATCTTCGATTGATGGTCCAGTCCTCGGTGTGAGGCGGATCTGGATTGGGTTGTTGTAACGCAAAGTCCACAACTGAAAAGGGACGCAGAATGCCTTGTGAAGAGTAGAGCCACGATTCGGTCAATTGTTCAAAAGGAATCTCGGGCCTCACGCACATTATTGGCCGGTTGTTTTCGAGGGTGTACCCGGCTAAACAGATCTTTGTGCCAGACATTCGGGTGAGATCAGTGACCACGACTGCCGCCATCGAGCACCACCACGCCTTTAGGTAAGGTGGATGATCTGAACGCCTCCCCACGCGTTCGCCAGCCGTTCGGCAACCAGCCGCCGGTGACACTGTCTTGGAGAGGCCTCACTGCAAAGCAGACACACCGTGCTCTCGTCGAAGAGGGTCCGATCAAGTGAGCCCGGAATGCCTCGATCATCCATCAATCGTTCAAATTCCTGGACGTACCGATTCCAGTTCTTTTCGTTTCGATACGCCTTTAGTATATCATCGGTGGGAGATAGTATGGGCAAATGGGTGTATTGGCTTCCAACGAGGTGCTGCAGAAAATAAGGAAGGTCGCCTTTCCTGGCAAATGCGGAGAGCTGGCCATCTGGGCGGAGTCGAATGTCCGCGAGCAATTCAAACTTGTTCGATGCCAAAAGCCCGAAAAACAGGGCAGCACTTTTTTCAGCAAATCCAATTGTGTAGAGGCGCATAGCGGCACTCCTAGAAAAGCGTTGTCTGTCTGGGTTTTAGCTCAGCGGGCACCAATTTGGGCTCGTTTGCCGTGCTCGTGCGAATGTCAATCACATCGACATATGGGATCAGTGCCTGGGCAATGAGATGGTGACGGTGGCATTGGCTGGGATCTTCCTCGCTGCACATGACCGCAACTATCCCATCTTCAGCTAGCGCAAGAACACGCTCGATTCCCTTCTGAAACCAGGGGCGGCGAGCCACCTCTTCGTAATCGACTTCTTCCAAGTAATTCGCACCTGGCTGCGGAATCTCGCCGCGCTTATAGCAGGTCGGATCCGATGGTCTTCCGCCCAAATAGTCTCCCCCGAATCTGTAGTCGATCCCTGCTCCGCTCAGCATCCTCTGAAGATCCTCGCGGTTGTAACTCGGTGAGTACTTGCTGTACGGGAGAGATCGAACATCCACCACTGTCGTAACGCCGCAAGTGGCAAGTGTCGCGATGAATCGATCGATCTCGAGGTTTGAGTGCCCAATCGTCAGGATTCGTTTTCTGATTGCCGGCGCACCCAAATTCCTGTCTCCTTCTCCTCAGAATGCTTGCCAAGTTATACCAGTTCCCCGGGTTAGCTGGTCGGCCAAATCCGCCGGTTCGTGGACCGGGGGCATGCACGAGAAGTGCTCACAGAGGTAGGCGGTGGCTCGCTCCTTCTGCATTGGGCGGTACTCGAGGAACGGCATTCCCTCGATCGAGTCCGGGTCGGCGGGATCGACGTAGCCCAGGATCGCGTTAGGCTCGAATCGGCTGTAAACAGCTTCCGCGAACTCCCGGACACATGGATCACATGGGTGTCCGACGATCGCGATCTCGCGATGCGTTCCGGTGTAGGCATCAAGCGTCGCCAGGAAACGTCCAAATCCGAGCGGTTGCTCCGCCATTGGCCTGCTCATCATGCTCAGCACATCGATCGCTCGCGATTGAAAATCCTCCCGTCCGGTGAAAAGATAGAGCCGGAACAAAACAGAAATCGCCACGGCGTTGCCTGACGGCGTCGCACCGTCATGAAGATCGCGCGGACGGCTAACAAGCTGCTCGGCGGACGAAGCGGTATCGAAGAAGCCACGTCCTCCTTCGCCGGCAAACTCGCGGATCATCGACTCGGCAAGCCTCATCGCCTCGTCAATCCATCTCCGGTCGAAGGTCGCTTCGTAGAGCGAGATCAATCCGTCGATTAGGTTGGCGTAATCCTCGAGAAAGCCGTCGATTTTGGCGATGCCGTCCTTGTAGGTGCGGAAGAGCCGTCCATCGTGCGCCAAGTTCGAGAGCAGGAATGTCGCGTTGGTGACGGCAACTTGCCGGTAGTCGTCGCGTTTGAGCGTTCGCGAGGCCTCGGCGAACGCGCGAAGCATCATCCCGTTCCAGCTTGTAATGATCTTGTCATCGCGACCCGGCCAGATTCGCTTCGCTCGCGCTTCATAGAGCCTGGCCTTCGATCCCGAAACTGTCGCTTCGAGCTCTTCCATGGACAGTCCCAGCTCCTGAGCCACACGATGCACGGGTCGCGGCATCGACAGAATCGTGTGCCCTTCGAAGTTGCCACCCGGCATCACACCGTAATAGGCAGCAAAAATTCTGCCGTCGTCGGGACCGAGAATCGACTCGATCTCCGCGAGCGACCAAACGTAAAACTTGCCCTCTTCGCCCTCGCTGTCGGCGTCTTGGGTCGCATAGAAGCCGCCCTCGGGACTCGTCATCTCTTCGACCACGTAGCCGAGCGTTTCGGTCGCGATCCGCGCGTAGTCCGGCTCGTCAAAGAGGCGGAAAGCGTCCAAGTACGTGCGGGCAAGTTGCGCGTTGTCGTAGAGCATCTTTTCAAAATGGGGCACGAGCCAGATGGCGTCGACCGCATACCGGTGAAAACCGCCGCCGATCTGGTCATACATCCCGCCCGCGGCCATCTTATCGAGCGTCAACTTGACCATTCGAGCAGAACGGTCGTCGCCGGTTGTCCGATGGTGTCGCAGCAGGAATTCCAATACGGAAGGCTGCGGGAACTTCGGCGCGCGGCCGAATCCGCCGTGCTCGCCGTCGAATTGCCGGGCGAGCGCGATTGCCGCGGAGGAAAGAATCTCGCCGGTTAGCTCGCCGGATTGGTCGGCCGTGGGGCCTGCTTTTCGCAGAAGCTCAAGGATTTGCTCGCCGTTTTCGATGACTTCGTTCTTGCGATTCTGATAGGCATCCGCGACTGCTTCGAGCACTTTCCGGAATGAGGGCATACCCATTCGCTCTTCCGGCGGCCAGTAGGTTCCGCCGTAGAACGGCACGCCTTCCGGCGTAAGGAATGCGTTGAGGGGCCAGCCGCCCTGTCCTGACAGTGCCTGCACTGCCGTCATGTAGATCGAATCGAGGTCGGGCCGTTCCTCACGATCGACTTTGATGTTGACAAAGAGGTCGTTCATAAGGGCGGCGGTAGTTCGATTCTCGAACGACTCGTGCTCCATCACATGGCACCAGTGGCACGCGGCGTAGCCGATGCTGACGAGGATCGGCTTGTCTTCGGTTCGCGCTTTGGTGAGGGCTTCCGGGCCCCAGGGGAACCAGTCAACCGGATTGTCTTTGTGCTGCAGCAGGTAAGGACTGGTTTCGCTTGCAAGCCGGTTTGGCACTGACCACTCGCTTTCATAGTGGGTGAACGCCCCAACGGTGTGCCGCAATTGTCGTGCCCGGCTTCGAATGACGCTATGGTCGTCTGTTGGATGACTACAATTCCCGAAGAGACCACGTAATTAAGTTGGGGGGTGAGACGTGACAGCCGGTTCAGTCGATTTAACAACAGGCGCAGCGTTGGCAGGATCGCGGCTCGCATTTGTGGGGGCCGGCGTCATGGCCGAAGCGATGATCGCCGGTCTGCTCGATCGCCGGCTTGTCGAACCCGATCAAATAGTGGCCAGTCATCCCCGTGAAGACCGGCGTGAATCGCTGCATCGCCGGTTTGGCGTCAAAACAAACGAATCGAATCGCGATTCGATCGTCGGCGCCGATCTCGTCTTTCTGACGGTCAAACCGCAGGCACTGGCCGGGGTGATGAAACAGGTTTATGGCCGGCTCGAGCCGAAGCAGGTCGTCATTTCGATCGTGGCCGGCGCGGGTGTCGACGCACTGAGTCGAGGGCTGGGTCACGGCGCGATTGTGCGGGTGATGCCGAATACGCCCGCCCAGATCGGGCAGGGCATGATGGTCTGGACCGCGACTCCAGATGTGGATGAAGCTCAACGCTGTCAGATCCAGACGGTGCTCGGGGCTCTCGGCGAAGAGCTCTTCGTCGACGAGGAAAAGTACGTCGACATGGCGACCGCGCTTAGTGGCACCGGTCCGACGTATGTTTTCCTGATGATGGAGGCGTTGATCGACGCCGGCGTGCACATGGGCTTTCCCCGCCGGATCGCCGAGCAGATCGTGCTGCAGACGGTCAGCGGTTCGGTCGATTTCGCACGCGCATCGAAGAAGCACATGGCTGAGCTGCGTAACATGGTTACTTCTCCGGGAGGAACGTCCGCGGCCGCGATCTACCAGATGGAAAAGGGCGGGCTTCGAACCGTCTACTCCCGCGCTGTCTACGCGGCGTATGAGCGCACCAAGACCCTCCAAGAGGAAATGAACAAATAGGTGGACCGCTTGCAGAGCAATGAGTTGACTACTATCGCGATCACGATCGACGACATTCGCGAAGCGCAAGCAATTCTGACCGGTCAGGCTGATTTCCAGCCGGGAGAGCGTGAGCGGGTCATCGTCCGTACTCCGCTTCTTTACGCCGATGACCTCTCCCGCCAGTTTGGTTGCAACGTCTGGCTAAAGCTAGAGAGTCTGCAGAAAACCGGCTCTTACAAGCTCCGCGGCGCGTTCAACAACCTGAGTCACCTCGATCCTGAATTGCGAGAGCGAGGCGTCGTGACCGCGTCCGCCGGCAATCACGCTCAAGGCGTGGCCTACGCCGCACGGGCGTTTGGGATCGCGGATCGGACCACGATCTTCGTTCCCCGAGGTACCCCAACTGTCAAGATTGAGAGTACCAGGACGTATGGCGTCGAGATCGAGGAAACCGGTGCCACCTTCGACCATGCCCGCGAAGCAGCGTACATAGCCGCCAGGTCCACTGGTCGCCCCTTCATCGAACCGTTCGACGACTGGTACACGATCGCCGGTCAGGGCACCATCGGGGTCGAGATTCTGGAGGAGCTGCCGAACACTGATGCGATCATCGTCCCGATCGGCGGGGGCGGAATGATCGCGGGGATCGCGATCGCCGCGGAAGCGCTCAAAGCGGCGACCCGGATCATTGGGGCACAAGCGATCGGCGCTAACAGTATGGAGCTCTCCCTGATCATGGGAGAGGTAACCCCGTTGCCAGGTCCGCCGGACACAGAAATCGCCGACGGCATCAAAGTGCGAGCACCCGGCGAGCGGCCGTTCGTGGTTCTTTCAGAGCTTCAGGAACGCTGCGACATAGTCACGGTTGCCGACTCTGAGACGATCGCGGCAGTGGCCGACCTCCTGCTCTGGAGCAAGGTCGTCGCCGAGGGTGCAGGTGCAATTGGCGTTGCTGCATTGCGATCCATTCAAGAGAGCCGCGCACCGAACGTGGCGCCGCTGCCACAAGACTGCAATGTTGTGGTTGTAATCAGCGGCGCGAACATCGATCCGAGTTTCACCTGGAGAATACTCTATGAACGTTCAATCCCGAACCTCACGACCGTTCGCATCCCGATTCCCGACAGGCCCGGAGAACTGCTGCGCCTACTGGAGCCGGTCAATCGTCTAGGAATCAACATCATTGATGTCGATGTGAACCGCCACGATGCCCGACCCCGGATGGGCGAGCGCGTAGTCGAGCTCTGTATCGCGGTTAAGGATCTCGAGGAAGAACGTGCGCTGCTCGAAGCCTGGGCGGAGCGAAACTACGCGCCACAATACAGTCGCTGGCACGACTCGCCGGTCTGAGTGGCGTGCAGCCAATCCAGCGCGATGAGCGTCAACAGTACAAGCGATGAAGCCCGGGTAATCTGGCGCTGTTTCCTGCGAAACAGATGCTCGGGTGTGAACCGATCAGCAATTCTGTGCGTACGGACTCTTGAAAGTGGAGACCGTCCGGCACGTACAATCGTACTGAACAGTTCGCTCGGTTTTCTTCGGTTACCGCTACAGCGTCTGCAATGCGGCAGTCCATGAATCGACGACGAAAAGAAAGGATCCGAACGCCATTCAAGGCACAACGACCCCGCGATCGGCCCCGCCTCAAGCCATGAGACCCACCCGGCAGAAGAGCAACCATCCCCGCCGCCGCCGGATTGTGATTGCGCTTACCGCCGTGGTTTTCATTGCGGTTGCCGCGATCACCTACCAGGCGTGGCAGATCGTCGAAGCGATCGTGAAGGCCGAGAAAGTCGCGGTTGTGCCGTGGTCGACCCGCGAACCATCGCTCGCGCTTGGCGCAGCCGCGACTTCAACATCGACCAAAGAGGCTACCAAATTCGCCGCGGCGGCCGATCCACTCTCATCCGTAACGCCGAAGCCAACCGATGCTCCCGAGATCGCACAAGTCGTCACCGGAACGAGCGCCGCGAATGTTCAGGTGGCTGCCACGGAAACGACCGCGCTGACACCGCCCCCAACCGCGACACCTCCGCTGGCGCAGGGATCGAGCGACAGTTCTCATTTTGATGTCGTGCGCGACATTCTTGGCGCCGGGACCGAAAGCGGTGATCCCGGAACGTCCGAAATTTGGGGTGGTCGGACAAGCCTCAACATACTCGTCGTCGGCGTGGATCGGCGGCCGGAGGGCGGAGATCAGAATGCGGACGTCTTGATCATCGCTCACCTGGACTTGATCACGAAGCGGGTGGCAGCGGTAAGTCTTCCTCGCGACCTCCTGGTAGAGATTCCGGGGATCGGTTCCGACAAGATCAACGGTTCCTACAATTACGGTGTCCAGAGTCGACCAGATGATTTGGCGGCCGGCGTCACCAAAGTTCGGGACACGATCGAATCCGCATTCGGCGTCTCGCTCGACGGCTATGTGCTGATCGATTTCGACGGCTTTACCGAGGTCGTCGATTCGGTCAACGGCGTCGACATCAATGTTCCATACGACATCGTGGACGAGGAGTATCCAACCGAAGACTTTGGCACCGAGGTCGTCAGATTCGATGAGGGTTTCCAGCACATGGATGGCGAGCAAGCGCTCAAGTATGTCCGCACCCGCCATGCCGACAGCGATGATGCTCGCCGCGAACGCCAATACCAGGTTCTGCTCGCCCTCTTCGATACCGGAAAGAGCTTTTCTTCTGTGACGCGCGCGGACAACATCATTCTCGCGCTCGGCAATTCGGTTCAGACCAGTTTCCCGCTCGATCAACAACTGACGTTGGCCCGGGTCGGAATGGAGATTGAACGATCCGATATCCGCTTATCCGTCTTGGGTCCCCCGTTGCTTCAGCAGGGCTACACCGAGGACGGGAAGTGGGTTTACTACGGCGACCAAACCGAGATGGTGGCCTTCGTCCAAAACGCGTTGATCACCGATCCCGCGCTCATCCCCGGGGCAAGCCCTGCGACCCTAGCAACTCCCTAACGAATTACTCTTCGTGAAAAGAGAGCGTGGTCTCCAAACCGGAGAACCCCATCGTCGTGGGCGGAAAGATCGCGGTCGCCTGGTCCAGGAATAGCTCCGGCTGGGACATCGCCGGACTGAAATGCGTCAACCAGAGCTCGCCCGCATTCGCGGTTCTGGCGATGGCCGCTGCTTCAGCGAAGGTCATGTGCATGTGCTCCCTCGCTTTGTCGAGCATCGCCGAGTCTCCATACGTGCCTTCACTCACCAGCAAATCGACTCCTGAGAAGAACGTCGCAGCGCGCTCGACGGGGCGCGTATCGGTCATGAACCCGAACGAGAGTCCACGTCGTGCCGGTCCACGCACCTCTTCTGGCTCGATGATCCTGTCACCGTGCTCAATTCGGTCCCCTGACCGTAGGCGTGACCACAGCTCACGCGGAATCTCGAGCGCCTCGGCCTTTGCTCGATCGAAGCGGGGCAAACGAGCGAGATCGACCCGGTAGATCAAACTCGAAATCCTGTGGTCACCCGCGATGACTTTGCCGGTCAAACCGCCTGGTAGTGCGATTTGGTCGCCATCCACTAATTCGTGCACACTCACCTCAAATGGCAGCTCGAGAGCGATCCGGCGAAGTCCGTCAACAACGAATGACGTGCCAACCGGTCCGTAGATGACCACTGGATCGGTGCGATCGCTGTTGGCCACGCTGTGCAGAATCCCAGGGAGCCCGGCGACGTGATCGGCGTGGAGATGCGACAGGCATATCGCGCTGGTCGAACGAAAGCCCCAGTTCGACGAGCGCCAGGGAATCTGCGTTCCTTCCCCGCAATCGAAGAGTGTGATGTGTCCCTGGCAACGTGCGACAAGGCTTGACAGCCAGCGATCGGCAAGCGGCATCATCGCGCCGGTGCCGAGCAACATAAGATCGATCATCTCGTCAACAGAAGTCCTCGAGTAGTCGTCGGGCCCGTTCGCCAAACACCCTGGTAGTATCACCGAACGAGTGATCGAGGTCGCAGTGCGGCTAACGGTCGGAGCAAGTCGTGTCAGTTGGACTTGAGTTGTCTGTCAAGGAAATCGAGCGGTTGCGCGCCGAAACGCCGGGCTGCGCGAAGGTCGTCCACTTCAACCACGCCGGGGCATCGCTGATGCCGCAAGCGGTGATTGACGCCACTGTCGGCCATCTCATGCGTGAGGCTTCAATCGGCGGCTATGAGGCAGCGGATGAGGCAAACGATCGCCTCGAGCGCGCCTACTCTTCGATTGCGCGGTTGATCAACGCCAAACCCACGGAGATCGCGGTGATCGAAAACGCGACCCGCGCCTGGGATATGGCGTTCTACGCCATTCCGCTCTCGGCGGGCGACCGCATCCTGACTTCGATGTCCGAGTACGGCAGCAACGTGATCTCGTTCCTGCAAGTCGCACAGCGCGGGATCTCGATCGAGGTGATCCCAAACGACCAACATGGTCAGGTGTCCGTTGAGGCGCTCGCCGGGATGCTCGACGACCGGGTGAAGATCGTCGCGATCTCACATATGCCGACGAACGGCGGACTGATCCAGCCGGTGGCAGAGATCGGAAAGCTTACCCGCCAGTCGGACGCGATCTATATCCTGGACGCCTGTCAGACCGTCGGCCAGATGCCGATCGATGTCGGGGCCATCGGCTGCGACGTGCTCTCGGCGACCAGTCGCAAATACCTTCGCGGTCCACGCGGGGCCGGCTTCCTTTACGTGCGTGAATCGCTCATCGAACGGCTCGAACCGCCATTTCTCGACATCCACGCCGCGACCTGGGTCGCGCGAGACCGAGTCGAAATCCGTAACGATGCACGCCGCTTCGAGAACTGGGAGTCGTACGTTGCGGGCAAACTGGGCTTCGGCGCGGCGGTCGATTACGCGCGGGAGATTGGTCTGGACAGAGTCTGGGCGACGGTTTCAAAGCGCGCGGATCGCCTTCGAGCGGAGCTCTCCGCAATTCCAGGAATCACGGTTCGCGATCTCGGCGCCCACCAGGGTGGCATCGTCACCTTCGATCACGATCGAATCGGGTCAACCGGCATCGCCGCCGCACTACATCAAGAGCAGATCAATATCTCAACGTCGTCAGTCTTCAGTACCCGCTTTGACATGGAAACGCGCGGTTTGTCAAAGATCTGCCGCGCATCCGTTCACTGTCTGACAACCGACGGTGAAATCGATCGACTGATCGAATCGCTGACCGTCGTTACCAAGTAAGCGGCCCCGAGCGGTAACTCGGGGCCGGTGATTCGGTCGGGACGATTCTTTCAGCGTAACAAGCAATCCGAAGTGCTGCGGGCAATCAGCGCACGAGACAATTACGAGTCAAGTCGCCGATCCGCGCGACGAATCGAAAACGAAACCACGGTCGAGATCGCAAGGAGGATCGCTCCGAGCGTAAGGAAGAGACCAAAGACTCCGCCTGAGCCCGTTCCGGATCCCGTGCCCGGCAGCGTAATGGAAGTCGCGGCACCAGTCGGTTGTGCGGTCGGCTGAACCGTCGGGGTTCTGCCCGAGAGGTCCTCGGCGATGTTGTAGACGTCGCAGACCACCTCTTCACCCGCCTTGAGGGTTACGTCGAACGTGTTGAGATCGACGGTCATTTCCTCAGCCGGATTCGTCGTTGTGCCTTGAACCGAGCACCACACTCGCAGATGGACGAAATCGAGCGGCGGTCCTTCAACCTCCGCCACCGTGTACGTTCCGGCTGCAAGCTCGGTGAAGCTCGTGTTGCCTTCATCGTCGACCGCCCGCGGAACGCCGTCATCGAGCGTGAACTCCACTGTTTGCTCGGGCAGAATGTCGTGGCAATCCTCAAAGATGTCTGTAATGACCTGCCCGGCCGGGCAGACGCGCTTATGGATTGTGAGGGTCGACGTGTCGGCTGCCGCTGCCGAGCCGAATGTCGTGCCCAAAAGCATGAAGGTGAGCGCAATCGCGCCCAAGAGTCGAACATGAACTGATAGCCGGTTCATGTGGTCCTCTCTTCTCTACTGCAGACCAGGGCCCTTTCGAACATTCCGAGGGGGCGACAAGTCGCAAACCCGCCAGACGCCGCGGATGCCTCTAGATTAGCCATTTGACCAAGCGTCAAGGCAACGAAAACCAGTTAGCTCGTAACAATTGCGCAACGAATGAGAGAAGCCATCTGTCATGACCATTTGGAATGACTCGTCACAACCTCCGAATCGTTGATTTGGCTCGTTTCCAGCACCAAAGTGCGAAAGGGGCAGGCAAATGGCGGCCGGGTTGTCGTGCTGACTGCCGCCAAAAAGGGTCCGTATCTTGTGATTGGCAATCACGATCGCACGTCGTGGGAGCAACACGGGCCCTACCTCACCACAAGGAGCGTCAATCACGCCCGGTTCGATCCTCGCGATGGCTCCATCTGGACAACCGCAAACGACGGGACCCCCGGATTGTGTGCAGCGTCGATCTCGGTGAGTCCTGGACGACCCAGGGCGGGCCGTTTGGCTGTGATTCCATCTGGCGTATCGAACCCGGGCGTCCCGAAGAGCTAAAGACGTTTTACCCTGGGGTCAAACCCGCGGCTCAGGTGCGATCGATAAACGGTTGACGGTCATGGGAGGCGGTTCCAGGACTGAACAATCATGAAACCAGCGAAGAATGGCGGGAAGGCGGCGGCGGCAAAATCCTCCACACCATCCTCTTCCCGCGGAACCTGCCGGGCCGCATTTACGCCGGAATCTCGGTCTCGGCCCTGTTCCGGTCGGACGACGACGGAGTCACGTGGAACCCGAGCCACAATGCAATCATCGATACCTTGGTCGAATCCGAAGTCGAATACCCTTCTGCACATCGATGCGTGCGCAAGGTCGCGATGCATTTCAACAACCCCGACATCCGCTTCCAGCAAAATCAGGAGGGGTCTACCGCTCCGATGACGCCGGCGATACGTGGATCGACATTGGCGGCGGGCTACCGAGCAGGTTCGGCCTCCCGATCGCCGTCAGCTACGGACCCGTTCCTACCGTATTCGTCGTTCTCGAGGATGAAAACCTGCTCACAACTAACGAGCACCTCGCGGCGTGGAAGTCGGCAGATGGCGGCGAGACCTGGACCGAAGTGACGGCCGGACTGCCCGCCGGTCAGCACAATGTGCTCCGCGAGGCGATGAAGGTCGACAATCGGAACCCGGCCGGCGTTTATCTCGGAACGAAAGCGGGCTCCGTTTTCGCGGGTTTCGACAACCGCGAGTCGTTCGCCGAAATCGCGTCAGGGCTGCCATTCGTGAGCTCGATCGAAATCGGATACGCGAGCTAGAAAGGGTTCCGGCATCGCCCACGATCTTCTCTCGGTACCAGAAGATCTTCCAATCCCGGTCGATGACGGCGCCGCGGTTCACCTGCCTGGTCTGAGCGTCCCACCGATTCCACTTCGGGCGACCTCCGGCGACCAAGTCGCGTCGGCCGAGCTCCCGGGACGAACCGTGGTTTACATCTACCCGCGAACCGGGCAGTCCGACAAGCCGCCGGGTCCTGATTGGGATCGGATCCCCGGCGCAAGGGGATGCACACCGCGGTCGTGCAGCGTTCGCGATCACCACGCGGAACTGCAGGCATTAAGAGCTCGCGTCTTTGGTCTCAGCACGCAAGAAACCGATTATCAGCGCGATGCCGTCGATCGCCTGCAGCTCCCGTTTCCGATCCTGAGCGATAGCGACCTCGCCCTGACCGCGGTGCTCAACCTGCCAACATTCGAGTACCACGGGATGACCCTACTCAAACGGATGACACTCTTCATTCGCGACGGCGTCATCGAATGGCTGCAGAATCACCCCGAAACCGAATGGGGAATCGAACTGATTTCCATCACGTAGGGGTAGCACCCGAGTCTACCCTCCGGTCATTCCCAACCAATTCTGTTCTTGCAACCAGCGTCAGTTTCATGACGTAACGTTGTGGCATTCGACCGAGGGCGAACACGGCGGTTCGCCCCTACCCCTTGTAAACGGTATATCTTAATGGTCTAGAGCCGGACTTCTCGCCAGTCGCCGCGACAGGGATTGCCGGAGCAGGCGCGCAGAACGCGGTTTGTGACGTCGATCACGACCGAGCCAATCGTGCCATACTCGAGATCGCTCTCCGGTGCATGGTGTTTGCAAACCGCACCCGGGTAGTTCGAGTGGTCGCTCATGATCTCGGTGAGCTTCTGGAAATCGATTGCGCCCCAGTTTGAATTGACCAACCGCTCGACCCGTTTCTGACGCAGCCGGGAGTTGAGCAAATCCTCGTCCGCGTCCAGTTCGGCCATCTCAGGCGAAACCAGGTGGTTGCCGTGCGCCAGGAAACGGTTGCCGGCGTGGAGCATCGCCCACCGGCTGCCGGTGACTTCGATGTCGTAAATGTCGCCGTGGTCGTTCGCGATCAAATGATTGTTGCCGAACGCGCGCTGGCTACTCGTCGCAACCCGAATCGCGCTCTCGATGGTCGTTTGATTGAGTATCCGGCGATAGGCGAGCAGTTTTGGAATTCCCGGCCGCGCGTCCTTGGCGTACAGCGCGTTTCCGGCCGATCCGATGCCCGCTGAATTGACACCCTGATGCAGAAGCAGACCGGCATAGGTGAACGCAACAAACGACGGCCCATCCTTCGGCTCAGCGCGGACAACATAGGTGTAGTCGCCCCAACCCGCGGTCGCGTCCTCGTTGTGCGCCAGCAGCACATTGCCATCTTTCGTGCCCGCTTGGGTGATGCCAACAACCGTGCACGATTCCTCGAAGAACCCGGTCGCTTGATGCAATTCCGCCGCCGCATTCATGACAAAGAGCTCGGTCAGGGAGACGCCCGAGCCGTCCGCCATCCCGCGCAGCTCGTCGATCAACTCCGGCACCGCTGTCGTCGTCGCTTCGAGGTACTCATGCACGGTTGCCATCACCCTAGGGTCCGTCACGCGAGCGATATCGGCCCTTGTCGAGGCCGCCGCCGCGTGGAGGACGTCAGGAACCGCTCTTCCGACATCGACCCCGATTTCGTAGGGCGTGCCACCGGTTTCGACCAATGGAATCATCGTCAAACCGCCCCTTCAGCCAGAGCGACGCCACCAATCGACGGCAACTCCAGTGCTTCTCGTTCGCGAGTCCTCAGGCCAATTGCGGGTAGGACAAATTTTCGTTCGATGACAATCGCGGCGGCACCCAGCATCGGGGTGATGATCGCGGCCGCAAGCAGTGGCGCTCCCGGTCGCCATTCGTACAACGCACCCGCGGCAAACGGGGCAAGCCCGATTCCGATTCCGCCCAGGCAATCGCCAAGCGCAAAGACGCGGCTGCGCAGGCGATCGGGGGTGATGTCGCCAAAGACAGCTCCAAACAGCGACCAGGTGACCATGAATCCGCCTCGCATCAAGAACGCGGGCACGAGGATCCAAAGATTTCCGGTCAACAACGTTATGCCGCAAATGGCGCCGACGGAGATCGCGCCGATTGCGACCCCCTTGCTCGCGGAGATCCAGACCAACCGGGCAATAGTCACGGAAATGATGACGCTTCCCGCGGCGTAAACCGAGCCCAGCCTTCCAATCGTCCCGATGCTCAGTCCGTGGATGTCTTCCAGGTAATTCGGGAGAAAGGTCACGCCAAACATCAACGTTCCAAGCACCCCGAACTTCAGCAGTGACACCCAACGTACCGCGGGAATGGCGAGGGCTTCGCGATAGCTGGGCTTGTCGGTTGATTCGAGCGCAAGCTTGCGATCCGTGATTCCGGTGAAAAAGAGCGTCGAGGCGCTATAGGCGATCGCGCTCAAGAAAAAGAGCACTCGAATCGAGGTTTGCTCGGCGATGACTCCTCCGAGCGTGGGCGAAATGATTGTCGCCACCGCGGGACCCAGCGAATAGATTACGGCAAAGGTGCGTGCCCTCGTCAGCGGCGTCGAGATGTCGACCACGTACGACGCGAAGGATGGCGTACCGACATTCCCAATCATGAGCAGCATCATGCCCGGGAATAATTGCCACCAGGTTTGAGCAACTCCCATGAGCAGCGCGGCCGGAATTGTCGCCGCGGTGGTCCAAACGATGATCCACTTGCGGCTGAATCGCTCGGCCAGGATGCCGCTGGGCAGTGTCACCGCAATTCGGATCAATCCCTGGGCGCCGATCAGCAGTCCAATCTGGACCGCGGTGGCGCCGAGCGATTCGACGTAGAGCGTGAGCAGGAGATTGTAGAGGCCGAAGCCGAATTCCCAGGAGAACATGCCCCAGAAGAGGAATCGTCCGTCGCTCGACAATCCCAGACTCACTCGAGGCCGCACCGATTTGACTCCTGGACGGATTCAGGCGCAGTTCACGCTTCGCTGCATCCCGAAGAGTCGCTCAGCTATTGAGGACTTCAAAGGGCAGTATAGAGAATGGCGCTGATGTCCGCGCTTGATCTAGTGGGCGGTGACAATTGGTCCGAGATCTTGTGCCTTGACTCCGTGCGCGAGCCGTCGCCTGAACCAAAACCAGTTGGCGAGCGCGGCCATCGGCGCCGTAATGAAAAAGGTGAGCCAGACGGCCCCGAGTCCGCGATCGAACACGGACACGACGACGTAGGCCAGACCGACCGCGCTCCAAACGCCGAGCGTGCTGGTGATCATCGGGGTTCGGGTGTCGCCACTACCGCGCAACGCGCCTCCGAAGACAAACCAGATGCCCCAGAAGGGCAGACCGATGGCAAGCGCGCGTAGGCCGTCGGAACCGGTGCTCGCGACAAGCGGGTCGTCGGTGAAAATGTTCATCAATTGTGGCGCGAGAAGCACGTAGAGCAGTCCGCCTGCCGCCATCCAGATCACCGACCAACGCGCTGCGATGTGTACCGCGCGGCGGGCATCATCCGGTTTCTGAGCCCCTATGCTCTGACCAACAAGGGCGGTTGACGCGATTCCGAAGGCAAATCCCGGCATGAAGGCCAGTGATAGGGCGGTAAAGGCGATCTGTTGCGCTGCTAATGCTGCCGTTCCGAGGAGTGCGACGACCGCAAGCATCGTCAAGAAGCCGAGCGAAACAAGCATCTCTTGAATCGCCGCGGGGATTCCAAGCTTGAAGATCTGCCGGCCCGCGCTGACCGAAGGCATCCAGCCGCCTCTCCCTCGAATGGAGATGGCTTTGCGTCCACTGACAAGAATTAGAACGAGGACAAGCGCCGACGTTCCCCGGGCCGCCGCCGCGCCCCATGCGCTGCCCGCGACTCCCAGTTCGGGCAGTCCAAGATGACCGAAGATCAAAAGGTAGGCAACGATGATATTGGTCGCATTGGCCGCGATCGCGGCGTACAACGGCGTGCGGCTGTCGCCGGCACCGCGCAGAACAGCGCCGCTCACGAGCGTCAACAAAAGGAAGACAATCGTGCCGGTGGTGATGTGCATATAGGTCGCGGCATGCTTCGCGACATCCGGCTCCAGGCCAAACAGCCCGACGACGGTATTGACGGCCATGTAGCCGAAGATCGAGATCGGAATGGCAACCAGAACGCCCCAGATCAACGCCTGACGGGAGAGTCCGTTGGCAACCGCCCGATTACCCGCGCCGATCGCCTGAGACACCAGGACCGTGGCGCCGATATCGAGTGCGACCAGCATCGCGATGATCAGGAAGACCATTTCGGCCGCCGTTCCCACGCCCGCGAGCTCATCGCTTCCGAGTTTTGAGACCATGAAGGTGTCGATCGCCACTACCGAGGTGTGAAGCAGGTTCTCGCCCATGATCGGCAGCGCCAGCCCGGCCACCCGGCGCTGGGTCATTGGTCCCTGAATGACATCGCCGGATGTCAGCGGCAGCGCCTGCGCCATTTCCGGCGAGATCATCGGATTGAGATCGACCGCGTCTACGACCGCATGGTCCGACGAAATCATTGTTCAGAAATACTTCCTCGAGAATGCCACCTCAAAACTTGGCAACCTTGCTAGCATACAAGTGATCTTGCATTGCTCGCGCGGTCCTTTTCATGATTCACGGCGCTTCTGTCAGCACTACTTCGCCGTTTTCACGCGATATGGAGCGGTTGCAGCCACGTTGAGGGCCGATTTCCATCCAATTACTCGTTGTCAGGCGCTGAACCAACTAGCTCGGCATCTTCTCGAGCATCGATCGCTGTGACTGGGTCAGAAATCGGCGAGAATGAGGCGGCTGGACCGGAAGATAGATCGATTGCAGTCTTGTGGTCCAAAAGATTGTGATATTATTCTCAATCGGGACGTAAGTCCGAGGTGCGGCGTGAAAAACATGCCATCGCCTGAAGAGCGAGGCCAACTCGGAGCAGCCGGAACCGCAGCAGGGCTCGGCTGTTCTATTGTGGTCAGCATAATTCTCTGCATCGGCGGCGGAGTG
Source organism: uncultured Sphaerobacteraceae bacterium (assembly GCA_964371945.1). Lineage (GTDB taxonomy): Bacteria > Chloroflexota > Chloroflexia > Thermomicrobiales > UBA6265 > CAYJPA01. Next base: position 4,035 of record CAYJPA010000079.1, on the reverse strand, counting down.
GCGATCGACAATTGGTTGGATCTTTCGCCGTTGTTTACGCTGATCGGGGTGGCGCTCGGATTGTTGGCAGCGGGCTACCAACTGTACGAGCTCACGCAAATCGGTCGAACAGATCGAGCACCGGGTCCGGTCGCGAGACAGATACAAAAAGTGCCCCGGCGCAGGCAATCGTAGGTCTGGCGCGGACCGTGCACCTGAGAGGAAGAGAGGTAGCGGCCTAACATGGACGTTCATGTCGAGATAGCAGCAGAAACGCTCTTCCATGTCGGCCCGATTCCCGTAACCAATTCCATGTTGACGATGTTCATCGTGATGGGCCTCTTGATCTTCTTTGGCTGGCGCATAGCCAAGCGCGCGACCGATGTCCCGAGCCACTCCCAGAGCATCCTCGAAGTAATCGTCGAGTTCCTTCTCGGTTTGGTTGAGAGCACCGCCGGCAAGAAGCAGGGGCGCAAAATCTTCCCGCTGGTGGGCGGTATCTTCATCTTTATCCTCGTCGCCAACTATTCCGGTCTACTCCCAGGCGTCGGCACGATCGGCTTCTACGAAACTGAGGAAGCCGAGCACATCACGACTCCCGGCACAGAGGAAGAAGAGGGCTCGATTCGGGTCTTCGACATTGCGGCCACCGGCAGCGCCGCCAACGTCTCGCTTGCTCAGCCGGCCGAAGAGGCGGAGGAGCACCTTGTGCTCATCCCCTATCTGCGTGCGCCGAATGCCGACCTCAATATGACTTTGGCGATGGCGTTGATCACATTCACTATCGTGCAGATCCTGGGTATCCGAGCGCACGGCGTCGGTGGACGCATCAAGCACATGGCCAACCCGCCCTTCCTCTTCCCGATCGAAGTCGTCTCTGAGTTCTCCCGGATCATCTCGCTCTCGGCTCGACTCTTCGGCAACATCTTCGCGGGCGAGGTTCTGCTGGGCGTCATGTACGCGATGGCCTCGGCGATCAAGATCGCGGTGATCCCGCTGCTTTTCCCAGTCGTGTTTCTCTTTCTCGAGCTTCTCTTCGGAGCGGTACAGGCGCTCGTGTTCGCGCTGTTGACACTGATCTATATCGCGCTGGCAACCGAAGGCGGTCATGACGAGCATGAAGAACATGCTCACGATCACGCCCCCTCCGGTACCCCAGCAACCGTTTCTCACGCGGCCGCGGACTAACAATCGCTTGCCGCCCCTATTTGCGAGCTTGCGCGCGGATGGGGAAACTTATTGTGCGGTCAATTCGGTGCCCGGAACGTCCGGGACCGACGAACCGGGATGGCTGGTTTGCACGGAGCGGCGCGGGTCGTTCCACTCGGGAAGTGCAAGGCGCGGGCAGCGGAAGCTGCGCCGGGCCCACAAGGAGGTTCGCGGTGTTTTCTGGACTAACTGGACCTGAAGGTCTCGATGCGGCAAAGGCGATCGGCGCCGCGCTCGCAATCGGACTTGGGGCGATCGGCCCTGGCATCGGAATCGGATTGGCTGTCAAGGGCGCCCTCGAGGCTCTGGGACGCAATCCTGAGGCGGCCGGCGACATCCGAACCACGATGATCATCGGCGCGGCGCTCGCGGAAGCCGTCGCGATCTATGCCTTCGTTATCGCGATCGTCATCTACTTCGCCTAGCAGCCCAGAGCCGATTCCGGTGTTTCGCGGTACGGGTTCCGGGGCTTTGCCCGCGCTAGGACCCAAACCGGACGGCTTTTCGAAGGCGCGGATCCACCGCACCGGGCAAGGGAAGGACGAACAGCGTTTATGGCCGATTTAGGAATCAGCGGCTGGAAGCTCATTGTCCAGCTCGTGGCGTTTCTGATTTTCATCGTGCTCATGTGGCGGCTCGCGCTCGGCCCGATCGTGGCGATGCTCGATAAGCGACAAGAAAAGATCCGCGAGAGCATGGAAGCGGCTCAGCGGATGCAGACGGAAATGCAGGCAACCGCCGCCCGAAATGAAGAGATCCTGGCGGAAGCTCGCCGCGAGGCGCAGGCAATCCTGACACTTTCACGGGAGCAGGGTGAAGCAACGCTCGCTCGCGCCCGCGAAGAGGCCGGCAAACAAGCTGAGGAGTACCTCACTCGCGCGGAGTCGACGCTGCGAGCGGAGACCGAGCAGGCACGGCTGCAACTTCGACAGGAGATTGCCGATCTAGCGGTTTCGGCCGCGACCAAGATCGTGCGCAAGGAGCTCGATCCCGCGGCGCAAACCCGCTTGATCGAAGAGACACTGGCCGAAGCCTCGGGTGGTCGCGCCAGCGGGGCCGGACCTGTTGCGTAGCCAGGTGAGCGACGTGATGTCGAGACGAGGAGTCCAATATGGCTAGTGGCGCCGCCAAGCGCTACGCGCAAGCGGTGTTCAGTCTCGCCAGGGAGAAGGGCAACTTCGACCAATGGCAGACCGATCTCGCGCGTCTCGCCGCTCTCGTTGGCGACGTTCGGGCTTCCTATTACCTGGGAAGCCCGAACGTTCCGGAGAGCGAGAAGCTCAATCTGCTTGAAGCGTCTCTCAAGGACAGCAGTCAAGAAGTGAAAAACCTGGCCAGGTTGCTCCTGCAGCGCCAGCGGTTGGAGATCGCACCTGAGATCAATGAGATCTTCATTGAATCGGTGCTTGCGGAGCGCGGCATCGCGGTCGCCGAAGTCACGACCGCCGAACCGCTCGACGAGGAAGGACAAAAGATCGTCCGCGAGCAGCTGAGCAAGATCGTCGGCAAAGAGATCGAGCTGCGGATGAAAACCGATCCGGAAATTATCGGCGGGATCGTCGCCAGGGTCGGAGATCAGCTCATCGATGGCAGTGTGATCAATCAATTGCGCCGTCTGCGAGCACGATTGGCGGCGGCGAGCTGATGATCTGCATTCGCGGGTCTTGATAACCGGCGAGGCAAACGTACAAGTCACAATCGCGTCGCAACGCCCTCGTCATGGGCGCCGGCGCCAAACGGCCGCGAACGTCGTGAGAGGGTAAGAACGCCATGGTCTTACGCGCAACCGAAATTGGCGACATTCTGCGCCAGCAGATCGCCGGGTTCGAGCAAGACATGACCGTGACCAACGTCGGCACGGTCGTCGAAGTTGGTGATGGTATCGCCCGTGTGTACGGGCTTAGCCAGGTCATGGCGAGCGAGCTCGTCGAGTTCACCAAAACCGGTACGCTCGGCCTGGCCTTCAACCTTGAAGAGGACTCCGTGGGAGTCATCATCATGGGCGAGTACACCTCGATCGAAGAGGGTGACGAAGTCCGCGCCACCGGCCGGATCGCGTCGGTGCCGGTTGGTCCGGCCCTCGTCGGTCGCGTGGTGAACGCGCTCGGTCAGCCAATCGATGGCAAAGGCCCGATCGCGACCAGCGAAACCCGCCCGATCGAGCGAATCGCTCCCGGCGTCATTCTGCGCCAGGACGTCGACACCGCTCTTCAAACCGGCATCAAATCGATCGATGCGATGATCCCGATCGGCCGCGGCCAGCGCGAGCTGATTATCGGCGACCGCCAGACCGGTAAAACAGCGGTGGTGCTCGATACGATCATCAATCAAAAGGGCCAGGGCGTCATTTGCATCTACGTTGCCATTGGCCAGAAACAGGCCCAGGTCGCCCAGGCCGTCCGCGTGCTCGAGCAGCACGGTGCGATGGAGCACACGATCTTCGTGGTCGCGTCCGCCTCGGACCCGGCCGCTTTGCAGTACATCGCGCCATTCGCCGGATGCGCGATGGGCGAAGAGATCATGGAGAAGGGTGGCAACGCCCTGATCGCCTACGATGACCTTTCCAAGCACGCCTGGGCCTATCGCCAGGTATCGCTGTTGATCCGCCGCCCGCCGGGCCGCGAAGCCTATCCAGGTGACGTCTTCTACCTGCACTCCCGTCTGCTGGAGCGCGCCGCGCGCATGAGCAACGCGCTCGGCGGTGGATCGTTGACCGCGCTGCCGATCATCGAAACCCAGGCCGGCGACGTTTCGGCCTACATCCCGACCAACGTCATCTCGATCACAGACGGACAGATCTTCCTTGAATCCGATCTCTTCTACGCCGGCATCCGGCCGGCCGTGAAC
>CAYJPA010000078.1:13384-29743 GCA_964371945.1 uncultured Sphaerobacteraceae bacterium | reverse complement strand
ACGGGTAGTTAGCGACTTTGACTCGACATAACATTGTCCTTGTGGTTCGCTACGGGGCGTTCTGAGGTTCTCGCAGTTGCACTCGAACCGAGAGTCCGCCGCGACGCAGAAACTCGACGATAATCGAGACATCGATTTCGGAGACATTCCATAGGAGTTTGATCTCTCTATCGTTTTTCAGGTCGTCCCGGGTCCTGAGCACCCCGGTCAGGCCCGTTGATGACGTGCCGACGAAGATGTCGATCTCGGCGCCATCCGCGCCAACGGTTCCTGGGATCGAGCCGTAGTCAACGGGATAAATCCAATCAGGGTAGCGCGAGTGTGCCGATCCTGTTGGTCGATCGATCGTGAATCCGTTGCGTGCAATCAAGGACTCGAGCTCGTCCCAGTTCGTCATTGGAGACTTCGACACCAGGCCATCCTTCACCGTTACTCAACACATTAAAATCGATTCCGAACGATACGACACCGCTCCAGAATTAGCAGTCATGAGACTCCGTCGAATCTGTGATGAACTAGCCAACCGGGGTCTCACAAAAGGGATTTATGTAAAACTCGTCCAATTCGCTCAAACAATGCTTGCGGGTAAATGCAGGCATCGATATGCTGCGCCATCCGGAACATAGCCGCGGGCAAAGTCCGCAATCAACGGCGGTACCCTGATGTTTGATTTGGTCAAGACGTTATGTGAAATCCCCGGTCCCATCGGGCACGAAGATCCGGTTCAGGATTGGATCGCCGAACGATGGGGCACATTCAGCACGGAACTGAAGCGCACCCGCGTGAACAACATCTTGGCCAAGGTCGGCGGAACCGGCAGACGGCTCGTGATCATGGCTCATGCCGACGAGATCTGCTTCATGGTGAAATCAATCTCCGACGACGGCTTTCTCCATCTCTGGCCGTACTACGGCGACACCCGCGGATACCCGCCTCGCTGGGTGATGCCGCTCAACCAACCGGCTCTCGTCGTCACCAGCAGCGGCAACATCGAGGGAGTTTTTGCGACCGCAAGCGGTCATGTGGTCGGCAACCGGGACGACCCGGCGTTCCGCTACCAGTGGAACGACTGGTTTGTCGATATCGGCGCCGGTACTCGGGCGGAAGCGGAAGCGATGGGCATCCATGCCGGGTGCCGGATCATCTGGAACCCCAAGGTCCGTCGACTCGGGGCAACCCACATCGTCGGAAAAGCGATGGATGATCGCGCGGCGCTTGCCATCGCTACCCGAGCCGGCGAGCGATTGGCTGGTCGCGATGATCTGGCGTACGAAGTGTGGCTGGCGTCGACGATCCAGGAAGAGAATGGACTCGTTGGGGCGTCGAGCGTCATGGACACGATCGATGTCGATCTCTGTATCAACCTCGATGTCGGCCTGACCGGCGACATCCCTGGGCCTGACAAACGCGACTTTCCGTCGAAACTCGGCCGTGGGCCGGTCGTGGTCTACCAGGACATGACGGCGCACTATTCACGCAAACTCAGCAACTCATTGGTCGCGATGGCCCGGGATCATCAGATTCCGGTGCAACAGGCGATCTACCAAATGTACGGAAGCGACGCGGCCGCGCTACTCAAACGCGGCGCAGAAGTCGCGTTGCTGACTTATCCCACACGCTACACGCACTCGCCGATCGAAACCGTCGACGAAAACGACCTCGATCATTGTGTCGAACTGCTCGTTTCGTTCGCCACCAGTTAGGCCAACACGCCGCGATTCGTGTCTGATTGAAACGTATCAATGGGGAAGTCGTCAGCCGCGCTGAGCGTCGGAGCTCCCAACGCCCTGAACACCCTTATACTCAAGATGGAGGGATATGAGGAACTCATGCCTCGGAAACTCAGGGAGTTGCGGGCCGACCTTCGGGCAGGAGGATTCATGATTGATCACCAGACTGGCAGTCATCAGATTTGGAGACATGGAGACAATTCAGAAATAACGGTAAACCTCGCCGGAAACGATGGGAGCGATGCCAAGCCCTATCAGGAGAAGGAAGTTCGACGCGCGTTGCTTCGCGTAGGCGAACCAGACGGAGGTGCGACACGGTGAAGGACCTCCCCCGATACATGATGGTCATTCAGTGGTCGGACGAAGACCAGGCGTACCTCGTTTCGCTGCCAGACTGGGAAGGCCGAGTCAACAACCCGGTGACCCACGGCGACACCTATCAGGAAGCAGTCAGCAACGGGCTCGATGCGATCACGGCTTTGACCGAGTCGGCGATCCAGCACGGTGAGACACTGCCAGAACCCAACGTAGTGTCATCCAGCACCTCGGCGGCATAAGCCAGGCGCCGTGGTGACGAACCACCCGCGATCGATCGCCCTAAGGTTGAGCGACGACGCGAAGCCTTAACAGGAGTCGGATGTTCGACGCGTGATCGCTCGATTACGAGCGGCAACGATGGAGCAATAGTGAGCCAACTTCGTTGGTCGATGCTGATTCAATGGTCGAATGAAGACAATTCGTTTCTCGTGACTCTGCCGGAGTGGGACGATCGAGCTGCAAATCCTGTGACGCACGGCAATACCGATGAGGAAGCAGTCAAGAATGGTCAAGAAGTGCTGGAAATGCTGGTCGAGCTCTCTCCTGAACAGGGCAAGAGTCTCCCAGAACCTCGTCTCGCTGCTGTAGCAGCAGCTTGATCATGTTCTCTTAGGTTGCTATGTCGAATCATCTCCGGTCGGTCGCCTTAAAACTGAGCGATGACGAGTCGCCCCGAGCATTTCCGTTTTCGGTTCCGGCGATACAGGCGTTAGCCGGCGAGTCGCTGTCGCTGGAATCGCCCGTGACCTTCTTCGTCGGGGAGAACGGCAGCGGCAAGTCGACACTGCTCGAAGCGGTCGCTGCCGCCGCGAGATCGATCACGGTCGGCAGTGCCCAGGCCGCAACCGACTCGACGCTTCAGGCCGCGCAGCAATTGGCACGTGAGCTACGCCTCATCTGGTCCAAGCGAACCCATCGCGGCTTCTACATGCGCGCCGAGGACTTTTTCGGCTACGCGAAAGCCATACAGGAGTCACGCGACGAATTCCGCGAAGAGCTTGAGACGCTCAAAAACGACGACACGATCTCAGATCGAGCGCGAGGATTCGCCATGATGCCTCATGCCGGTCAACTCGCGGCGTTGGAATCGAGCTACGGCGAGGGTCTGGACACACGTTCTCATGGCGAGGCGTTCCTGGCACTTTTTCAAGCACGGCTCGTGCCTGACGGACTCTTTCTGCTTGACGAACCTGAAGCTCCGCTGTCACCGCGACGTCAGATCGCGCTCCTGGCGATGATCAAAGACGCGGTCGAAACCCGAGAGGCCCAATTCATCATCGCCACGCACTCCCCAATGCTCATGGCGTATCCAGGCGCGACGATTTACAGCTTCGACGACGGTCAGATTTCACAAGTTCCGTATGAGGAGATCGATCACGTCGTGATCACCCGTGACTTTCTCAACCACCCCTATTTGTTCCTCAAGCACCTCTAGTCGTTCGAATCACTCCCATACCCCTCCGGAACCAATCGCGTCCACGAAACGTTATGTCTAGTTTCATCTGCTTGCCCCTCCATCCGCCGCGAGTCGATCTCGGGACACCGGCGTACAATCCATTAAGACGAAGTCGACACATGCCCGTGAAGATCGGGTAAGGAGAACCGGTGACGGACCGCAAGACACTGCCCCCAGCGGCAGCTGAAATTACTGAGGAGCTCGTTGCGTCCCTGGGGGGAATCGCGAACTTGAATTTCCCCGTTGAGCGGCTGCCCGTGATCGCGCAACGCTTGCGCGAGATGCACATCCTGGCGGGCGATCTCGAAAACCTCGACCTCGACGACTCCGAGCCCGCGATCCGGTTCGATCCCGCTTGGCCGGAAGGCGTCCGATCATGAGCGAGCCGTGCGATCTTACGCTCACGGTCGCCGCCGCCAGGATTGCCGCCGGAGAACTCTCTCCCGTCGAACTGACTGAATCGGTTTTGCGACGCCTGGAGCGGACAGAACCTCAGATCCACGCGTATGTCGTCGTCGACGCCGAAGGCGCATTGGCATCGGCTAAGAACGCCGAAGCCGAAATCGCCGCGGGAGAGTACCGCGGCCCGCTTCACGGCATTCCGATGGGCGTGAAAGATATCTTCGATCTCCAAGGTATACCGACGCGCTGCAATTCGCTCGTGCGCGAATCTGCCGAACCGGCGGTTTCCGATGCTGCGTCAGTCGCCAATGCCCGGGCCGCCGGCGCGGTTTTCATTGGCAAAACCGTGACGCAGGAGTTTGCGGCAGGCGTGGTCAGCGTTCCCGCGCGAAATCCATGGGACCCAACTCGAATTCCAGGCGGGAGCTCGGGCGGATCGGGCGCGTCAGTAGCGGTCGGTTCGTGCCTGGCGGCATTTGGTTCGGACACCGGTGGAAGCATCCGCAACCCGGCCGCGACCAATGGTGTTGTCGGACTCAAACCCACGTATGGAACAGTCAGCAAGCGAGGAGTTTTCCCGCTTTCGTGGTCGCTCGACACGGTCGGACCAATCACCCGAACCGTCGCCGACGCGGCCGCGGTCTACAACGCAATCGCCGGTCACGATCCGCTTGATCCAGGTTCCGGCTCTCGTCAGCCGGCCAACGCGACCGTCGAGATCGGCCAATTCCTGCATGGTCTGCGGATCGGTATTCTTCGCCCGTTCTTCCTCGATCGTTTGCAGCCTGACATCGCCGCGGCAATGGAAACCGCCTACCGTTTGCTGTCAGATCTCGGCGCGGACCTCATCGAAACCCCGTGGCAGGAAGCGCGGATCGCCCGTGCGGCCAGTTTCGTGATCAACCGCGTCGAAGTCTGCGAAGTTCACACCGGCACGATCCGCGAAACACCGGAGCTCTTTGGAGAGGAGTTGAGACTTCGCCTCGAATCGAATTCACTCTATCCCGCCACCGGCTACATCCGTGCGTTACGGGCCAGGGGTATCGCCCAACGGTCGATGGCGGAGCTTTTTAGGCTTCACGAGCTGGATGCGGTATTGGCGCCGACCTCCTCCGGAACGGCAGCACCGGCTGACGATCTCAATATCCACTACGCTGACGGCTCAACCGAAACCGTTCATATCGCCTACACCCGCCTGACCATGCCCTTCAATGCGACCGGGCAGCCGGTTCTTTCCGTGCCATGCGGATTCGACCGTCTCGGACTGCCGATCGGTATGCAGATTGCCGGGCGACCATTCGGCGAGGCACGCATCTGCCGGATCGCGCACGCCTACGAGTACGCGGCCGGATGGGTCCATCGTCGCCCGCCACTTGCGACGAATTGAGGTAGTCGTCATGGAATACACACGAGCTCCTGCACAACGAGGCGACCAAGCTCGAGGGAATCTCGTGGCAGCTCTACGCGAATGTGGTGAGCTGGCCGACGCCGTCGAATCGTTCGAGGGCGAGGAACTGCTCGAGGTCCTGGTGCATATCGATGGTTTACGGTTCGTCCTCGCCGAATCAAGCCAGTTGCTGCAGGGCGTGGTGCGAGGATTTGTCGAAGGCGGCAAAAGCTAGACTACCCTCACAACATAGCCTTTGGCCTATTGTGGCAAGCGAGGACAAGTGTCGATTTGTGCGGCGCTGACGGCCTCAGTGGGTTCCGAGTACCTTCTGGATGTTGCGTCTTTGCTTCAACCTGTTGATTTCTCAAGGGACCACAACCCGACAGGCCCATCGTCGGTTTCTATCTCTCGGACTTTTCGCAACCTTGCATTCGCCGCGACCCGCTCCGATGCGACGTGGCCGGGAAAGATCGTCGCTTGCACCTTCGTCGCTCGTTCTTGCGACAGTGCCCACCTGGTCATACCGGTGGCGGCTTCTGAGGCATAACCCCGCCGCTCATAGTGCGGATAAACCGAGTACCCAAGAAGAACAGCGCCCTCGTCGTTCGGGTAACCGGCGAAACCGACCGAGCCGACGAGCAGCTTTTCCGCCCTGTCGATGATCCACCGGAAGAACCATGGCCGGATCGCTTCGTCCTCTTCGATGGCGGTGCGAAACCAGTCAAGCACGTCGCCGGTTTCCGGCGGGGCAACCATCGGATCCGGCGCCGAAGCGCCGACAAGCGCTTCGAACTTCGCTCGATCCCCTTCGATCAACGCCGCGAGCTCTTCCGCGCTCGCGGCCGGCAAGCACAACCGTAACGTTTCGACGATCAGCGATGTCACTTCCCAACCGCAAAGCGAATGGAATCGCGAACGAAAGCATCCGATTCACCTGAGACGTCACCAACCTCAATGGCACATGAAATCCCGGCTACGGCCGGATTTGCTCGTTCGTTCACGATCAACTGAAAAACATCCGGACGGGCGTAATGACCGACGACATCGAGATCGAATTTGCCCTCGGCCATTTGATCGAGATCGAGATCGGCCACGAGAATCGCTTCGCTTTCATAGTCAGGACCGGCGATGATCTCGCCCATCGGGTTCACGATGCAGCTTCCGCCGCGCGACATCACGGTCAAGGGATCGCTTCCAAACTCGGTCTCGTAGTCCAGCGGATAGTCGCCTCTGCGCGAGAACTGGTTGCACGAAAGCACGAAGCAACGGCCCTCGATGGCGATGTGCCGCATCGTTGCCGGCCAGCTATCGCGGCCGTCGGCGGTCGGCGCGCAGTAGATCTGAATTCCCTTGCCATACATCGTCATCCGAAGCAGCGGCATGTAGTTTTCCCAGCAGATCACCGCGCCGATCCGTCCGATCTCGGTCTGGAAAACCGGCAGCGTGGAACCATCGCCATAGCCCCACACGAGCCGCTCGGATGCGGTCGGCATCAGCTTCCTGTGCTTCCCCAGATAAGTGCCATCGGGACCGAAAAAGAGCACGGTGCAATAGAGCGTGCCACTCTCCCGTTCGATGACACCGGCGACGAGAAACACGCGGTGGCTTCGCGCGGCTTCGCCGAGGCGGTCGACGGCCCCGCCCGGTACGTCAATCGAGCTCTCCCAATAGCGCCGGAAGAGCTCGCGACCGGCAGCTGTTCTCGAACCAATCACGGCGCCAAACGAAGAGCCGCGCGGATACCCGGAAACAAACGCCTCGGGTAAGACCACGATGCGTGCACCCTTCATCGCCGCCTCGGCAACGAGTCTCTCCGCTTTCTCCAGCGTGCGCTCGAGATCAAATGCCACCGATGCCGCTTGCACGACCGCCGCCCGAACAATCCGTTCCGTCATCACACATTGCCTCCCTGCCCGATGATTCTACCCGCGCGTGCGTCTTGAGCGTGTTCGAACAGTATGATTCGATGACCGGCACAAGTGACCGGTTTCACCTTGGATTGGAGAGCAAATGTATGGCGGGCAAGGTCACCGCGATCGATCATCTTGGCTACGTCGTTACCGACCTTGATCGGGCGGCTCGGTTCTTTATCGATGTGCTCGGCTTCGAGGACATCAATCGCAGGGGTGAACTTCGCGACGACGATAGCGACCGGATGACGCGACTCTTCGGTGTGCATTCTCGCGCGGTCGGGAACTATGTCTTTCTACAAATCGGAGGCTCCCGCGTCGAGTTGCTGCAGTGGTCGTCGCCCGACCAAAACCCATCGCTCCCAAAGAATGCCGACGTGGGCGGCCGTCATTTGGCACTGGCCGTCGAAAACCTCAATGAGTTTCTGGCTCAGATCGCGAAGGAGCCGGGAATCACCGTGCGCGAGCGGAATAATCTCGGCTTCTATTATGTCGCCACGCCATTCGGTCTCGAAATCCAGTTGGTACCCGCGAAATGAGCGAGAACCTGCCCGACTACCTTTTGCGGAACCGCGTCTTAAGGGATTTGCGGGCCCCAAACCATGCGGTCAGCGGTGAGCGTGAATGGGCTGCTGCAGAGCCGATCTGGGGCATTTTCGGCGTGCCTGAAAGCGAGCTCCACCTGTTGCCGGACGATTTGACCGGACTCGAAACCATTGAACTTGGCCGCGGCACTGCTGACGTTTCATCCTGGCATGCGAAACGAGGCGCGAACCCGGCCGGAATCGACATCTCACCCAAACAGCTTGAAACCGCGACACGGTTGCAGGTCAAGCACGGCATCGAGTTCCCGCTATATCTGGGCAATGCCGAACAGACGCCATTCGCGGATGCCAGTTTCGACTTCGCGATCAGTGAATATGGCGCAAGCATCTGGCGCGATCCCTACAAGTGGATCCCCGAAGCGGCGCGTCTCCTCCGTCCCGGCGACCGGCTCGTCTTTTTGGTCAACAGCCTGCTCTTGATGCTCTGCACAGGCGAAAACGACGATGACGCGCCCGTGACGACAAAGCTCGAACGGGACTACTTTGGCATGCACCGGTTCGACTGGTCGGACGGCGCCGCGGAGTTTCATCTCAACCACGGCGATATGAATCGCCTGCTTCGAGCAAACGAATTCGAGATCGAAAACTTGGTCGAGATTCAGGTTCCGGCCGATGCCGCCACCTCATATCCCTTCGTCGCCACGGAGTGGGCCCATCGCCGGCCCCGCGAAGAGGTCTGGAAAGCGCGCAAGCATTCCTAATCGTGCACTCAATGTGCGTTTCAGCGGATACAATTCACCCAATCGCGAACTGCAGTAATTCCACGCCGAGACAATCCCTGCCGGCGATGTTGTCTTGATTCGGCCGCGCAACCCAGGAGAGGCAAAAATGAGCGATACCACCAAGTTCGTCCTCACCGAAGATGATCTGCCCAAGGACTGGTACAACATTTCGCCCGATCTTCCGTCGCCACTTCCTCCCCCGCTCCATCCCGGCACCAGGCAACCAATCGGACCCGCCGATCTGGCTCCGATCTTCCCGATGGAGATCATCAAGCAGGAGGTCACCCAGGAGCGCTGGGTGCCAATTCCCGAGGAAGTTCGCGACGTCTACCGCCTCTGGCGACCAACTCCGCTTTACCGTGCGCACCGGCTCGAACGAGCACTCGAACTGCCCGATCGCGTCCGCATCTTCTACAAGTACGAAGGCGTCAGTCCCTCCGGCAGCCACAAACCAAACACCGCTGTGCCCCAGGCCTTTTACAACAAACAAGAGGGCGTGAAACGGATCGCGACTGAAACCGGCGCAGGCCAATGGGGCAGCTCGCTGGCGATGGCCTGTGCGTTCTTCGGCATCGAGCTCAAGGTCTATATGGTCAAGATCAGCTACGCCCAAAAACCATACCGGCGGGCGCTGATGGAGACCTGGGGCGCCACCTGCGTACCCAGTCCGAGCATGGACACGAATGCCGGTCGCGCGATACTCGCGAACGACCCGGATTCGACTGGTTCGCTTGGCATCGCGATTTCGGAGGCGGTCGAGGACGCCGCGATGCGGGATGACACCAAGTACGCGCTCGGCTCGGTGCTCAACCACGTCTTGATGCATCAAACAGTCATTGGTCAGGAAGCATTGAAGCAGCTCGAAATGGCCGACGCCTGGCCGGATGTGGTGATCGCCTGCACCGGGGGCGGATCCAACTTTGCCGGCCTCACACTGCCCTTCATCAGCCACAAGCTCTCCGGCAAAGCGATCCGGATCATCGCCGCTGAGCCTGCTGCCTGCCCGAGCCTTACCCGCGGCGTTTACGCATACGACTTCGGCGACACCTCGATGCTGACGCCGCTCGTCAAGATGCACACCCTCGGTCACTCATTCGTGCCTGCTGGGATCCACGCCGGCGGATTGCGGTACCACGGGATGGCCCCACTCGTGAGCCACTTATTGGAACTAGGCTTGATCGAAGCGGAAGCAGTCAAGCAACGAGCCGCATTCGAAGCGGCGATCACCTTCGCCAGGAGCGAGGGTATTCTTCCCGCGCCAGAACCGACCCACGCGATCAAGCTCACCATCGATGAGGCACTCAAAGCGAAAGAGTCAGGCGAGACCAAGACGATCTTGTTTGGTCTTTGCGGACACGGTCACTTTGACCTCTCCGCCTATGACAGTTATCTCTCTGGCTCGTTGCAGGACCACGAGCATCCCCAGGAAGCGATCGATCGGGCGCTTTCGGAGCTGCCAGCAGTCAGTGCATAACGCCGAATTCAGAGCCGCCTGAACATGCCGGGCGGCTGGGAACTGATCGCAACAACGGGCATCGTGCTGCTCGCCGGAATCGTATCGGGCACCGCGGGATTTGGCTTCGCCCTCTTCGCGGTGCCGCCGCTGCTCTTCATGAATGAGCCGTCGACTGTCGTAGCGATGACCAATGTGCTCGGCGTCTGCTCCGGAATCGTTGTCACGGTGACCGAGTGGCATGCGGTCCGGCGGGCAACGCTGCGAGCGCTCATTCCATGGGCGGTCATGGGATTGGCTATCGGGATCGCGATACTGCATGTCTTCGATGAGCTCTACATCAAGCTCCTTGCGAGCGTCGTTGTGGTCACATTCTCGCTGCACGCGGTGTCGAAGCTTCCATTTCCAGGGATTCACCGACCTGGGGCCGTTGCCGCGGCCGGGCTCTCGAGCGGAGTGCTTGGGACAACGACGGGGCTGACCGGACCTCCGATCGCGCTCCTCTTCACCGCCCGAGACATGGAGCCGGCGGCATTCCGGGTCACCATCACGACCTACTTCGTCGTCGTCAATTTCGTCGCGGTCTCGCTGCTGATCGTGAGCCGGCAGCTCGATCGATCCGACATGATCCTCTCACTCGGACTCGTTCCAGCGGCGCTCGCCGGCCGGATGACCGGGCGCCGGATCGCGGATAGCATTTCCCCTCCGGTGTTCCGTCACGTCGTGCTCGGAATGCTCCTTCTGACGGGCGCAACCGGTGCGGCTGGCGCGATATTGACTCTCTTCTGAGTTGTGTCAGAGCTCCGTGACGACGGGCAAGATCATCGGGCGGCTCTTTGAGCGGCGGTAGAGCGACTTGCCGACGGTCTCCTTCATCTGCTGCATAAGGTAGCCGTATTGCGGCTCACCCTTAGGGCGCCGGTCGAGCGCTTTCCGAAGGTCGTTCTCCGCCTCACGCAACGCTCCATCCTGAAGCTCCGATGGCAAGCCCTTTGCGGTCAAATCTGGTCCCGCGATCAGCGCTCCCGTCTCGTGGTCGACGACAATCGTCACCACTACGACCCCGTCGTCAGCCAGGTGCTCGCGATCGCGCAACACCACCTGACCCTCACGACGGTCGCCAAGCCGGTCGACAAGCACCGAGCCGGATGCGACTCGCCCCGGCCTGAACGCTTTGGTGGCGGTGAACTCGATCACAC
The DNA here is from genome assembly GCA_964371945.1 of uncultured Sphaerobacteraceae bacterium. GTDB lineage: Bacteria > Chloroflexota > Chloroflexia > Thermomicrobiales > UBA6265 > CAYJPA01. The sequence goes on along the minus strand of CAYJPA010000078.1, from coordinate 18,558 downwards.
CGCCAATCTCCGGCAACAACACGCGCTCATTCGGAATCCCGACTTCATTGCACAGATCGCGATAGAGCGACATGTGCCGATACTCGCCGTGAATAGGCACCGCGAATCGAGGACGCATGAGCGTGAGCATCTTTTTAAGCTCGTCCCGGCCCGCATGACCGGAAACGTGAACGCTACGCTCGACCGTGTTGTAAATCACCTTGGCGCCGCGCCGAAAGAGATTATCGATCGTCCTCGCGACCGTCTCCTCGTTCCCCGGCACGGGTGAGGCAGAGACGAATACCACATCGCCGGCGCCGATTCGAATCTTCTGATGCTCGGCCGCCGCAATTCGGGCGAGCGCTGCCGCTGCCTCGCCTTGGCTTCCTGTGATGACCAGCACCCGTTGATGTTTGGGCAGTCGCAGAACCTCGTCGAGGCTGAGCAGCAAGCCCTCCGGTGGGTCAAGATAGCCAAGAGACAATGCCACGCGGGCATTCTGCTCCATGCTTCGCCCCGCGACCGCCACCTTGCGCCCGTACTTATTCGCCGCGAGCAGCGCCATATGAATGCGACTGATGTTTGAAGCAAACGTCGTGACCACCACCTGTCCGCGAGCGGATTTGATTACCCGGTCCATCGTTTCAAGCACCACCCTTTCCGAAGGGGTACTGCCTGCATTCTCGACCCGCACGGTGTCGGAGAAGAGCGCCAGAACTCCCTCTTCACCGAGCTGCTTCAACCTGCGTTCGTCGGTCGGTCCACCCATGACCGGTGTCGGATCGAATTTGAAGTCCGCGGTATCGACAATCGTTCCAACCGGCGAATGGATCGCGATCGCGAACGTGTCCGGGATCGAATGGGTGACATGGATGAATTCGGCCGAAAGCTTACCGAATTGGATTTTTGCGTTTGATCTCACCGGGCGAAGCTCAACATGCTTGTCCAGCCTGTGCTCCCGGAGTTTGCTTTCAATGAACCCTAGCGCGAGCGGCGAACCATAAACAGGAATCGGGGCTCTACCTCTGAGCTGAGGGATGAGGTAGGGCAACCCGCCGATGTGATCTTCGTGTCCGTGCGTGATCAGGATTGCTCGCAGGTTGCGGAGTCGTTGCTTGACATAGGTGATATCGGGAATCACGAGATCGATTCCCCGCTGTTCTTCTTCAGGGAACTTGCCTCCGGCGTCGACCAGGAGCATATCGCCCTCGAACTCGACGCAGGTCATGTTCTTCCCTACCTCGCCGACTCCGCCAAGCGGAATCACCCGTAGCCGGCCGCTTGGCGCCGTTTTCGACGGTTGTCCCGCGGGCGTAACCACCGTCTTGATGGCGGTTCCTTCAGAAGACGGCCGCTTCCGGCGGCGACGATTCGGATTGGGTCCGGCGGGTGCTTTCTCGCCCGCAACGGGCGTTTTTGCTCGATCGGTCACAGGAATCTCCCTGGTGAGGTCTTTTCATCAATGCTTCAAGACGCCGCGTGCTCTCGCCCCGGTCGGCTCGACAATCGCAAGTATGAGTTATGTGAGGCAGATTCACCGTTTCGTCGCTCCAGCCCGGACTGTCGAAGACGAAGCACGAGATTCATTCCAGGTTGATCTCGGGAAACCACGCGATCGGCGTCATTCTCAGCGCATCACGAACGGTCCCCCGCAAAGAGTTGCTGATCGCGATGGACATCGGAATCCGTCAGCGCGGAGCGGTGCGCGCGTCCGAGCTTAGTCCTTCGGCGGCTGAAGACCCGCAAGGAAGGTCGTACGAGTCCCGATCTCAAACTCGTAGCTCACGTCGATTACTTCGTGGAGAACGACAACGGTTACGTCATCTCCAAGCCAAATGCACTCGTAGTATTGAACGAAATCTGCCTCGGCCCCCTCTCGAAATTCCCAGGTGTACGTGATCGTTGTCCAGGCTTTGGTTTCGTCTTCACCTGAAGCCTCGGGACCATTCATGTTCTGAAAATTCACGATATTCGGGGATTCCGCCAACGGGTCAACATAGCCGGCGACGCACGCGGCCATCTCGCCATCCGCGTAGTCAGGATCGCCCCAGACGATGATCAAGTTTGGTGTGCTCGAAAACTCGATGCGGTCATAGGCGTCGCTTGGGTCGTCATCTTCCGCGCCGATGCCCCATATGTTTGGATCGTATGTGATCGTAAAGCCATAGTGCGGACTCTCATATTCCGCCTGTTCTACACTTCGACTGGCACTTTTCTCAGCGGCGACGGCTTTTGACCCGAATACGGGTGGAAGCTCTAACCCTGCCACCAGGGACTCGCGAACCAAAACTTCACCAGGGTAATCGTCCAATGCCGCGTCGTGCCTGATGACCATGGTCAGACCATCGCCGAGCCAACGGCACTCGATGTAGCTCGCGATGGTTACCGAGCTTCCGTCTGCTTGTTCAAGTAGGTACGTCACGGTTTGCCACGCCCGCTCACCGTCTTTTCCCGCCGCGCCTGGCTCTTCGAGCAACACCACGCCGGAAACAGCGGGCGCGGCGCGAATTCCGAGCTCGAAGTTGATCTGACACTCGTCCAGTTGAGGCGTTTGATAATCCGGATGACTCGTAAAGGAAATCAGACTTGGACCAATTGCGAGATAGACGCGGTCGAACCTGTCAGAAGGGAGCTCGTCACCGTACGCAATCGACCACACGTCCGTGTCGAATGAGAGCGTGTACCCGTAATGCGGACTCACGTATTGTCCGATCGATTCGTCATCAGCCTGAAACGCCAACGGCGTACTTGGCAGCATGGCAAATGGCGCCATCCCAATCGCGACCGCAACCAAGAGCCCGAAGGTGTTCCAACGTTGAACCATCAACGATCCCTTTCCTTGCTCTAGGGAGCGATTCAATCTCATCGCAAACTACGATCGGGCTGTAATCATCATACGCCCAACCGCGTCGCTCTTGCGGCGTATGGCGACTGACTCAACGAAATCGAAGGTTATCTCAATCTAGTTTGCCGGTAAGTTAGCATCCTTAGCCGTTACGCTGCACGATGGCCCGAAACGTCTCCTCGGGCCATTCTTCGAAACAACGTGCTCTGACGATCGCGCAACGGAGAATTACCATCGTACGTTTCGGAATTCATCAACCGGTAATCTCGGCATTTGCGCTCTGACCGCCGGCGCTCGCAAAGGAGAACTGCATAGTCCATAACATCATAGTCACTTTGGACTATCTTCCAAACGTCCTTGCATACAGACTTTCGCCGCGTGTTGGTGTACGATGCTGGTCCAATTCATTATTTGTACTTGCGTGTATTGGCGGTCCCGACCCGTTACTGGCTTTTGAATAGCAACGGTTGAGGAAGGAACATTCCATGTCAGAGCATGTTCGACGGTACTCGTTTGCCCGGAATTCAGCTCCGATTCGGGGTTGGATCGTTTTCACGGTAACGCTTGTCATGTTGTTGGCAGGCTTGCCCACAAATCTCGTCGAGCCGGCGGCGGCGCAGTCGGACGGTCAGAGCTTCACCATCGCGGTTCAGAAATACAACTGCCCGCCCGGTTTCGACGCCTACAGCGGACAGGGGCTCTTCCAAAACTGTACCGAACCGCAACCCGGAATTCCGTTCTCGGTAACGACCGACAACGGCTATTACAACAATGAAACTCGACGCACCGGGGACGATGGCGGCTCCGCCGTGAGCTGGACCGATATCCCCCTGGGGACCAACTTCACGCTCCAGGAGGAGATTCCAGAAGGTTATGGCCTGCCGATGATCGGCTGTCTTGCCTACGCGCAGCCTTGGGACCCCAATTCTGGGTATGTGAGTCCGAACTTCAGTTATGGACAGGGCAACATCAGCGCCTACCTGGATAGCTCGTATTCAGCCTATCCGTACATCAACTGTTATTGGTTCAACGTTCCGTTGCCCAACGGAGATAACCAGAACGAAAATGGCGCCAATAACGGGTACGAGGGCGAGGCAGGGCAGATCAAAATCAAGAAATACATCTGCTGGGACTACTACGACCAATACGATCCTCATGACAGCAATTCGCTCGACTCGCTCCGCCAAAGCTGTCAGCCGGGTCTACCGCAAACAAGATTCGCCGTTTCGACTGGGCAGGGCGGAAATCCCGATGGCATCGACACGAACAACAATGGCGAGGCTTCCTACGACGGTTACGGAGGCGGCTTCGTCAGCATTGAAGAGCAAGTCCCTTACTGGCCCCATCCACAGCGCTCACTTGTCTATTGCGTGGTTCAGTCTGAGCAGGACCAGAACGGAAACTGGGAGTACGTAGAACTTCAGAATGACCGTCGCGTCGAATACGATCTCGACCCTGGTTATTCGATCTCCTGCGAGTGGTACAACTTCTTCCAACCATCGATTCAGATCGTCAAGTACACCTGCCCAGACGATGACGATTACCGGCAGTCAGATCTCGAGGACCTTCTCCGCTTCTGTTCGACAAGCGAGGGATTCGACTACACGTTCGAACACGAAGATCAACCTAGCTATCAAGCGACCACCAATCAAAACGGTCAAATCTCATACCTCCCGGATCACGGCCAGCAGAGCAGTGATCCCGAGGGTTATCAAAGTCAGATTCGCGAAGACGGCGGTGACTACCCCTATCAACGGATATTTTGTTCGTTTGTCGAGGCCGGAGAGTATCCCGGGCAAGCAACCGAGTACACCCTAGAATCCGATGGATGGCTCAGGTACGAGCATCCTCGGTACGCGCAGTTTGCCTGTGCCTGGTTCAACATTAAGGACTACGGCAACGGTGACTCCTACGGCACCGTCACCATCTACAAGCTCTACTGCGACGAGGGCTACGACGGCTCCTCCGCCTACCACCAGGACTACATCGACGATTGCTACGAGCACGACGATGTCAAGTTCGAGCTCTTCGGCTCCGGCAGCTACGACGAGTCCCAAACCGTCGCCAACGGCTACGCCCAGTGGGACAAGTCCGTCCCCTACGGCGATCTCACCATCACCGAGCATCCGCCCACCGGCTACGCCACCTGGCGCATCTTCTGCGGCGTCTATCAGGACGACCCCAGCGAGGTCGCGACGTACGATCCCGTCCAGTACTCCGGCAACTCCATGGACTGGCAGCTCGATAAGGGCTACAACCTCATCTGCTACTGGATCAACTATCCCTCCACCGACACCTACGGCACCGTCACCATCTACAAGCTCTACTGCGACGAGGGCTACGACGGCTC
>CAYJPA010000078.1:0-13284 GCA_964371945.1 uncultured Sphaerobacteraceae bacterium | reverse complement strand
CCATGGACTGGCAGCTCGATAAGGGCTACAACCTCATCTGCTACTGGATCAACTACCCGCACGACGACAACTACGGCACGGTAGTCATTTACAAGTGGTATTGCGACGAGGGCTACGACGAGCACAACCTCAATCTCGGCTACCTGCAGAAGTGGTGTTACCTGGCGCCCGGCTACGAGTTCACCATGGACGGCGTGAACAGCGGCACGGAATCGCAGACAACCGACAGCGGCGGCTCGATCACCTGGGACCAGGTTCCCTCCGGTCAACGCACCATCCAGGAATTGCAGGACAGCGTCTTCCAACCGCTTCGGATTTACTGCACGACGTACCCCTACGGGGCGTCGGAAGGCAACTACGAGGAGTACGACTGGTCAAGCGAGTGGTCGATCGATTACGAGGTGATGGCGGAATACAACGTCGTCTGTCACTGGTTCAACCAGGCGTATTTCGACGAAACGACCATCACGATCTACAAGTACGTCTGCGACGACGGCTACGACCACCAGAACATCGGCCGGGAATACCTCCTCACCTACTGCACCGAGGCGCACGAAGGAATCGAGTACGAGCTCGGATACGAGGGAGGCTCGGAAAACGGGACCGTCGATAGAGACGGGATGGTGACATGGTCTCAAGTGCCGGGCGGCTCTGTCGATATCACTGAATACGCGCCACCGGAATATACGCCGTTGCGCGTCTATTGCAGCACGTATGAGCGGAGCTCCGGCTCTCCGGAGGACTGGGAATCGAAGACTGTCAGCGGCGGCGGCAAGATCAGCCATCACATCCCGTACGGGTACGATCTGGTCTGCTACTGGTTCAATGCGCCGTATGAGGACGATGGTTACGGCAAGGTGATCATCTACAAATACACCTGTCCAGACGCCTTCGATCATTCCAACATCAGCCAGGGATACCTGGAGTCGTATTGCACGGACTACGCCCCGGGAATCGAATACGCTCTGGAATGGAACGGTTCGAGTGAATCCCAAACGACAGGGAATGACGGCTCAGCACAGTGGAGTCAAGTCGAAGGTGGCTCTCTGAAGCTTGTCGAAACGCTGCCGCAAGGCTACACAACAGTCGGGATCTACTGCGCTGCATACCCGACTGAAGGGTCACTGACCAGTCTGGACAGTGTCGCCTTCTACGAGGGGTATTACGCGCACTACGACCTGCCGGTGGGGTACTCGCTCGTCTGCTATTGGTATGACGCCCCAGCCGAGAACCCTTGGGGCAAGGTCACCATCTACAAATACGAGTGCCCTGAAGGGTACGACCCTGATTCATTGACCAGGGAGTATCTGGAGTCGTACTGCGTTGATCCGCATGACGATGTCGAGTTCCGTCTCGAAAACGAGATCGGATCGATTCCTGCCAAGGGAGGGGTGATCTTCTTCCCCTCCGGTCAGGAAGACCCGCACGTGACGGATAGCGACGGCTTCATTGAGTGGGAGCAGGTCTACTCGGGTGGAATGGAGATCCGCGAGGTCGTTCCCAGCGGTTACGAAGTCCTCCGGGTGTACTGCTCCGCATATCCAGTCGAAGGCAGCCCAGCGAGCTACGAATCGGTTCCGGTCACCGAGGGCGAAAGCGTCTACTACGACCTGCCGTACGGCTACTCGCTGAACTGCTACTGGTACAACGCCCCGCTGACTGGCGGCTATGTCTGGATCACCAAGTACTGGTGCCACGACGGATACGATCCGTCGCACGCCAGCTACGAGGATCTCTCTTACGACTGCAGCGGGACCTTGAGCGACGTCGAGCTCACCTCGGAACCGGAAGACGGAGGCTCGGGCCAGACGGCATCGACCGACAACAACGGCGAGGTCCGGCTAACCGGACTGAGATACAACGAGCACTACGACATCCAAGAGACGTATCCGTCCGGATACAACTACTCCATCGTCTACTGCGCACGCTATTCGCCGGCCTATCTGGCGACAGGCGAGTACAAGCCATACGCGGTCTGGGAGGGTCGGATCTCGATCAATCTCGAGCACGGCGAGTACCTCATCTGCAGCTGGTTCAACCTGGCTGAGAAGTACGGCGTGGACGTGCACATAACCAAGTACTACTGCACGGCCGAAGCCTGGGACTACAGCGCCCAGGAACTGAACAGCAAATGCACCGACTGGATGCCGCATGTCAAATTCCACCTAAGGAGCGGTGGAAGCTCCAACAGCGGCACGACAAACAGTGAAGGCGAAGTTGTCTGGGAAGGCATCCCGTCCGGCGTAATCCGGGTCGTTGAGACGCCGCCGGAAGGGTATGGCAACCGAATTCGCGTCTACTGCGCCGTTTTCGAGGGCGGCCAACCGGGCGATGTCGAGTCGGCATCCATTGAGGAAGGCACCAGCATCGAGTATGGCCTGAAAGAAGGTCAGCGGCTTGAGTGCAAGTGGTTCAACTTCCCTGTCGATGAGCACGGCGGCAAGGTCGTTGTCTACAAGTACCTCTGCCCGGCGATGTCTCACACGCAATCGAGCTCACGCACGTCGTTGAAGAGCAAATGCGTTCCGCTCGATGGCATCCGCTTCACGCTGGCCGCGTCTGGTCAGCAGGCTTCGACGCGAATCACGGGCGATACCGGGAAGGTCCAGTGGGAAGCGGTTCCCGAGGGTGAAGTCGGCCTGGCCGAACGCACGACCGAGGGATACGGCACACCGATCGTCTACTGCTCCGTCAACAGCGGCGATTGGTCTCGCGTAATTTCCGATCACAACGAAATCGAATACGACCTTCACGACCAGGACGAGCTCTGGTGTGACTGGTTCAACATTCCGAAGAGCGGATCCAGCGGGGGTTCTAGTGGAACTGGCGGGACCGGTGGAACAGGCGGTACTGGCGGAACAGGTGGAACTAGCGGGACCGGTGGAACTGGCGGGACCAGCGGTACCGGTGGTCAGACGCAGGGCGAAGGACCGGCGACTTTGACGATCGTCAAGTTTGTCTGCCCGGCCGGATACGATCTCTACGATGAAGAGGCCGATCCCACCGATGAGTGCGAAGCGTACGAAGAGAGCATCAGCTTCACGCTCCAGGGCTGGGGACCGGACTCGGACTTCGACGAGGAGACAGTGAAGAGCGAACCGACGAGGATCAACGAGGTCAGTTTCGAGGACCTTGAGGCGGGCGACTACCTGGTGACCGAGATCCCGCCGCTCGATCCGGAAATTGCCTGGGCCTTCGTGCTCAGCTGCGACAGCAGCCTGGGTGAGCTGGACAGTTCGCGCTTCTATCCGCTCGCGTTGACCGGAGACAACCTGAGCCTTCGATTGACGCTCTACCCAGGCGAGAAGTTGACCTGCGGTTGGTACAACGTTCCAGCCGGGGCAAACATCTTGAAACTGACCGTCTTCGAATGCCCGGGGATCGTGGCCAATCCCGCGCGCTGCGTCATTGCCGGTGCAGGCGTCTCGATCTTCTTTGACTCGATCGACAACATCGGCCAGACGGTTGAGACGAGCACCAACGAGGATGGCATGGCGGAAGCGGCATTGGCGGCAGGCATCTACGAGGTCGACAACGACAATGGCACGGTCTGCCTGGTAGATTCACCTGTCGTCGACGATGAAGGCAATATCGCGATCGAGGAAGGTGTCGAGGCGGAGGCGAATATCTACACCTGCGCCGCCTGACATCTCTCCAGCTAGGTTCGTTTTGAAGGAGGCGTCACCGAGTGGTGACGCCTTCTTCATGTCCTCTGGCCGGAAACGCGGTCAGGTCTAAAGGGGACTAGATTGAACGGCTATAGAGCTCTCGACGGACACAAAACTTGAATCCAGCTCGCTGCAGATTTCTTGGCGACGCGTTGTCATCGTCGGTTTCGGAGATCGCCCGTGGCTCCGCGCGAGGCGGCTCCGGCGAGCCGTTCCGCGATGAACCACGACTGCCGACCGCGTCCGCAAAAATCGGGCAACACGACGGCCAGCATCAAGATCCCGACTTCTTCGTAGCAACAGAGCACGGAGATGCCGGCAACCTCGCCACCGCGGTGCACTACAATGACCGTCCAGTCGAGAATCCGAATTGACGTCGAGAAGAGCTTGCCCCGGGCATCGTCCGGCTCCAGATTCCAACCGAGGTTGATCAGCGGGGTGAGCTCGTCTTCCGCAAGTTCGACTGGTCCGATCGCGAAGCCTCCGGGCAGCGCGGGACGATCAGGCTTCTGCGTCGGATCAATCCTCCGGCCCCAGATCGTTTCTGTGGATTCAAAAGTCAGGCCGAGCTTGCCAATTCGTTCCGCTGTCGCCCAATTGGAGACGCGCTCATCGACCGGGATTCCGAACGTCTTCGAACCCGCTCGCTCGATGCGAGCCAATCCTTGCTCGAACACGGAATCCTTGTCCGCCGCGAGGTGAAAGTTGACGAGGCAGTTGTAGCCGGCCTCTTCCCCCTCTGGATACCAGATTGCCGTCGACTCACCGATTCGTTCACTTCCGGTGCCGAGCTTCGCGGCTGAGGCAGTGTAGAGCTCCTCATAGGCGCGGGCTTCGGCATGATAGATGCGCCGCAGCTCCGCGTCGGTCAAGCCCGCGTCGTTCAAGGCGGGAGTCATCGCCTAAATGTCAGAATCCGCGCCAGAACGCCGCCTGGCGATATAAGCCCGGGTGTGAGTTTTGATCTCATCCCCGTTCTCGCGCCAAATATGGATCGCGGAGGGTGCAATCGAAACGAACACGATCAAGGCTATGATCGGCAGGAGATACTTGTCGATGCTCGGGATTGTGCTTCCGAGAAAATAGCCCGCCAGCGTCACTCCAATCGCCCACAGGACCGCCCCGGTGACGTTGTAGAGGGCGAATCTGCGGTAATGCATCACGCTGATGCCCGCGATGACTGGTGCAAACGTCCGTACGATCGGCATGAAGCGGGCGAGTACGATCGCTTTTCCGCCGTGCTTATTGAAGAACGCCTCTGACTTTTCCAGATAAGAGGGCTTGAAAAAGCGGGACTCTTCTTTGTGAAACAGCGAGCGGCCGTACCGATGCCCGATGTAGTACCCGGTCGCATCCCCGACGATGGCCGCAACAAAGCAAACCGGCATCAGAATCCAGATATTGAGGTAGTCCTGTGAGGCCAAAACGCCGGCGGTAAAGAGCAAGCTGTCGCCGGGCAGAAAAGCGCCGGCCAAGAGCCCAGTTTCCGCGAAGACGATTCCGAAGAGTCCGATGTAGCCGACGGATCGGATGATCGACTCCAAGTCAAAATGAGGCATGCACGCTCTCTGCTGAAAACCAGACGCTCGTTCCGTACGGTGATCGAACCCGGCGAGTATAGACGGCGCGTTTTCTGAGCGGCAACGAGCCAACCGTGCCGAACGTGACCGCGATGTCAACTTCCCAGCGCCATTGGGGTGCCGAACATTGCAATCCAGAGCCAGCGTGACGCCCACGCTCGCCCAGGACGCCAGTTCTCCGCCAATTTCTCGAGACCTCGATGATCCAGCTCGGGAGCGCCGTAGGCAAGTCGCGCCGCCCTGAGCAGCGCGGCATCATTGGGAGGGAAAGCATCGTCAAGGCCCAGACCCCATAGCAGCACCGATTCCGCGGTCCAGGCGCCGACGAGCGGCAGTTTGCGGAGCGCCACTCTTGCCGCATCCGGGTCCGCACGGGCTTCGTCATCGGCCGGCAAAACCCCGGCGAGTTGTGCGCGCGCCGCCGCAACGATGGCCTCGGCCCGTTTCCAGGTCACACCAGTCGTGCGAACCGTCGCCGGCTCCAGCGCGGCCAATTGCGCCGGCAATGGCGAGGGCCAAAATCGTCGTCCGGCGGTCTCAACTCCTGGATGAACGAGCGCGCAAATCCGCGCCTCGGTCACCGCGGCGGCTTGCACCGTAATGCTTTGCCCCGCGATGCAGCCAACAATGCTGTCGAACAGTGACGCTCCACAATAAGGGCGGACGCCGGGAAAGCGCGCGGCGATCTCGGCAATAACCGGATCATCGATCCGCGGTACCACCCGATTGACTCCCAAAACATCGCTGAGCCATCGCTCGTCCTGGTCTCGGCTTCGCAAACCACCGACCATAAGCTCCCCCGGTAATTCCTGCCGCACCCAACGCACGGAAACTGAGTCACTTTCCCATCCAACCCAAACGAACGACTGCTCGATCCAGTCCGAACCGGGCCACCGGCCCTTGCCCCACATGACCGGACCACACGTTTCGGCCAATGAAAACGCGACCGGAACCGCGATCGCCCGATCGGTCGTTGGAAACACATGGATCGTGGAATCGCTCATTGCTCTCCTTGCTCGGGCTTGTGCGCAAGTAGATGTAGTGTGCGGGGCAGGAACTTCGGATGTTCGTTTGCACACGTGCGAAAGTCTTCGACAGAGCCGAGCTCCTGCAAACGTGGTCGCCATTCGACCCGCCGTCCAACCTTGGGCCACACTTCGCACCCGGTGAATACCTCGATCGCCGATTTCAACTCAGTCGACGTGCTCCCCAGGATTCTTGCCCGCACGCCGAGGAGATAGATCAAGCTCCCAGGCGTTGAGCCGATTACCGAATCCTCCGTCGCCAGCACGCTCAGTGCGGTCGAAAGCAGCCGAGGTGATAGGCCGATGATGTCAGCAGCCACGAAGACAATCGATTCGAAACCACGCTCGGCATGCTGCTTGGCGAGCCAGTTGAGCAGTTTTCCCGGAACGTTGGCGGGCCGAACCAAGAGATCGACTCCAACCTGCAGCTCCGGAGCAATCAACGCGGCTGCCTCGAGCGATTCGCACCCGATCGAAAGCGTCGCGCCATTGACGGCAACCATGGAGCCGACGACATCGAGCGCCAGCGGAACGACAAATGGCGCACGCCAAGCGGAGGCATCCGGTTCAAATAGCGCGACGACTGCCTGCCGTGGCGAGGTCCTGATTTGCCGGCGATCAATCACGTCACTCGATTCCAATCCGGTTTAGCCCTATGTAGAACGGTGAATGACCGCCGCGTGTCAGACTCGAATCGATGCCATCATTGTAGGGTCATGGCAAGTCGTGATCCCTGGCAGCTCGCTTTGTACATTCACTAACTTCTGGCGGTCTGATGCAGTCGATATGCATGTCTTGTCCCCGTGGACACCAAATTTAGGGTTTTGCGGTTGTGTCAGCAGATTCAGCAAACTTGATCATCTCAGCAGGCGACGACATATCGATCGTTCTCAACTCAATCCTCGATCATCATGACTGGCTCAGCTCATCCACCGTGATACTGGCGCTCGCGCATCGCGCGCTCCACGAACAGGCCGGAGCACCTGGTCCACTGGTTGCGGCGGCACTGAAACGACGCGGTATCTCCGCCAGAGTGACGCTTCCTCCAGTTACCACCGCGGGCGCCTGGCTCAGGTCCCGCCAAACCAAATGGATCGCCATCGAGCTCCTTGCTCCGGCCGGTCGGCTCGAGCGAGTCTGGCTCCCGGCGTCCATTGAGGAGGCATCCGCCTTGATCGCGATTAGCGACTTGCCGCCAAAGCAGTCGCCCCGCGACCCGATCGCGATCGGCATTTGGGCCAGATTCGCGCATCCGCGGCAACGCACCGGCGCTTGGCTGTCGGACGCTCGCGACGGATTGACCGCCGAGATCGCATCCGCGGTCCGACCGGGGCTCATTCTGGTCTTCGCAAAGTGGCGCGGTTTCCCGCTGATCGTCGCAAGCGACGATCAAATCGCCGCCGAGCTGGCCGGGCTCGCGATGCAGCAATTGACCGGCAATCCCTTTGAAGAGCAAGCCGGTCCCTGGGAAAACCCGCTGGTTCAGCATGCCTCCGAACTGAAGCTCGGGGTTCAATTGCCTGCCTTGATCACGGCCGGCGCAATCTGGACCGGCGATCCCACGGTTCCAGCGGCGTCGGCATTTCACTCGTTTGCGTCTACCATGCTTGCCCGAATCGGCGTCGAATCAAGTCAATCCGAACACCCGCGCGGCTTATACTTACGTCATGAGAATCGAACGTCCTGACTTTTCAAAGCGACTCGGCGGACTTCCAACCCAGCCCGGCGTCTACCTCATGAAGGACGTTCGCGGCGACGTGATCTACGTCGGCAAAGCGATCGCCCTTCGGAATCGCGTTCGCTCCTACTTCCAGTCACCGAGCGGCTTGGATCGCAAGACCAGGGAGCTGGTCAGCCATATCGTCGACTACGAGGTGATCCGAACCGATACCGCCACTGAAGCCTTGATCCTCGAAAACGAGCTGATCAAAAAACTTCAGCCCAAATACAACGTGATGCTGAAGGACAGCAAAACGTATCCGTATCTCAAGATCACGGATGAGGAGTGGCCAAGAATCATCTCAACCCGGCTGATCGTGCAGGACGGAGGCCGCTATTTCGGTCCATACACGTCGGCGGGCAACGCGTACAAAACGCTGAACTTGCTCAACCGGCTCTTCCCATATCGCAAGTGCGAAAAAAAGATCACCGGTCACGATGAGGTCTGCCTTTACTACCACCTGCACCAGTGCACCGCGCCGTGCATCAGCGCGGTCGATCGCGACACTTACATGCTCTCGATCGAGAGCGCTGCCCTGTTCTTGAACGGGCGCGGTGACGAAATCCTCGACCCGCTTGAAGAGGAGATGCAGCAGGCGTCCGATGCCTGGAACTTCGAGCGCGCGGCAGAGCTCCGGGATCGCATGAATGCCGTCAAACATATCCTCGAGCGGCAAAAGATCGTCAGTCCAAATGGCACCAACGCCGATATCGTCGCGGTGGCTCAGGGCGCTGGAGGCGACGCGGGGGTTCAGGTCGGATTTCTCCGGAACGGCAAAATTTTGGGGAGCGAATTCTTCCCGATGCAGGCGATGGTCGAGGATACACCCGACCAGATTCTCTCCAGTTTCGTCAGTCAATTCTATCTGGATGCGGCCGTGGTGCCGCCCATCATCATGATGCAATACAACCTTCCAGAGGCCGATGCACCGATCATTGAAGAGTGGCTGCGAGCACGCCGCGGCGGCAAAGTCGCGCTCACCGTGCCCCAGCGAGGCGACAAGCGCGGTCTGGTCGCGATGGTGGCCAAGAGCGCAATCGATAATCTCGAACAGAGCCGCTTGAAGTTCTTGTCGGATGATCAACGCATCACCGCCGCGCTCGCGGAACTGGCAGAAGCGCTGGACTTGCCACGCTTGCCACTCCGGATCGAGTGTTTCGATATCTCCAACATCCAGGGTACGAATCCTGTGGCCAGCATGGTTGTGTTCGAAGATGGGAAACCCGCGAAGCGCGAGTACCGGCGTTTCGCGATCAAAACCGTCGAAGGCTCCAACGACTTTGCGATGATGCAGGAAGTCATCCGCCGGCGTTTCAAACGCTCCGTGGAGGTGGACGAAGAGCACGAAGGCAAATGGACGAAGCTGCCCGATCTGGTGATCGTGGACGGCGGCAAAGGCCAACTCAGCTCGGCACTTGAAACGCTCAACGAGGTCGGTATGTCAGTTCCGATCTGCGGACTGGCGAAAGAGAATGAAGAGATTTTTTTGCCCGGACAACCGGTCTCGATCCTGCTGCCTCGCGACTCTCAGGCGCTCTATCTTGTGCAGCGAACACGAGATGAGGCGCATCGATTTGCCGTCACATTCCATCGCCAAAAGCGATCGAGAGCGACCTTCAAATCGTCGCTCGACGACATTCCTGGAGTTGGTCCAAAACGAAAGAAAGCCTTGCTGAAGCATTTCGGATCGATCAAGGCGATGCGCGAAGCAACTCTTGCGGAGATCGCGGCGGTCGATGGGGTTGGCTCTTCGGTCGCCGTCCAGATCAAATCGAATCTGTAGGTGGGGATGATGAAGGCAGTGAACGAAGAAGCACGAGTCGTGATCCTCGAATACTCCTCGCCTCGCGCGATCGAGTGGGCTGCCGAGCAGCTCGCCTCCGGGGGTGTGATTGCCTTCCCGACCGATACCGTCTACGGCATCGCGGCATCATTGGCCCATCCCGCCGCGCTCCGCCGCCTCTACGAAATCAAGAGCCGCCCGTTGGATATCCCATTGCCGGTGCTTGTAGCCTCGCCCGAAACCGCCCAGCATCTGACTGACGGGATCGACGACGATATCGAAATCTTGCTCGATCGATATTGGCCGGGTCCACTTACGATTGTCGTGCCCGCGCTCCCAGGCATGCCGGTCGAAGTGACCGCCGGAGGATCGACTGTCGGACTGCGGATGCCGAATCACCCATTGGCGATCGAAGTCATCAATCGAGCGGGCGGCGCGGTCGCCTGTACCAGCGCCAATCGAAGCGGTCACGAGCCGGCCTGCGATGCACAAGAAGTCGCGGGATCGATTGGTGACGATCTGGATCTGATTCTCGATGGCGGAATCTGCCCTGGGGGCGTGCCGTCGTCGGTCATCGAGTTTCTCGATAATGAGCTGCGTATCCTTCGAGACGGCGCCATTCCGGCCGGCGATCTGATCGCGGCTTGGGCGGAGATTAGATCTGGTGACAAGTGGCAGTAATCCAGCCCATCGTCGCCGGGTGAGCCATTGATGCGCCAGCGGGCTAAGCAGATGACGTGCCTGTCGTTTTCAGGGTACGATGCGGCGGGAAACGAGGATGGGCATGGCGTTCGATGCGGGGAGCTCCCCGGCACAATCGAGTGAGTCTGGTGCGTCCGGCGGAGTCGAGGGTCTCGGCGCCACCGTGCAGAGTAGTGGAGCTGCACCGGGCTCGGCCATGGAAATCGTCCGCCCGCCCGCGTACGGCCGCGGCATCTTTGTCAGTCTCGCGTCTGCCGCCGCCGTGCTCGCGCTCGCAATCATGGCCTCCGGCGAAACACCGACCGCCACCGGCGTTCCGCTTACGGAAACCACGAACCCTCTCTTTTGGGGTTTGGCGGTTATCTTTTGTATCCTGGCGGGCCTGGGTGCTCAATATTCTGAGTTCACCGCAGCCAGGGCGGCCGAGTCTCTTGGAACGACCAGACGACACACCCCTCTACCGACCGCCTGGACGATTCCGTTCGCCGCGGAAGCGACGGCGATTCTCATGGTCGCGACCTACCACAACCGTTTGATGTTGATCGCCGGACCAGCGATCGCGTTTTTCGGAGTCGCTGGTGGATTGCTCGCGCGCGATCTTCTCGACGATGCCTACGAATCCAACAATCGAACCGCGTCCACGATCCACACGTTGATCATCCACTTGATGGCGTTTCTCGCCCTCAGCGCGGTCTATCTCAACAAGATGTCCGGCTGGATCGGCGTGCCGATCGTCGCTGTCCTGGCCGGGATCTTGTTCCTCGAATCGCTCGATCGCGGTGGCTCCGAACCAACCAGGAGCGTGCTCTATGCGCTCCTGGGTGGGGGCGTGATGGCGGAAGCGACATTGGTGATCAACTGGTGGCCGACCCATGGCTGGACCGGTGGGGCCGCCTTGCTGGTCTGCTTCTTCGCGGTTTGCGGACTTCTCACCGCCCAGGTAGAGCGTCAAACTGTCGGTGAACGCGAGCTCATCGAGTATGGATTAGTCAGCGTCGTTGGACTCACTATTCTCGCCATCACGCTTTAGACAGCCACGTGCTCCCAACGGAAGGCAGCCCACCATGGTGAAGCGCTCGTCCAATGGCAAAGGCGAAAGCGAGCTCTTCCGTCTCTACGATCTATTGGATCGATATGAAGAGCTGATCGAGGATATGGCCGAATTAGGCATCTCGTCCGTGAGCGAAGCGGAACGCAAGATCGAAGAATTGAACGAACAAATAGACGCACTCGAGGAGAATGACAACGGCAAGCCCCATTGAATCCGCTTGCGCGTCCCCGATCCGTCCGTGGAGGGGATGAGCCATGACCATGGACCTCTTTGAAGCCAACCGCAAGGAGCAGCTCTCCAGCCGGGCACCCCTTGCGACCCGGATGCGTCCCCGCTCGCTTGACGAGTTAGCCGGTCACGAATCCATCGTGGGGCCCGGAACCCTGCTGCGCAAAGCGATTGAAGCCGATCGCCTCTCGTCGATCATCCTGTGGGGTCCGCCGGGATCCGGGAAAACGACCCTGGCTAGAATCGTGGCCTCGACCACGAAGGCGCATTTCGCCTCAATGAGCGCCGTTACATCTGGAGTCGCTGACCTGCGCGCCGCGATCAAGGAAGCCGCCGACCGCCTGGGAATGCATGGGCAGCGCACCGTGCTCTTCATCGACGAGATCCATCGCTTCAACAAGGCGCAACAGGACGCGATCTTGCCACACGTCGAAGACGGCACGGTCATCCTGATTGGCGCCACAACTGAGAATCCGTCGTTTGAAGTGAACTCTCCCCTACTCTCCCGGTCACGGGTGATCGTCCTGGGCGCGCTAACCGATGACAACGTCCGCACACTGGTCGAACGTGCACTGACCGACACCGAGCGCGGTCTCGGCAAACAGCGCATTGCAGTTGACGACGACGCGCTCGAATTCCTGGTCAATCTCGCGAACGGCGACGCCCGCTACGCGCTGAACACGCTTGAATACGCGGCGATCGGCGCCGGTGTCGGCGAATATCCGAAGGTTACAGTCGATCTCGTTCAGGCGGCCGCTCAACGGCGAGCCGCGACGTATGACAAGAGCGGTGACGATCATTTCGACGCCATCTCCGCGCTGCACAAAACGATTCGGGGCTCCGACCCGGATGCCGCGCTTTACTGGCTCGCTCGGATGCTGGAGCGTGGGGACGATCCGCTCTACGTCGCGCGTCGCATGGTGCGATTCGCGTCCGAAGATGTCGGACTGGCGGAGCCGCGGGCCCTGCAGCTGGCGATGGCCGCACAACAAGCCGTTCACTTCATCGGTTTGCCCGAAGGAGCGCTCGCCCTGGCCGAGTTGGTTGTTTTCCTTGCGCTCGCGCCAAAGAGCAATGCCGTCTATCGTGCGTACGGCGAGGCGCAGCGCGATGTCGCCGAAACGCGCAACGATCCTGTTCCGATTCACTTACGCAATGCGCCAACCGGATTGATGAAGGATTTGGGATACGGCAAAGGCTACCGCTACGCGCACGATTTCGAAGGCGGCATCGTCGGCCAGCAAAATCTGCCCGAGCGGCTGGCCGGTAGGCGCTACTATCAACCGACCGACCGCGGGTTTGAGCGGGAACTAACTGAACGCATGAAGCGCGTTCAAGACGTGTATGCGGCCACTCTGCCCGGCGACAGCGACAGTGCCGAACCAACCGGAGATGGAGATCCAGTTTCGTGACGACACCCATTCCCACACTGACCCGCTCGTATGATCGCGATGCCGAACAGATGCGGCCGATCGAGATCATTACCGGTGCCGCTCCCTACGCGGAGGGGTCCGCGCTGATCAAAGT
>CAYJPA010000077.1:0-29907 GCA_964371945.1 uncultured Sphaerobacteraceae bacterium | reverse complement strand
GTCCTGTGCGACAGCGAGCGCGGTAGTGGGAGCCTTCGCCGGGTTATGGGTGCGTTGACATATGGTCGCCGAGCGGGGTAAATTTCCCCGAGTGCCTCCATAGTCTAGCGGCCTAGGACGTCACCCTTTCAAGGTGAAGATCACCGGTTCGAATCCGGTTGGAGGTACCGCCGGCCCGGGCGGTTACGCGGCTCATTTCCCTGAAAGCACAATCCCCGCGGCGTTGAGCTGCTGCTCGATACGGTGGTTGTTTACATCGATCAATTCGGCCGCGCGCTGAAAAGCTATCAACGCCGATGTCCGGAGCAAGCCGGCGTACTGCCCAAGTTGATCAGCATCGTCCTGCGCCTCGTCCAACCGAGTCATCCGGGCTTCGATCTCGCGCTGCATCTCCTCAAAACTCAAGCCGATCGATGGCATCGCTCTTCCTTGCGCTTCCTCGCTGGAGCTCGACTCCGACCGTACGTGCCGGATGGTAGATTGTACCGGCGCCTCGTGATGCAGACCCGTGTTGTGTGTGCGATCGTGGTGAAGGTGGAGGACGAACGTGGACATCATTTTTCCGGTCGCGGGGTTTGGCACTAGACTACGCCCGCATACGTGGAGCAAACCAAAGCCGCTGGTCGCGCTGGCTGGTAAACCGATGCTCTCACACGTCCTAGACCGGGTGATGCCCCTCAACCCGTCTCGCATCATCTTCATCACCGGCTTTCTCGGCGATTACATGGCCGAATGGGCAAGAAAGAACATCGCTATTCCGGTCGAGCTCGTGGTGCAACCAGAAATGCGTGGTCAAACCGACGCGATTCTTCGAACCCGGGATCTCGGCATCAAAGATGCGCTCGTGCTCTTTCCAGACATGCTGTTCGAGGCTGATTTCAGCGGACTCGCCTCGACGGACGCCGATGTCGTGATGTTCACGAAGGAAGTGGAAGACCCGTCGCAACTGGGTATCGCGGTGGTCGAGAACGGGCGGATTGTCAAGCTCGTCGAAAAGCCCAAGGAGCTCGTCTCGCGACTCGCGGTAATCGGAATCTACTATTTCCGGAATGTCCCCGATCTCTATTCGGCGATCGAAGTGCAGATGGAGCGCGGCATTTCGCTCAAGAACGAGTATTTCATTGCCGACGCAATTCAGTTGATGATTGACGCCGGCAAGAGGGTTGTGCCCGCGCCGGTTACGCTCTGGGAAGACTGCGGGAGCTCCGAGGCGTTGTTGAGTACCAACAGGATTCTCTTGAGCGGCTACGGCGAAGGCGCGCGCCTCGCCGGCGATTCGGTGGTGATCGAACCGTGCGCAATTGACCCGAGTGCGATTCTGGAGCGATCCGTGATCGGACCGTATGCGAGCATCAGCGCGGGTGCGATCGTGCGCGACGCGATCGTGCGCGATTCGATTCTGGATGAGGGCGCGAAGGTCGAAAACGCGATGGTCGAACATTCACTCATCGGCCAGCGCGCCCAGGTTTCGGGTTCGGCTGCAAGTTTGAACATTGGCGATGTAAGCGTGGTGAATCTGTGACGGAAGCGACGAATGCGTGGTTGGAACTGGCGGTCGAGGTCGATCACGAAGCGGTTGAGCCTGTAACCGAGCTCTTCGCGCAATACGGCTACAACGAAGGCGTGGCCATCGAAGAACCGTTCACCCAGGATCAGGACGGTGACAACCTGGCGGTCGACTACACACGACCAGTCTGGGTACGGACGTTCGTGGCCGCCGCCGATGTTCGCCCGGGAACGCTGGACGACATTCGCCAGGCGCTCTGGCACCTGGGTCGAATGCGGCAGGTCGGCGAGCTCCAGGTTAGTGAACGCCAGGAAGAGGACTGGGCTAACGCTTGGAAAGAGCATTACCGACCACTTCGCGCGGGTCACAATGTTGTTATCGCACCGCCCTGGCATGAGTATGTTCCGGCGTCCGACGATGAGGTCGTCGTTGTTCTCGACCCAGGCATGGCCTTTGGAACAGGCACCCATCCTTCCAGTCGACTCTGCTTGATGGGGTTGGAGGAGACTATCAAACCCGGTGACACGGTGTTCGATGTCGGAACGGGCTCAGGGATTCTGGCGATTTCGGCCGCAAAACTCGGGGCGAGCGCTGTCGACGCGGTCGATATCGAACCGGTGGCAGTACGATCGGCCCGCGAGAACGTGGAGAGGAACGGCGTCAGCGCGCTCATTCGGGTTGCCGAGGGCTCTGTTACCCCGGATGGTCCGTTCGTGGGGCCGTACGACATCGTGCTCGCAAATATCATCTCGCGCGTTCTGATCGAGCTGGTCAAAGGATTGACTGCATCGGTGAAACCCGGCGGCGTCCTGGTGCTTGCAGGTGTGATTGACAGTCGCGAAGCGTTCGTGCGCGAAGCCTATGAACCGCGCGGTTTTCGCTTGATCAAGCGTGATCAAATTGAAGACTGGGTCGGTCTGACCTATCAAGCGCCCGCGTCAGAGTCTTCGTCTGGTCGGTAACCGGGCTCCCACTTGGCGTTCAAGATGCCGAGAAACTGAAGCGGGGTAACGATTTCGACGCCGTAAGTCCTTTCGACACTCAACAGACCTCGATCACCCGTCACGAGATATTCTGCCGCAGCATCGACCGCAAGCGACAACACAAGATCATCCTCTAAATGAGTGGCCACACCCTTGATGTTTGTTTGTGGAAGAGGAAATCGCCCGCCTTCTCGAATCCTAATCAATGCCAGGTCAACCTCGACTTTCGTGAAGCGGCCGGCCCAATAGGGTTTGGATCAGGCACGTCTGACCTCTCCCAGCAAGTGCTCGGAGACCGCCATTTCGAAGTGTGCTTGTGTCCAGTGTTGAGTGATCTCCGCCAGAGTGCCGTACCTGGCAGGAAATGCTGCAACGATGACATTTGGGTCGAGCAGCGCTTTGATCACCGGGTTGCGGCCAGCAGTTCACGTTCGGCCCGCATCTCGGCGCGAACCTCGGCCACTGCTTTTTCTGCCTCCTGTTCAAGTTCCTCGGGCGAGACGTCCTTGAATGCCTCTCTCATTTGATTAATGACTTCGGCCCGCTCGAGCATCCGAAGGTCAAGATCTCGTAGACGTTCGAGATCTTGGACCGAAACGAGGGCGGCTACCGGAATTCCGCTCTTCTCGACCACGATTCTCGTTTGTTCGCGATAGATCCGGTTGACGAGTGTATTCAATTGACCCCGTACATCCGAGATTTTGAGTGTTTCGGTCGCTGGAGTTTGCATCTTCATAAAGAACCTCGCAGTCGGCAGATTCGTACAATGACGGCTGTTTCATGCGCAGTATAGCGTGATCGCGCTTTACTGCCTCGTTCTGCACCGGGCCAACTAGTAGCTACATGGTAGACTCGTGCGGTTTGACCCGGCCGCGCTTTGCTGCTGTCGAGTGCTTCGATTGTTCGCCCCCAACACGTTTAGGAGCGCCGCACGCCGGCGAGCACGATCCACATGGCTCCGATTCTCAGTACGCTTTCACATCGCCGGGTCGATCTTGCGCCGGATGCACCGGGCCTGATCGATGCCGTCGCTCAGGGTTCGCTCGGAGCAGACTTAGGATTGCGCCCCGGTGATCGAATCGTTTCGGTCAACGACCGCCCGGTCATGGATGCGCTCGATTTTCAATTCCACGCTCAATCCGAGCAGGCTATCTTCGAGATCGTACGGGACGGCGAGCAGAAACGATTCGAACTACAGCTCGATGGCGACGAGTATTGGGGGATCACCTTCGCCGATCCGACCTTCGACGGAGTTCGCATATGCGAGAACGCCTGTCCCTTCTGTTTCATCAAGCAGATTCCCAAGGGCATGCGGAAGTCTCTCTATGTCATGGATGACGACTACAGGTACTCGATGCTCTACGGCAGTTTCGTCACGCTGACGAACCTGAGCGACGAGGATTGGCTCCGGATCGAGGAGCAGCGCGTTAGTCCAATGCACGTGTCGGTGCATGCCATGAATCCTGAATTGCGAGTGGCGCTGGTCGGGAATCCCAAAGGCGGCAACATCCACGCGGATCTGAGTAGGCTGGAGCGCGCGGGTGTCGATTTCCACGCCCAGCTTGTGCTCTGTCCCGACGTCAATGACCGCGGGGAGATGGATCGCAGTATTCGGGAACTGGCGGCATTCAAGCGATGTCTCTCGATCGCCGGCGTTCCAGTCGGTTTGACGAAGCACGGACTCGAACGCCAGAGCAAGCAGATGCGTCTTTCGCGAACCTGCATGCGCTTGTTGCCCGGCAAGCAAATTTCAGTCAGAAGATACGAACGGCACGAGGCGGAAGCGGTGATCGAGCAGGCCGAGCGTTGGCAAGCCAAGTTTCGCGCGGAACGTGGCTCGACCTTTTTTCACCTCGGTGACGAGTTCTACCTGATGACGGGCCAGGAAGTGCCGCCGGCAGAAATCTACGATGGCTATCCGCAGATCGAAGATGGCATCGGTGTCACGAGGCATTTCATCGAAAACCTAGGGACCTATCTCAGTCGCTCGAAGCAAGGCGGCCTTGCCGGTGTCGAAGCAACGATTGCCTGCGCGACGTTGATCGGTCCGTCGATGCGGAAACACGTCGATCAGTTCAACCGCCACACCAGTTCGAATCTGGAAGTGGTTGTGATCGAGAACGGCTACTTCGGATCGGAAATCAACGTCTCGGGTCTGCTGGCCGGATCGGATTTACTTCGCGCGGTCCCAAGGAATGGGACCGGGAAGCCTCTCTACATCTCGGGCCGGATGATCTCCGACCGCACGCACACGCTCCTGGACGACCTGACGATCGCCGATGTCAGCAGTGAGCTTGGCCGGCCCGTGATTCCGGCATTGACATTGAGCGACGTTGGTCGCGATCTGCGACAGCGCAACCGGCCGCGCCGGGCAGCGTAACTTCCCCCGGTGTGGAGAACTCGCTAGCGCCTGTTCGATGGAATCGTTGGCGGCACGTACGACCGCATTCGCCACCACAGAAAAACGGTCTCGCGCATTGCGCGCAGGATGACCCTGAAACTGCCGCCGGTCGCGGTCCCGGCGACACGCGGGTAATGATGCACGCCGATCTGCTCGAGCGTGGCGCCCTGTCGTCGCAACTTGGCCTGCATTTCGGTGTTGATCAATGCGCCCGGAGCCGTCAGCGTGATCGACCGGAGCATGTCTCCGCGAAAGATCTTGAAGGCGCAGTCGATGTCCCGCAGGTGAACGCCGAACAGAATGCGCACGACCACATTGAATGTCTCGGCGAAGAGTTTTCGGTGAAATGGATCGTTTCGCTGCATTCTGAAACCGGCAACGATGTCGAATCGCTGCACGAATGGCGCGAGAAGCGCGATGTCCGCGATGTCGAATTGGCGGTCGGCGTCCATGAACATGACGTAATCACCGGTTGTCGCTTGGAAGCCGCTCGTTAAGGCAGCGCCGTAGCCCCGGTTGACCTTGTGATGGACCGGCTTGACCCGCGCATCCTTCTTTCCAAGCTCATCGATGATCCGCGGGGTGCGATCACGACTGCCATCGTTGACAACCACGACTTCGAAGTCATCGACGAAGCCGGGCAGCACTTCGAGAGCTCGCTCGACGACGATCTCGATGTTTGCCTCTTCATTATGTGCGGGAAGAACGACTGAGAGTCGACCGGGGATATGAGTGTTTGGCGAAACCGGTGAAACTCGAACGTAATCGAACTGCACTTCTGTCGGCGTCACCTAGTCCTCATCCTGCTTCGCGGGCGATTTGCCCTTCATGTCGGGGCTCACTTTGTAAACGTTGCCACGGGGATAGAAGTGCGTGCCGAATGTGCGGTCCCAGAGGAGATCGCCGTTCTTGTCAAAAACCGTGCGCTGATACGATACGTCCATCCCGGAGAGCTCATATTCGGTTTGCTGGATGGTCCCAGGCGGCAGCTCCTCGTCCGTGAGCTCGATATCGTCGGTTGGAGGGTACTCGGTTGGGTCGTAGTATGGACCGGCGACATCAACCGTGTAGCCCAAATCAGGGCCGTAAATGATCACAATCACGCGCGGTCCATCGGTGTACGACTCGACGAGCAGCCACGAATCCGAAGGATTGCTGAACCGGAAATCGCCGCCGCCAAAGGGATCTTCTTCAGGTTGGAGAATCGAGGCATCCAAACCGGGCTCCCAACCGTCCTGCTCGTAGAAACCGAGCCGGTAACGATGTGGATTCCATTCGGTGATCGGAAGACCCGCGTAAAACGCGGCCCGGAAAACGGTCGTCGAGACCTGGCAGATTCCGCCGCCGATGTCCTTGCCGATTCGTTCGCCATCGACAACGCCGGCCTCGACGTACCCAAGATCGGTCGTGATCTCGCCAATTGCGTAGTTGAACGAGAACTCGCCACCGGGCGGCACAAGCGTCCCATTCAGGAGCGAAGCGCCGACGGCGACATTTGTAGCGCGGCCATAATCAGAACCGTCGAAATTGGAGTCGCCCACGGCGAGTCTGGTGGTGATGCCGAGGGCGTCAAGATTGTAGCTATCGATTTCCGGTCGAATTGTCAGTGCAGGGATCTTGACTGACTTCTCGTCGCCCCAGAAACTCGCAATAACTGCCCGGGACAACTCGTCCGGCTTCAGCTGGTAGCCATTGCGACTTCGCTCGACGGAAAGCAGCTTTTGTTTGTTCAAATCCCAACCAACGCGGGCGTTAACCGGTTCCCGGTTGACTTCGTCGGTCAAGAGGACGGCGAAATACTCAGTCAGAGTTTCCTCGTCGATCGCGACTGACACCTTGATCGCGCCCGCTGCATCTGGCTCGACTATTTGGACGATGAATTGACCCATATCCTTGCCCGAAACAGTCCACTTTCTCTTGCCGAATGACAACTCGATTGGAACGGCAAGCGCATCAGAAACCTGCACGCGGGCTTCTTCAAGATCCGCGGCATGGATCGCGGCCTTTTGGTCGCGCGTTGGCAACTGTCCAGCATATGGCTGGAGCGAATGCAGACTCGAGACAAGAATCGAATGGGTCAGCGCGCGATCGACGACAACACCGTCAACCTCGGGCACGACGGTGACTTTGCCATCCTCGATCGAGAGATAGGCGTCATGTCCCGGCCGGCCGAGATCGCTATCGATCCGGTCGATCCAGGCCCCGAATCGCTGCTCGTCAACGACGAACCTGAGCGGCAGCGATCGATTCTCGTTGAGCAATTCGAGCGTTGAGCTCACCCGATCGCGGGCGCCGTTTTCACGTCCGACTTCATATGCCGCATCGAGTGACTGGGGCACATCGACCGAAACGCCCAGCTCGCCGAACGTCGCCGTCCACTCCTGCGCTCCGTCAGTGAGTGAGATTGACGTGGTCAGGATTGACTCTGCTCGTGTCTGGAGCAGACTCTGAGCCTCGGGGTAGGTCAATCCACCAACATCGACATCGGCAACGAAGACCGATGGATAGACCTTATCGGCGTAGATAGTTCGAAGAGCATAAAGCCCAACGACGGCGAGGAGCAGAGTGGCCGCCAGCGCGGTCAATGACCGCGACGCGATCATCGCGAATTTGGGAGAAAAATCCATCTTCGGTTGGACGTTCGAGTTTGTCCGAGCACCTCCCCGGGCGCCCGTCAACGTCGAATCCAAACCAAAGACCGCGGGTTTTTGAGCCAACGTCGCGCTCCCAAGGGGTTTTGATCAGCCTGACAATCACGTGATCGCCTCCAGGAGGTTGAGATCGCGCGCGGGCATCGTCAGGCGACGAGCTGGAGCTTTATTCGACCGAATTGTACGACGTCATCGGTCTCAATGTACACCGTGCCTCTGATCTGGCGGCCGTTGACGAACGTACCGTTGGTGCTGTCGAGATCGGTGACATACCAGGCGAAGTCGCGGGTTTCGAAGCGAGCATGGATGGCCGAGAGAAAAGGCTCATCGATCGCGATCGAGCAGTCTGGATGGCGCCCGATCGTCGTTTTGGAGTTGATCGAGAAGCTGACCCCGGCCTCGAGCACGGACTCCGCTGGGTCGATCACGATCAACTTTGCGCGGGTCGAACGCTTTCGGGCCGGTTGTTGGGCGGACTGCCGGAGGTCGCGCATCAGAATCCGCAGGACCTGCCAGAGGAACAAATACAGCAACCCGGCGAAAGCAAGCCTTAATCCCAGGAAGAACCAGTCGTAGGGAATCGGAATCTCCATCGCCAGCACCGGTGCGCCGGCGACGCCGATCAGCGCCCGTCCTGCTGAAACGGCAGAACTTCGGCAGTAAGCGTTCCGAACGCAACCTCATCGCCGGCCCGCACTGATTGCGAGCGCACGCTCTTGCCATTGACACGGGTGCCGTTCGTCGAATTGAGATCGACGACCCGGATTTGATCGTCACTGAACTCCAGCCGGGCATGATGGCGCGAGATGTCGCCCGAATCGAGCACGATATCGTTGTCCAGCGCACGCCCCAACGTCGTTACCGACTTGCGAATGATGAACTCTGTGCCCATTTGAACACCACTTGTGAACTTGAGTCGAATCGGAGTCATTCCGCTGGTGTCGCGAATCACACGGAAGATTTCGGTGCGCTGGATCGCTTCCTGCTCAGCGCGGCCGATGTCCGGCCGATCCGCGATTGCGGCCGTAACCTGAATCGCACGTCGCGGAACCGTTTCGTCGCCGATGATCTGCACGCGCATCCGGTCGATTGCCGCGAATCCGCGCTCCTCGGCCGCATCGTGCAGCCAGCTTTCCATTTGGCGGCACAACGCGGGCACAAAATCGACAAAGAGCACCATATCGAGTGGATGCATCGCGACGTGATAGTCATTCGGCACGAGCGTAGAGTCGACCGAGACGACTTGATTCGTAATCATCGCCCGTTCCAGTTTGCGTCCGATTTCGGCCGGTTGAATTGGGCTGCGGAAGAGGCGACCAACTGAGCCTTCGACAAGGCGCTCGAAGGACTGCTCGAACCGGTCGAGGATGTTCACCATGCTGCAGTGTCCGGGCTGATCGGATGCAAAGTCCCAGTGACGTACTGGATAATCATTATAGGAGCGGGCTCGAACCAAGCACAATTCGCATCGTTGGTACTTCAGATGGGAGTTTCGACAGGCGAAGCGTCGAATTGCAGGTATTCGGGCGACCAGAACGCGAAGAACCGGTTCATGAGCATCACCAGTGCATAGGTTTCGAGCGCGAAGGGCAGGTAGCCGCCGTAGCCCAGCAGGGGCATTTCAAACAGGTGAAACCGCTCGGCGTAGGCGATGTCGTAGAGCCATTTCGGTGAGGCACGTGAGTTCCACATCTCCCAAAAGAACCCACAGGTCAGCCCGGCCGCGAAGAGCGCGAGCACTGTTCCCCAGTAGCCTTGCTCGACCTGCGCGGCAATGCTTCGCCCTTTGAGTCGATGTACGATCGGGTCGACGAGAAAAAAGAGCCCGATCCAGACGAGCGGGAAGAAGGCATCTGGAAAGAGCAAAGCGAGCGCGAGCAGGACTGAGCCCGCGAGGCTGAAGAGTGCCCAGCCCCGCTCGGACGGTCTCAGTTTCATCCAGCGCCCACGGCGCTGGAATGGACCAAATGAACGATAGAGCTCAGACGTTTCGAAGAGCGCGGGCACGACGGTCGAGAAGGCAAGCGTAGCTTCCGCATGATAGCCGAGCCAGGAACGTTCGCCCGGCAGCACGTAGCTCCAGTTATCCAGGCGGGCATTCAACGCTTCGAAAAGCCACCAAAGAGGTATCGAGGCGACGAAGAGCCGGCCGAGCTCGTTATTGCCTCGAGTGAAGAGCGACGTTCCGGTTCTGAAATGGACGATTCCATCCACGAACAAGATGTAGCCGAGCCAGAGCGGAAAGAAACCGTGGTGCGCAAGCGGAGTCGATCCTGACCACGACGCGCTCCAGGAGACCGCAATTAGCGCGAGTCCGATCCAGAAGTGAATCGCACGTGGAATCGGAATTGAGGGCGGTACGGGAGTCAAGTCTCTTCCCAGTTGAAGCTACGGTCGCTGATCGGAGTATAGTCGGCTAAGTCGAAAGCGACTGCGATGGGAGAGAATTATGGAACGGCGAGCGGTACGAATTGGTCCTTCGATCATGACGGCCGATCTGATGCTCCTCGGCGAACAGTTGACCGCGGCCGAGAGTGCCGGCGTCGATTTCATTCATCTGGACGTGATGGATGGGCGATTCGTGCCGAACATCTCGTTCGGGCTTCCGATGCTCGAGGCGATCCGAAGTCACACGACGTTGACGATCGATGTTCATTTGATGATTGTCGAGCCCGAGCGATGGGTAGAACGGTTCGTCGAGGCTGGCGCCGATATCCTTACCATTCATGTTGAAGCGTGCACACATCTCAACGGCACGATCCAGGCAATACGTGCCGCGGGCGCTACACCCGGCATAACGCTCAATCCAGCGACTCCTCTCCTCACGCTGGAAGAAGTCGTTCCAACTGTCGGCCAGATCTTGATCATGTCCGTGAACCCGGGCTTTGGGGGTCAAACCTTTATTCCATCGGCTTTGGATCGCATTCGCAGAACGCGCGAGATGATCGACACCCGCAATCCGGCCTGTCTGCTCGAGGTTGATGGAGGCGTCAAGGCGTCGAACATCAGTCAGATCGTCGATGCCGGCGCCGATACGTTCGTGGTCGGTTCGGGAATCTTCGCGCCGAATCAAGATGTTCATGAGTCGGTCAACGGACTGCGGCTGGCGGCTGGCTAGACCCGCGGGCGTTCCCGCAACCAGAAGACCGGCAACGCCGCGAGGATTGCCAGAATCGCCGCCACCAGGAACGTTTCTCGGACTACCCTCACACTCAGTGGAATCGCGACGCCGGCAATGAACTGGCTTTGGCGGACGAAGAACTCCGCAGTGGTTTCACTCTCGGTGCGTACGATCGGCTCGACATCGTTCGACAGCGATTGCAGGCGGTGGATTCCGAACGCGGTCAGCGCTGAAAGCCCGATCATCATCCCCAGGAGTCGAAATAAGACCGTGGAAGCGGCGGCGACGCCGCGATCGTCGTCTGTCGACTCGTCGAGTGCAGCCGCGCCGATTGGAGCGATGACAAGCCCGAACCCCATTCCTGACAGGGCCAGGCCGGGAATCATCGCGACATAATCTTCACGTCGTAACCCGAGCCAGATCGTCACATACCCAAGCACCACGAGAGCTAGTCCCGCGAAGGCGGTCCATCGTAGTCCGCGAGTCGCCGCCAGTTGTCCTCCCAGAAATGCCGCGATTGCCATGAGTAATGTGAAAGGCGCGAAGAGCATCGCGCTGACGGAACTGATCCGGTGCTCTTCGGCCAGCAACGCGACCGATAGTGGAACGTCCACCATGGCCGTGATCAATGCCGCGCCGATAAGGAAGTTAGCGGTTTGACTCGCGACAAAGATCTGGTTCTGGAAGAGGCGTGGACGCAGGATTGGAAATCGCGCCCGTCGTTGCCAAACGATGAACGCGATCAGCGACAGGCCTCCCCCACCGAGCAGCCACGGCAGATAGTCGGCCAGAGGATTCGTGGTTCCGCCGAGGGCCCGAAAGGCTGAACCCGTTCTGACTCCCGCTTCTCCACCTGAAGAGAGTCCGAGATTTAGCAACAACAGCGACGATCCAAGCAGGAGCGCACCGAAAATGTCCAGTCGCTGGACGCGATTATTCTGAGCGAGACGTGTCTGAGGCTTTGACTTCAGAAAGATCACGATCGCGACTACCAAACCCAGCGGGGCGTTGATCCAGAAGACCCATCGCCAGCCGTTCGGCGAATCGCCGAGCGCGCCAACGACGCCGGCGCCCCAGAGTGGGCCGAGCACCCAGCCAAGGGTATCGACCGCTCCGACCAATCCGAGCGTCGTTACTCGTTGCCGCTGGCTGGTCAAGTCACCGACGAGCGCCATCGTGACCGGCAGCAGCGCGCCGCCGCCGGCGCCTTGCAGCGCCCGTGCCGCGATCAATTCTCCGAGACTGTTCGAGAAACCGCTCCAGAGCGATCCGGCGACGAAGAGCGCCAGGGCTCCAATAAACGCGGAGCGACGCCCGGTCAGGTCGGAAACGCGGCCGAACACGGGAATCGCCACGATGTAGGCGAGGAGGTAGGCATTGACGATCCAGATGTAACGGTCGATGTCCGCGGTATTGATCTCAAGATCGACGACGATCTTCGGGAGGACAGTCGATATGACCGTGAGATCGACCGCGCCGAGAAAGACCGCTGCCAGCGCGGTCGCGAGCGTCCCATGCCCGCGTAACGATCTGCCCATCTTTGCGCGGTCCTCGCCGGCTCTGCTCAGGTCAACGTTACTCGGCCGGGGGATTGATTTTCAGCTCTTTGCCTTGATCTGAAAACGTCAACGTCCAGGTTGCGGGCTCCCGATCCTTCACGGTATCCGGTTCGGCCAGACGAACCTTGAGCACGTCGAGGGTCTCGCGGTCGATCCAGAGATCGGCAGTGATTGGGCTGCCTGTCAAGTTGCCTGACGAGAGATCCTCGATGATCGCCGGATCGACCTCCGCCTGGAGATGGAAGCTTGAACGATCGTCGACCTCTTCGTTTTCGAGCCGGGCGGCGTTTTGGACGCGGTCCATCACCGGTCCGATGCCGTTCTGATTGTCGAACAGAATGCCGGGATCATATCCAAACTCTTCCGGAGCAGGACCCCAGGAGCCGGTGATGAGATCGGTCGACCAGCGTTGTTGGCCGACGATGATCAAGCTGGTGCTAATCGTCACGGTGCCGAGCACCTTGAGTTTGAATTCCGTCTGCACGCGATCCGGCCGCACGAGCGCACCCTTTGCTTCCAGCAGTCGCATCGTTCCGTTGCTGTCGATGAAGGTGTCCCCGTCGACTTTAAGTTCGAATCGAATGGTCGGAGTGTTTGCCAGCTTTTTGCTGGCGGCCGTGAGGATTTCCTGGCTTGTGAGCGCGTCGTCATCGCCGGCAGAAGCACTGAACACTCCAAGGCCAAACGTGACGAAACCGACCAGGAGCAAACGCATTACATTCGAGGCAAAGTGGTGACGGTGGGTGTTCATGCACGTACTCCTTCCGGAATTCGCGATTGCTTGAATGCCGGAATTGGCTCGAAACTGTCGCGAGTGTAGCATCGCCGGGGCAGCAGGCTACCTGCAAAACGAGGGCCTCTGGTTTTGGCGGGTCAGAATCGCCCATGGTATTCTTCAGCCCGAATTAGGCCGAAATCTGGAGAAATTATGGCTCGCCCGTGACAACATCGACTGTAGATGCGCCCCCCGAACAACAGCTACGAATCGTAGTTGCGTCTTCGACCGATGTCGGAGGGCGAAGCAGCAACGAAGATGCGGTCGCGGTCGAGGTTCTGCCCCCGGTCGGCTCAGGTGAAGGAGCGCTCGAGGGCGGTTACCTGGCCGTTCTAGCCGATGGCATGGGCGGGTATCAGCGCGGCGAGGTCGCCGCGCTGATGGCGATTGAGATCGTCAAGGAGATGTTTGGCGCGGATCCCGGCGCCGACACCGCGCTCCTGTTGAAGCAGGCATTCCGAAGAGCCAACGATCGCATCTACGAGAATGGTCAGGGCGGTGTGCCGCCGCAAATGATGGGCACGACGCTTGTCGTGGCGGCGGTTCGCGGCAAGTACGTCACGATCGCCAACATCGGCGACAGCCGGGCCTATCTGGCGCGCGCCAATCGGTTGACTCAGATCACGAAAGATCATTCGCTGGTGGCCGATCAGGTGGCCAGCGGCTCGATTACAGAAGACGAAGCCCGTGAAAGTCCACACCGAAACATTCTGACCCATGCGCTGGGTCACCGGGCGAAGCTCGATTCGAAAATGCCGAACATCTTCGAATTGACCCTGCTGCCGGAGGACCGGCTGCTGCTCTGCACTGACGGTTTTTACGATGTCGTTCCGAGCACTGACATGCTGAATGTCCTGCTCACACTCGATGCCGAGCCGGCGACCCGACGGTTGGTAGAGCTCGCGAAGGAGCGGGGAACCAGCGACAACGTTTCGGCGATCATCGTGTCCGTCCTACCGGCGCGGGAGCCGATGGTGGCCGTGGTCGACTCTGGCGACCGGTCTGGGATCAGCCCGGCGTTGACGATCGCCGCGGTGGCGGCGCTCATTGCGATCATCGCCGTCGTGATCTTGTTCGTCCTCTAGTTGCCGGTGATCAGCCCGATCGCGGGTAGCGGCGCCGGCGTGATCGACAGCCACGTTCACATTTTTCCACCCCACGTCGTCGGGCATCGGGAGCGGTACTTTGGCAAAGATGGGTGGTTCGAAGCCCTCTATGCCAACCCTCGCTCGCTCCTGGTCGACGCGGAGATGTTGCTGGCGGCGATGGATGCCGCGGGTGTCGCGCGCGCCATTCTCTGCGGTTTTCCGTGGGCGGACGCGGCACTTTGTCGCGACCACAACACCTATATGGCCGATGCGATCCGGCGCTATCCCAATCGTCTTTCGTGGCTCGGCATTGTTGTGCCAGGAGACAGCGATGCCGAACGAGACGCCAGGTCATGTTTTGAGCACGGCGCGGTCGGAATGGGTGAGCTGAACGCGGACGCACAGGGGTTTGATTGGCGCGAGTTTCCTCGTTTGCAGCCGTTAGTCGATCTCTGTCAATCAGCCGGGCGCCCGATTTTGATTCATACGAGCGAAGCGGTGGGTCACAATTATCCCGGCAAGGGGACGGCGACCCCGGACAAGCTGATCGAGCTCCTTTCGCATTTCAATCGGCTCGAAGTTGTGGCAGCGCATTGGGGTGGTGGACTGCCGTTCCACGAGCTCATGCCGGAAGTCGAGGCGGTCACCGCAAATGTCGTCTACGATTGCGCGGCATCGTCGTACCTCTACCGGCCGGCGATCTTTCGGATCGTGCTGGACTTAGTCGGACCCGAGCGGGTGCTCTTCGGAAGCGACTTCCCGGTTCTGAGAATGGATCGCTTTTTGAACCGGGTGATGCAAATCGACTGGCGCGACGATGCTGAGCGGCGCGCGGTGCTCGGCGGCAATGCACGACGAGTCTTTCGGATCGACGACACGACGGAGACCAAGATTTGATCGCAGGACTCAGAGGACAAATCACCGCGAAATTCGCCGACGCCATGCTTATTGATGTCAACGGTGTCATTTACCGGGTCGGCACCAGCGCGACGACCGTGTCCGAAGCCGGGAACGTCGGCGACGAGATCGAGCTCAAAACCTACCTCGTCGTTCGCGAAGACATCCTCGCGCTTTACGGATTCGCCAGTGCTGAAGAGATGCGCGTTTTTGAGACCCTGATTGCCGTGACCGGCGTCGGTCCGCGACTGGCCTGCGCGGTGCTCTCGATGATGCGGCCCGATGCGCTGTTGCTCGCGGTCGAGCAAGGTGACGCCGATTTACTGGCAACCGTGCCGGGAATCGGAAAGAAAACGGCCGCTCGCCTGATCGTGGAGCTGAGGGGCAAGCTGCCGGAGGTCGGAGCGGCGTTCTCAGCGCCAGCATCAGGCGATTCCGACGTCATCGCCGCGTTGCGCTCGCTCGGATACAGCCTTGGCGAAGCGAACATCGCGGTTGCGCGATTGGGCAAGACCGACGGGACAACGGTTGAGGAGCGCGTGATCGCAGCCCTCCGCGAGATCAACGAGAGTTAACATCCAAGTCGGTCAAATCGACGTTCGATTGCTTTCGCGTGCGCGGTCAGGCCCTCGGCGCGCGCGAGCGCGATCGTGGCCGGGGCAAGCCGTTCCAGAGCTGCCCGGTTCGCGGCGGCGACATTGATCACTTTGGTGAAGTCAGCAACATGGATCGGCGAGAAGAAGCGCGCGGTTCCGCCTGTCGGCATGACGTGGCTCGGACCGGCGGTGTAGTCGCCCAACGCTTCTGGACTATTCTCTCCGACGAAGATGCCGCCCGCATGGCGAACCAGCGGCACAACAGACCAGGGATCGTTCATCAACAAACAAAGATGCTCAGGCGCATAGGCGTTTGCCAGCTCGATCGCCGTTTCGATCGTGGGCACGACCGCGATCAATCCGTTGCGGGCGATCGATGCTCCCGCGATCTCGATGCGCTCCAATTCCTGCAATTGCCGCTCCAGCTCCGTCTCAACCCGGCGGGCGAGATCGACCGAGGTGGTGATCAAGATTGCGGTCGCCATGACGTCATGCTCTGCCTGGGCAAGCATGTCGGCCGCGGCGAGCACCGGATCGGCCGTTTCGCCGGCGACGAGCAGCGTTTCGGTTGGACCCGGCAGCGCGTCGATCGCGACCACGCCATAGACCCGCTGCTTGGCGAGCACGACGAAAATGTTGCCGGGGCCGAGGATTTTGTCGACATGCGGGATCGTTTCGGTGCCGTAGGCCATTGCTCCGATCGCCTGAGCGCCGCCAGCTTGGAAGACCCGATCCACGCCGGCGATCTTCGCGGCGGCCAGGATGAGCGGTGACACGGAACCGTTGTGCGGCGGCGAGCAGACGATGATCTCCTCGACCCCGGCGACCCGCGCGGGTACCGCGGTCATCAACAATGAAGATGGGTAGACCGCCGTGCCGCCCGGAGCATAAACGCCGATCCGCGCGAGCGGCCGCACGATTTGGCCGAGCGCGCCTTCATCCGTGTAGTCGAACCACGACGTTTTCAGTTGCTTGCGATGGAACGATGCGACTTGCTCCGCTGAGATCTCGAGCGCGCGACGGAGCTCCAGATCGAGCGAATCGAGCGCGACATCCCAGTCAGACTTCGGTACTTCGAGCGAGCGCGGAGCCGCGCCGTCGATCGCCTCGGTGTAGCGCAGAACCGCCGCGTCGCCGTCGTTCTGGACATCTTTCAGGATGCGGTCGACGACCTCGTGCGCGGTCAAATCGCTGCCGAAGACGCGGCGGATTCCCGCCTGCATGCCGGGCGAGAGCACCGTTTCCTCGAAGCCGCGCCGGCGAGTCAATGCTTTCCGGGCGTCTTCGAGGTCGGTGATCGTGCGGATGGAGAATGGCTGTTTTGCAGTCACGTTTGCTCTTTCCTGGGCGATTACGATCGCAGTGCGCCGCCGACCTGCTGCTTGAGCACACGCTCGAGCTTTCCGCGAACCTTCACCAACTCGGTGTCGGTCAAAGCCCGATCCGGCGCCTCGAAGATCACGCGGTACGCCATGCTCTTCTTGCCTTCGCCAATCTGGCTGCCCCGATAGATGTCGAACAGCGTCACCTTCTTCGCCAGCGGTCCGCTTCCGCTGGCAATCGCATGTTCGACCGCATCGGCGGTGACGGTTTCGTCGACCACGATCGCAAAGTCCTGATGAACCGGCAAGAAGCGCGGCACCGGGATCTCCCGGCGACTGGTCGAGCGCAACCGAATGACCTGGTCGAGATCGATCTCCGCGACCGCCAACCGGTTGTCATCGATCTCGTAGATCCTCGCGGCATCAGGATGAACCTCGCCAATGCGTCCGACAACGATGTCGCCTGACTTCAGCACCGCGGACCGGCCGGGGTGGAGGCCGGGATAGGGATCGGCCGCAATTTCCAGTCGAAGACCGAGGCGACCGGTCAGTTCGTCGACCGCTCCCTTGAGATCGAAGTAGTCGAGTTGTTCCCGGGAAGCGTTCAGCCCGGCCGGCTCTCGCCGGCCGGCGATCGCGATCGCGACCATCTCAACCTCCGTGGGCAACTCGTCCCGGCCCTTCGGCAGGTAAACATGCGCGATCTCGAAGAGCCGAACCGACTCGGCATGCTTGAGATTCGCCGAAACCGCTTGAAGCAATGAGGGAATGAGCGTCGGCCGCATGAGATCCCGACCAACTTGAATCGGATTTCGCAATCTCAATAGCCTGTCGGCCGGCGCTTGATGAACGAATCCAAACTCCGATCCGCCACCCGCCGCGAATGGCGCCAGTTCGTCTGCTGAGACCGCGGAGTAGGTGACTGCCTCGCTGGCGCCGGTCGCGGTCAAGATATTCCGCACTGATTTTCGGAGGTCGTACATCTGATCGCGCTTGACCGGCACCGTTTGACCCACTGGGAGCGTCGCCGGCAGACCCTCGTAGCCAATCAATCGCGCGACCTCTTCGACAATATCCTCGGGGATCGACACATCGCGGCGATAGGTCGGGATCGTCACCCCGAGCAACCGGTCCGGGCCGCCGCCGGTGATCACCGGCTCGAAATCGAGCCGGGTCAGTGCGTCCAGAATCCGCTCATCGCTGTAGACAATGCCGAGATGCCGCGCGATCTTTGCGACGGGCATCGTCAACGAGCCTGGCTCGACCGGCGACGGATAGACATCGCGAACCGCGGTTATTCGCGCTCCAGGCGACAGATCGAGGATCAGTTGGGCGGCTCTCGCCATGGCCGATCCGACGAGGTCCGGATCGAGCCCTCGTTCGAACCTGGCCGAGGCATCCGTTCGAATCTTCAAAGCGCGCGCGGTTTTGCGCACCGACGTCATGTGGAAGTTCGCACCTTCCAGAATGACCGTCTTGGTCGCGTCGGAGATTTCAGAATTGAATCCGCCGATTACGCCGGCCAGTCCGACAGCCTTATGCGAATCGGCGATCACCAGCATGTCACCGCTCAGCGTCCGCTGGACATGGTCGAGCGTTTCCAGTTGCTCGCCCGGATGCGCTCGCCGCACGACGATCCGCCGGTCATTCAATGCGTCGAGATCGAACGCATGCAGCGGCTGCCCGATCTCGTGCATGACATAGTTGGTGACGTCGACGATGTTCGAGATCGGACGCAATCCGGCGGCAGTCAAACGCCGGACCAGCCACTCGGGCGACGGTCCGATGGTCAGGCCCTCGAAGACGATCGCCATGTAGCGGCTGCAGAGATCTTCGGCCTCGATCTGGACGAGATTTTCCTTCGCCCCCAGGAACCACGTGAGATCCGCCAGCTTCGGGGGATTGACCGTGGTTCGCGAGAGCGCGGCCGCTTCACGCGCGATTCCCTGAATCGAGAAGGCGTGCACTAGATTCGGGGTGATCTCGAACTCGATCACGGTATCGCCAAGGTACTCCTTCAACGGGAGTCCCACCGGCGCGTCGCCGGCGAGCACGAGGATGCCCTCGTGCTCCTCGGACATCCCGAGCTCCTTCTCGGAGCAGACCATGCCCTCGGATTTGATCCCGCGGATCATCCCGGGCTTGAGCGTTTTGAGCTCCATGCCTTCGCTGTGACCGTCATAGAGCCTCGCTCCGGCCAGCGCCAGGGCCACCTTCTGACCCTGCGCGATATTCGGCGCGCCGGTCACGACCGTCAACTTGTGCTCGCCGGCTTCGACCTCGGCCAGCACCAGACGATCGGCGTCGGGATGGCGCTTCACGTCGAGCACGTGACCCACGTATACGTTGTTCCAGAGCTCGCCGATCTCTTCGATCTTTTCAGCTTCGAGCCCGGCCATCGTCATCCGGTAGGCGAGATCTTTCGGCTCCAGACCGGTTTCAACGAATTCGCCGAGCCACTTCATCGGTACTTTCATGGGTACAAAACCTCAGATGGATGCGTTGGCGAACTGACCAAGGAAGCGGAGATCGTTGCCGGCGAACGCGCGGACATCGTTCACGCCGTACTTCATCATGATCAGGCGGTCGATCCCGAGCCCGAACGCGAACCCCTGGTACTTGCTGGAGTCGTATCCGACGCCTTCGAGGACCTTGGGATGAACCATGCCGGCGCCGCCCATTTCCAACCAACCCGTTCCCTTGCAAACGCGGCAGCCTTTGCCTTCGCAGATCGCGCAGTCGACCCCGAAATCGACGCCCGGTTCGACGAAGGGGAAGTAATCGCAGCGGAATCGCACACGGCGCTTGGGTCCGAAGAGCTGGCGAGCCATTTCGGTCAGCACGCCCTTGAGATCGGACATCGTGATGTGCTCGTCGACCGCGAGTCCTTCGAGCTGATGGAACATCCATTCGTGCGAGGCATCGAGCGCCTCGAACCGATAGCAGCGGCCGGGCACGACCACGCGCACGGGAGGATCGTTCGATTCCATCACTCTCGCTTGCATTGGAGAGGTGTGCGTCCGTAGCACGATCTCAGCCTGATCGGAGCTTTCGACGATGATCGTGTCCCAGACATCGCGGGCCGGGTGATCGGCCGGAATGTTGAGCAGATCGAAGTTGTAGCGCGCGGTCTCGACCTCGCGCCCAAACACGGTCTGGAAGCCCATCAATGAGAAGATCTCGCTGAGCTCGTCGATCATCATCGAGATCGGATGCGCCGTCCCGATCGCCGGTTTCCGCCCGGGCAAAGTGACATCGATCGCTTCAGACTCGATCTGCTTCTGCACGCGCTTGATCTCGATCGAAGTTTTCCGCGCATCGTAGGCAGCCGTCAGCTCATTCTTGATCGCGTTCGCGGCTCGCCCGGCTTCAGGGCGCTCTTCCGCGGGAACAGCGCCCATACCGCGGAGAATCGTCGCCAACTCGCCTTTGCCAGAGAGAAACGATCGCTCCCACTGCTGAAGGGTCGGCAAATCAGACACTTCGGATTCAAGTGCCTGCATCGAACGTGCCTTTAATTCCGCGATCTGTTCTAGGAACGACATTGCTGCTCCGAGCTCGATATCGATCCCGCTTTCCGGGCAACAAAAAACCCCTCGGCAGGGACGAGGGGCTCCGCGCGGTACCACCCTGCTTCGCCGCATTTGCGACGCGCTCATCGGTCGTCTGTAGCAACTTGAGGAAATAGATCGGAAATCCGTTCCGCCCGCCCGGCACTGAAGTGACCGGGCTACGCCCACAAAGCCCTTCCAGGGCTGAGAACGTGCGGATGTGCGGGTGTCTACCGAAGCATTTCGCCAACATCCACCAAACAACCTATCCCGTAATGGGGGACTCCAGAAACGACTACGGGGCTTGCTGCATCAGGGCGGTTCACGAACCGCCCCTACCAGATTGCCTTCACCGTCCGGCTCGGGAGGGAACTTCGTGTGGGGGCTTACGCGGCGGCTTCCAGTCTCTGGCCGTCCGTCCCTGGCCGGCGCCACCCACCGTACTTTTCTCCGTCAGCGCCTGTTCGATATTCGATTGTGACGACATTGTAACAAAGCCGGCGTGATGTTCGGCCTATACTCGGATCATAGGATTGTGAACGCCAACAGCGACCAAGGAGTGACGAGTGCACAGCCTGATCGAATCGATTCGAGCGCGCGAAATTCTCGATTCCCGCGGCAACCCGACCATCGAAGTTGACGTGACGCTGCTTGGCGGCGCAATCGGCCGCGCGGCCGTGCCCTCCGGCGCATCGACCGGCGCCTACGAGGCAGTCGAGCTCCGCGACGGCGACAAAAAGCGCTATGGCGGCAAGGGCGTGCTGACCGCGGTCGAAAACGCGAACAACGAGATTGCTGAGGTCGTGGTCGGGTTGGACGGGCTCGATCAGCGATCGGTCGACGCGGTCATGATCGACGTCGATGGGACAGCGAACAAGGGACGACTCGGCGCGAACGCGATCCTGGGTGTATCGCTCGCGGTCGCCCGCGCGGCCGCGAGTCATTCCGGCCTGCCGCTCTACAAATATCTCGGCGGACCGAATGCGCACACGCTTCCAGTCCCGATGATGAACATCCTCAACGGCGGCAAGCACGCGCTCGGCTCCAGTGTCGATATGCAGGAGTTCATGGTGATGCCGATCGGCGCACCGTCGTTCGCCGAGGGGCTGCGCTGGGGCGCTGAAGTCTTCCACGCGCTCAAAAAGCTACTCGCCGACCGGGGGCTGAGCACGAACGTCGGCGACGAGGGCGGATATGCGCCAAGTCTGGCCTCGAATGAGGAAGCGGTCGCGATCGTGACCCAGTCGATCGAAAAGGCCGGTTATCAAGCGGGCAAAGATCTGGTCATCGCGCTTGACCCCGCGGCCAGCGAGTTCTACGAGAACGGCAAGTATGAGCTCAAAGGCGAAGGACGATCGCTAAGCAGCGCTGAGATTTCTGATTACTGGGCGGAGTGGGTTGCAAAATACCCGATTGCGTCGATCGAAGACGGACTCTCCGAAGATGACTGGGCGAGCTGGCAGTCGTTGACCGCGATGATCGGCGACGGAGTGCAGTTGGTCGGAGACGATCTCTACGTGACGAACACCGAGCGCCTGGCACGTGGCATCAAGGAGAAGTCGGGCAACGCGATTCTGGTCAAACTGAACCAGATTGGAACGTTGACCGAAACGTTTGATGCGATCGAAATGGCGCAGCGAGCGGGTTTCAATGCTGTGATCTCACACCGCAGTGGTGAGACGGACGACACCTTTATCGCCGATCTGGCCGTGGCGACCAACGCAGGGCAGATCAAAACCGGGGCGCCGTCGCGGGTGGATCGGGTCGCCAAGTACAACCAACTGCTGCGGATCGAAGAGGATCTCGGGTCGGCAGCGCACTACCCGGGCGGGAGCGTGTTCAGCCGATTCGGGTAGACTTTGCTCGACCCAGAAGAGCGAATCACTGATTGTCACAGACGCGACTCTGTATGATTGCATGCTAAAGTGCTAATCACAGGCAGGATATGACCAATGCTCACCGAACACGAAATTGCGGCAAGGGTGACTCGAAACGCGGAAGTATTAGGTGGAAAGCCGATTATCCGCGGAACCCGCGTGCCGATCGACCTGATCGTCGGCTTGGTCGATAACGGGGTTTCAGCGCGAGAGATCCTTGAGGACTATCCCGATCTGTCGGTCGAAGATATCGACGCGGCGATTGCCTATGCTTTGCAGAACCCTGATCGTGCCGAAGCTGCCCGCTCGTGACCTAAGTGGCTCGATTTCTGCTTGATGCAAATCTATCTCCTCGGGTCACGAGGTATCTGACAGACCGATTCGCACTTGACATCGCATGGCTCCAGGGCAAGCGACTGGGCGAGCTTCCCGATCGCGAAGTTGTACGGATGGCGATCCGTGAGGGGCGGGTGATCATCACCTTAGACCGGGATTTCCAGGGCCTGTACCGTCAATCATACCCACGCTCAGCGGGAATCATTCACCTGGATTTGCCGAATCGGCTGCGAACCAACGATGGGATCTGCGCGGCTCTTGGCGACTTCTTCACGAATCACGCCGGATCTCTCGAATTGACCCGGACGCTTGTCGTGATCCGTGAAGACGGGATCGAAGTCCGGAATTGTGAAGTTGAGTGACAACAGGCAGTCTCAACATCAGTCGTGTGTTTGAGATAGAACCTGAAGCCTCAACCGAAACCGGGTCAATCTCTGCCAGTCTCGCCCTTTCGCTCGATCAATGGCGGGGTGGTCATTGCCGGTGGCGCTGGAATTCCCATCAATTTCAGGATTGTCGGGGTGACGGAAGAGAGAATGCCGTCGGTGCGAAGGGTCGCGAGGCGGAAGGGGCTATCTTCCGGTGTGACGACGACGATCGGCACCGGGTTGGTCGTGTGCGCGGTCATCGGCATGCCGGTTTCGCGGACGATCATCTCTTCCGCATTGCCGTGATCGGCGGTGACGATCAACGAGCCGCCCGCGAACAGCGTCGCCGCCACCACTCGTCCCAGACAGCCGTCGACCGTTTCCACGGCTGAGATTGCCGCGCTCAGCACGCCCGTGTGGCCGACCATGTCGCAATTGGCGAAATTCACGATCACGAAATCGAATCGGCCCGATTCAACAGCCGCGACCACGACGTCGGTGATGCCCGGCGCACTCATTGACGGCTGCAGATCGTAGGTCGCGACCTTTGGCGATGGCACCAGCACCCGCTCTTCGCCGGGGAATGGCTCTTCGCGGCCGCCATTGAAAAAGAACGACACATGCGCGTATTTCTCCGTTTCGGCGCAGTGAAATTGGGTCTTACCGGCTTCGCTGATGACCTTGGCGACCGGATCGGTCACATCGTGCGGTTCGAATGCCACCGCGACCGGCAATCCCTTCTCATATTGGGTCATTGTCGTGACCGGCACCGACTGCCAGAGTGGGCGCGGGCGCTCAAAGCCCGCGAAATCCGGCGAGCAAAGCGCTTCGGTGAACTGGCGGCAGCGGTCGGAGCGGAAGTTGAACATCACCACGGCGTCGCCGGGCTGGATGGGCGCCGATTCCTCGCCAATGATCGCCGGGATGATGAATTCGTCCGTGACACCGCCGGCATATGCGCTGGAGATCGCGGCCTCGGCCGTCTGAAATCGCGGTCCGATGCCCTCCGCGATTGCGTCATAGGCAAGCTTGGTGCGCTCCCAGCGCCGGTCGCGATCCATCGCGTAGTAACGGCCGGAGACGGTCGAGATCGATCCGACGCCGAGCGCGCTCATTTCGGTTTGCAGATCGGCCACATAGTCGATGCCGCCGTGTGGCGGGGTATCACGTCCGTCAGTGAAAGCGTGGACGGCGACGCGATGGAGTCCACGTCGCTTCGCGAGCTCGAGCAGAGCGACCAGGTGGCGAGTGTGACTATGCACGCCGCCGTCGCTGACAAGACCCATCGCGTGCAACGTCGACCCGCGCTCCAGGCAACCGTCGATTGACCGGCAGAGGGCCGGATTGTCGAAGAAGTCGCCATCGCGGATCGATTTGTCAATCCGGGTGATCCACTGATAGACGATGAATCCCGCGCCGAGATTGAGGTGCCCGACCTCAGAGTTGCCCATTTGCCCGGCCGGCAAGCCGACCTCCTCGCCCGAGGTGCGAAGCGTGGCGTTCGGATACGTGGCGAGCAATCGATCCATGACAGGTGTGCTGGCGGCTAGGACAGCGTTGCCGGGCTCGTCGCGGCCGATTCCCCAACCGTCGAGAATCACAAGGACGACTGGTCGTTTCATCTCAGGTGTCATGCAGAATGCCCTTTTTGCCTTCGGAGCCGGTTTGTCACCCGGTTAGTATCGCTTGCCGGCAAGCCGCGATCACCAGAGACGAGTGCCCGAGGAGATGGGCCCGTGCGACAATGCGCGGGTTAGGCAATTCGCGGTTATCGCAACGGGTGGAGCAGATGGCGAGTTACAACGTGACGTTGATTCCTGGCGACGGAATCGGTCCTGAAGTCGCGGAAGCGACGAGACGGGTGCTGGAATCGACCGGCATTCAGTTCAACTGGGAGCACCGCGATGCGGGCATGACCGCCCAGGAGAAGCACGGCGAAACGTTGCCGGAAGAGACGCTGGAGTCGATCAGGCGGAACAAGGTCGGACTCAAGGGACCGATCACGACGCCCATCGGCGGTGGTTTCCGCAGTGTCAATGTCGGTCTCCGTCAATCACTCGGACTCTACGCCAATCTCCGACCCGGCAAAACGATCAAGGGCGTGCAGTCGACATTCGAGGATATCGATCTGGTCGTCGTCCGCGAGAACATGGAAGGCATGTATTCAGGGATCGAATTCGATACCGAAACCGCCGATGCCGCCGATGTGATCGGCAAAATCAACTCTCTCAGCAAGAAGAAGATCGCGCCGAGCGCCGCGATCAGCATCAAGGTGATTACCCCGGAAGCGACCGAGAAGATCGTGCGGTTTGGCTACGAATTCGCCCGCAACAATGGCCGCAAGAAGGTCACCATCGTTCACAAAGCGAACATCATGAAGTTCACCGACGGGCTATTTCTGCGAATCGCGCAGGGAATCTCCAAGGAGTATCCGGAGATCGAAACCAATGACCGGATCATCGACAACATGTGCATGCAGCTCATGCAGAAGCCGGAGGAGTACGACGTACTGGTGACGCCGAACCTCTACGGCGATATCGTGAGCGACCTGATCGCGGGCATGGTTGGGGGGCTTGGCGTGGCGCCGAGCGGCAATATCGGCGACGGCGTGGCGGTATTCGAGCCGATTCACGGTTCGGCGCCGAGCCATGCGGGCAAGAATGAAGCAAACCCGGCGGCGATGATCCTCTCGGGGGCGTTGATGTTGCGCCATCTCGGCGAGCAAGCGTGGGCGGTCAAGATCGAGCAGGCGGTCGCCGATGTGATCGCGTCAGGCGATCGGGTCACCTACGACCTCCGCGCCGACCGCGATCCGTCGAAGGCTGCCGGCACAAGAGAGATGGCGGATTCGATCATTGAGCGGGTGGCTTCATAGCTCCAAGCTACAAGCCACAAGCGGCAAGCTCCTAGCCGTGAGCCGCTAGGTACCACGGAATCGTCCTTGTTTAGACAACAATTTTGAGGGCGGGTTGATGCCAAAAGCACTGTTTACGTGGGGTGGTTGGGAAGGGCACGAACCGAAGCAGTGCGTTGATCTA
The DNA here is from genome assembly GCA_964371945.1 of uncultured Sphaerobacteraceae bacterium. Lineage (GTDB taxonomy): Bacteria > Chloroflexota > Chloroflexia > Thermomicrobiales > UBA6265 > CAYJPA01. The sequence goes on along the minus strand of CAYJPA010000077.1, from coordinate 3,837 downwards.
TTCGCGCCGATCCTGGAGAGCCATGGGTTCGAGGTCGAGATCACGGAGTCGCTCGATGTGTGTCTCGATGGGGACAGACTGCGCTCATTCGACATCATCGTACCGGTTGTAAGTCACGGCACCATCACGATAGAGCAGGAAAAAGGCCTGCTGAGCGCAATCAGAGATGGGGTTAACATCGGAGGATGGCATGGCGGCATGGCCGACGCATTCCGAAATAATCCCGACTATCAGTACATGGTCGGCGGACAGTGGGTTGCGCATCCCGGGAACGTCATCAACTACACCGTGCAGATCACCCGTCCCGACGATCCGATTGTGGCGGGAATCGATGAGTTTCCCGTTCGGTCCGAGCAGTACTACATGCATGTCGATCCTTCGAACGAGGTGCTTGCCACGACCACGTTCAGTGGCGAGCACGATGCCTGGATCGATGGCACCGTGATGCCGGTGGTCTGGAAGCGGCGATACGGTCAGGCGAGGGTTTTTTACTGCTCGCTAGGTCATGTCGCAAAGGAATTCGACGTCGAGGAGACGCGCACGATTATCGAGCGCGGCATGCTCTGGGCGGCCGGAACACTCTAGCGCGACACCAGTTCTGATCAATGAGAGGGGAACGGAAGACTTGGCCGCGTCAAATCGAGTCGGCGTTGGAATCGTCGGTTGCGGAAACATCAGCGGGATCTATCTCAAGAACGCGTCAAGATTCCCGATCCTGGATGTGAAGGCGTGTGCGGATCTCGATCTCGGGCGCGCCGCCGCCAGAGCTGCAGAGTACGGCGTTCCGCGTTCGTGCTCTGTCGCTGACCTGCTGGCCGATGACGAGATCGATCTCGTCATCAATCTGACAGTTCCCGCCGCGCATGCCGAAATCGCACTCGCGGCGGTGGCCGCCGGCAAGTCGGTCTACAACGAGAAGCCGTTGACGATTGCGCTCGAAGACGGCCGCCGACTCCTTGAGAACGCGAAAGCGCAGGGAGTGCGCGCCGGCGCCGCGCCGGACACCTTTCTTGGCGCTGGTTTGCAGACGTGCCGGCAGATCATCGACGAAGGCGGGATCGGTGAGCCGGTTGCTGGCACCGCATTCATGCTCGGCCACGGACCAGAGAGCTGGCATCCCGATCCGGCGTTCTTTTATCAGGTTGGTGCGGGTCCGCTGTTCGATATGGGTCCGTATTACCTGACCGCGCTCGTTTCACTGCTCGGCCCGGTGCGTCGGGTCACCGGCTCCGCCCGTGCGAGTTTCGCGGAGCGGACGATCGGTAGCCAGCCGCTCGCCGGAACCAAGATCAAGGTCAATGTGCCGACGCACTCGGCCGCGGTACTCGATTTCGCGAGCGGTCCGATCGTGACGCTCGTGACGAGCTTTGACGTCTGGTCGCGAACCAACACGATTGAGCTCTACGGATCGGAGGCATCAATGTCGCTGCCCGATCCGAACACCTTCGGCGGTCCGGTTTCGATCCGGAAACCCGGCGAATCGGAATGGATCGAGGCGCCGATCACCCGCGATTTTGTTGACAACAGCCGCGGTTTAGGTGTGTCCGACCTGGCGCATGCGATTCGCGAGAACCGGCCGCATAGGGCGTCCGGCGACCTAGCATTGCATGTTCTGGAGATCATGCACGCGATTCATCAGGCATCCGCTGAAGGTCGCCACATCGAATTGACCACCAGTGTGGCTCGTCCTGAGCCGCTAGCCGCTAGCTCCTAGCCGCTAGCATTTGACCGTTCGGGATTTTGGGTCGTTCCGTTCATAGAATTAGCAATAGAGACCTTTTACAGGGCGCATGCTATGCGCTCCTACGAAAAATCCAAAAACCGCGCCCCAGACAACACCGCGAGGTGAGGAAGCTGCTGCAGTCGTGTATCGGCTTGCAGCTTGATGCTTGAAGCTCAAGGCTAGCGGCTAGTAGCTCACAGCTCAAAGCTTGTGCCCGAAATCGGACGAGAAAACATATTCGGTGTCACTCCAGGGCTGATTCCAGTCGTCGGTTTCGAAGCGGGATAGGCGGAAGGGTTCGAGGTCGACGAGGGCGGATCGTCCGTCGACGATCAGTTCGGCCAGGCATTGGCCAATCGCGGGTCCCTTCTTGAAGCCTGCACCGCTGAAGCCCGCGGCGACGTAGAGGCCTTCGACAGGTGTTTGTCCGATGATCGGATGGGCGTCGGGAGACATATCGTAGAGCCCGGCGTGGCCGTGTAGGTAAACCGCCTTCGACATTGCCGGGATGCGCCGGGCAGCGGCCGCGATCGCCAGCCCCGGGTAGGAGAGATCGTTGCGTTCATCGTATTCGTTTGGGTCGACTTCGTCGTGCTGATCGCCGCCGCCGACGCCGATCAGACTGCGCCCCGGGCCCCAGGGACGGGTGAACATTCCGGCCGCGGTATCGAGATAGACGAATGGAGGCTCATCGAGCTCGAACGGACGATGGACGATCGCGATTTGCACGCGCAATGAGATGACCGGCAGATCAACGCCGGCAGTCGCTAACAACGTGGTGGACCAGGGTCCCGCCGCGCAAATGACTGTTCGCGTTGGCATCACGCCTTCCGAGGTGTGGACTCCCGTGACCTGCCCGCCGGTCGATTCGATTCCTTGCACTTCAACCCACTCGCGGATCTCTGCACCCGAGTGGACAGCGGCGGCAGCCATCGAGCGGCAGGCCGCAACTGAGTCGACATAACCAGTTACCGGTTCGTACGCCGCGATGACGAGATCGTCGACAAAAGCAAATGGTTGGAGGGCTTTGAGCTCGCCGGGCGTGACGATCTGCGATTTGATACCGATCCGATTCTGCAGCTCAACATTTCGGCGCATTCGCCCAGCGTTGGCTTCATTGCCGGGACCCATATCGACCGTGACGACGAGCCCGTGTGGCACATATCCGCAATCACCGCCGACGATCTCGCCCCAGTTGCTGAAGACTTCGAAGCCGCGGTGGGCGAGCAGTGCCTCCGGTTCGTTCGTGTAGTGCTGTCGAAGAAGCGCGCCGGTTTTGCCGGTTGCGCCGGATGCGAGGGTCGTGCGCTCGAGCACTAGCACACGGCCTGCGCCTTTTTTCGCAAGCTGCCAGGCGGCGCTGATGCCCATGATTCCGCCGCCAATGATGATCACGTCAAAGGCCGGTGCTTTTCCGATCGGCACGTCATCTCTCCTGGTTGACTCATCGTTCGATGCGATTCCTAAGGCAGGGATTGAATCACAGCCCGGTACTTTTCGAATAAAGAGGATCGGCGTATGCGAATCTGTTTACGTGGTGCGGTTGACGAGGCAGGAACGGCTAACATTCATCGAACGAACGGACCAATCGCGCTTGACGCGATTGGTAGCGCTTTCTATACTTTCCCGTGGCGCGGCGAGTCGTCGGGCTGTGCATGCCGACGTAGCTCAATTGGCAGAGCAGCTGTTTTGTAAACAGCAGGTTGCGGGTTCGAGTCCCATCGTCGGCTCCGTCCCGTGCGCGGTGGTGGATTGCATAGCGGCACGGGCAGTTGCCAGAGTGGACAATTGGGCCTGACTGTAAATCAGGTGCGTGAGCTTCGGTGGTTCGAATCCGCCACTGCCCACCCGGAACGCTGACAGATCGCGCGGAACGCTCCGGGCCCACATAGCTCAGTTGGTAGAGCACATTCTTGGTAAGAATGAGGTCATCGGTTCAAGTCCGATTGTGGGCTCCAGAACGATACTCTTGGTGAGAGACTCCGCCGGGGAGCCTCTCAATTTCATGTAACGGCCATTGCGTCGCCGAAGCCACGGCGAATGCACGGAGGATTTTGAAACGTGGGCAAGCAGAAATTTGAGCGAACGAAGCCGCATTTGAACGTGGGCACGAT
>CAYJPA010000076.1:3105-30268 GCA_964371945.1 uncultured Sphaerobacteraceae bacterium | reverse complement strand
CGTTCTCTTGAGAAGTCGAACCACAGAGATCCTGCAATTGTGATGCCAGTGATTTCTGCCCTACGTCCCCGCGAAAGTAGTCAGGATGCATCGCTGCGTCGCTCACTTGTCATGTTTTTGAAACACGAAGCGGTGGTGTTGCCGCTTCTGTTCGATTCCATTCCCGTAGAATGAGCCAAGGTGGAAGTGACGACGTTCATGCAGCATCGACGAGCGACAACAAAGAGCGGTTTGGTTTTTCTCCCGGACTCAGCCGGGAGCAACCTGAGCGTCTTCCCTGGGATCCGCCCGATCTCAATTCATCCAAAATGCTGGACTCCTCTGATCGGCGTTCTGCTGATCGTAGGCTTCGTTTCCTTCCCGGTGAATTGCGCGCTCGCGTCGGGTCCGCACTCGATCTTCGTCGATCAATCCCGGGACTCTTGGGACGAAGCCCACGCTCATCATCGGCAAGCAACAACGGGCGAACCTCAATTTGTGCATGACTCAGGAATCGGCCTTCAGATTGAGGATCTTCCTGAACCGACCACCGTGCTCAGCGCAATCTCGGCGGTTGTTCCTCAGGCGCCGGTCAACGAAGAAACCGTTTCGGACACTATCCCTGATCAAGAGTCCCCGCTGCTGATCGAGCTCCCATTCACCCCAGAATCTCCACCTCCTCGTATGGTCACTGAGGCAAGTCTTTCCTTCTGACAGTCGATCTTGTTGTTGTCTCAACAGTCGCAAGCAAAGGACGATTCCAATGTCGCGTAAGCTCGTGGCGGGCATCGGCATGCTGGCCGTGCTTGCTCTCGCCGCCGTGGTGTTAATCAAAGCAGTCACCGGCGAAGACTATCGGTTCGCCGGCGGAGAGATCACAATTGCACAAGCCGCCGCTCCGCTTGACCTGATCGATCAGGATGGTCAGCCGTTCTCGCTCGATCAGCTCAAGGGCAACGTCATCCTTCTCTACTTTGGCTACACGACATGCCCGGATCTCTGCCCAACGACGCTGAGCGATTTCATGGCTGTCAAGGACGGACTTGGTGATCGGGCAGATAAAGTCAAGTTTCTGATGGTCACTGTCGATCCGGCCCGAGACTCGACCGCTCGTCTCAAGGAGTACCTCGGTTTCTTCGACCCAGGGTTCATTGGATTGCGCGGCGACGATGCACAAACCGAACTGGTGAAGCGGGAATACGGCGTCGTCGCGACGAGGGTCGATTATCCAGACTCCGCCGTCGGCTATCTCGTTGATCACACATCGCTCATTTATGTGATCGACGACGACGGCAGGTTCCGGCTCACCTATTCATACGGCACCGATCCGGCGTTGATCGTCCCTGATATCGAACATCTCTTGAACTAGATCGCACTCGTATCCAAGGAGTGGACACATGAAACGTAAAAGTTCAGCAATCATTGCAATGGTCGTGATTGCATCACTCTGTATTTCGTTGCCCGCTCGATATGCGGCAGGGCAAACTGATGACCCGGCAACACCAGTCGCCGTATCGACCGGCGCGGCATACATGCACATTGCCAATGCGGGAACGTCGGCCGATCGCCTCATCGCCGGCTCCACAATGGTCGCCGCGACGGTCGAGATTCACGAAGTCGTCGATGCCGGCGGTGTCATGAAGATGCAGCCGGTTGACGGTGGTTTGGAGATTCCGGCGGGTGGATCCGTTGATCTCAAGCCCGGCGGCTACCACGTAATGCTGATTGGACTGACGGCGAGTTTGACAACCGGAACGACCTATGAGCTAACGCTGACCTTCGCGCAGGCAGGCGACGTCAAATTGACCGTGCCCGTGTACGAGAGCGAGACGGAGGCCATGGCCGCGACGCCCGCCGCGGGGGTGACGGTCGGGCCGCTCACCATCAGCGGATTCTGGTCTCGATCTGCGCCGGCAATGGATCAAGATGCCATGTCTGGCGCCACCGCTGCCGGGTTCATGACCATTGCCAACAGCGGCAGTGAGCCCGATCGACTCATTGCGGCCAGGACTGATATCGCGATGGCCACCGAAATTCACGAAATGAAGGAAGGCAAAGGCGGCGTTATGGAGATGTCGCCGCTTGCGGACGGGTTGGAGATTCCAGCCGGCGGTTCAGTCAGTCTTGAGCCGGGCGGCTATCACATCATGCTGATTGGAATCAAGGAAGACCTCTCGCCCGGCATGACCTACGAGCTCACGCTGACCTTTGAGAAAGCAGGCGACGTGACGTTGACGGTACCGGTGCAATCGACCGCAACCAATGTGACGACTCCACCCGCATCCGTGACTGTTGGCTCAATCACGGTCAGCGGCCAGTGGACTCGCTCCGCGCCCGCCATGAATGGCAATGGAAACCATGAAATGAACGGGCAGGGCACCCCTGCTTCCGGCATGTAGCCGAGTCCGGCGGAACAAGAGATCAGAGCAGATCTCTTGTTCCGCTCCAAATGCCGGACAAGTGGAGGGAGCAGTCAACATGACCCAACCACAAGAGCCCCTCGTTCGGGAGTTTGACGCAGGCCGGGATCAATCGACGCGCCGAGGCACGAGCAAGCGCACGAAGATCGTCATCGCGGCCGTCACCAGTGTGCTCGTCGTGCTTGCAGCGATCGCGGCCTGGAGCGGCGGATCAGACGGTGGCGAGGGCATGGTCTTCGTGATTCCGGAAGGCGCATACAAGAACGTCTCCACGCCCGGAATAGATTCGGCGATCGTCTTGCCCACACGCATCGTTTTCAATCGGGACGACGAGGCGGCTATTACGATCGTCAACAACGACGTCATCGACCACCGGGCGGGTCCGTTCCTGGTCGGCGCCGGGCAAACGTACACGCAACGGTTTCCGGAGCCCGGCCAGTATCAGATCGACTGCACGGTCAATTCGGCGGAGTCAATTGTCGTCACCGTCGAAGGGTGAAACGTAGCCATGGATCGACCAATTCGTCTTTCAGCAGTCGCGATTGTCATCGCCCTGTTGCTGTCAGCATGCGGAGGGGATTCCTCGAAACCTAACGGCTACGGGTTGATCGATTGGCCGACTACATCGACGATTAAAACCGGCCCGGAAGTCGGGAACCGTGCGCCGAATTTTCAGTTGCAGACACCGGACGGTCAGGTGATCGAGCTTTCCACGTACGCGGGCAAGCCGCTGCTTCTCAATTTCTTCGCCTCCTGGTGCGCCAACTGCAAGGAGGAGATGCAGGCGCTCGACACGGCCTCGAAGAACGGGGCCACGGTGATCGGAATCAACTACCAGGAGAGCGCGGCAAAGGTCACGGAGCTGGCCGCGGAAACCGGTGCGACGTTTCCACTTGTACTCGACCCTCGTACGGAGGTGAGCAGAACCGGCTACCGCGTCACTGCCTTGCCTGTGACGATTTTGATTGACGGGGACGGAATCATCCGCGAAATCGTGCGTGGACCAGTCGACGATGCTCGCCTGCAAGAGCTACTCGACACGGTCCAGACCGATCCGACTCAGAGCCGAACATCATGATGACCGCGGATGCCAAAAGCGCGGGATCCGTACCCAAAGAGGTCCGGAAATCCGAATGGCGAGCCGCCGGCAAAGCGATCGGCGTGGCGCTATTCCTCGTGCTCTTCTTGCTGATCATCGTTGCCGGGATCAGCCGGGCGGCAAACCGGCCGGATCTCTCCGCCGATGTGCTGGCCCTGGCCATTCCCGCATTCATTGGAGGGATGCTCTCCAGCCTCTCGCCCTGCTCTCTGCCAATCGTGATGGGCTATTTCTCCATCGCGCTCCAGGAACAGCGAGATCGAATCGGGTTGATCACCCTGGCGTTCCTCGGCGGAGTCGCGACCACGATGACGGTGCTGGGGGCGAGTTTCACCGCGCTCGGCTCGCTGGTCATCGACTATCAAACGACGATGTCACTGGTCGGCGGAATCCTGGTGATCGGATTTGGTGTCCTGAGCTTGATGGGCAAAGGCTTCGGCGGACTGAAGATGATGAACCGGCCAAGCGCGGGAGCGGGCGGGGCGTACGTGTACGGCTTGATCTTCGCGCTCGGATGGACGACGTGCGTCGGACCCATTCTCGGTTCAATTCTGACGCTCTTGATCACCGAGGGCTCATCGGTGGGAGGCGCACTTTCGCTGGTTGCGGGGTCGCTCCTCGTTCTCATTTATGTCACGGGTCTGGGTCTACCGATTTTTCTCTTGGTCAATGCATTCATCGCCGCGGGTCCCAAGAGCCGGGTCGCGCGGGCGATGCGTGGCAAGGGTTGGGAGGTCGAGGTCGCCGGAAGAGTGCTTTATCTCCACTCGACCGCCGTCATCAGTGGGTTGCTCTTGATCGGGTTGGGCCTGCTTCTGGCCACCGGTCAGATGACGGTGATTTCGCAGAAGCTTGTTTCGAGTCCACTCACGGCATTCGATTTGCGCATCGAGCGCTGGATCGACGACATCCTCCGCTAACCAGCGCCAGACTTCATTAGTGAGAATATCCATTCCTCGAGCAGTAGAGTCTGCTTGACGAGAGAGACTCAGGCATGCAGAAACGGCGCGAAGTTCAGCTTCGCTCGGAACGATTCGGATGCGATCACCGCTTTTTGTGGGCTCACCTCGACGGCGACGGCAATCTGCGTTTTAACGGTCAGTTTCTCGACGTGGGCACGGTACCAGTGAGCTCGAACAACGGCATCGGCGATAGAACATCCTGATTGCCCGCACAAAAATCGGGCGGGTGAGAGAATCCTGAAATCCCTCAAATTGCACGCGACGACGTGCAAACTGAATGTCGGAGCACCCGTAATTGCTTGCAATAAAGGTTCGGTCGTGCCACTCGGCCGGCGCCGCCGTTGCGAGCCTTGCGTGTTGTGCTCATGGTCAAGACGGTCGGAGATTCGTCTGGGATTGTTCCCGCGTATTTCCAGGTCAAGTCCATTGATTTGAAATGGTACGGTTGCTCGATCGGTCGCGGAGTTGGAAAGAGGTAGCCAGCAGCGCAATTCAGCAAAATCCAGGGCGAATATCAGGCGATCCATACCGAGGAAGATTCCACGATAATCCGCCTGGATACGCCGTGGATCTCAACCTGTCAGAGCTTGTGGTCTCCTTCGCACGATCGCCATAGGACGCTTGGGAGTTGGAAGAGTTCATCTATTTTGGCGGCTGGTTCGAACGCTACCGAGCTCGGCTGGGGCGTCGCTACGAAACGATGAAGGCGGCTTTGAACCTCGTGCTTGGTCACGGCGGGCGGAACATCGTCGAAACTGGCTCGCTTAGGGATCCCACTAACTGGGGCGGCGACGGCTGCTCCACTCTGATCTTCAGTGAGTTCGCCGCGACCTATGGAATGCATCTCTGGACCTGCGACAACGATCCACGGGTCATTGAAACCGCGATTCAGGTAACCAAATCGTATTCGTCAAGTGTTACCTACGTCTGCAGCGACTCTGTCGGCTTTCTCCTGCATTTTGACAACCCAATCGATCTGTTGTTCCTTGATAGTTTCGACTGCTCGCCGACAGGTGATGCTTCGGCCGCACAATCGCATAATCTGAACGAACTCATCGCGGCGTTCCCCCAATTCGGCGAACGCGGGATTGTGCTCCTGGACGATAACCATTGGGAAAACGGTGGCAAGACAAAACGCTCGAAGGCGTATCTGCGCGATGCCGGATGGCTCTGTGTGATGGATAGCTGGCAGAGTTTGTGGATCAGCCCGTGCTCAAGACGAAACACGACCCTCGTCCAACTTGATTGGACGGAATCAAGGCATCCGCGGAAAGAGCAACACAACGACTCCTGAGAACCCAGTACGCCTTCAGTTGTTGTTTCGATGTGGTTCGCCTGGTGGGACGCACCATAGGGCAAGGGCTTGATCACAGGTCCTCGATCGCCCGCAGCCGCTCATAGTCAGCGAGCCACCGGCGAACCATTGGTGTCTTCTTGATTCGTCGCGCTTCGATCGAACGGCGCAGGTCCACGGAATAGATGCCATACGTCTGTTCATACCGGGTGATTCGCGCGCGAACGAGCTCAACATTCGGAGTTGGTTGCTCGGGCTCATGGAAGTCCTGTTGGTCCGACATCTCACGGTCCTTTGAGAGAACTGCCGGCGTGTGGGTCTCGATGGATTGTCTGTGACTGTAGCGCACATTACCCGCGACGGTGTCGTGCGTTCAGATGACAGTTACGCGGCGGTGTTGCGTTTTGTGTGCTCGTTCAGGAGCACAGTGGCACTACATTGGATGCAGACGCGCCACCATTAGTGGCCAGTGTTCCCGGAGCCGTGCGACCCCTAAACCATGTCTCTGAGCCATCGTTCGAGGAATTCGGACGCGGTCAATCGCTTCTTCTGAACGGCGAATCCGCGGTCGCGATGGTTGGTGAATCTCGCGAGCTACTCTCGAGCGTCGGCCCGCGTTCTGCTGTAGACGGACGTTCTCTTACGCTTCCAGTGGACCCAAACAAGATTCAACGCGCCGACTCAAAAACCGTCGCTCTCGCGTGGACAAATCGATCCTTCGCCGTGTCCGCGGCGCTTTGCCAATTGATTCTTCTATGGTTCCGTCAATGATCTCGCCCGGATAACTATCTCAGGTCCAGCGTTCGCCACCACCAAAGCCGAAGAGCTTGTTTCGTAGCTTTCTCATCCTTCCAGGAGCGCGGTGTTTGGCGACATTGTGCGGACGTCTCTCTGGATCGATGTGACGGTTCAACTCGTTCGCTAGTTCCGATACCGTCCGTTGCAGGTTTTTCGGGTCGTAGATGTCGACCCAATCGGGTCCTTCGCTCGCGGGTCGAAAGTCGAGTACCGCGACCGCCTGCTTTCTCATGGGACCATTGTTAATTGACTGCGCCGCAAGGAGAGCGTCCTTGAACTGATCGGCGATTGTTCGCGAGACACGGATTGTCGTGACGCTGGCGCCGTGCGAATAGCGGTCAAGGGAGCTGATGATTTCATGACACTTCGCGTGGATCGCCGTGAGGTGAACATGATCGGCATTGTTTCGGACTTCGCGACGACGTCGCAGCTGAAGAGCGACTATGAGCGCGAGACCGGCGCCACCGATCACAACTGCCACCAATTCACCGTTGCTCATGAATCGTTCCTTCGCCGTGTTCGCGTCACTTTGCCATGAACCCTCGATTTGTGCATAGCAGGAGGTTTTCGTCATGCTGAACCACTAGGCGGTGACGAATACTGAACACCTCAGGTGAGCCCGCTAACTTCCTTCGGCTCGTCAAGCTGCCGAGCGGCGAGCAAATTCTGCTTCACTCCGGCATCGCCAAACCAGTCAGGCAATGGCAAACCGTGGACACCACTTGCATCCACGAAGTAGTGATCGTGTAGAGTTCCTCGTCCGTCGACCTGGTATAGATACGCGCCACGTTTCGCTTGCACATGGACGGTATACAACTCAACGCCTGTCGGATGGTCGGCACTACCAAAATAGCCCTCCCGCACAAATGAGGAGGGTCGCTTCTTGGTCCTCGCCTTGTGAACCTCGTGCGCATGACCAGTGCACATCATGCGGATGGCTTCTGGAGTGAATATTGGTCGGTCCTGCTGCGCGGAGTAATCCACTCTCGACAATTCGATTTTTCCACCACCGGCCAATTCCGATCAGCAGGACGCCAAACTCAACGTACTGGGCCATCGTTAGGAACGCGTTCGATTGGCCAGCGACCAACTGTACGAGGTCGTAAACGTCGCTGATCGCGCCCGCTGTTCGAGGCTGACGGGCAGCGGGATGATATCGATGCGATGTGATTTCATCCGTTGGAATGCTGTTTGTTGAACGGGTCATCCTGGTCGAAAGCTCCGACAGAAACTCTCCCACGATCTCATCGTGCCACTTGATGAGATCGATCGCCTGACCACTGGGATTTGCCAGTCGCACTACATACCCTGGAGTAGGAAGTACGATTGCTGCCACATTGATCAGGTCGAGCCGATGTGCCGCATCGGCCCGTCCGTAAAGCCAAGGGAATAGTGTCGTGGATAAATCCATTAGCGTCTGTGCTGGAAGCTCGTTGGTTCCCGACCGTAGTTTCATTTGGCTATCCTTTTGGCGCTCCCACCGTACCAGCGGGTGAGGCGCTTCCAGCCGCTGCCTAGGTCTCCCAAGTCTGAGGCTTTGACGGTTCGGTTTGTTCGTTCAGGAACGCATCGACACTGCTTTGTCGAATCCTCCAGCGGCTTCTTGCCGCCCAGCGCCGCTCCGGCCAACTCACAGTCACGAAGCCAACGCCGCACTTTATCTTGGTGGACCTGAAGTTGGCTTTCGACTTGCTCCACCGTAAAAACAGGATCGTCAATTCTATCTCTCGCCCCATGTTCAATTTCATCGATAGCAGCATAGCGCAGTTTTTTTACCGCAAGGTGTAACAAGATGCTGTGGTTGTAACACTACTCCCTTTGAGATTTTGCGAGGTTAGCGCTTCACCGGTTCGAATAGCCAACGAGCCTAGAGGCCCAACGCCAGATGGGCGAACCGCTTGCGTTTGTCATGCAGCGAACTGGTGAACCTGTCATCATCAAATAAGTGTATTCGTAGATTTTCGAGAAGGTGAATATTCCATGCGTCGAACCATCATATCGACTGCGCTTACGTTGGTCGTATTGGCCAGTGCCTTCGTCTCGCTCGGACCCGCACACTCAGCCACAAGCCAGGATCAAACAGATGAACGTCTAGCCGCACTCGAAACGCAAGTAGCAGAACAGACCGGCGACATCAATAGCCTATGGAAACACGTCCGTGTCCTCGAAACCGCGGTCGCTGGAAGTGGCACCGCAGAGGAAACCACCGAAACTGCCGATCAATCAGACACAGCAGGGTCGTTTGTTGTCGAGGGCACAGGGGCCGTCGTCACAGACAACTACCGAATCGAAGCTGGTCGATATCAGGTCCAGCTGCAGGTGGATAGCGGATGCTGCATCATCGTCGACGTCTACGGAGAGCACGGTGATAGCGACATGATTGCCGGAGAGATCTTCACCGGCGAAGGCGGATCGGCGTCATTCATTTACGAGTTCTCCGGCGGAGAATATTTCTTCGAGGTAAGCAATACTGAATCCCACTGGAGTCTGACGTTCGTCCCACGGTAGGCAAAGAGCCCGACGACATGCCTGACCCGTACGTGCTTGCGGTCAACTGCGATGGGAATTGGACTCTGACGTTCACGTTGCTGTCCTAGTCGCGGATCATTGTGGGATTACTCACCAAGTCACTTTAAGGCGGCTTTGGGAGGACAAATTTGAATCGCCGTTAGGGGGTCCAAATACCGAATTGTACGGATAGTTTCCGGGCCGGCGGCATGGGAGCATTAGCTTCGAAGCGTGACGAATTGAAGCTCGCGCACGGAATTCGAGGTGTGTGTTGTCCCAAAATGGCTCATCGAAACGACCGTCGTACGAGCAATTCGCCGCGATCCGGCGGTATCAGCCGGCGCTGAGCTTCTCGCCCGACGGATCGCAAATCGCCTATTGCACCAACGTCTCTGGCCAGTTCAACGCCTGGCGACAACCGGCCGATGGCGGCTACGCGCATCAAATTACCTCGTTCACCGACGAGGCCGTGCGGGAGATCTCCTGGTCGCCGGACGGCAAGCAGATCCTCTTCACCGCCGATCATCACGGCAACGAGCAGTACCAGCTCCATCTGGTTGCCGCCGAGCATGGCTGGCCCGAGCGATTGCCCAGCGAGCCTGACGTCCAGAACTACCTGGGCACGTGGGATCCACAGGGCCGCTACTTCAGCTATGCCGCCAACGATCGGGAGCCGACCGAACAGGACATCCTGGTTCGCGATGCACAGACGGGCGAAGCAAAACGCGTGCTCGCCGGTGACGGCGTTTACTTCCCGGCGTACTGGTCACCGGATGGAACCAGGCTGACCGCCGGCAAAGCGAACTCAAACGTCGATCAGGATGTTTTTCTCGTCGACGTGGAGAACGGGAATGCCGATCTGATCCTTCAGCACGAGGGCAAGATCGTGCAAAGCCCCGGACCCTGGGCGGCGGACGGCTCCGGGTTTTATTTGCTGACAAATCGCGATCGCGAGTTCACCGGACTTGCGTTCTACACAGTTGCCTCCGGTGAAATCCGCTGGATCGAAACGCCGGACTGGGATATCGAGCATCTCGATCTCTCGCGAGACGGACGTGTGCTCGTCTGGACCGTCAACGAGGACGGCTACACCTGCATTCACGTTCGAGATACGATCACCAACCTGCCCATCGACGTTCCGGCGATTCCGAATGGCGTCACCGGCACGCTGACACTCTCGAGCGACGGCAGCCGCCTGGCGCTACTGCATTCGACGAACTCGCATTCAAACGAGGTCTATATCGTCAATCTGGCTGAAGGCGCCACAAAACGCATCACGGACGGTTTCCTCGGCGGGATTGACGAGTCGGACATGATCGCCCCGGAGCTCGTTCGTTTTGCGAGCTTTGACGGCAGGCTCATCCCCGGGTTCCTCTATCGCCCCAAAGGCGATGGACCTTTCGGCTTGGTCTATTCGATCCATGGCGGTCCCGAATACCAGGAGCGTCCGTCATATGCCGCGCTCTACCAGTACTGGCTCAGCCGCGGAATCGGTGTCTTCGCCACGAACATTCGAGGCTCCACCGGCTACGGCAAGAGTTACCAAAACCTGATCCATCGCGATTTCGGAGGCGACGATCTCAAGGATTTCAAGGCCGCCGCGAAGTACCTGCAGTCGTTGCCCTGGGTCGATTCGAACAAGATTGGTGTTTTCGGCGGTTCGTACGGCGGATTCGCGGTGCTCTCATGCGTGAGCCGCCTGCCCGACTACTGGGCTGCCGCGGTCGATATCGTTGGCCCTTCGAATCTCGTGACCTTTGCCAAGGCGGTCCCGCCCACCTGGCGGAGATTCATGGCGGAATGGGTCGGCGATCCGTACACCGAGGAGGAGCTCCTGCTCTCCCGCTCCCCGATCACCTATGTCGACAATATCAAGGCTCCGCTGTTCGTGATCCAGGGTGCCAATGACCCGCGCGTCGTCAAACCGGAAAGCGATCAAATCGTCGAGCGACTCCGCGCACGCGGAGTCGAGGTCCGGTACGACGTCTATGAAGACGAAGGGCACGGCTTTACCAAGCGGACGAACGAGCTCAAGGCGATGAAAGACTCCGCGGAGTTCCTCGAGCACTACCTGGCGTAACAACTCTCGCCGCGGACGTCCCGGCAGTCTTCAGTGGCGCGTCGGCGGCCGGTTCCTCAAGCGGAGATGCGGCTCCCTTTGGTATCGTGAACGGGTACGACCGTTCACCATTCCAGAGAGGAGCCTGTTTCCATGGTCATGGCTGCATCCGATATCCGGCGCGATATCGATGAAATCCTCCCAGGCGTCGTCGCCGACCGTCGCCATATTCACGAACACCCGGAGCTCGGGTTCCAGGAATTCGAAACCGCGAAGCTGGTGGCGGAGCGGCTGCGCTCGCTCGGCGTCGAAGACATCCGAACCGGGATCGCGGTCACGGGCGTGACCGGCCTCATCAAGGGAACAAAGCCGGGGCCCGGCAAGGTGGTCTTGCTGCGCGGTGACATGGATGCGCTTCCCATCCAAGAAGAGAACGAGGTCGACTACAAATCGCAAATTCCCGGGAAGATGCACGCCTGCGGTCATGACGCGCATACGGCCGGTCTGCTCGGCGTCGCGCGTTTGCTGATGGATCGCCGGGATCAGTTTTCCGGTACGGTGAAAGTGCTCTTCCAACCAGCCGAAGAGGGCGGTGGTGGGGCACTCGTCATGATCAACGAGGGCGTGCTCGAAGACCCGCACGTTGATGCCGCGTTCGGGTTGCACGTCGATCAAGGCTCTCCCGTCGGAACCGTTTCGCTACGGCCCGGCCCGGCGCTGGCGGCGGCTGACCGCTTTACCGCGGTTATCAAGGGCAAAGGCGGCCACGGGGCGCATCCGCACGAAACGGTTGATCCGATCGCGGTCGGAGCGCAAATCGTGACCGCGCTCCAAACGATCGTCGGCCGCGAAGTCGATCCGACTGAACCCGCGGTCGTGACCGTCGGAGCTTTGGTCGCGGGCCAAGCGGCCAACGTCATCCCCGATACCGCCGAATTGCGCGGCACGCTCCGCTCGTTCAATCCAGATGTGCGAATTCAGCTTGCGACAAGGGTGGAAGAGATCACCCGAGGGATCGCGAACGCTCTTCGCGCCGATGTCGAGTACAGCCACATGCCGGGCTATCCCGCCACGGTCAACGATCCGGAGATGACGGAGCTCGTGCGATTGGTCGC
Organism: uncultured Sphaerobacteraceae bacterium; assembly: GCA_964371945.1. GTDB lineage: Bacteria > Chloroflexota > Chloroflexia > Thermomicrobiales > UBA6265 > CAYJPA01. The sequence goes on along the minus strand of CAYJPA010000076.1, from coordinate 18,034 downwards.
GATGGAGGTCGTCGGCGAGGACAACGTCTCCACCCCGCAAGTTCAGATGGGGGCCGAAGATTTCAGCTATTTCCTGGAGCGCGTGCCCGGCGCCTTCTTCTTCGCCGGCAGCAAGAATGTCGAGCGCGGTTTGGTGTGGGGCCATCATCACCCTCGGTTCGACCTCGATGAAGAATTCATGGTCTACGGCATGGAGATCATGGTCAGAACCGTTCTTCGCTATCTGAACGGTAAGGAATCCATGTAGCCGCGCAATAAATTGCGCGACTACATAGTTGTAAACCTGTCCTGCCTGAAGAGAGGATACGTGACTCATGGTCGGAACACTGTCTGACATTCGCCGCGACATCGACGAGATCATGCCCGGGGTTGTGGCCGATCGTCGTCACCTCCATCGATTTCCAGAGCTCGGTTTTCAGGAGTTCGAAACCGCGAAGCTCGCCGCCGAGCGCCTACAATCGCTGGGAGTCGAAGACATCCGCACCGGGATCGCCGTCACCGGCGTAACCGGGTTGATCCGCGGCACGAAGCCCGGCGGCGACAAGGTCGTTTTGCTCCGTGCCGATATGGACGCGCTGCCGATTCAGGAAGAGAACGACGTCGACTACAAATCGGAGATGCCCGGGAAGATGCATGCCTGTGGTCACGATGCGCACACGGCCGGCCTGCTCGGCGTCGCGAGATTGCTCATGGACCGCCGGGATCAGTTTTCCGGTACGGTCAAAGTGCTCTTCCAGCCCGCCGAAGAGGGCGGCGGCGGTGCACTCGTGATGATCAACGAGGGCGTGATGGACGACCCGAAGGTGAACGTTGCGTTCGGGCTGCACGTCGATCAAAACGAACCGGTCGGGACAATCAATGTTCGCGCGGGGGTCTGCTCCGCGGCGGCTGACCGCTTTACGATGACGATCAAAGGCCGGGGCGGTCACGGCGCCAATCCGCACGAAACCGTCGATCCGATCGCGGTCGGCGCCCAGATCGTGACCGCCCTGCAAACGATCGTCGGACGCGAGGTCAATCCCGTCGACCCGGCTGTTGTAACTGTCGGCGCATTCCTCGCCGGCGAAGCGGCCAATGTCATCCCGGACACGGCCGAGCTGCGCGGCACGCTCCGGTCGTTCAATCCCGAGGTTCGCGTCCAGATCGCGAACAGAACCGAGGAGGTCGCGCGTGGGATTGCCGCCGCGATGCGCGCCGAGATCGAGTTCACACTCATGCCAGGTTACCCTTCGATCATCAACGATCCTGAGATGACCGAGCTAATCCGCCAGGTTGCGCGAGAGGTCGTCGGTGAAGAAAACGTCTTTGAAACGCCGCTCCAAATGGGCGCCGAGGACTTCAGCTATTTTGTTCAGATTGTGCCAGGGGCATTCTTTTCTGTCGGCAGCAAGAACGTCGATCGCGGTTTGATCTGGGGTCACCATCATCCGAAATTCGATCTTGACGAAGAGTTCATGGTCTACGGGATGGAGACCATGGTCCGTACGGCTATGCGATTCCTGAACGACTAGGCCTCTGTAGGCACAATGATCTCCTAATTTGCCAAGGATGATCTCAGTCAGGGCCGACCCCGCCCGGCGTCATCCCGTGGAACGATGGATCTCGCTCGAAGACAAGCGTTCTTCAGAGCTTCGTGAAAGGCGGCCGGGAGATCTCTCGAGGTCGCCTCGATCGAACAGATGAAGGGTTCGCCGGCTACGTTGAACGACGTAGTCCCGATTGTCGTTGCGACTTTCAGAATTAGGCTGGTTGACTCATGTGTTGCCCCGTCCTGGGGCGCAAGATAGCATCATCGAACGAGGGCGCCGGCCGTGTTCGAATAGGCACCCTCGGTTCTCGAAATATGGGGAAAAGTACTGATCCGATTTGCGAGAATCTGGCGTATTCTGTGTGCGTATCGATTCTCAACCAATCCAATTCGCGGTCCTGAGCTATTCTCGCGGTTCGGGATGGTCTGTTTTTGAGCTGCTGATCTTGACGGAGTAATTGAGCATGCGCTCGCAACTCGTGAAATCCGAAATTCGTGCCACTTCTCGCCCTCGTTTCCATAGACTTCGCCAAATCGTCAGAGCATCGATCGCGATCGCGATCATCGGGGTCGCGGCGAGCCTGATCTACAGTGCCTGGCCAAGATCGGCCACGGCCTATGAGCCACAACTGCGCGAGCTCACGCTAACCGCGTCAGAGTTCGATTGGGAAATTCAGCCCGGCACCGTCGTAAAAGCCTGGGGTTACAACCAGCAAATGCCGGGACCTGAAATCAGGGTCAAGGAAGGCGACCGGGTTCGAATCACGCTCGTCAATCAACTTCCTGCTGCCACCACGGTCCATTGGCACGGCGTGATGGTTCCTCCCGAGATGGACGGGCCAGCCGGCCTGAACCAGGCCGCCGTCGAACCGGGTGAGACCTTCGTGTACGAATTCATCGCTAAACCGGCAGGCACCCGCTGGTATCACTCGCACACCGATGTCGTCAATCAGGTCGCGCTCGGTCTCTACGGCGCGTTCATCGTCGAACCGGCCGAAGTCACCACGACCTACGATCAGGAATACACCTACGCGCTTGCCGAGTGGGACATGGAGTTGACGCCTGGCGTGGCGCTCGGGACCGAGCCGCGCGGACCGCGCGATTCGGAACTGAGAGGCGGCGAGCTCGGCACGGATCTCTTCCTGATGAATGGACACAGTCACGAGGCGATCTCGCCAATCAAGGTGAACGAGGGCGATCGCGTCCTGTTTCGACTCATCAACGCCGGAAGCCTCGGACATCCGATTCACCTGCACGGTCATCTCTTCAAGATCGTGGCGACCGATGGCAATCCTGTGCCAAAGGACGCTCAACTCACCAAGGACACGGTCTGGATCGCGCCCGGTGAGCGATACGACATCGAATTGGTCGCGGACAATCCGGGCGTCTGGATGCTGCACTGCCACATCGAAAACCATGCCGCAAACGGCATGATGACGCTGATTGAATACGACGGAGAAGTTCCGACCGGTCCGCTTGGAGAGTATTGGGGGATCGAGAACGGATCGACTCCAGCGATGGACCACGCCAGTCACGGATCGACGGTTGGAACACCCGCGGCCGTTGTCACCCCTGAGATCACGACCGAAGCATCTCCGGTCGCGGATTCGCCGGCGGCCGATGGCGCGACGGTCGTACTCCTTGACGACCGCTTTTCGCCAAAGTCGTTGAGCGTCAAGGTAGAGTCGACCGTGACCTTCGTCAATAAGGGCGCGAACTGGCACTCGGTCAGCGCCGCCGATGGCAGCTTCACATCTGGAATGATCAAGCCGGGTGAAAGCTTCTCGGTCACGCTCAATTCGCCGGGCACGTTCAAATACATCTGCCGTCAGCACGCTCGCCATGGAATGATCGGAACCCTCGAGGTCACGTCCTGAAAGGAGGAACGGAACTGACTGTACGTACATGATCTCATGATGAGAGTGTTGCGTAGTTCTTTTAGTTCGAAACTCGATTGGCTGTTGTTGCAGGAGCATGGAGGCTTGAAATGTTTGTAAATCCGCGTGATCGATCGCTCCAGGGTATCTCCGTTCGGCGCGAACGCAAGCAAATGAGTCGTCGCGAGGTCATGCGGATTGCCGGAGGTCTCGGACTTGCCGGCGCCGGACTTCCCATTCTTGGGCGTCAGTCCCGGGCTCAGGAGGCCTCGCCGGCACCGATGGTGACGCCAGTGGTCGGTCCCCAGGCCGATGGCACCAACCTCTGGAAGATCGTTGTTGGCGGTATGGATATGGAGAACAAGGTCGAGTACCACGGCTTCTTCCCCGGTGAGATCACGATCAACGCCGGCGATTCGATCTGGTTTGCTGAAGAAATGCCGATGTTCCACACGGTGACGTTTCCAGCCGGTGGCGAGCTGCCGCCGATTTTGATTCCGGATCCGGAGATCGATCCCGCCACGGCAGCCGCGGGTCCGCCAAAACTGATCCTCAACCCGATTATGATGACCGGCGCGGGCGGCACATCGGTTGACGGCAGCCAACTCGTTAGCACCGCGGGCGATGTGTTTGGCGATGGCACGCCGTGGGTTTTCACCTTCCCGACGGCGGGCACCTACGATTACGTCTGCATTCCGCATGTCTCGGTTATGCGGGCCAAGGTGGTCGTGCAAGAAGCCGGTTCGGCTCTACCGATGGACCAGGCAGGCATCGACGCCGCGGCGGCTGAACAAATTGCACTGCTGCAGGCACAGGGTCTGGCTGAGATCGAGAAGTACTCGGCGCCAGTTTCGACCAAGCGAGATGACGGCACCACACTGTGGGAGGTCGCGCTTGGCGCCGGCGGGGCGACGCAAGTTCGCGTGCAGCGGATTCTGCCGGACGTGATGGAAATCACCGCTGGTGACTCAATCAAGTACATCAACCAATCCGAAGGGGAACCGCACACGGTCTCCTTCATCGGCGCCGGCGAAACTCCGCCGGAGGATACGATCGTCGAAGCGTTTGCCGACGGTTCTCCCAAACTCGTTCAGAGCATGCAAACGTTCATGCCTCAGGGTGGCAACACGTGGTCTGGCACCGGTTGGCTCAACTCAGGATTTACCGGCATCCCGGAGCTCGGGCTCCCAATGGAGTACGAGATCCTGTTCGACACCCCTGGTGAATACGTCCCCTACTGCGTGCTTCACGGCAGCGCCGCGGGGGAGGGCATGGCCGGGAAACTGACTGTCAAAGCGGCAGGCTAGTTTTCCAGCGCGCAATCGAATCAACCCAGTCTGAACCGAAGATGAGGCGGCCGGAATGCCCCGGCCGCCTCTTCCGCGTCTTACACGGCACCCAACTAACTCCCAGGCCCTTTCGGGTGAACGTCCATTGCCGGCAACTACGATGAAATTCAGGTCAGCTTTCCTGCAATCGGAGATGCCGGGCCGAACTCACCGACGCTGACGGCATCGTGGAGTTCGACACCATTTGCCCTGGTTAGTACACGGACCGGACACTCCACATCCATATCAAGGTGGCCGTCGAAGGAACCGCCAACGATATCCGCGACGGTGGCCACGTCGCACACACCCGTCAACTCTTCTTCGACGATGCAATCACCGGCCAAGTGCTCTTGACCGAGGCGTATTTTGGTAGAGACGATTCCCAACGAATCCACAATGACGACGACAACATTCTTGGAGATCATGACGTCGAACCCGGCTCCATCCTGAAGCTGACTCAGATCACTGAGGACAAAACCGAATACGGCTCTGTAGGGACGATCGTCCTCGGTGCCGTCCGACCGCCACTCCGTCAGCGACCGGCGACGGTGGAAGTGCTTCCAGCTCCGGCGGCCCGCCGAGCAATTGACTGCATTCAGAAGAGCGAATTGGACATGGGCGCCGGGTTCATTCACCAAGCTCCAACATTCTATGTTTTGACGAAGATTCAGTGTCATCGCGGTGAACGCGTAGAATTGGCACCGCGGGCTTTCGTTCCCTCAGGCGCCAACAAGCCGAAACCGCACCAGGATCGCGAGCGTATCAGCCTGCGGAGGTCACATCATGTTGAATCGACATTTGCTCACCGGCCTGATTGCTTCGTTCGAGCTCGTCCTCGCCAGCGTTGGCGTAGTCGGACTCAAAACAGCAACGGCGCAGGATCAAATCGCGAGTATCTCTGTCTCAGGCTTGACGAACCCGCGCGGATTTAGCTGGGATGCGGCCGGCAACTTCATCATCGCCGAAGCCGGAAGCGGCGGCGATACCGAAGCCAGCGGCGATGTGGACGTTCCGCCGCCAACGGGACCGTACACCGGCGGACCGACCGCGCGGGTGATGCAATCGGCCAACGGCTGCGTCTTCGCACTGGCAGAGGGTTTGCCGTCCGGGCAATCCTCTTCCGGTGAGGTGATCGGCGTGGCCGATGTCGTGTACATCGGGGAGATACTCTATGCATTGGTCTCAGGGGGCGGAGAGGCGCACGGCAATCCAGACCAACCGAACGGCATCTATACCATCGGGACGAAAGGCGAGGAGGACCTGCTGGTCGACCTTGGCCAGTGGCTGCGGGACAACCCAGTGGATCGGATTCCTGAGATCGACTACGACCCTGAAGGCTCGTTCTTCAGCTTGGTCGCCGCGCCGGACGGCAGCGCGCTCTGGGTGGTCGAGAGCAACAGCGCGCAGGTTCTGGCCGTGACGCTGGAAGGCGAGGTATCGCGGCTCGTGGATCTTTCTACTGATAACCAGGTGCCGACTGCCATCGTTGCCGCCCCGGACGGCGGCTTCTACCTCGGGCAGCTCACGTCCGCGCCTTTCCCGAAGCACGGCGCCAGCGTCCTGAAAGTGGATGCCGGCGGCTCGATAACTACCGCTTGGTCGGGCCTGACAACGATCACCGGATTGGCCGTCGATGCTGATGGCACGCTCTACGCCAGTCAACTCTCGACGACGCGGGCGCGCCCCCCGTTTCTAGAACCGGCCACCGGTTCGATCGTGCGCCAGACCGGAGAATCGACATCCGAATTGGTCGCAACAGGACTGAACTTCCCGGTCTCGCTCAAGTTCGGCCCAGATGGAGCACTTTATGTCGCGTCGCCGGCGATCGGCGCCAGCGACGGTTCCGGCTCGATCATCCGCCTGATCCCCGGCGACACCTCGATTGCGATCGACACGTCATCAATGGCAGAGCCGACGTGCGGCGATGGCACTGGTCTGGGAGATACCAACGACAGCGGCACATCGGACATCGGCACGACCGGAGATGGAACCGGCATTACCGACACGGGAAGTGAGTCGACCCCGGTGACTGCAGGCGAAGTCATCGTTCGAGTTTTCGATTTCGGGTTTGACAATGCGACCCTGACAATCCCGGTTGGTACCACGGTAACCTGGGCGAACACGGGCGCTGTGCAGCACACGACCGTGGCGTATGTCGACGGAGAGAAATACTGGGATTCGGGAATCTTGGATCCGGGTGCGATCTACTCATTCACGTTCACGGAGGCTGGAACCTGGGACTACGCCTGCGGCCTTCATCCAAATATGACGGGGAAAATCATCGTCGAGTAGCGAACGTCGAGATTGCGCCGGGAACTTTACGAGTCCACGCGTCGCCAGAATGACCCTCGATATGATACGCAAGATCGAGCGGCAGCCAGATTCCCGTATTTAGGTATGGGCGCGAATCTCCAGCCGCAACGCTGGGTTCCAGGAGTCGCTCGCAATGGCTGTTCCACATCATCAACGCGGCGAAAAAGGCGGGTTCCTCAGGTCCGCGGTTCCAACAATCGGCCGGGTCCGAGAACTTGACGCAGTTCGTCGTGTTGTTGCCGAATCGAGCACCGGCAGCACGCGGGTTTTGCTCTTTTCCGGCGATGCGGGTATCGGAAAAACGCGCCTCCTGGCTGAAACTGCCGATATCGTGCGGTCAGAAGGTGGCCGGAACGCAATCGGTCAGTGTCTCGACGAAACCGGAATGCCCCCGTTTCTCCCTTGGATCGATATTGGCGCACAACTGGCCGCGTTGACGAGTGATGATTCACCTGCTACTTCGATCGTGAATCTCCTGCTAGATCAAAGCGATAGAGCGCCTGAGGGCTACCGGCACAATCCCGAAGCGCGGCGTCTTCGTCTGTATGGAGCAATTTGCTCGCTGCTGGCCGATCTGGCTCGTGACTCGCCACTCTGTATCGCATTTGACGATCTTCAATGGTCCGATGCGGCCTCGAATCAGCTACTGCGTTACATTGCCTCCCATCTCAGGAATTCGCGCCTTCTGATCGCGGGCGCCTATCGGTCCTCTACCGCACGAGAGAACCCGGAACTATCGCGAACGATTGGGGAATTTGAGCATCTCCGCATCTTGACCGAGATTCCATTGCGAGGACTCTCGGAGGATTCAGTCGAACAAATGGTGGACAAGTTGAGTGCTGGCTTGACTCCCGGCCTGGTTGACGTGGTCAAGGAGTTGAGCTCCGGCAATCCGTTCGCGATCGAAGAGGCCGTTCGCTCAATGCTGGACCCAAACACTGACGGCGGGGACGATGAGGAGCGAACGGCCAGCGTGGCAGATTTCATCATGCGCCGGTTTAGGGCAAGAACCGCGTCATGCCGTTCGACGCTGGAAATCGCTGCAATCGGCGGCCGCGACATCGTGATCGATGAGATCTCGACCGCCCTTGACCGCGACCCAGAAAGCATCATGGCGGACCTCGAAGAGGCGGTGCCAGAATCTCTCGTCGCCCGAGTGGACCAAAGAGACGAAACGACGGCCGATTATCGCTTCGTGCATGATCGTGTTCGCGAGGTCATCCATGGTTCTCTCTCCGCCGTTAAAACTCGACTGCTCCATGCAAAATTCGCGGCCGCACTCGAAGCTGTTGCACGCGATCAAACTCCCGCGCAACTCGCGAGACTGGCGAGTCACCTCGCCGGTGCTCGCCAATCCGAACGCGCGGCTCAGGCATATCGCGAATTGGGCAGTGCCGCCGCGGCCGTCAATGCCTTTGACGCGGCTGCTGCCGCCTATGACAAGGCCCTACAGTTGGGATCACCGGATGATGGGACACTCTCGTTTGCGTTGGGAGATGTCCGTTTGCGTGCCGGTCATTCAGACGCAATCGATGCACTCAACGTCGCCAAGCGTCTCTATCGACAGCACGGAGACCGGCATGGAATTGCCCGCACACTTCATCTTCTGGGTGTCGCGCGAACAAGGCGGGAAGAGCACGATCTCGCTGTCGCATCGTTCGAATCTGCTGCCGCTGAGTGGTCCTCGATCGCGGACGATGTTTCAGAGGTGGGATTAATCTCAACACGAACCGAAATGTGCTCGGTTCTGGCCACGAGCCTTGGCAGGTATGAAGAGGCACAGGTCGCTGGCGCCGCCGCTCTAGTAGCAGCAACCCGTTCAGGATCTCGCCCTGATCTCGAAGCAAACGCGCGCCTGGCGCTTGCCAACGCACGAATCCGGGGCGGTGATCTCGCCGCCGGTCGGGGACTGCTTGAACCGGCACTTGCTCTTGCGATTCGATCTCGGCAAACGGATCTGGCGGCGGAGATCGCCGGAACGCTTGCCAATTATTCCTATTGGATTGGCGATCTACCCGGATCGGAGCGGTTTGCGCTTCGCCGAAGAGAACTGGGACGCGAAAGCAACGATCCGTATACGTTGCGCCACACCCTCCCGTGGCTCGCGAACGTGGCAATGGCGCGCGGCGATTGGGAGAACGCGCATCGCCTGATCGCTGAAGCAGAGGAGGATTTGAAACGAATCGACAGCCCGGAACCACGCGCTTTTCTCAGGCAGCTAACAGGGATCCTCGCTCTGCAACAAGGGCGATTGGATGAAGCGATCCCGGCACTCGAAGAAGCGATCGCGGGATTTCGAGCGATTGGCCCCGGCACGCTCCCATGGTATCTCGGCGTGCTCGCACGAGCATATCTCGCGGCCGGGGAACTTGCGGCAATGGAGCGGACCGCCGCCGAAACCGTCGCCCTTGTGAGCGCACTTCCCGTTGGCTCCTTGCCGCAAGCTCCTTCGATCGCACAGCTTGGCATCATCGCGGTGCGTACGGAAGATCAACCCGCGATGCGACGCTGGCGAACTGAGCTGCAGGTCTACAAGGGACACTTTCACTGGGTGTTGATGGACCGCGTGCTTGGAATGCTCGCAATCGGTCTAGGTGATCAAGATGCTGCGGTCGAACATCTGACCAGTGCGAGGGAGACCGCGGCGAGCGGCCAGATTCGTCCCGAGCTGCTTCGAGTCGAGGGTGAGCTTCTTCTCATGACCGGTTCAAGCGAAAAGTTGGATTCGGTTTTGGCGGAAATGCGATTGCTCAAGCTGGCCGATGCGGACTACATCGAACAAAGAGCGCGATTTCTGACCACACCGGCCGCGACCGTACCCGCCGGCCTGAGTGCTCGCGAGGTCGATGTCCTCATCCTCGTCGCCGGCGGAAAAACCAACCGGGAGATCGCGACGATACTTTCAATAAGTGAGAAGACGGTCACGAACCACCTCACCCACGTGTTCACCAAGGCCAACCTGGAGAACCGTGCCGCCGCGGCCGCCTTTGCGCTCAGACATGGTCTTATCAAGTAGCAGGAACTCCAGGACCGCCTGCGCAAACCTCCCATTGTCGTCCGTTCACGAAGCAGCCTGAAAGGGTCTCTCAAATGGGAGGTTTCCCCGATGTTCCCCGCATGCGAAAACCCTAGCCTGATCGACATCGAACCGAAGCAAAGACAGGGCAATTGGGAGCAACAGCACATGATGACTTCGACCTCTTCCGCCGCGGAGACGCTCGTCACGATTGCGGCGTTCAACGATGCATTCAACCGGCACGACATCGCCGCCGTGATGGCGCTGATGACCGACGATGTCGTTTTCGAGAACACCTCACCCTTCCCTGAAGGGGAGCGGTACGAAGGCCAGACGGCAGTCAGCGGGTTTTGGGAACGGCTATTTACCTCGACCCCCGATGCGCACTTCGATGCCGAAGACATCTTCGCCGCCGATGATCGCTGCACCGTTCGCTGGCGCTACGCCTTTACCTCTAGCGAAGGCATTCCCGGTCACGTTCGAGGCGTGGACGTCTTCCGCGTTCGCGACGGCAAAGTCGCGGAGAAGCTCTGCTACGTCAAGGGCTAATTGCCGGGCTCGATCGTCAAAGGGGCGCAAGGAGCAGGTGAGATGAATGCTGTCGCAACCCAGGTAGACCAGTATCAGCCAGAAACCGCGGTCATTGAACGATTCGTCGAGCTCATGGCTCAACAAGACCTGAACGGAGTCGTCGACCTCTATGCATCAGGTGCGATCTGGGAGGTTCACGTACCCGGCTGGGACGACCAGCTCACCGATCCGCTTGACATGCTCGATCTCCACCGGGATTTCTTCGGTCGCGATCAGTTTCGGATCGATCGACACGAGGTGATCGCCTCAGGCGATTCGGTCGCGCTGAACTGGGACCTCGGATGGCGTGATCGCCAGAGCGGACTTCCCGCCGTCTCTTTTCAAAGCCACGTGTTCCGCGTCGTGGACGGAGCGATTCAGCTCCACCGCATGTATTGCGCGGGGGTCCGCATTTACGAGTAGTCCGGCATGAAATGACGGCGGCCTCGAGCAGAAAGGAGCAGCCAGCGGACAACGCTTCAGCGCAAGAAGCACATCGAATGAGTGGATACGCGAATGAAAGGAGATTCACGATGGCAATGACGCGCGACGAGGTTTACGCGGAAATGACCGAGATGTTCGGTCTGGTGCCCAGCTTCTTCAAGCTCGTTCCCGACAACTCGCTTGAGCTGGAGTGGAAGCTCTTCAAAACAGTTCAATTCGACGAGGGACCGATCCCCAACAAGTACCGGGAGCTTATAGGAATCGGCATTGCGGCAATCACCAAATGTGAGTACTGCATTCAATTCCACACGGGCGTGGCTGAACTGAACGGAGCAACGCCCGCGGAGATCGAAGACGCGGTCCACTATGCGAAATCAAGCGCTGGGTGGAGCGCCTATCTGAACGGCATGCAGATCGACAAAGACCAATTTGCAGCAGAGCTCGCCCAGGTCGGCGAATACGTCCGCGGCCAAATGATGACGCCGGCGTAGCCGGCAAACCAAGTGTGCTCCCAGATGCGCGGCCGTATTCCGGCCGCCCAACTCGTTGTTGGCGCTGACCAAGGTGCCACGTGGTCATGCGACAATCGCATGAGCCGTCAAACGCTGTAGAGCATCCATTGAGTAGGGAGCGCACGGAACGTGGAAATCAGTTTCAGGAGCGGAACCCCGATGTCGGGTTCCGCTGGCGCAATCATTTTGCCCGCTACATCGACTGATTCGACATTGGAACTAAGTGGTCTTATCGCGCAGGCAAATGACGCGCTCGACGGAGAGCTCGCGGCGATCGCGTCAGATACGCGTTTCAGCGGAAAACGCGGAACCTCGCTCGTTGTCCCGACACTCGGTCGACTGCCCGCCCGGCGAGTGGTTTTGGCCGGACTCGGGCCGGCAGAATCCGTCAACGCGGAGTCGATTCGTCGCGGTTGGGGCGCGGCGACAGTTGCGGCCCGTGATGCCGGCGCCAAATCGGTGTTATCGGCGCTTCCGCCACTTGCGAACGGTCTCAACAGCGAGAGAGCGCTTGCATCGGCGGCCGAAGGGGCACGGCTCGCCGGCTATCAATTCGCGCACTACCACGGAACCGTTCACAAGAACGATCCCGCGCCGAAGGCGATCGAGACACTGACTTTCGTTGCCGACCAACCATCGGGAGCATCGGCAGTTGCCGCCGGAGAGGCCGCTGCATCGGCGGTTGCGCTGGCGCGCGATCTTGTCAACGAGCCGGCAAGTGCGCTGAATCCTGAATCGATGGCCGCACATGCTCGACGCATCGCATCCGAGAATGGTCTGGAGATCAAGGTCTATGGTCCCGCCGAGCTCGAGGCGATGGGTGCCGGCGGAATCGTCAATGTTGGCAAGGGCAGCCGAAACGAACCGCGCTTGATCCACCTGATCTACCGGCCGGAGAACGTGACCGCGGAAACGCGCCAGATCGGTCTGGTCGGCAAGTGCATCACCTTCGATACCGGCGGGTACTCGATCAAAACGTACGAAGGCATGCTCGAAATGAAGAGTGATATGGCCGGCGGCGCCGCGGTTCTCGGCGCCATGTCGGCCTTACGCGCGTTGAACTGCCCGAACGTCGTCCACGGCGTGATAACTGCCGCCGAGAACATGATCTCGGGCGATTCGTTTCGTCCGGGCGACATTCTGACCGCGATGAATGGCGTCACGATGGAGATCCTGTCGACAGATGCCGAAGGGCGATTGGTTTTGGCCGACGGCCTCGTTTATACGGCGCGGCAAGGCGCACAGGAGTTGATCGATCTGGCAACTCTGACTGGGGCGATCGTGGTCGCGCTTGGGGAGGGCACCGCGGGACTCTTCTGCAACAACGACGATCTGGCCTCACGCCTTGCTGCAGCCGCCGGTGAAGCGGGCGAGCGCGTCTGGCGGATGCCGTTGACGGAAGAGATCGAGGATCAGATCAAAGGCGATATCGGGGACATCAAGAACACGGGCGGGCGAGCCGGAGGCTCAATTTCAGCTGCCCTCTTCCTGCAGCATTTCTCGGAGGGACTGCCGTGGGCCCATCTGGACATCGCGGGCTGCGCGCGCTCGACCAAGTCGACCACCTACGTGACAAAGGGCGCAACGGGTTGGGGTGTCCGCACATTGCTGGAGTACGTCGGACAACACTGAGCAGCGGTCAGGGAGCGGCTCTCGGGTCGCTCCGCCGGTAAGCGGATGAGGCCGGGATTCCTCGGAACAAGGCTGCGAGTTCGAGTCTGAAGTTTGGTATCAAGTCACCGGCATCCAGCGTATCGTCTTCATTCAGGACCTGTTCCGGCGCACCAGGACGGTAAACCGTGATCGTCTTGTATCGGGGTCGAATCAGCCAAGCAAGCTGTGTACCGCCACTCAGGTAGAGTGCGGTCTTTTCCAGAATCTCACCTTCCTGGTTTGACGGCGATTCAACTTCTACAGCTAGATCAGGCGCGAATGGGACAAACCCGTCCCATGTGTCGTCAGGTCGCAGTCGATCCGCTCGGACAAAGCTGACGTCAGGCATCAAGAGCGTATCTGGATTCCGAGCGACGACAAACCCTGTGTCTGAAGTAAAGAACTCGCCTAGTCGCCCCTGCTCCGCCGCCCCCAACCGGATCATAAGTCTGCCGCCGATTGCACCGAGCCGTTTTCCCGCCGCGGCCACCTCGCGCAACTCTCCCCTGATGAGTTCGAATCGGTCGGACGCCGAGCCCATCTGTTCATACTCAGCCAGCGTGTAGTGCTTTGTTGCGACCATGTCGATATGCTCCGAAACGAGGTGCAATTTGCTGTTGAGGCGCATACTGGCATGACAAATCGGCGTGCCGGTTTCGTCTTCTGGTGTCGCCGTTTCTTGCTGGTCGGCACCGACCGCAAGGGCGGTAGAATTCGACAAGAGGGAACCGACGCGTACCAACGACAAGGAGTGCCATCCCGGTGACTGCAACGACGACCTACGAAAACTACATCGGTGGAGCGTGGCGTCCCGCCGCATCCGGCGAGACAACCGAAAATCGAAACCCCGCAAATACTGGCGATCTGCTTGGAAACTTCGCGAGCTCTGACAAATTCGATGTCGACGCCGCGATCGTGGCCGCGCAGGAAGCGTTCGAGAGCTGGCGGAAGACCTCTCCTATCGCGCGCGCGAACATCCTCTTCAAGGCGGCGGAGATTCTGGCAAGCCGTCAGAACGAGATCGGCAAGGAGCTCACCCGGGAGGAGGGCAAGACCCTCAAAGAGGGCATCGGCGAAACCGGACGCGCGATTCAGATACTCCGGTACGTCGCGGGCGAAGTCCAGCAACCGAGCGGCGAGCACTACCCCTCGATGAGCCCGACGACACTGCTCTACACCGTGAGAGAACCGATCGGACCGGTGGCGATCATCACCCCGTGGAACTTCCCGATCGCAATTCCCGCCTGGAAAATCGCACCGGCGATCGGCTTCGGAAACACCGTCGTTTTCAAACCGGCCAGTCTGACGCCATTGTCCGCGGTCCGGCTCGTCGAGGCGCTGCATGAAGCCGGATTGCCTGCCGGAGTTGTCAATTTGGTTACCGGCGGTGCGGCCAAGGCCGGCAACTCACTGGTTCGCGATCATCGAATCACCGCAATCTCGTTCACCGGATCGGAACAGGTTGGCAAACAGTTAAAGAAGATCGTCGCTGACGGCAACACGAAGCTTCAACTTGAAATGGGCGGAAAAAACCCGGCGATCGTACTGGCGGATGCAAATCTCGATCACGCGATCACGCACCTGATCACCGGGGCGATGTGGAGCACCGGCCAGAAGTGGCCCGGCCCGCGCCGGGGCCGTGTGGATCGCCGCCGAGGCGGTGGACTGACCGCGAAGGTTGGCGAGCG
>CAYJPA010000076.1:0-3095 GCA_964371945.1 uncultured Sphaerobacteraceae bacterium | reverse complement strand
CGGCCACGAGCCGGGCACTTGTCGATCGCCGCATCGCGGATGAGCTTACGTCCAAACTCGCGGAGCGGATCAAGGGCCTGAAGGTCGGCGACCCGCTCGCGAACGAGACGCAGGTCGGACCGGTGATCGACCAGGGCGCGCAGGACCGAATCGTGGGCGATATCGAGCGCGGCAAGTCGGAGGGTGCAACCGTGCTCGCCGGCGGTGGACGACTTGAAGACAACGGCCGAGGCAACGGTTATTTCGTGGCCCCGACTCTCTTCGGCAATGTCGACCCATCGTCTTATCTTGGCCAAGAGGAGCTGTTTGGACCTGTGCTCGGGGTGACGCAAGTCGATGGTTACGAAGAAGCGATCGGAATCGCCAATACGATTCGGTTCGGGCTCTCCGCGTCGATTTTCACTCGCGATCTCGGCAAGGCAATGTCGTTTGCACGCGACATCCAGGCCGGCATCGTCCACGTCAACAGCGAAACGCCTGGCGCCGAGCCGCAGGTGCCGTTCGGTGGGTACAAAGGTTCGAGCTCATACTCCCGTGAGCAAGGGAAAGCTTCACGAGAGTTCTTCACTCAAACGAAGACCGTGTACATCGACCCTCCACCGGGCAGTTAGCAAGCATTTGCCAGTGTCGTAGGATGACATACGGGGCTAAGGGACCTCCAATCCCAAGTTGAACCGACGCGGGCGCTTGATGGCATTCGCTTCACTGTAGGGAGATCGTTCAATGGTAGAGAAATCGGCAAAGGCAATTTGGCACGGAACGCTCGCTGAAGGCAGCGGCACCTTTTCGCTCCAAAGTAGCGGCATTGTTTCCGGGTCACCAGTGAGCTGGGCTGCGCGAACCGGGGCTTCTGAAGGCGAAACCAGTCCGGAAGAGCTCCTCGCGGCCGCCCATGCCGCGTGCTACGCAATGGCCTTTTCGTATGCGCTCGGCGGCGCGGGCACACCGGCGGAGTCGCTCGAGGTGACGTCCAACGTGGGGTTCGGACCAAATCCAGGCGGGGGCATGAAAGTCACGCATTCCTATCTTGTGGTGAAGGGCAAGGTTCCCGGCCTGACCCAGGAGCAGTTCGCGCTGGCCGCGGTCGAAGCTGAAAAGGGCTGTCCCATCTCGAATGCGCTCCGGAATAATATCGAGATCACGGTCCAAGGAACCCTCGTCTAGCTCGTGGCAGAAGGAGTGCTGACGCTCGATCCGGCGGATACCTCCACGGATCGTGCACCGTTGCCGGTGAACTACGTCATTCGACGCTTGACACCCCATTGCGTTCCTGTAGATTGCAGCAAGGTTGGCACCGGCCGGCCATTAACAGGCGAACTGAATTAACTGAGTTGTCCTTTACGATTTTCGAAGACCGAAAGGGGAATGAGTCCATGTCGTTGCAGCGGATAAGCAAGAGTCTGGTGCTTCTGATGAGTTTGAGTGTTCTGTTACTCCTCATTCCAGGAGTAGCAAGCGCCCGCCCGCTTGCGCTTCAGAGCGACGAAGATAGTGGTCAGACTGGGGTGGAAGGTAATAGCTACACGAGCCCTACATTTGGGTACTCGATTACTTGGGACCGCCAGTGGTCCGTGTCCGATGAACTGAACGAAGCCGAGTACAACAAACTCGTGCTGACGAACGATGTTGCATCCGTCTATTTCGAAGGAGTCGCCGACTCCGCCGATATCGAAACGTGTCTGGATACGGTCGCTGGGTCACTCGACAACCAGGATGGTGTCGATGACGTCGAGATCGCCGAGGATAGCGACGGTCCCGTTGGGGGCGTGGAAAGCAACCGTGCGTGGGCTATTTACACCTTTTCTTACACCAGCGAAGAAGGAGAAGATTTTGTTTTTGCCGAATACATCGATTGCCGGTCGGTTGTAGAGGGCGAATCCCTGCTTGTTATCACGATGCTGGTGACGGTCGATGATCTTGGGTCTCAACTTGAACCGTTAGCGAGCCTGCTCGACGGAGTCGCGATCGACGGCTCAACCGGTTCATCCCAGGGCAATACCGGCGGCGAGGGTGACAATATCCCGGCGTCAGGCGAACTGGCCGACTTCGTCTTGACTTCTGGCAACGATATCGATGATTTCTGGGAACGAGAATTCCCGTTGATCTCGGGCGGCATTGAGTACGCACCGCCGGCTGACGTGATTCCATTCGACGATTCGGTCACAACCGATTGCGGCGCTGTCGGTATCGGCGAAGTTGGACCGTTTTACTGCCCATTGGACAGCACAATTTATTACGATCTCGCGTACGGCGAATTCCAAATCGAGAGTTTTGGGACCGCTTCCGTCATTGCGGTCGCTATGGCTCATGAGTGGGGCCACCACATTCAAAACCTGATGCAATGGGCGGAATGCACGCAGACGCCTTGCCTCGATCCATCCGAGATGACATCGCAAGAGTTTGAGCTGCAGGCGGACTGTTTCGCCGGGGCCTGGGTTGCGGACGCAGAGACCCGGGGTCGCATGGGCGGAACGGACGTGGAGACCAACATCACACAGTTTGCATTATTGCTTGGGGACGAGGGTGTCGGAAATACGGCCGATCCGGGCGCCCACGGCAAGGGCGCCAAGCGCGTGTACCAATTCCTGACTGGATACTACGAGGGCGCGACCGAGTGCCTCAAGATCAGCGCGGCGACCGATCCCGCCCGTGCCGGCGGTAAAACCGCGGTGACGCCGGAGCCGACGGAAGAAGCCACCGCGGAGCCAACTGAGGAGGCCACCGCGGAGCCGACCGAAGAGACCACCGCGGAGCCAACTGAAGAGGCGACAACGGGCGGCTTGTTCGAAATGGGCGATGAATTCGAGATCGTGATCAGGAGGGCGACCTTTCTGATCACGATAACCTCGACTGAGACCGCGGGTAGCCTACCGGTGACCGGCTTCACGGCAGATGGGAAGTACCTCGCGATCTACTTCAGCCTAGATCGGGAAGCGTCATCGGCCGGATCGTTCCCATTCGAGTCGTTCATCGTCACGGATAGCGAAGGCAACGAGTATGAATTCGACGAAGCGGCGACGGATGCGCTCCTGAAGACATCGGATGTCTTCCCGGATGGAGTTGATCAGGATCTTGAAGAGGGATCAACCTACAAC
>CAYJPA010000075.1:0-31110 GCA_964371945.1 uncultured Sphaerobacteraceae bacterium | reverse complement strand
CATCAACCTCGTGAACAAGGGCGCGCTTTCGCACAACTTCTCGATCCCGGATTTGGGTGTCGTTTCGGGGGACTATGTTGGCGGTCAGACCGGCACGATCACCTTCAACTCCGGGGCGCCAGGGGCGTATGAATACGATTGTAATATTCCTGGACACAGGGGAATCGGCATGGTGGGCAAAATCATCGTGCAATAGTGCCACCATGAAATTGACATAGCCAAAAACCGCGATCTTGATGAGATCGCGGTTTTTGTTGCATTTGGGACCGAATTGACGCGACGAATGCCGCAAAGACCGTCTACGATATTATCAGGAAGCTTCTGAACTCATGGAGGTTTTAGCCATGGCTCGTGCACCATTCTCATCACTCGCCGATCTCACACAGGGGATCAAGGGCGCGATCGCGATCAAGAGCGACCGAGTTGATGTCGTCGATCCCGAACTGCTTCGTAACGATGTCATCGATTCACTGATCTATACCGCCGTTTTTGGTGCTGACGAACTCCGTCCGGTCGCGATCTGGATCATCCGGTCGGCGGCGGTTGCCTTGGGAGCGTTCCCGGCCTCGATTCACGATCTGTATCTCGCGGGCGGGCGAGGCGACTACACCAGCGCTACCGCTCCGGCGATCAATGTCCGAGGTCTGACCCCCGATTTCGCACAGAGCGTGTTCAATGCCGCGAAGAAGCAGAAGACGAAGATCGTTCTATTCGAAATTGCCCGTTCCGAGATGAGCTACACCTGGCAGCGTCCGGGGGACTACACGGCCTCGATTCTAGCGGGGGCAATCAAGGCTGGACATACCGGTCCGGTTTTCATCCAAGGCGATCATTTCCAGGCGATCGCTCGTCAGTACGCAATGGATCCCGGGGGCGAGATCCAGAAGGTGAAAGACCTCGCTCAAGAGGCGATCGCGGCAGGTTTCTATAACATTGACATTGATGCCTCGACCCTCGTCGACATATCGCTCCCTTCACTTTCCGCACAGCAGGAAATCAACTACACGATCACCGCTGATCTGACCGAGCACATTCGCGCGCTCGAGCCGGCGGGGGTGACTGTATCGATTGGCGGCGAGATCGGCGAGGTAGGCACGAAGAACAGCACCGTCGAAGATCTTCATGCCTTCATGGGGGGATACGTCGCGGAGCTGAAGCGCCGGGGCGACGCGGCCGGCAAGCCGATCGCGGGCATCAGCAAAATCAGCGTGCAGACTGGCACGAGCCACGGCGGCGTCGTACTCGCCGATGGCTCGATCGCGAAGGTCAATGTCGATTTCGAGACGTTGGCCGCGCTGTCGGCGGCCGCGCGATCGGAGTATGGCCTGGGAGGAGCGGTTCAGCACGGCGCATCAACGCTGCCGGCAGACGCGTTCAACCGCTTCAGTGAAGCAAATGCAATCGAAGTGCATCTCGCAACCGCGTTCCAGAATCAGATCTACGATCATCCAGCATTCCCCGCGGAGCTCAGAGAACGCGTCTACGGGTATCTTATTGAGAAGTTCGCGGAGAGCCGTAAGCCGGGGCAAACGGATGCCCAGTTCTTCTACACGGAACGGAAACGAGGGTTTGGCCCGTTCAAGCGCGACATGTGGGACTTGCCCGAAGCCGCGCGAATCGAGATCTTGGCGACCCTGGAAGAGACCTTCTCGTTGATCATGGAACGTTTGGGTGTTGCCGGGAAGGCTGATCTTGTCGACCAAATCGTGAAGCCGGTCCAGGTTCCCCTGCCGGTACCGACGGTGCTGACAGCAGCGAGTTAGGACGATCTTCGTGGACCTTGTCAGCGGAGTTGCGCGGCACTGGAGTGCGTCCAGAATTCACCCAGCTACGCCACGCCTTGGGGGTACCCGGTCCTTCCAGCGCTGAGGGATGGTTCAGCGAACGGCGAGCATTCGGTTGGCAGTTTGCGTTCCCAGTCCCGGAGTAACTTCAGGGAATGAGCGCGGGAATTCATTCCCACGGAGCGTCCGCCATCGTCCCAATCCAGACCCGAACCGATTTCGTCCTTCATCTGCAGTCGTGTCCAAACTGTCAACTGAAACTGAACCTTCCCTGAGCACGGGAATGGCTTCCCGGGAGCACCGGGTTGATATTGCAACTCTCGCTCACCCTTGTCTCAACCGCACCCAGGGGTACCCGGTCGATCCCGGACTGAGCACGATCGTTGGTCAGTTTGATGGCGGCGCAGAGATATCGCTCCAACTTCGGTGAGGCGGCGGGATGCGGTGTTCGGAATCGACATGTGCTCTCGTCATCGCGAGCCAATCGAATTGCACGGAGCGAACGTGATCGTTACGAACATGTTCGTGTTATGCTTATGGCGGTGAATGTGCTCACCGCTGTCGCGCCGCGCTGGAGCCGAACCCATTGGAATCGTCCGACCATAGGCAGGCGCCGCGATCACGGCGCGAACGACCCGCAAAGCCGGCGTTGACTCGTGACGGGATCATCGCCGCCGCCCTAACCATTCTGCGCGACGAAGGGCTCGAGAAGGTCACAATGCGCCGAATCGCCGCCGCGCTCGATACCGGCCCCGCGTCGCTCTATGTCTATGTGCGCAATACTGAAGACCTCCATGCGCAAATCCTCGATGCCCTGCTTGGTTCGATCAACGTGCCGATCGCGGCGGATGGTGACTGGCGGGATCGGCTGTACGTGCTGCTGACCGACTATATGCGTCTCCTCCTGGATCACCCGGAGATCGCCCGCATGGCTATCTCCACCCAGCCGAGTGGTCCGAACTATCTCGGATTGGGCGACGCGATTCTCGGGCTTCTCCGCGAGGGCGGCGTGCCCGACCGCGAGACCGCGTGGGCGGTTGGCCTCTTTTTGCTCATTGTCACGGCGAACGCCGTCGAGCACAGCTCGCGGACCTCAGCGCGAGTCGCCGGTGAATTCTCCGCACTGGCGTCAGCCATCGCATCGGCGGACGCAACTCGCTATCCGAACATCGTCGACTTGAGCTCGGATCTTCTCTCGGGCAGTCCTAGATCTCGTATCCAGTGGATGCTCGACGTGATTCTCGCCGGCGCCCTTGCCGTTCCTGTCCCGAACTCCGATCAACGTTGACCGGGGCGCCGCGTCTCCACCGTTCTACGCCGTCCTGCACTGGGAGATCTCGAATTGACCACCGCGCTCGAAAGCACCACGACGCCGGCGCATCCGATCGAAACATCGCCCTCGGACGAATCGGACGGCGGACCATGAACCCTCCTGATCAAACGAGGGTCGCGAATTCGCGATCGAACAATCCAGAGATCGGTCGAGCACGTCGTCGCCCGAAGTGTCATTGAAGGAGTCCGCATGTCTTCTCCCAGCGCGCAAACGTCCTCCCCAAGCGCCCTGGCCCGTTGGGCGAGATACGCGGTCCGGCGCCGAGGCCGAGTTGTCATTGCCTGGGTCGTGCTGATCGCCA
The DNA here is from genome assembly GCA_964371945.1 of uncultured Sphaerobacteraceae bacterium. Lineage (GTDB taxonomy): Bacteria > Chloroflexota > Chloroflexia > Thermomicrobiales > UBA6265 > CAYJPA01. The sequence goes on along the minus strand of CAYJPA010000075.1, from coordinate 27,692 downwards.
TCATCGCGGGAATCGCTACCACCTTGGGAAGCGGGTACAACGACACCTTCGCCCTCCCCGGCACGGATGCCCAGCGTGCGTACGATCTCCTTCAGGCCCGTTTTCCAAGTCAGGCCGGCGACGGCGCGACCCTTGTGATCGAGTCCGAAGCGGGGCTAGACGACCCGGCGGTCAAACAGCGAGTGAGCGATCTCTTGGCCGCGGCGCGCGCTATCCCTGAGGTTGCCACCGTCGAATCGCCGTATGACAACCCCGCCGCTATCTCGTCCGACCGAACGATCGCGTACGCGACGGTGAACTATGACAAGCTGGCGGATGAACTCGATCGCGCCAACATGAAGGCGATTCTGACCCTTGCCGATGACTCGACCGCGCCTGGGTTCCGTGTGGAGGTTGGCGGACGGATCGCCGGTCAGGCCGAAGATGAATCGCCCGTCGGCGTGTCGGAGCTGATCGGCATTGTGGCGGCGATCGTCATCTTGCTGATCGCCTTCGGCTCCATCATCGCGATGGGTTTGCCGATCGTGAGCGCGCTGGCTGGATTGGGCGCCGGCTTTCTCGGGATCATGTTCGCGACCCGCTTCATGGATATCTCCTCGTTCACCCCGAGCTTCGCCGCGATGATCGGGCTTGGCGTCGGCATCGACTATGCGCTCTTCGTGGTCACGCGCTTTCGCGAGGGGTTGAGTCATGGATTGAGTGTCGAGCAGGCGGCGGTACGCTCGGTCGACACGGCTGGCCGGGCCGTCGCCTTCGCTGGCACCGTGGTGATCATCTCCTTGCTGGGGCTCTTCTTTATCGGAATCCCGATCATCACGGCCATTGGTCTCGCGTGCGCGATCGTGGTCTTTTTTAGTGTGGCGCTGGCCCTGACGCTGCTTCCGGCACTACTCGCATACACCGGACATCACATCGATCGATGGCGAATTCCCGGATTGCATGCCGTGGATTCAGGCAGCACGAACACGATTTGGCATCGTTGGAGCCGGACCATCCAACGCCGGCCGTGGCCCTATCTCATCGGCTCGGCGGCGATCATGCTGCTATTGGCCGCGCCGGTGCTCAGTCTTGAGTTGGGTTCGTCCGATGACGGCGATCTCCCCACCGAGCATCATGCGCGCCGGGCATTCGATCTGCTGGCGGAGGGCTTCGGACCAGGATTCAACGGTCCGTTGCTGCTCGCGATCGAAAGCGACTCGCCGCTGGACGATGCTCGCCTGCAAGGGCTCACGCGCGCGCTCGCAGGCGCGCCTGGCATAGCCGCGATCAGTCCCGTCATGATCAATGAAGCGACCGATGCCGCGGTGATCATGGTCATTCCGACCACCGCGCAGCAGGACTCGGCGACAACCGCCACGGTGAAACTTCTCCGCTCGACCGCGATCCCGGACGCTGTTACTGGAACCGACTTGCGTGTCTACGTGGGCGGAGACACGGCCGGTTCGATCGACATCACCAGCAAGATCACGCATGGTCTCCCGCCCTTCTTCGGGCTCGTGATCGGCTTGAGCATGGTGCTGCTGGCGGCGGTCTTCCGCTCGATCGCGGTTCCGATCAAGGCTGCGTTGATGAACATGCTCTCAATTGCCGCGACGTATGGGGTGCTGGTCGCCATATTCCAATGGGGATGGGGCGCCGATCTCCTCGGACTCGCCAAGACCGGACCGGTGGACGCGCTTCTCCCCATGATGCTCTTCGCGATCCTCTTCGGTCTTTCCATGGACTATGAGGTGTTTCTCCTCAGTCGCATGCGCGAGGAGTATCTCCGGACCGGCGACAACGCCGAGTCGGTGGCGCACGGGCTGGCGGTGACCGCGCGAGTGATCGCCGCCGCGGCGGCGATCATGGTGCTGGTCTTCCTCTCCTTCGTCTTCACCGACGATCGCCTCGTGAAGGAGTTCGGTCTCGGGTTGGCGGTCGCCATCCTGGTCGATGGGACGATCGTCCGCCTGGTGCTCGTGCCGGCGACGATGGAATTGATGGGCGATTGGAACTGGTGGTTTCCGTCTTGGCTCGAACGGATCTTGCCGCGGATCAATGTCGAAGGCGGCCCCGACCCCGAGGCGGCCGCCGATTGAACTGACCGATGGGCTCGATCGATGCGGCGGAGTGCGAGCTTCGCTGTCTGCCTCGTTTTCCCCCGACTTCAATCCGATTGAACAGACCTTCGGTAAGATCAAGCAGTACCCACGGTGTGCGAAAGAGCGGACCTACGACGAGATCGTGGCCGCAAGCAAATCCGCGCTCAACGCTGTGACCGCCACCGATACCGTCCAGTGCTATCTCCACGCGGTCCATTTGCTGCACAATCCACCCGGACAACCCCTGCGAAACTCTCTTTGGCGTCGCAGGGGGCGTCCGGCAGTCGCTCGGCCACGATCTCCAGTACGGAACCGAACGGCGAGACCAATCGATGCTCGATCCGCTGAATGGCGTTAGCGATGCGTTTGCCGGTGCGATAGTGGTCGCCGCTCGGGCGTAGCCAGCGGAACAGCATCATCGCGAGGAAGTTCGTCGCTTCGGCGATCGCCAGGCGGCGTCGTTCCACTTTGACGATCTTGAAGCGCGAGCCGCCAAGCATGTCGATGAGATCGCGCCTGCTGTAATGGCGTCGCCATCCCAATTCGGAGGTCTCTTGTGGACGGGCCCCTCTGTGGGTGGTGTCAACCAGGTATCTCATCAAATTGTAGGCGTCGACTCCGGCAAGGACGCCGGTCGCGGGGACCCGCAGGCGCAGTAGCCCTCCAGGGGCAAGGATACGCGCCATCTCATCGATCAGTCCGACGTCATTGCGCACGAGCTCGAGCACATCGCAGCAGGTGATCGAGGTTACCACCCTATCTGCCAGCGGAAGACAGCCCGTGCGAGCAAGAAACACGCCGTGAGCAAAGGTAAGCCGAACGGGCCTTGCGAACTGAGATACTTCGCCTTTCGGTCGTCGACGCCGGCGAGGAATAGGCGCGCTACGCCATTTCCCTGAGTGTTCGACGTTGATCGTCAAAGATCGGATCAATCCGAACGCCCCCGGCACGTGCCGTTCATGTGCATATGAGCGAGCCAGTCTCCGTATAATCGCGACGCCTGCTTTGATGCGCGGGCGACGGTCACATCTTGCCACGAAATGCCGATGGAACTCTGCTCGCTCCACCCATTCGACGAAAGTAAGGTCCGCGAATTCGTGGACACGCTGGTCGATCCTGGAATTCACGCCCCGAACAGCAACGATTGGACCGCCAACAATGCCGCGGCGGGCAGGGAGGGCCTCGATCAAATCACAAGAGGCGACGACCGGGGAACGTACGCGCTCACGCTGGCATTAGCGCGCGATCTGGCCTTTCGACAACCGATTTTTGCTCACCCAGGAATCAGCCTGTCCACCTGGGAGGCACGCGTCGACCGCGGAGTGGGGATGTTGATGCGGCCGCCATCGCGAATTCTGATCGAAGCTGGACTGGATCCATTAATGGCCAGGCGACTTCCAATCCGGCTCGAAATGAGCAGGGGATTGATGGGCGGCGCGTACATCCCCGCGCGCTTGGCCGGGGATTTTGAGCGGCTGCTGCACGCGCGGATTGAGCGCACAATCGGCCGGTTGAACGAAGCCGAATGGGACGGCGTCGCGGTGCTCGGCATGATGATCAGACTGGCCGAGTATGCGTCCAGCACTGGACTGGCAATCTACGAAGCACTCGATCTCGTGACAGATGACGGTTACGCGCCAGGCATTCCTGGTGCGAGCGTTGTGATCGCGGACCGGCGAACGATTGAAAAAACGCTGCGCACGAGGCTCGAGCAAGCCGCGAAGCCGCCGAAGAAGCCGGGATTCTTCGCGAGGCTCGCCGGTCGCAAAGCCGATGCTTCAAGTCAGATGAATGAAGAGCGCTCATGAGTGATCAGGCCGGGAGAGGCGATCGCGTCAGGCTCTTCACGCTCGCGGAAGCAAATGCACTCATTCCAGTTGTTCGACCGCTGTTGCAGGAGCTCGCCGAGTGCAAGCACGAGCTGGCACATTGTCAGAGCATACTGCTCGAAATGACTCCGCAAATGCGTGGCAACGGACACCGGCTGGAAGCGCTTGGTCTCGAGAAGCAGCTCGAGTCCCTGGTCGAGCGACTCGCTCTCGGCATCCAGGAGATCGACCTAATGGGAATCGAGCTCAAGGATATCGACGACGGACTGATCGATTTTCCATCGCTGCATCGCGGCCGCGTCGTTTACCTCTGCTGGCGATTGGGCGAGGATGCAATCAGGTACTGGCACGAGATCACGACCGGCTTCGCGGGCCGGCGACCCGTATCGGAACTGGACGCTTGAGCCACCACACTACGTACGATGACTGCAATCGCATAATCTTCCTCAAGTAAGAAGAGTTGTCCAAGAACGAACGTAACCTTGATTGCGGACCTCGTCACCTTGACACCAAGTGGTCAACCTTGCTATCCTCAAGCGCGTTAGCACTCGGTGCGAGAGAGTGCTAATGTGTGGAGTAGAGCGATGACGCAGCTTCAATCCAATGAACTGTCTGCCGGTGGCGCGCCGCCGGCCTCTCTTACCATGCGTCAGCGAGCCATTCTCAAATTGATCGTGCATGAGTTTGTTCAATCCGGCCGGCCGGTTGGCTCCAAGGCTCTGGCGGAGCGCTACAACATCGGTTATTCGTCGGCGACGATCCGAAACGAGATGGCCGAGCTCGAAACGGCTGGGATGATCCAGCATCTCCACACATCGGGTGGGCGCATACCGACCGATGTCGGGTATCGCTATTTCGTCCACAATTTGATGGGTGCGGTCGAGCTCCCTGCTGGGGAGCAGATCATGATCCGGCATCAGTTCCGGCAGGCCGAGGATCACCTCGAGGGCTGGATGGACCTTGCGGCGACGGTCATGGCGGAAATCGCGGGCAACGTCTCCGTCGTCACGGCCCCTCGTACAGCGATCGCCAAACTGCGGCACCTGGAGCTGATCTCGTTGCAGCCCCGAATCGCGCTGTTGGTACTGGTCACCTTTGAAAGCACCGTCCGGCAGGTGATGATTCATCTCCCAGGGGCCACGGATCAATCCGAGCTCAGCCGTCTCGCTGATTCGTTGGTTGTCGATTTGCGGGGCCTCTCGTCTGAAGATATCGGCGGTCACGCTTCCGGCCTCGACCCCACGACCTTGACGATTGTCGATCAGGTGATTCTTACACTGCGGGCGCTGGATTCGGCCGATCAGACCGCGATCCGGCATTCCGGACTCGAGAACATCATGGGTCAGCCGGATTTCATCGACGGCGATCTCCAAAGCGTGATGGGGCTGCTTCGGGGCGGCGGATTCCTGAGCGCCGTGCTGCCGCAGCTCGACCAGCAACCCGATGTGCAGGTCTTCATCGGCAGCGACAGTCTGCCTGGCGAGTTCAGCCGTTTTGGTGTCGTGGTTTCGACCTACGGCGTTGAGAATGTCGTGACCGGTGTGCTCGGCGTGCTGGGACCGATGCGCATGTCGTACTGGCGCTCGATTTCGACGGTGCGCTACATGGCGCGTCTGATGAGCGACCTGATGGCAGACTTGTATCCCAAACTGGATAGCTAATCAAACGATCGAAGGACGTTGATTTGAACGAGGGAGAAACAGTGACTGAAACGAATGAAAAGCTGGCAATGGAAGAAATGGAGCCAGGAAGCGATGACGAGCACCTGAACGGTGTCGACGAGATCGCGACGCTGGCGGCGGAGCGAGATGGTTACCTCGATCAGCTTCAACGGACGCTCGCGGAGTTCGCTAACTACCGGCGGAGGGTCGAACAGGAGCGCGCCCGCGCCCGCGAATTGGCGACCCGAGGCATCATGACCCAACTCTTGCCGCTTATGGACGATTTGAAACGGGCACTGGCAAATGTTCCGCCGGATCAGACGGAAACCTCCTGGGTCCAGGGCGTGCAATTCATTGAAAAGAAGCTCGAGGGTCTGTTCGAGCGCGAAGGCATCACCGCGATCGATGCGGTTGGCCAGCCGTTCGACCCCGCGTTTCATGAAGCGGTTGCGACCGTCGAAGGCAGCACGCAGAACATCGTCAACGAGGTTTATCAAAGCGGGTATAAGCTCGGAGATCACGTACTTCGACCGGCGATGGTCAGAGTTGGCGATCAACCCGAATTCCAGGCCTAAACGTTAACCGGGGTACCTTGGAATCATCTACAGCTCAGGAAGGAGCTCTTTAACATGGCACGAATGATTGGAATCGACCTTGGGACAACGAACTCGGTTATCGCCACGATTGAAGGCGGAGAGCCGGCCGTCATCCCAAATGCCGAAGGCGAACGGCTGACGCCATCCGTGGTTGCGGTGACCGGGAGCGGCGAACGTCTGGTCGGCCGGTTTGCGCGGCGCCAGGCCGTTACCAATCCGGAGAACACGATCGCCTCGATCAAGCGCTTCATGGGTCGCAAGTTCAGCGACCCGTCCGTTCAGCGCGATATCAAACTGGTTCCCTACAAGATGCAGGCGGCGCCAAATGGCGATGTCCAGGTGAAGATGGGTGATCGTTGGTATAGCCCGCAGGAGATCTCCGCAATGATCCTGCAGAAGCTTAAGGCGGACGCCGAGGCGTACCTCGGAGAAACCGTGGACCGCGCGGTCATCACCGTCCCGGCCTACTTCGACAACTCGCAGCGTGAGGCGACTAAAGACGCGGGCCGCATCGCCGGATTGACCGTGGAGCGGATCATCAACGAGCCGACCGCGTCAGCGCTGGCGTACGGTCTCGACCGCAAGGGCGACGAGAAGCTGGCGGTCTATGACCTCGGCGGGGGCACCTACGACATCTCGATCCTCGATCTCTCCGAGGGCGTCTTCCAGGTGCTCTCCACCAACGGCGACACCCACCTCGGCGGCGACGACTTCGATCAGGTGATCATTGATTTCCTGGCGGATGAGTTTCAGAAAAGCGAAGGAATCGATCTGCGCAAGGATCGAATGGCGCTTCAGCGGCTCAAGGAGGCCGCCGAGAAAGCCAAGATTGAGCTTTCGAGCACACAGCAGACCGATGTCAACCTTCCGTTCATTACGGCCGACGCCAGCGGTCCGAAGCACCTCAACATTTCGCTGACGCGCTCGAAATTGGAGCAGCTCGTCAATCACCTGGTCGAGCGCACCGCGCCGCCAATGGAGGCCGCGCTGAAGGATGCCGGACTGAGCAAGGGCGAAGTCGACGAGGCGATTCTGGTCGGGGGTCAGACGCGAATGCCGGCCGTGCAGCGGCGGGTCCAGGCCTTCTTCGGCAAAGAACCGCACAAGGGCATCAATCCGGACGAAGTCGTCGCGATTGGCGCCGCGATTCAGGGCGGTGTGCTCGGTGGCGATGTCAAGGACATCCTGCTGCTGGACGTCACGCCACTGACGCTTTCGATCGAAACGCTGGGCGGCGTCGCGACCGCGCTGATCGAGCGCAATACGACGATCCCGACTCGCAAGAGCCAGGTTTTTACGACCGCATCCGACAGCCAGCCACAGGTTGAAATCAATGTCCTTCAGGGCGAGCGCCCGATGGCCGCCGACAACAAGAGTCTCGGCAAGTTCATCCTGGACGGTATCCTGCCGGCGCCCCGCGGCGTGCCGAAGGTCGAAGTCACCTTCGATATCGACGCCAACGGTATCCTGAACGTCGCCGCGAAGGATCAAGCCACGGGCAAGGAGCAAAAGATCACGATCACCGGTTCCTCTGGACTTTCAGAGTCTGAAGTGCAGCGGATGGTGCGCGAGGCCGAGGAGAATGCCGAAACCGATCGCCAGCGCCGCGAAGCGATCAGCCTGATCAACGACGCCGAGAGCATGACCTTCCAGGCCGAGAAGACGTTGAGCGAATACGGCGATCGCATCCCGGAGGAGATCAAGACCGAACTTGACACGAAGGTTCAGGCGGTCAAGGAGATCCTCGGCAAGGATCGCGAGAATGTCGAACGGCTCAAGCCCGCCTATGAAGAGATGGTTCAGAGCCTCTCCAAGGTCGGCACGGCGATGTACGAGGCCGCCGCGGCATCCGAGGACATGAACGGCGCAGGCGGCGCTGGAGCCGGCGAGACGGCTCCCGAGGACGAGGCCACGGTCGAAGGCGAGTTCCGCGAAGTCGGCTCAGACCGTTAAACGTTGGGCAACAAAATGGTGCCGGGCAACGAGGGGTGGCCGGATGGCCACCCCTCGTGCGATTTCGTTCGATGCGAACTGCCGTTGTTAAGGTGGACGGTGCACTGGCGCCCGAACAAGACCACCTCACCAAATTGGCGCGGTTTCAATTCCTTCAAGCAGCATCTCCAAGAATGTGGCCGGTGCTAAAAATGGAATCGTCTGATACCGGCCGATTGAGAGAAGTTGCTTGTCGCCGGTCACAAGGATCGATGCATTCCCGTTCACCGCTGTGACGATGACAAGGTCGTCTTCAGGATGTGAAGCAATCGCACTGATCGTTATCGCTAAGTTCGTGACCGATGAGAATTGTCGCAGTCTCGAAAGATTGCTCGTGGCCCAATCAGTTGTTGCGAAACGCTGGAAGTAAGGCTTGGTAAGTGTATGCTCAAGCTCTCCAAGAATGTGCTCAGAGGTGACAAGTTCGAACAATCCTGCTGCCCAGCAATCAAGGATGCGGCCAGGCGTGCTCTGCGACTTGATCAATCCCGAGGCGATTACATTAGTATCGATGACTACGCGGATCACGGGTTAGCTGCCGGAACTGCATGTTCAGCCCGGATTTCAGCCAGCGCAGATTCGATCTCCCGGTCAAGCTCCTCTGGTGGAATGTCTCGAAACGGTGCGCGGAATTCTTCAAGCAGCGCGAAGCGAGCCGAAATCTCCTGATCAAGCCGGTTCAACCGTTCCAAATCCGCGGTTGAAACGATCGCCGCCACCGGAATGCCACTCTTTTCGACGAGCACCCTGGTTTCATGACGGTAGACTCGATTGAGTAATGTCGCAAAGTGCTGTCTCACGTCCGAAGAGTTGAGTGTTTCAATCGAAGGTGGCTGCATGGTTCAAGTCCTTCTTCTTTCAATGGATTTCTGTACACGATTGTACACAACCGTACAGAAGGATCGAGGATTTAGGAATGCCGTCTTTACCAACCAGCGATCGACCGGATACGGCAACTTCGAAAATATTCCGTGCACATTGGTTCGGTAGTCGACAAGGGCCGCAATAACTGAGGAGGCCGGTGGCTCAGACCACCGGCCCTATTTCACCCCGAAAACGTCGATTGAACTTGTGGTCACCGGCGCGCCAGTTACGCCACCAGCTCGATGTTCGCGAGTGGCACGATCCGATACTGGCCATTCGAGAATAGAACCTCGACGACTTCGATCATGTTCCCATCGCCGCGGCGGGACCGCTTTGGTCCGCTCGCAATTTCGACACTCTGCCCAAGCGAGTTTTGATCGATCAGCCGCGCCAGACTGCCTGGAGCGAGCGCGGCTGTGCCCGTCGGAGCGTCGTCATCCAGCAATTCGCTGTTGACGAAAATGAGCTGTGGCCTGGCGAGATACCCAACCACCCGAGTCGACGTGAAGAGCACGCCAGTTAAGCCGTCGAACTCCTGCAAGAATGCAAAGATGTGCGGATTGATCGCTATCTGTCCATAACCCTCGGTTGCCATCATCGCGATTCCAGATAGAAGCTCGTCTCCGATCGACTGTTCACTCGGCTTCAGCCGCCAAGGTGATAGACGATCCTCGGCCGAGATGCCCAGACTCGCGATAACGTCGCGATCGACAAGGCCGCCTGTGATCAAACCGACGGCTCCGACTTCGACCAGCTTCTTGATTGCCGCCGCGGACGCCCAACCGCCTCCGACCACGATTTTTCCCTTGAGCTCGGGAGTAACCTTCGACGCCTGTAATTCTTCGCCCGGCGATGTCGCTAAAACGGCGAGCTCGCCCGCGGCAGGGGCTCCGATACCGATGATGCCGAAAAGTCGTGAGCCGACGGTCCGAATCGAGACCGATTGCTTACCGTCGACGAACTCGATATCGCCGTCAATCATCGACTTGAATTCGCCGCCCGCACCTGGTGCGATCAGTGCGGAGCCTGTATCGGTGTCGACCGAGATTAATGTGCCGGCTTGTGGCGCCGCCACAACGACGGTGCGCAACCCTTTTCGGTTGCGAGCGATCGCTTCACCAGCCCCGAACCGGGAACCAACCGGCTTCATCAGAAACTTGCTAATCTCCCGCGGGGGTATACCGAGTTGATCGGCGACCGAGATCGTGATCGCGCTTGCACGCGGATCGGTTCGCGCGAGCACATGATCAGCGGTAATGCGCTCCCCGGCTCGAAGCTTGACGTCGCCGCCGCCCGGCAGCCGTCTGACCATCTGGATTTCGCGGTCGCGCACGATGATCGGTTCCCGGTTCGGAAAGTTGACATTCATCGCGAGTCTCCAGTCAGATTGGTGGCCATGTGGCGCCGCGGGCTACGAAAACCGTCGGACGGCGGGGGACTTGGCGCCGGTTACGGCATCCAGCCATTGCTTTGCCTTGATATGTCGTCCTTGGGAAGGAACACTGAGAGACCGGCTGCGGGCGTCGATGATGACGCCGACACTGCCGCCGATGATCTTCCGCTCGTCGGACAGGGTCACCGTTTTGCCGGTCGGATGCCCGCCGACCGAATACTTGCGCTCCGGTCTCAAGACGAGAGTCGCGGTTTCGCCGGCTCGCAATGGAAGAACCTCGAGACTCCCGGTCAGCACCTGAAACTGCGCCATCTCGCCGGATTCGTAGTGGATCTCGCCGCGGCAGGCAAGTTCGCCTTCGTGGTTCGAGCCTCCGATGATCACCGCGCTGCCGAGATGGATCAACGTGTCGAACTCGAACACGCTGGACGCCAGTGCCGGCCCGACGGCGCCAATTGTGCCGGCAACAGCCATGAGTCCGTCCTGATCGATCGCGAGATCGAGAACGCCATCGTTCGGCACGATGTCAATACTATCCAGTAGCGCGAGCGCGGCCGCCCCGGGTTGATCCCAGCGGGCGAAGAGCGGTCCGCCAATCACGAGATCGACTCCGTTTAGCGCCATTGGCTGCGAGCGAGAGATCTCCGCGAGACCGCGGCGAACGATCTGTCGCGTGAGCGCCTGCTCGATGGCCTTGTCTCGCGGAGATTCGGGGAGTGTCCAGGGCCGGATCGAGCGGTTCAGTACCCAGGTAATAAGCTCGTCCTCGGTCGCCTCAAACGGCAGCCAGACGATCGCATCGGCGACTTCTCTCGCGGAGAGACCCGCGATGGAACCGGTCAAGTCGACATGCGGGGCGGTGGCCATCGTGCCCTGATCGCCGTTTGCCCAGTGGACATGCATGCCATCGTCGATCCCGATTGTCAGCACCCGGCGACCAAAGGCGCGGGCAATGAATCGATTGACCAAATCGACCGCATGTGCTCTCGAAATGACACCTTGTGTCGCCTCCTTTGCGACTTCCGCAAAATCGGGCGTATTTAGCCGCGCGCGGAATGCGTCGCTGAGCTCTCGTTCGATTTCACCCGCGATGTCTTGCGGAGTCCGGACCTCGGGGGAAACACCGCGGACCTTCGTCCGGCCCGCGAACATGGCGACAGATTGCTCCTGTGCCGGACCATCCGCGATCACCACGGCGCGTTGCAGGCTGCCAATCAGGCTGACGCCCTTGGCGACCTGGTGCACCCGCGGCAGCGCGTCTGAACTGTTTGCGCCGACGATCAGGATCGCCATTTCGGGCATGAACGTTCGCAGCGCTTCCATCTGGGAGGCTGCCCAACCGCCGTCTTTGCGACTCGACGGCGCCGCGACATGAAACACGCGGGTGTTGGACCGTTTCAGACCCTCGATCAGCGGTATGGAGATCTGGCTTGTGCCCGCCTCGAGCACAGCGACGCGAACCGGCTCGGCAAGACTCGAGCAAACGAGTAACGCGTCGACACCGTCGCCATTATTGATCTGCGGCATGGTCAGCCGGTCCCGCGTCGTCAGTCCACGTCCGGTCAGCCATTCGAGTTGGCGCAGAAGATGACGCCAGCCGATTGTCAGGTCTTCGTGGGGAAGGTCCGTCGTCGTTCGGCCCTCGGCCTTGGCGACGAACCGAAACGCCCCCGCGATCTCTTCCAGGAGATATGCCCGCGAAACACCGCGTCCGAAGTCCGCGACCACAACTGACCCGATCGGCGATTCTTCGATGTCAACCATATCGATCTCCAGCAATGCGCTCAGTTGCGAGCGCGAAGTTCAAGCCAGCGAGTAATCCGTCGGGCTAGAGCACCAAGCTGAGCAAAACGACAATCAGAAGAACCGCGATCGCGGCGATCAGCGCATAGCGCACGATCTGCTTGGAGTCTGACGCCGGCCGCTCGCCCTCAGTGCTCTTCGATAACGAGGGTTTCGTGAAAGCGGGCATCGGAATTTTGGGTTTTGTCATGGCGGGAAGAGAAAGCGTCGGACTGCCGAATCGTCGTCGCCGAGGTTCTTTCGCCCGATCCACGTCCACCGCGACCTGTTGAACGATGGGTGGTTCGATAGGTTCCTCGTCAGAGGCAGGAGATCGGGTTGGCTCGTTGACACCGGACCAGGAAGTGCTCGCGCCATTCTTTTCTCTACGGCTGAGCCAAGGATTGGAGGCGGCGCGTGCGCTCGCCTCGCCTGGCAACGTTATCCTGCGCGGAGTCAGTGGCTCCGCGATCGAAGCTGTCTCCGCGACGGCCGCGGCGAGACGCTCTTCGTCGGCTTGCTTCAGGGCATCGGCCGCTGCAATCTGTTGAATCCACTCCGGCAGATCGCCTTCTGAGATGAAACTCGAGGTATCGGTGATATCCGATTGAGGGGTCGCCGGCACAGGCGACTGGCCGGTTTTCAGCCATTCCGGCATCGATTGCGAGTGATTTCGAATCGGAGATGCAATGGACGGCCGCGGCGGTTCGACGCTTGCGTGCCGTCCGGGACCGACGGCCTCGTGATTGTTCTGAGCGCTGTGCGCAGACTCGCCGCGAGGTTGCCTGGAGTCCGGTTGCGCCACGGCGAACCCACGCGGCAATTGCGGAGCGGTGTCGAGGGAGGACGGTTCGGCGATCTGGGGAGTTGACGCGGCGGCGCGCCGCAGCCACCCGGGCAGTTCCAGCCCGGATCCAAGATCTGTAACCGCGTTGGCTGACGCCGGTTCCGCGGCGGGCTTGGCACCGGCAAACTCGAATCGACCACTGGTTTCACCGGGCGCCGGTTCTTCAGAGTGGGTAAGCGCGTGCCCGCATCGATGGCATTCGACGTTCAACATATCGTTCGCGGCGCCGCATTGCTCGCAGTAGACCACGCTCAGCCCCCTTGGTTATTCCAGCTCGGTTCGCGGAGCGCCGGTGTGGCTTCTGACGGTCGCACGTTATAAATGCGGGTCTACCTTCGGCGTCGCGGTGCGGCCGTTCGACGCAATCGACGCTGGGAATGCCAGCGAGATCGCGCGATCAGACTGAGTCGAGTATATCGAGCAGGTTTGTGCAGGACTGCAACCGAAAAGTCCTGAAGGCACAGGAAATGACTCCGGTTATCCTCTGAGCTCCGCGGTATCGAGCCAGATCGTGACCGGTCCGTCGTTTGTCAGATCGACCGACATCTCGGCGCCGAAGCGACCCCGCGCAACAGTCAAGCCGAGCTCCGATAAGGTGGTCGAAAGCAGGTCGACGAGGGGAGCCGCTTGTTCGGGCGCGGCCGCGCGGACGAAGCTCGGGCGCCTGCCTTTGCGAGCATCGGCGTACAGCGTGAACTGGGAGACGACGAGCGCGCCGACCGATCGAGGATCGCCGGCGGCAAGGTCGAGCATCGAGCGATTCAGCTGCCCGTCGGCATCATCGAATACGCGTAGATTGGCGATCTTGTTGGCGAGAAACGTGCAATCGGCATCCGTATCGCACCGCGTGACTCCAACCAGGAGCAGAAAACCGCGACCGATCTGCCCGATGATCTCGCCATCGACAGTCACGCTTGCCTTTGTCACTCGTTGTGCCAGCACGCGCATCGTCAGCTTTCCGTCAAGAGTGTCGCGATCGCGAGCGCCGCGATGCCCTCGCTTCGCCCTATGAACCCCATGCCTTCATTGGTCGTCGCCTTGATGCTGACATCGTTGTGATCGATCGCAAGTGCCGCCGCGATCCGGGACCGCATCGCGTTGGCAAACGGCATGATTCGTGGCGCTTCGGCGATAACGGTGGCATCGACGTTTGCGATCCGAAAACCTGCCGTCCGAACCATTCGCACCACTTCTTCGAGGAGCCCAAGACTGTCCGCGTCACAGAATGCAGGGTCCGTGGGCGGAAAATGTTGCCCGATGTCGCCGAGCGCCGCCGCGCCGAGAATCGCATCCGCGATCGCATGCAGTACGACGTCCGCGTCCGAATGACCAAGCAATCCGAACAAATGGGGTATCTCAACGCCTCCGAGCACGAGCCTTCGGCCTTCGACGAAACGATGAGCGTCGTATCCGATTCCGGTTCTGATCATGGAGCTTGCTCGATTCTCGACGCTTGGAGGATCGCTTCCGCGGTCACAAAATCCTCAGGCCGAGTGATTTTGAGATTGCGATGGGAGCCCGAGATAATCTCAACAGGCAACCCCTGGATCTCAAAGAGCCGTGCTTCATCTGTAACCTCGATACCATGAGCATGAGCAAACGCAAACGAGGTGCGTAACAACGATGTTAGGAACGCCTGCGGCGTTTGCGCTGCCCAGATGTTGTCGCGCGGAATGGTCTCGATGATGAATCCGGCCTGAACCCGTTTTAGAGTATCGACCACAGGCACAGCCGCGATCGCCGCGCCTGTTCGATCGGCGGCCGAGAGGCAGTCGTCAAACAGCTCCGCTGTGACAAACGGCCGGGCAGCGTCGTGCACGGCCACGACGGGATGCGCAGGCGACACCAACCGCAGCCCGGCTTCGACCGAATCCTGGCGTCGGTCGCCTCCTAATGCGATGTGACGCACCTTGGTCCAATCGGATTCGGCGACGATCTGTTCCATCATTGCTTTCGTGTGGAGGCCCGCCACGATGATGATCTCTTCGATTGCTGTCGCAGCTTCGGCTGCTTCGACGGAATAACTCAGGAGCGGCCGCCCCGCGAGCGGAAGCAGGACCTTGTCGGGTGCTCCGAAGCGGGCGCCACGGCCCGCCGCGACGATGATCGCGGTGGCGGGACCGCTATGATCCGGCCGCATGCTTCGGCGTCGCGAACACCATGCGGCCGGTCCCAGTTTGGAGCAAGCGGGTCACGGTCACCGCGGTCTGCTGACCGACGAGCGGCCGCCCGCCATCGACGACGACCATTGTGCCATCGTCAAGGAATCCGACGCCCTGACCCGCTTCACGGCCCTCCTGGACCACATTGAGCGAGATCTCCTCACCCGGCACGACCATTGGACGAAGCGCGTTGGTCAATTCGTTGAGATTAAGGACGACGACATCCTGCAACTGGGCGACGCGGTTCAGATTGAAGTCGTTGGTCAAGATGCGGCAACCGCGCATCTTCGCCAGTCTGACGAGTTTGGCGTCGACCTCACGCTCTTCCGGGATGAGATCATCGACGATCTGGACCTTGTCCGGCCTGTCGGTTCGCAGGCGGCTAAGCGTTTCCAATCCGCGACGTCCACGGATGCGACGCACAGGATCGTCAGAGTCCGCGATATGCCGCACCTCGTCAAGCACAAAGCGCGGAACGATAAGGGTCGTGTCCAGGAAGCCCGTGTCGATCACATCCATGATCCGGCCGTCGATGATGATGTTCGTATCGAGCAGCAGTCCTCGCGGCGGTTTGGCCGCGGCGGCGACAACGGGAGACGTTTGCTTGACGCCTTTGGTTTTGAACCACGGAGCAATCAGGTCACGCTTACGTATCAACACGACAGCCACGGAAGAGCCACAGCACATGATCGCGATGATGATGGGGAGAAAGGTTCCGGCCGGATCTGGCAGAAACGACATCGGGAGGGCGAGTGCGGCTGATATCACCGCGCCGAAGAGGAGGCCGGCGGCGATCGCGACGATGTCGAGCGTGGAAGCCTCGGTGACAGCTTTCCGAGCCTTTCGGAAAATCGCCCAGCTCAGATGCGGTCCCAGGATATAGCCGATTCCACCGATCGCAAATCCGATCGTGACCAGAGCTGCTGTTGTGTTGTTCGATCCTTCGAAAACAGAAAGAATATTGCCGAGCGTCAGACCGACAATGAGCCCGATTAGTAGCCCCAAA
Organism: uncultured Sphaerobacteraceae bacterium; assembly: GCA_964371945.1. Classification (GTDB taxonomy): domain Bacteria; phylum Chloroflexota; class Chloroflexia; order Thermomicrobiales; family UBA6265; genus CAYJPA01. The sequence goes on along the minus strand of CAYJPA010000075.1, from coordinate 11,479 downwards.
AGGCGTAGAGGAAGGCGAAATCCAGTCATATGGCGATTCCACGACCATTTTCCAGTAGACTCACGGAAAAACAATGAGGTTCAGCTCAACCTTACGGCTCCGGAAGGTCAATTCTCATTCCATCGAGTCTACCACTGCCATCCTCGGACTCGTAGTTGCTTAATTTGAAAAGGAGGAGTGATCCAGGGAAGAACGCCAGACTCGCTTTAGCTCATCGACTGAGCACACGGGCACCGGCGCTGTTCCAATATCCCGTCCCTCTTTGTAGCCGGGGCCGTGATAGTCGCTTCCGCCCGTCGCAACGAGCCCCCACGAGCCGGCAATCTCCTTCAGTTGCGCGTGGGTTCGCGCCGGGTATTCGCCGTAGTAGACCTCGATCCCTAAAAGCCCGGCAGGAACAAGCAATTGTAGCGTGGCCTCGACATTGCCGGCGCTCAGCGGATGGGCGAGCACAGGAACAGCGCCGGCTCGACGGATCAAGCGAACCGCATCGTCAGGTTTCGAGCGGGCGCGAGGTACGAACGCTGGGCGACCTATTCCGAGATAGAGCTCAAAAGCTTGAGAGACCGATCTGACATACCCATTCTCGATCATTGCACGGGCAACGTGTGGACGACCGATCGTGCCTTCTCCCGCGAGCGCTTCGACTCTTTCAAACGACACCGGCAGCCCCAGGGATTCGAGTATCTCGATGATGCGCCTGGTTCGAACGATTCTCTCCCCGGCGTTCTCCGCGAGCGACTCATCCAGAATCGGGTCTTTCGAATCCACGAAATAGCCGAGGATGTGGACTTCATGTGCTCCGGATTCGGCGCTGAGCTCGACGCCGGGAATCAACTCGATTCTGGCGACCCGGCTCGCTTCGATTGCCTCGGGCAATCCCTCGAGCGTGTCGTGATCCGTCAGCGCAAGGACATTGATTCCGTGAGAAGCAGCCTCTGAGACCAATTTCGTGGGCGAGAGTAGTCCATCAGAGAATGTGCTGTGCGTATGGAGATCGACCGAATGGCCACGGCCGTTTATCACGGCTGGTTCGATCACGTTCGAGCTCAGCGCGGCTCGACCACGAGCCTTATCGCGGTTCGATCTTCGTTGTCGATGGTGACATCAATGAAGGCAGGGAGGCAAACGGCCTCAATCCCGGTCTCCCGGAGATAGTCTCGCGCGATGGCGACGGCTTTCACGGCCTGGTTGGTGGCGCCGGCGCCGATCGCCTGAACTTCGGCTCGACCGCTTTCACGGACGACACCGGCGATGGCGCCCGCAACCGCACTCGGACGTGACCGTGCCGAGACTTTGAGCACTTCGCCATAGCGAGCAACCTCGCTCTCGAATCGCTCAGGCTCATCAGGCGTCGCAATGACCGTTCCGCTCTCGAATGGGGTGTCCACCACGGGAGCGTTTGACCAAGTTGGAATCACAGGGGGCTCAATAACATCTTGCAGTGCGGCGATGGGTGACGGCGTTGCGGCTGGGTCGAGTTCTTCGTCGCCCTGATAGGCATCCGCGTCAGGGGGGAAGTGTGAGCCTTGAGGATCGATTTTGATGTCGCGGAGATCGAGTTTGCTGAAGAAGCGATTCATGACGAGGACTCCCGCTGGACGCTGTTTACAGACAACAGTCGCCTAATACTGCCGATCGACAACCCTGAGCCGTTGCGGTCTGGACCACTTCAGCATGCAAGGAAACACGAAAACGAACAACGAACAGACTTCGGTGGCCCGCTCCGTTGAGAGCCACGATCGGGCGCTCGGTTCGCACGGACAGCACGGTTTACTTCAGCGCGCACCGATGGTTAGCTCGTCCAATTAGGGCTGAGCAGACCATGTGTATCTCGCGCCGTCCCCACGTTGGAGCATTCTACGACAAAGTTGCGCACTATTGCTCGTTTTGATTCATTCGAATGTCACATTCACACAAAAAAGGCGGGAACAGCGCTTCTGCTGCTCCCGCCCTTTTGTTGATGAAGATATTAACAATCCATGAACGAATCCTGGACTGTGTCATTTTGGTACTTAGCGAGCGTAGTCCACGGATCGGGTTTCTCGGATGACCGTGACTTTGATCTGGCCCGGATACTCCAGGCTCTCCTCAATTTTCTTGACGACATCGCGCGCCAAACGATTGGCAGCTAGATCGTCGATCTGCGCCGGCGAAACAAGGATACGAACCTCGCGCCCCGCCTGAATAGCGAACGATTTCTCGACGCCGTCGAAGGAATTTGCCACTCCCTCGAGCGCCTCGAGCCGTTTGATGTAGTTTTCGACCATTTCCCTGCGGGCGCCTGGACGGGCGCCGCTGATCGCATCCGATGTCGCGACGATGAAGGCTTCGATCGTCTGCGGTTCTTCTTCACCGTGGTGAGCGGCGATCGCATGGACGATTTTGGCCGACCGTCCGAGCCGGCGGGCGATATCCGCTCCAATCAATGCGTGCGGCCCATCGACCTCGCGGTCGACCGCCTTTCCGATGTCATGGAGCAGACCGGCTGTCTTGCAGATGCTGACGTCCGCGCCGATCTCGGCCGCCAACGCGGACGCGATCAACGAGACCTCCAGGGAATGATGCAAAACATTCTGGCCGTAGCTTGTGCGGAACTTGAGACGTCCCAGAAGTTTGATCAGGTCCGGATGAAGTCCGACAACATTGGCCTCGTATGCGACCTTTTCGCCCTCTTCGCGGATGGTCTGATCCAGTTCCTGTTGCGTTTTGGCGACGACTTCTTCAATCCGGGTCGGATGGATCCGGCCGTCCTGAAGGAGTTTCTGGAGCGCCCTGCGCGCGAGCTCGCGACGCATCGGGTCGAACCCCGAGATTGTGATCACTTCGGGTGTATCGTCGACAATCAAGTCGACGCCGGTTGCCTGCTCGAGCGCGCGAATATTTCGACCCTCCCGGCCGATGATTCGTCCCTTCATCTCATCGCTGGGCAACGGCACAACTGACACGGTCGATTCCGCGACGTAGTCGGTTGCGATGCGCTGAATCGTTGTTGCAAGAATCTTGCGGGATCTGCGATCCGCTTCCTCGTGGATTTCCAGGTCCAGTTCATGCAGGCGCCGGGCAGCGAGCTGGCGAGCTTCCGCCTCGACCTCCGCCACGAGCTCCTGTCGAGCTTCTTCCGCCGTCAGGCCGGATACACGCTCGAGCTCCTGCACGCGCCGTTCGCGAGACTGATCGAGCTCCGCCTGCTGCCGTGCTTTTTCCTGTTCCCAGGACTCGCGCTGGCTGTTGGTGGATTGTTCTTTCTTGCGAACACTGATTTCTCGTTCTTCGAGCGAGGCGATCTTACGGTCGATCGTCTCCTCTTTTTGTTCGATGCGGCGCTCGAAACGTTCGATCTCTTTGCGCCGTTGCATCATTTCGCGATCTAGCTCGTTTCGGAGTTTGATCGCCTCGTCCTTCGCCGAGAGAGCCGCGTCACGCTTTTGCTGTTCCGCTTCTGTCAAGATTTCGGTTGCCTTCTCCTGGGAGAGGCGAAATCGTGACTTCTCACGCTTTTCCAGGTACACGAATGTTCCCAGAATGGAAACAGCAGCGATGAGCACGGCTTCCAGGATGAAGGGCACTACCCCATCCATGAAGTTGCTCCTACCTTATTGCTTCCCCGAGCCGGGGGGCCGTCAATTGTTAAGGTGACACGAGCGTGGGCTCTCTTGGAATGGCACATCATTGTGCAAAGCGACAAGAAAGCGCTCCCCACGGTCGTTCATCGCTCCATGATACGAGGCAGCTAAATCTGGAGTCAAGCAAGGCGGCAACGCGACCTAAGATGGGAAAAGGTTGGTCAACAGTTGGAGCAACCTAAATTCGCAAACCGAACAGCGCCTACTTATTGCATTCAGTATTGCACGCTGATCACATTGCCTCGGAGCAGAGATACAGTATGGTCGTACACTGATCGATTCGGATTCACATCAGGTTGCGCTGGAGCATCGGCAGAAACGGCTCTGGATAGGCCGCCAGTACTTCTATTCTGCCGCCGCCGAGGAAGTCCGTGAAGGCACGCAGAACGTTGGCGGTCGCCTTTGCCAGACCGGCCGTCGGGCGAACGCCCGCTTCGAGATGGAGGGCTTGCACTGAGAGCAACCGTTCCTTACGCCGGTAGCGCGGATCGAGACGACCGACAAGCTTGCCCGCGATCAAAATCGGCAATGAGTAATAGCCGTAAATCCGCTTCGGTTCGGGCGTATAGCTTTCAAGCCGATAATCCATTCCAAATAATGCCAGCGCTCGATCCCGTCGCCACATCAAATTGTCGAAGGGTGAGAGCAGCGTGTTAGTGGTCGGACGGACGCTGCCGGATCGGAATGACGCAAGCGCCGGCACGAATGCGGCATCGAGCCAAGCATCGCCCTTTTGTCCGTCCAAAGCGACCCGAATTGCTCGTCCTTCACGTTCAAGTGATTCGAGACAACTGGTCGCGCCTGCCACTGTCACATACCGGCTGGTGCCCGCGCGGAAGTAGTCTGCGATCCAAGCCGCCGTTCCGATCCCGATCGCTCGAAGCGCTCGCTCCGTAAAAAAGCGCGCCTCTTCTTCGACGTCCGGAAGCGGATTGTTCCTGATGCCGGGGAACGCCCGATCCGTTAATTCATAGACGCGCTCGAATCCCACACGCCGGTGGACGACAAGCTCCCCGATCGTCCACAGGTAGTCGAGAGCTTGTTTCGCCGGCTTTCCGCCGAACCAAGCCCAGGGCGTTCGCTCGTGCTCTTCCGGGCGCTCGAATGCGCGCGTGGAAACTGGGCCGAGTTTTTCGATCGTTGCCAGAACCTCAGTTGTGATTGACTGATTCTCGATTCCCCATCGTCCCCAACCGTTCTCGACCGGGTGGGCATATTTGTCCATTTGACGCCTGAAGTAGGGGAAAAACGCGACGGGCAGCAACGAAGCCGCATGCGCCCAGTACTCGATGAGCTCGATGTCTGGATGATGGAGTGCGTTGAGATCCGCCGTGTTGAAGTTCCCAACCCGGCTCCACATCGACGTTTCGTGAGCGCGAGAAACAACACTGATCGAATCCAGTTGAAGGCAGCCGGCGTCGTGGATGACTTCGAGCAGCTTGGATTTTGCGGGTTTGCGTCGCGGTCGCCGTTCTCCATGTTCGAGATGCTGGGCGCGAAGGGAAAGATAGCGGGCCTCGGCGAGCGTCATCGAATCGACCGGCCGGCGTTGACTCATCCAACAACTCCCCGCATCGTATCGAATGTCCATTCATCCGTACAACGCCTCGCGGTCACCGCCTGATAGATCGATCGAACCTCAATCGCCAAACAACCACGATCGCTTCGAGCACGATGAAGCGCGAGAGCTTGGACTTTCCGGCGACGCGATCGCTGAAGGTGATCGGCATTTCAACGACCTTATTACCGCGCCTTAACGCGCGGTAGGTCGTTTCGATTTGAAAGACGTAGCCATCCGAATGAATCAGATCGAGTCCAAGATTCTCCAGGGTCCGCCGGCGATATATCTTGAAACCTCCAGTGAGATCCGCGATCGGTACGCCTAACACAAGGCGGGCGTAGATCCCGCCGAACCGGGAGATCAGCCTGCGATGGGCGGGCCACCCGAGTGTTGTGCCAGTGGGTACATAGCGAGAACCAAGAACCAGTTCGGCATCGCCAATCGACGCGACCATTCGCCCCAGGTCGTTTGGATCGTGCGACAAGTCAGCGTCCATTTGAGCTATGAGCTCTGCGTTTCCGGACAGGGCGTGCCCAAAGCCCGCCACATATGCGCGCCCGATTCCTTGCTTGCTTGTGCGGTGAATGACTTGAACACGGCCCGGATGCTGCAGCGCAAACGTGTCCGCCACATGGCCGGTTCCATCCGGCGAATTGTCGTCCACCACGACGATTGAGAAGTTCGACCCGAGCTCGAGGATGCGGGGGATAAGCGCCTGTAAATTTTCACGCTCATTAAAGGTGGGCACGACCACCGTGACCCGTGGATGCTCTTCCTGGTCAAGATGAAGGTTGGACACAATACCCGCGTCAAGTACCGCTGTCGGGCCGGCGGCGGGAGAGGTGGAACTCGACCTGCGCGAGCAAGGCGTCGATATCGAATGGCTTTGCCAATGCCGCGTCCGCCTCCGAGAGCTCATCGGACTGGCGGCGAATTGTGCGGCCGGCGGACATCGCGACGATCGGGATCTCCGCGGTCTCAGGATCGCTCTTGAGCCGCCGAATGGCGGTGCCGCCGTCGACACCGGGAAGCATCACATCCATGAGAATGAGATCGGGCCGCCAATCGCGTGCAAGGAGCAACCCTTGAGCGCCGTCGCGGGCGATTGCCACGGTGTAACCCTCGCCAACCAAAACTGCTTCGATCAGGTCGGCCACGGCTGGTTCGTCGTCGACGATGAGGATCCGTGAGGGCACGATTGTCTCCTGACCTACGGCGCCCTGCCGATGATGGATGGGAAGGGCGGTTGATGCTTCGAAAGGCTGCATTGCGGTTCTAGGCTCTCAAACCGCACGTCGTGGTGCGCTCTTCGTTTCAGTGATCTGAGCGCCCAACTCGCGCAACTTGCGCACGAGACCCTCGTAACCGCGATCAATATGGTGAACATCAGAGATTGCGGTCTTGCCTTCTGCCACGAGGCCGGCAAGAACCATACCCGCTCCCGCTCGAATATCCAACGCACGAACGTGGGCGCCGACGAGTTTAGTCGGGCCGATGATCTCAGCCCTGGTTCCATATTTGTCAGCGGCATATTTGTCGACATGAACGCGCGCACCCATGGCAACTAATTGATCCGTATAGCGCAGGCGGTCCTCGAAGACACGCTCGTGAATGCGCGAGACCCCATTTGCCTGTGTCATCAATACCGCGAACGGTGCTTGCAAGTCGGTCGGGAAGCCGGGAAACGGCAGGGTCTGGAGCTCGACTGCAGTCAGCCGTCCTTTGGCGCGGACGAGCATGTTGTCTTCGCTATACCAAATCTGAGCGCCGGCTTCGACCAGCTTCTCGGTCAACGGAATCATGTCGTGCTGGCGGACCCGGCGCAGCGTGACTTCGCCGTTGGTGATCACGGAACCGATCGCGTAGCAACCCGCTTCGAGCCTATCCGGCAGCACTGTCTCAGACGCGCCACGAAGCCGGTCGACTCCCTCGATCACGATCATTGGTGATCCGAGGCCCGAAATCCTGGCGCCCATTCGGGTCAACATCGAACCGAGCGCGATGATCTCGGGCTCACACGAGGCGTTGACGATCGTTGTCTCGCCGTACGCGAGCACGGCCGCCATGAGCAAGTTTTCGGTTCCAGTGTGACTGGGGTAGTCCATATAAATGCGGGTGCCGGTCAAACGCGCGGCTTTGGCAATGATGGTTTGATCCGATGCCTCGACTTCCGCATTCATCTTGCGGAAGCCGCGAACATCGACATCGACTGGGCGGGCCCCAAGCTGACAGCCACCCGGCGTGGAAACGGTGACTTCACCAACCCGCCCGAGCAAGGGACCGGCAATCAAGAACGACGCCCGCATGGATCCGACGAGACCGGGACTTGGGGCCGTGGATGAGATGGTGGACGCATGAACACGAACGCGATGCCGCTTTTCGTCGAAACTGATCTCCGCTCCAAGCGAGCGAATAAGCTCAATCATCGTGCGGACATCTGAGAGGTCAGGGACATTGTTAATGATGCATTCTTCGGCAGTCAGCAGGGTCGCCGCGAGAATTGGCAAGGCGGCGTTTTTCGCGCCGCCAATCGTCACCTCACCCCGGAGTGGGCGACCACCGTCGATCTCGAGCAATCGACCAAGCGGCCGGTCCAAGACGGGGGGTAACATCGTGGTCGATTCGACACTCGACACCATTGACAACTCCGGGTCGTCGAAGCTCGCCTAACGTCACCCGTGCAAGATGCACTGCTCCCCAGTTTGCGGGACGATACCAACGGGAAACAGTCGTGACGGGCTCCCCAGACTATAGCTCGTTATCCGCACCGGTGCCCAGTCCTGGTCCGCCTCGGCGTGATCGCCGCCGTTGCCCAACCTGGAGCCTAATCGCTGCTCGTCGAAGCGAAAGCTCTGCCTTGGCCAGGTCCAACTCGCCGGCACGTGCGGCGATCGTTTCTTCGGCGCGACGACGCGCGGCCTCGGCTCGAGCGACATCGATCTCCTCGGCCCGCTCCGCGGAGTCGGCCAGGACGATCACCTTGCTCGGTGTGACCTCCATGAACCCGCCGAAGACAACGAGCGATTGCTCGGTGTCGCCCTTCTTCACGCGCAGCTCGCCTTGGGCCAATGTCGTGATCAGCGGCGCATGGTGCGGAAGAATCCCGAGTGTGCCGTCGGAGCCTGGCGCGATCACCATGTCGACGCCGGTTTCCGTGAATACGAGCCGCTCGCCGGTCACGATCTCAACTGTGAGCTTTGCCATCGTGGCCCCCTCTTATCGCGATACGGCCGCGGTCCGCTTGAATGGGTGCGGCGGCCGCATCCGGCGCCTCGCGTTGATTACCCGGCCTGACCGGACGCCGCGGCGACCACCATTTCGATTCCGCCCTTGTACATGAACGCGCCTTCAGGCAGGTTGTCATGCTTGCCCTCGAGTATTTCCTTGAAACCACGCACCGTATCTTCGAGCGGCACATACTGGCCGGGCGTGCCAGTGAACTGCTCCGCGGTGAAGAACGGCTGCGAGAAGAAGCGCTCGATCCGGCGCGCGCGGTCGACCGTTTGGCGGTCGTCTGGACTCAACTCTTCGATGCCGAGAATCGCTATGATGTCCTGCAAGTCGCGATAACGCTGCAGAACCCGCTGCACCTCGCGGGCAACGTTGTAATGCTCCTGGCCGACGACGAGCGGATCGAGAATTCTGGAGGTCGACGCGAGGGGATCCACGGCCGGGTAGATGCCGCGCTCTGAGATACTGCGCTCGAGCGAAACGGTCGCGTCGATGTGGGCGAAGGTCGTCGCGGGCGCCGGGTCGGTGTAGTCGTCGGCGGGCACGTAAATCGCCTGCACGGAGGTGATCGAACCGGTCTTGGTCGAGGTAATTCGCTCCTGGAGCGCGCCCATTTCGGTCGCCAGCGTCGGCTGGTAACCGACCGCGCTCGGCATGCGGCCGAGAAGCGCTGAAACCTCGGAGCCCGCTTGCACGAAGCGGAAGATGTTGTCGATGAAGAGGAGAACGTCGCGACCCTCGTCGCGGAAGAACTCCGCCATGGTCAGGCCCGTCAGCCCAACGCGGAGGCGCGCTCCCGGCGGCTCGTTCATCTGGCCGAAGACCATGACCGTCTTGTCGATAACGCCGGAATCGGTCATTTCCTTGTAGAGCGCGGTACCCTCGCGGGTTCGCTCGCCCACGCCGCAGAAAACGGAGTACCCGGCGTGAACCGCGGCGATGTTGCGAATCAGTTCGGTGATGATGACCGTCTTGCCAACGCCGGCGCCACCGAAGACGCCGGTCTTGCCGCCCTTTGTGAAGGGGGCGATCAGGTCGATGACCTTGATGCCGGTTTCGAAGACTTCCACCTGGGTCGACTGCTCGTCGAAACGAGGGGCAATGCGGTGAATCGGGGCGGTTGCCTTGGCGCCAACAGGTCCGCGCTCGTCGATCGGCTCGCCAACCACGTTCAGAATCCGTCCCAGCGTTTCGGGTCCGACAGGGACCGCGATTGCTGTGCCGATGTCGCGAACATCCATTCCGCGGCGCAGGCCGTCGGTGGAGCTCATCGCGACCGCACGCACCCAGTCGTTGCCGAGGTGCTGCTGCGTTTCGAGGATCAGGGTCCGTCCATCGTCGAAGGTCACTTCGAGCGCGTTGTAGATCTCGGGAAGTCGATCGGGCGGGAATGAAATGTCGACCACCGCGCCCATGACCTGAACGATCTTGCCGACTGCTGTTCCCGTTGCTGTGGCAACCATCTTTAGCCTCTAGGTTCTAGCCGCTAGCCTCTAGCGACATCTGTCGAAACGACGACAACTCGTTCTACATTCACTGGTCTTCTAGCGGCTAGAGGCTAGAAGCTCACGGCTGCTTACTTGCCGAGTGCTTCCGCACCGGCGGCGATCTCCGAAACTTCGCGCGTGATCTGCGTCTGGCGTGCCTTGTTGTAGGTCAGGGTCAAATCGTTGACGAGATCCTTTGCGTTTTGGGATGCGTTGCGCATCGCGACCATGCGGGCCGAGTGCTCTGACGCGATCGCCTCGAGCACAGATTGATAGAGTTGAATCTCGACGAAGCGTGGGAGCAAGTCCTCGAGCACCGCTTCCGGGCTCGGTTCGAATATGTAGTCTGTATACGTGCCGGCTCCCTCGGGGCGTATGATCGGCAGAATCTGCTTGACCTCGGGCACCTGGCTCAGCGTGTTGACATATTTTGCAAAGACGACGTAAACCGCGTCTGTTCGGCCGGCAATGAAATCCTCGATCGCGATCTGCACGATCGGACGGAGGTCGTCGAGGGAAACGGCGTCGCCGAGTCCGGTGAACTCCGCAACCACATCTTGCTTGCCGCGAATCATAAAATCGCGGCCCTTTTTGCCCGCCGCGATCACGCGTACAGGCACGCCGGCTTCATTCAGGATGTAGCGGCTCGCCCTACGCAGAATGTTGGAGTTCAAAGAACCGGTGAGACCCTTGTCCGGCGTGATGACGATGATCGATGCGCTTTTGATCTCACGTTGCTCAAGCAGAGGGAAGCGCGCCAGTTCATCCGCGCCGATCTGCATCGACGAAAGATCGGCGATCACGCCCTGTAACCGTTCTGCATAGGGACGGCTGGCGAGCACGCGCTGCTGGGCACGCCGCATCTTCGATGCGGAGACCATCTCCATCGCACGCGTAATCTGGGAAATATTGCGAACGCTGCGTATGCGGCGTCGAATTTCACGTGGACTTGCCACGATCCGTTCCTCCCGGCGGCGTGCGAAGCGGCGAACCGAACTCCGACGCCATCATTTCCTACCGTGCGGCAGCCGCGACTGCCTTCGTTGCGAACTTCGAACCGGCCTTGAAGTTCTCCGCCGCTGTCTTCAATGCGGCGATCAGTTCGTCGCTCAGTGCCTGCTCGGACGCAATCCGCTGCAGCAAATCTGGATGCGCGGTTCGCAGGTTCTGCAAGAATTCGGTTTCGAATTCCCGTGCCTGCTCGACGGACACATCATCGAGGTATCCATTCGTGGCAACCCAGATCACGGCCACTTCTTCGTGAACCGGCAGCGGCGAGTACTGACCTTGTTTGAGAACCTCGGTCAAGCGCGCGCCGCGATCGAGCTGGGCTTTGGTCGCGGGATCAAGATCCGAACCGAACTGCGCGAACGCGGCCAGCGAGCGATACGCGGCAAGGTCGAGGCGTAAACGACCGGCAACTTGACGCATCGCCTTGATTTGGGCCGCGCCGCCGACGCGCGACACCGAGATGCCGGCGTTCACGGCCGGCCGGATGCCGGCGTAGAAGAGATCGGATTCGAGGAAGATCTGGCCGTCGGTGATCGAGATGACGTTGGTCGGGATGTAGGCCG